>NZ_VWXB01000009.1:0-229370 GCF_011752635.1 Pantoea sp. Cy-640 | reverse complement strand
ATCACGTCGCGCGTATCCTGCGTGGGTAGGGTGAGATTCTCGCCGGCGCTGTTGCCGTAGAAGACTTCTCCCTGCGCGTGCGGCGAGGTCCGGATAAAAACGCTGATGCGCCGGCAGAACTGGCGCTCTTTCCTCAGCTTCTCCGCCGCACGGGTGGCGTACTGACACAGCGCTTCCTGCATGGCCACTTTTGTCGTGATGCGTTCGCCAAAGGAGCGGCTGCAGACGATCTGCTGTTTCGCCGGCGCAAACTCCTCAAGGGGGATGCACGATTCCCCGTTGAGCTCACGCACGGTGCGCTCGAGCACCACGCTGAAGTTTTTCCGGATGAGGGCAGGGTGCGCACGCGCCAGCTGCAGGGCATTTTCGATGCCCATCAGGTTGAGTCTTTTGCCGATGCGCCGGCCAACGCCCCATATCTCCTCAACGGGCTGGTTTTCCAGCAGCGTTGCGGTGCGCTTCGGGTAGCCCGGCGTCAGCGCCAGCACACCGCGGAACTGCGGCCACTCCTTGCTGGCCCACTGCGCCGATTTTGCCAGGGTCTTTGTCGGTCCCATGCCCACGCCGATAGTCAGGCCGGTCGTGGCCAGCACATGCGCACGGAGGCGCCGGCCAAAATGCTCAAAGTTCTCACAGCGATTGATGCCGGTCAGCTCCAGGAACATTTCGTCAATTGAATACTGCTCGACGCGGGGGGTGATCTCCTTCAGAGCGGTCATCACGCGCTGCGACATACTGTGGTTTATGTGGAATGGAAAATCTACAGGATTAGTTCGGATTTGAATGGCTGCTATGAGCGAAAAGCGGACATTGGAAATTCACATCACAGCCCTTTTTGATGTGAGGAGAGCTTCTGTGAACAGTGCCTGAAATCCTCTCCTATATCAGTGTAGCGCTGGCTACACTGACAGAGTCCTATGCCCACATGCCGTCACGTTCTGGTTATTATCTGCTCTGCTGCAGTTTTTCCAGCAGTTGCTCTGCGCCTTTGTCCACCCCTGTTTCTGCCGCACTCATTGAGCCAAATGTTGCACCCACGTTCATCGCATTAGGGTACTGTTCCGCCACGTAGGCCAGCAGGAGTTCACCGGTTGCGGCATCTTTCACTTCCACTGCATAGTTGACGTAACCGCTCATCAGTCCGCGCCCGCCTCGCACAGACTGAACGATATTATAAGGGCCGCCAGCCAGGTCGAATTTCGTAAAGGTCCCCACAACCTGTGGCGTGGTATCCGCGCCGGTCAGCGTCAGCTTTAGCCGGAGAGAAGGGGCATTCCTGGTGCTGGTGTTGACAGTAAACTTCTCCCGCAGCACGTCGGCAAACTTCTTCTGCATGTAGTCTGCCAGATTGCGCCGGTCTTCCTGAGACATGTCATTAAACTGTGCGTCGCTGCCACCATAAATTTCAATAGGATCGATGGTGATGCTGCGGTATTTGCTCCAGTCAACCGGGGTGGCATAGCGGAAAGGGATCCGGTCGCTGTCATCAGCCGTGTTAGGCGTCATCCGGGATGTGGCCTGAATGCCGGAATATTTTACCGGTGACGTGGACGAACATCCTGCGGCGGCAATGATGGCGGTCAGGATAAGCGTACGGGACAGCTGTTTTGTGAGGCGAACCATAAATTATTCTCCGGTTACTTTTTGATATAATGAACTGTACGGTATAGTTAATATGGTTTATCCTGACTCTGTCAACAAAATGTTTCAGTGAGTGTCGCTGACTTTTACATGAGGAGTGCGGAATGCTTTATTTAAAACCGGAAGTTTCGTCGTCAGGCACCACGTGCCTGCCCAGCTCCATGCTGGCCATCACGCCGGTACTCACGGTGGGCATGGCAGAGCCCATACGGGAAGTGAGTACTGAGCGCGTCTGTTTTACTCTGAGCCTGCCGCTCCGCTATTCCGGTCTGCCGGTGCGGCGCAGGCTGATAAGAATGATGCTGATGCTGCAAAAGTATGGCGAAGCAGGGATCAGCCTTGCCGGTCCAGGAAGTGACGCCTTTACACCGGCAGCGGACTATGCGCGGAGCGTTATTGATACAGCAATGCTGCGCGGAGAGTTGCGCTGCCGGCCCTCTGGCGAAATGGCTCATGTATACATGAAGCTGACGGAAGAGTTGTGGAGCCTGATGGCTGGCCTTCAGCAGGATAAGCCGCTGCTCCGTAAAGAAGTGAGGCGCAGAACAGCTGATTTTCTGCGACGGTATGCGGCGGGTGCAGGAGCATGAGGATGCTGTTCATCCGGGCCGTTCTGGCGCTTATTTTTATTGTCTCCGGCATCCTTACCGCATTTGACGCACAGGTCAGCTGATGAATGGCTGGCCGATAGCCGGGGCGCTGGAAAATGTATCGCCCAGACAGTGGTTCACATATGGAGCCATGCTGCTGACTGTGACATGCGCCCTGCTCAGAACTGCCGGCAACCTCATTGAAATGCACCGTCTGCACCGGTTCGGGCAGCGCCGGGCCGAATACTATGCCGTCAGGGTGTGGGGGGGCTCATCTGGACGGGTGCGAATACTTCTGGTGGCGGAATGCTTCATTGTGAATGCGCTTTCTGTACTACTGATGCTGGTGCTCAGCGATATCACCCTCTGGTAAAAGCCCCGCAGCACCTGGCTTGGCTCACAGGGTTACGTGTTTTAGAATCCCATAAGCGAAGACTTTAAATGGATGGGTATATAAAATTGCCCGCCTTCTGGCGGGCTGGTAAGTTTCAGATATGGCTGCCGATGGAAAGACACCCGGTAAGCATCAGTACGGTCATCACGGTAATGAGGCTATAAAGAGAATGCATGTTAACTCCTCAGAATAAAGAAACGCAGCCGCTAAGCAGAAGCGAACCCACGGCCAGACCTGCCACTAAAATGAAACGGTGAAGCATAAGCGTTATCTCCTATAATTAAACTGTACGTACCAGTTTAATTATATTCAGAGATTAGTCAACCTTTAAGAGCGAATAGTCCGCCCTGCTGGCCTGGTCAGCGGGGTGCTGCACCCGATATAAATACCTCTACAGCGCTTTTCACCATAGCGATGATATCTTCGTGTGTATAAACCGGCATTTTGTAGCGCAGAAAAAGCTCATCAGCCTCGGCCTTCACGAGCGCAGAAAACTGTTTCGCCCTCAGTTCGGGGTGGGCGGGAACCAGGTCACCAGCTTCGATGTGCTGTTTCATCAGTGTTGCCAGAGCATTCATGCTTTCGCGGACACCCGACTCGTAAAAAATATCACCGATGCCAGAATGTCCGGCCTCGCCGATAACCATGCGATACAACTGGAGTCCCTTCCAGTCCGATGTCATTGCACCCAGCATGCCCTCACCAAAGCGCTGCAGCCTGTCAGCCAAGGGTAGATGACGACTATCCTGACTGAAGATGTCATCCGCCGCGCGCGTCAGGAAATTGGTGCCGTACGCCCTGACGACAGCGTCAAGAAGGCTCTCCTTGGAGGAGAAATAGTTATAGAGCGTCGCTTTGGAGCACTCTGCAACTCTGGCCACAGCCTCCATGGATGCGCGTTCGTAACCCTGTTCGAGAAAGACAGTCGTGGCGGCGTTAAGGATGTCAGTTCGTTTTTTTTCAGTCAGTGTTCGCATATGGTGTCTCCCTGTAAGTCTTCCCATATTAACAGAACCACCTGGTTCATTAAAGGCGTGAGTTCTTTGTTCCCGAATCCGGTTTGATGACGTTAGACTGCTTCCCATAATTGATGGATTGCAGAATCAGTAACGTCCGCTTCTGGCACACTGCAGACATTCACGAATTCGCGACCATCCCGTAACTGTCAGGATTATTGCTGGTACAGAAATCCCCATGGCACCAAGTTCCAAAAATTGTAACGTAAGTCTGTACCAGGATTTTACAGGCTGCCCTCTGGTAGATTGTTAAGCCACCAGAGGTAAAATCATCTTTTTTTATGAAACTTTTGATTAATCTTCCAGCCAGATAAATTCAGGCGGGGAATGCATCAGGAAGTTCTGATGCGAGATGTTCCATGCATAAGCACCTGCGAGTTCAAAGACCAGCCAGTCACCTGGTGCCAATGCAGAGATGACCTGTTGGCGTGCCAACACATCTTTCGGTGTACAAAGCTGTCCGACCAGCGTGACCTGTTGATCGTTTATCCACGGTGCGTTTTGTTCACGCCTTAACACGCTAAACGGATGGTTGTGGCTTTGCGCGGCAGGGGTGCGGAAGTGATGAGTACCGCCGCGACCAATCGCAAACCACTCGCCAAGATTCTTTTTGACGTCCAGTACCTCCATTACGTAATAGCCGCAGGCTGCCGCAATATAGCGACCGCACTCAAATCGCAGCGTCCAGCCCTGAGACTGGCTGAATTGCGTAACGTCTGGCAGACGCTGACAAAATGAGACCCAGTCAAAGTGATGCTGTGGCTCGAGATAGTTAATCCCGATACCACCACCGACGTTGATCAAGTCAATTTTTAACGACCAGCGATCGCACCAGTCTTGAACCTTGTCCAGATACATACGAATTAACGTCAGATGATTATCTACGTCCAACTGATGGGACATAAGATGGAAATGAAAACCCCTGAGCTTTATCTGTGGAGAGGCGGCGATTTCGCGCAGGGCTGCGGGTAACTCCTGTTCATCCAGGCCAAATGGCGTTGGTTTTCCCCCCATCATCAGTCGCGTACCGGTAACCCCTTCCAGCGCAATATTCATCCGCAGCAACACGGAGATCGTTTGATTCTGTTCAAGCGCAATAGCCTGTATACGAAGCAATTCCGTTAAACTTTCGATATGCAAAACTTCCACGCCGAGTTGCACTGCCTGTAGCAGCTCACTCTGTAATTTACCAGGTCCGCCGAAAATAAGCGGCTTGCCGGGCACCTGCTCACGTAACCAGGTGAGTTCGCCACCGGATGCCGCTTCAAAGCCATCAACATGGTCGTAAAGGGTATGGAGTATCGGCGCTTCAGGGTTGGCTTTCGCCGCATAGAAGAGTTCACAACCTGATGGCAATGCATCATGCATGTGACGGATGTGCTGACGCAGCGCATCGAGATCGTACACATATGCACATAACGGCTCTGCGCGTTGCTGCTGCAACAGTTGCAGTGTTTCTTTGACTTTCGGGGTCACTGGGCACTCCTCATTGGATGCTGCATCAGGGTGTAATCTGCGTGCTTATCGGCTTTCTTTAGCAGTCGGGTTTTCAGGTTGTTTTTCGATGGAATTGCATCTCCTGCGAGAATAGCGGCGATCTCCGGCTGGTGATGCCAGCGACTCAACTGCCCAGCCAGTGCATCCCAAAGCTGTTGTTCCAGCATCTGATCGCCATCTGCGAGACGGAACAGCACCTCAGAGAGATGATTGATAAGCAGGCAATAGGCCACGCGACGCCAGCCCTGTTCACGGCTATACCAGACGGACTGCCGGGCACGCTCGGACATAATCGCCAGGTCATTGGCCGACCAACGTTCAGTCGTGAGTTTAGTGCCCTCAAGATCGCGTACCCAGATTTGATTTGGCAGATGATTTTCAAAGGAAACCAGCACATTTTGCAGGTGTGGCTCAAACACTAATCCTTCGGTGAAAAAGGCGTCCAGCACGCCGGGTAGCAGTACTGACAGGTAGCTATTGATCCACAGCAAACTGGCCTGCTGTGTTGAAATTCCTTGTGCGGCGCTGAGTTGGTGGATCAACGGTTGCAATGGGCTGTTGCCCTGATGATCCAGTGCGAAGAGTGATGCGGCTAGCCACGGCTGTTCGTCAGTCAGGTTCTCGCGGTAGAGAATGCCAAAGCACTCCTGTAGATGGCGCACTTCGTCCATTTCACTTGCCTCGGCCACGGAGGAGAAATCCAGGCTGCTGGCAGCGGGCTCGCGCATGATGTGGAAGCCTGGCACCTGTCGTTCAAGACGTGAAAAGTGACTTTCCAGCAGGGTATTGAGTGCCACGGCGCTTTCCAGTTCATACCAGGCATTCTTTCGAACACAATTGGTGAGCCGTACATGAATGGAGCATTTGAGGTAGTAGGGCAGCTCGGCTCGATAAAGCGTGCGTACTGAAGAGGTAGCCGCAAATTCTGCACCTGTAAGTCCTAAAGGGGTAATGAGTCCTGCTTTTGCTGCCCGAGCATAAAGAGCTGACTGGGTAATGTGGTGGACTTCCCAGGGATGACAAGGATAGCTGTTCTCTCCATTGAGCTGATCCAGCATCCTGGTCACTGGGGCACCACCACGAACCTGCAACAGTGAGGGATCAATGCGGAACCAGAACAGCGGAAAGCGCGCGGCCACTTCAGGTGAGCAGGCCAGTAGCGCATCTGGCGCGACACCCTGACGACTTTTCGGGCTGGGATGCATCGGATGCCCCCAGAGCAGACTCTCTTCACTTTGAATGTAGCTGTGTTCCCTGGTACGTTGCGGCAGACGCTCCAGGAAGGAGGCTGCTACCTGGACGCTGTTTTCAATCTGGTCGAGTAATTCCTGGTCCGGCAGCTGTCCGGTCTGATGCACCATGTCACTGACGAGCAGTGCCATTGCTTCGCTGCAGCGGACGGCCCGCCATGGACGACCAAACTGTTTAATGAACGGCGTGCCGATATAATCGCCGCGCTCCAGCAAACTCCAGCGTGAAGCACGGATAGCAAATAGCGTGCTTCCATCGCTACCCATCTCCAGCAAAATGACGTTCCCGGTGACCATGCGGCTGGCGAGCGACAGAGGAATATTGCCCTGTTGTACTTGCTTAACGCGTCCAGCCGGACGGGCAAATTCCCGGATATAGCAGTTCAGCAGAGCTGTCAGACCTGCAAATTCTGCCTGCTCTCTTTCGAGACTGGCTTTGGGTGCCAGTAAGGGATTTTTACGAACGGCGAGTGATACGGACATAACCTGATCCTCGTAAGGGAGAGAAAACAAAAAGTACGATGGCGCCGGAGGCTGCCAGCGCAGACGCCAGGAATGGCGCCTGTAATGAGAAATGCGTAACCAGCCAGCCAGCGGCAATGCCGGCCGCAACGCCAGCCCATTTGCCCGCGGCATCAATCTGCCCAAACTGCTTACCCGCGCTGTGCCGGCGAATGCTGTCGCTCAGCATCTGATTGGCACCGCTGTATGCCAGCAGCATGCCGCAACCAAATAAAGTGCGGGCCACCAGCAGCGCGGGTGTTGCGTTAAGTTGCATATGCCACAATGCCGCCAGTGCCATCAGCAACATGCCGGGCACAAAATAGACACTGCGCCCTGTGAGCCGATGCCAGAGAGGCAACAGCAGCAGGTAGATCAGATGCGGCCAGCTGTATAACACCCCAACGAGGACTTCCGAATGCAGCCAGTGTGCGGCATAGGGCAGGAAGTAGGGGAACGTCACCACCATCGCGAAATTAAACAGGAACTGAATCACCCACAGATGGGGAAAAGAGGTTTTCACTTGCTTGTGCTTTGTCTCTGGTGTTGGAGATCCAGTGACGGGATCGGGGGGTAATCGCAGGCTGACGAATAAACCGCACAGCGGCAAAATAGCCAGCCCCAGCCACAAGTGCTGTCCAATGTCAGGCTGCAACATCAGTATTGCACCCATGAGCGGCGGTGCGCTCAGGAGCGCCAGTCTTGCAGATGACTGCGTCCAGTTGAGCGCTTTGGCAAGATCCTCGCCATGCAGATGCAGGGAAAGATAACCATTGGCCGCTGCCAGCGTTCCCCCCGCTACGCCCTGCAGCGCCAGTGCGGCAATCAACCAGGGCAATGAAGGCGATATGCCCGCCAGGATAAAGGCCAGAGTCAGTCCAGTGAGCGCCCGCTGTAATGATAACCGCCGACCAAAGCGATCGGCGAAGCGGCCCCACCACGCGGAAGAGACCGCCGTCATCACCGCCGGAAGGCTGAACAGCACCCCGGCCCACAGACTACGCTCAGAGAGACCGAAGGAGGTCAGCAGTCGTGGCAGATAGAGCGGAACACCCAGTACGGTGAAAGCCGCCAGGAAGTGACATACCAGAACAACCGGCAAAGTACTGCGCATTAGCTTTCGTCTCTTTGCAGGAAGTTGGGGCCACTTTGACCGTAGAACTTGTTGATGTCTGCAGCACCGGAAGCCTGTTTGCTGAGCAGGCTGCCGCTCAGAAGCAGGTATTTCACCGGCTGTGTGGGAGAATCAAACAGCT
The DNA here is from genome assembly GCF_011752635.1 of Pantoea sp. Cy-640. NCBI lineage: Bacteria > Pseudomonadati > Pseudomonadota > Gammaproteobacteria > Enterobacterales > Erwiniaceae > Pantoea > Pantoea sp. Cy-640. The sequence continues at coordinate 221,225 of NZ_VWXB01000009.1, read as the reverse complement.
GCTGGCGCGCAAAGCCGGTATCCACACCTTCGTTTTCAAGGCGGTCCAGACTCTGCTCAAGCGCATCGCGTAACGTCTGATAACTGGCTTTACGCTCAATAAGCCCACCCGCTGCGAGGCTCTCCAGCACCGCAGCCAGACAAAGCTGAACGGTGATGGTAATAAACATCTGGGCCAGCTCGGCTTCCTCCGCTACACAGATGCGCGGATCGCGCAGAGCAGAAAGTCGTTCTGCCAGTGGGGTACAGGCCACTTTGAACCGTTCAGGTAAAATGCGTGCGGCATCGTTGTCTTTCATCACCAGCGTCAATTTCTCGCCGGGCGTCAGGCTGAGCACAGCATTCTGCTGGTTGGACTCCAGTGCAATGCCGTAGCGCAACCACAGCGTCAGGTGAACATCCGCCATTAGCTGACAGTATTCGCGCCACCAGCCAGCCGCATCCGGCATGCCGGGTTGTTCCAGAAGAGAAGCCAGGTAAAAGCGACCATCCGGCAGCTTGCTGCCCAGGGCCGCGACAGGCAGCAGGGTTTCATCATTGCGAGGTGCAGCGTAGCGGCGCAACAAAAAGGCCAGCTGCTTTTCTTCCGCGACGTGACCACAGAAGCTCTCATCAACATGCCGGTACTTACCGCGCAGTACGCTATCCGCTTCCTCCAACGTGGCAAGCACCTCGGCAAACCACTGACCGTCATACAGCGTTGACGGTTTAATCAGCCGAATATTTTTCTGCCCTAACGTGCGCATGGTAAGGGGAACTTTAAGATGCTGGTCCGGGTAATCGGCGAGCTGTACGGTACGCACTGATAAAGTGGGATACACCTTGAGCCAGGCCTCAGGTGCAACGGTTGCCCCTTCAGGAAGATCATAAAGCTGGCTCAGCGTGAGCGGATGTACCGGGATTAATTCATGGTTGTGGAACTGCTGTGCTACCAGTCCAACCTGTGAAGGCAATGGCCACCACTCGGGCTTATATTGCTCAGCGGTGAATGTGAGTTTCTCACGCGGTACGGCCAGCCAGCGCAAATGAAATGCCTGGCAAAATTCCGGTGCGTACTGGCGCAGGTCCGCTTCACTGAAGCCAAATTTGGCGCGTGCCGTTGGGTAGTAGGGGTGATCGAGATAGCTTGCCAGCTGGTCGGCGTGTCGCAGGCGCTCGCCCCAGTTCATTTGACCCGGAGTTCGCAGCAGTGACGTCCGCTGCTCTGTAAAGGCGGTTACGCAGAGCTCACCCTGTATGACCGCGCTGTCTGCTTCTTCCTTGTAGGTGGCAAAAAGTTCGCGGGTTTCCGGGTCCTTGTCAGGCATCAGCGCTGCCAGCCAGCTTTCATAGCCAGACCGTGTCTGCCATCCCTGTGCTGTCTTAACCTGCCATATCGGGGAGAGCGCCTGCCAGGGTTGCATGTAATCACAGGCGTGAACTTCCAGACGCAATAGCTGATGAGGCGACTGCCAGTTGAGCCAGTGGTGATTATTCTCCAGGGATATGTGGCCCTGGCTGAGCAAGCCGCTGACGTTTTCGCGCAGGCACGCGTTGATGATGCGAAGAGTAATGTAGTCATGCTGATTCATCAGACGATCTCCCACTTCAGCGCCGCGAGCGTGCGGTCAGTGAGCTGCGTGAGCTGTGCATCGTCGCTGGCTTCCAGGTACAGCACACCGAGATAATCTTTATTTGAGTGCGTCAACTCAATGCGGTCACCGGAGGTTTTAAGCGGACGGTACTGTAGTCCCGGTGCACTCGCCGGTTGCGGCGGGGTGTGCAACGTGCCGCTCTGGCCTGCCACCAGATAATGAATCAGTGCCTCACCCTGTGCGGCTTTCACCGGTGGAAGAGGTTCACCAAGATGCAGGCGCAGAATAGGCATAAACCAGCCTTCCGGCAGCAAGCGATTTAGCAGGAACTCACGACCATCGCCGATACTGCGGTAATTTATTTCCACCAGAACGGGGCCACTTTCGGTAACAATAAACTCGCTGTGACAGACACCAAAACCTACGCCAAACTCCTGCAGCTGCGCCAGAGCCTGCTGTTTCCAGCGGGTACTGTGTTCTCCTTCCCAACGCGCACTCATTTCCACAAAATGGGGTGGCGCGGACAACTCAACATCGAAGCCACCAATCGCCACCAGTTCAGTTCCGTCGCCGAGCGTTTCCAGCGTAAACAGTGGACCTTGCATAAAAGCTTCAACCAGCAACGTCTGGCGAACGGGCAGGGAGGCCAGATAGTGCTGGCAGCTGTGGTGATCTTCGATTAGCCGAACATCCATCGATGCCACGCCCTGGCCGGGCTTAATGACGACCGGCCAGGGCCAGTCTGTGCCTACCTCCGCATCAGGCAGCAGCTGAGAAGACCAGACCGAGGGCTGCCCCTTTGACGCCAGGCGCTGACGCATGCGCCATTTTTCCTTAGCGGCATAGCAGATTTCCCAGTTCTTTGCAGGCAGGCCAAGTGCGGTAGCGGCGATGGCGGTGGCGGTTTGCAGATGATCGCTGTTGGAGAACAGCGCAGCAGGGGTAATGCCCCATTCGGTGAGGGCGTCGAGAATCGACAGCGGGTTAAATACCTCGCATTCGATCACCCGAACACTCTCCTCAACAACGCCACTGTGCGCCATGGCATGGTCGGTCAGCAGGATGACCTGATATCCCAGCCGCTGCGCTGCAGGGATAAAACCTTCGGTCACGGCCGCGTTAACGACGTGACTGACTATCACATAGGGCTTGTGGTTAAGCATGTGTTTACCTGTTTGGTTTGGAGTTGGATAAGTTAAAGAGACTGGATGTCAGATAGCCGCTGTTTCAGCGTACGGAAAAAGAAGCCACGATCTTCACCACACAGCCAGTGCATTACGCCATGGCTTTGCCAGTATTGCTGCTGCTCGGGTGTACGGGGATTTGCACAGAAGGGGATCCCTGCGGCCCCGCAGCGGTCGGCGAGGTGGCGGATTTCTGCTTCAACCCTGGGGTGTGCGGGTTGTGGACCAAGCTGCATGCTCATGGCCAGATCCAGCGCGCCTTCCATCACCATGGTGACTTCTGGCACGCGTAGCATGGCATCAATGGCCTGGATACCCGACGACGTTTCAATCATCGGCACCAGCCATAACTTTTCATTGGCCTGACGGATGTAGTCTCCGAGTGATAGCGTCCCGAAGCCGGTTACGCTGCCGCCAGTGATGCCTCTCGTACCAACCGGGGGGAAGAACATCGCATTGCGCAGCGAGATGATTTGCTCTGCACTTTCTGCGCGTGACAGGACGATGCCGTGAGCCCCCATATCCAGAATGCGTCCGGCCCGCGCAATATCATCGCAGGTAAGGCGTACCAGCGGTGCACAGCCATTGAACTGAGCCACTAGGATGCACTGACTCAGCAGCGTTTCGTCATGAGGGAGATGTTCCAGATCGAGGATCACGAAGTCATACCCTGAGACAGCGATCATTTCCACAAGGGTGGGGTGAGGAACGGAGTTCAGGATGCCAAAAAGTCCATTTCCTGAACCGGAACGCTCCACGGGTAGTGCAAGCGAAATCATAATTAATACCTGTATTGGTAATACTTATCATTTACATTATCATTACGTTTGATCTTAAGTTTTTCAAATGATTTAAACAAGATGGTTAAATATATTCACTGAGTGATAGTTGTGAAATAGAAGTAACCTGAACACTTTTCATAATTCACACTCATGATATATCTTTGATATTATGATCTATTTAGTAATATTCTGTGTCAGCTTTCTTAATTTTCAGCTGCAATGCATCTCATTTGATACTTTAATTTGGTTTAGCAATCAGAAATGTCTGTAAGGAAACCGATAAGATGAAAGGCCAGTGTATACTGGGTTTGGCTGCCTTAATTTGCTCGCAGGCAGCTGTCGCTCAATCTGTCACCGTGACCGATCTCGCGGGTCGGCAGGTCAGGGTTAACGCGCCGGCAACGCGCATAATCCTGGCGGACAGTCGCATGCTGTTACCAATGAGCCTGCTGCATCCAGGCAATGCGCTTAAAGGGATCGCTGGCTGGGATGATTCGCTTCAGACCCGCGCGCCAGATATGGGGCGGTATTTTTCGCAGCATTACCCGTCGTTGTCTTCCATTCCGGTATTCATCAATCCTTACCGCAGCAGTTTTAACGTTGAACAAGCGACGATGCTTAAGCCTGACCTGATCGTGTTCGATACGGGAATACTGGCGAAACTGAAAAGCGAGGGGACGCTGGATTTGCTGGAGAAAAGCGGCATTCCGGTGGTGTTTATCGACTTCCGCCAGCAACCGCTGACCCACACGCCCCTGAGCATGAAACTGCTGGGGGAGGTTACCGGAGAGCAGCAGAATGCCGGACGGTTTATTCAGCGCTGGAATCAGCTTCTCGACAGAACCCGCCAGCGTGTCGCGACAATCTCCAAGAGTAATTGGCCTGGGGTGGTGTTTGAAAACCATGCCGGAATGACAGGCTTGAACTGTTGCGCGGTATTTGGCCGCGACAGTTTTGGTGAGTTCATACCCGAAGCGGGCGGGCGGAATCTGATGGCGGACAAGGTGCCGTCGCAGGGAGCCGATATTAGTCCTGAGCTGCTGATTGTGGCTCGCCCTGATGTGTATCTGATGAGCGGAGCCGACTGGAGCAGGCGCGGAGGCACATCTCAGGCAGTACCTCTGGGATATGAAGCGACACGATTCAGTACCTTACCAAAGCTCGAAAAGCTGATGCAGCGGGACAGTATCAGTGTGCTGCCCGTGGCAAAATCTGACCGCGTTATGGCGATATACCATCAGTTCTACGATAGCCCCTTTAACGTTGTGGCGTTAGAAGCAATGGCTAAACTTTTTCATCCGCAGCAGTTTACCGATGTCGATCCTCAGGCGGATTTAGAATCGCTGTATCGCGATTTCACCGGAATGCCTTACAGCGGACTTTTTTACGTCCAGCCATGATAAAAAAGCCCGCTCTGGTGAGCGGGCTCTCTTCAAAACGATCAGAACTTCAGACTGACACCCGCCGTGACAGAACGTCCCGGGGCTGGCTGACGTCCCCACGGGCTGGTGTCCACGCCACGGAACCAGTAATCGCGGTTAAAAATATTATTGACTCCAACATAGCCGTTAAGCACGGTGCGGCCTGATTTATACAGATCGCGGCTCACCTGCGCATTCCATACCCAGTATGACGGCATCTGACCAACCGAGCCGGTGCTGTTCTCCTGCACTGTGTTGGCTGCGTCCGCGTAGGACTTACTAAAGTAATAGCTCGACAGCGAGAAGGTGGTATCGCGCCAGTCGTAGCTGCCATCCAGCGTCAGTTGAGTGCGGGAGGCGTAAGGCACGTCTTTACCGCGGTTCACGCCGTTCCTTTGCTCGGCCTGCAGGTAGGCATAGCCCGCATGCAGTTTGAGACCTTCAACCGCTTCCGGGCTCCAGAATCCTTCCAGCTCGACACCCTGATGACGGGTACGACCAATGTTGAGGTAGCTGTCAGACACACTGTCGTACGAAATCTGATCTTTGTAGTCGATACGGTACAGGCCTGCATGCAGGCTGACGTTATCAGTCGGGGTATAACGCACGCCGCTTTCATAGTTCCAGGCCAGCTCAGAACTGACGTCGCCGCCTTTGACAATCTGCGTCACCTGCGCCGGACGCAGACTTTTTTGCATATCCGCATACAGGAACCACTGAGGTGTCAGCTGATAACCGACGGTCAGACCCGGCAGCCACTGTGTATCAGGCGCGGAGGTGCGTATCCCGGTTTTTTTATCGGTGTATTTTTCACTGACGTTTTCATAACGCATGCCGGGTGTGATGGTTAAAGTGTCACTGAAGAGCTTAACGGCGTTACTGATGTAGCCGGCCCAGGCTTTGTCATCGAAGTCCCAGTCACGAGTGACGGAGGTGGTGCCGGTAGCCAGCGTGCGCTGGCGCACCTGGTAGCCCACTTTCTCACTGACAAAGCGACCGCCAACAATCCACTGCTGGTTTACGTTGTCACCATTAATGTCCATGCTGAGGCGCGGCTCGGTTCCCCAGACCTTGAAGCTGCGCGGGGAGTTCTGCACGATATCGGCGGGCAGGGCCGGATTAAAGTTTTGACCGGCTACTTTGCTCATGCCAACGTGGAAATCACGGTCTGACTCATGACCGAAGAACATCCAGTTAAATTCGGCGTTATCAATAAAGCCCAGTGATCCCAGCTGCTGGTTATAAACTGCACTGTAGCGTTTGGTATGACCGTCGTAGTCATCCCAGGGACGGGTGCTCTGATTACGGTCGCGATTGTAATCTGCAGTTGAAAGGGCGCCAGCGAGATCCGCGTGAGCGTCGTAATACTGGTAGGAGAGGTTTAGTGTGGTGTCTTCATTAATATTCCACAGGCCACGCACGCGGAAGTTCTGAACTTTGCTGTCGCTGTGCTCACGGAATGAGCTGCCTTTCACCTGATTGGCTTCGACCTGCAATCCAAAATCATCATTTAACATGCCGCCAGTACGCAGGTAGGTATCCCACAGATTGCGTCCTTTACCGTAAAACGTGGCGCGCTCTGCAATTTCATTCTCCCACTTCAATGGGATCGGTTTACTGATGAGGTTGATGACGCCGCCCACGTTGTTTGGGCCGTATTGCACCGCCGCGCCGCCGCGCACCACGTCAATGCGATCGATGGTTGAGAAGGTCACCGGAAACAGCGACATGCCTTCCTGTCCGTAAGGAGCTAACACCAGCGGAATACCGTCCTCAAGAATCTGAGCGCGACCGCTTCGGCTGTCATATAAACCACGCACCGCAATCTGTGGCAAAACACCTGTGCCGGTTTCATCCTGAATTTTGACACCAGGCACGCGCTGCAACGCATCATCAAGGGTGCGGTTAGCGCCTTTTTCTAATTGATCATTGCTGATAACCGTGCGGCTGCCCGCCCAGGTTTTAACCTCTTCAGCGCGGGAGTCACCCAGAATATTTCCTGAAACTGTCATCGTCTGTTCTGCAGCGTAACTGAACTTAGCGGCCAAAATCACGGCCAATGCTGTGGCAATCTTAGTGCGTTTCATCTTCAATCCTGAATGATAATGTAAGATTTGTGTAATGATTCTGATAGACATTATCATTATCAAAAATGCTTAACATTCCCTTTCCGTTAGTAAATCTATGTCAAGAACAGAAACGCATCGTGTTTTTGGGCTAAACGCTTTTCACTCTTAGTCACGGATATTGCAGCAAGTCAGTAGCGATGCGGAATGTAGAGGAGGAAAGATAGAGGGATTACGACAAAAACGTAATTGTTCGAAATATATGAATATGATGTTTAATTTTTTTGAATTTGCTGCTTAGCAACCACTTATTGGAAAAGTATGGCACCTAAAATTGATCGCCTAGCGGCAGAAGCGAAGGTAAAAGCCGCCTCCGCTTTATTTAAGCGAGGCACAATATCCAACAAAGTACTCGCTTAAAGGTTTCGCTAACGATAGCTTTTCCATCCTGCATGCCCGACATTTTCGAAACATAATTGCAAGCGAACGAGATCTGTGGCTTTTCGGTAGGACGATTGCGCTGATTGGCATATCCGGCAAGCTTCAGGGTGCTGCCAGAAGCGGCGTTTCAAGCCTGTCGGATGGGATCTGATGGCAATAACAAAATGAATTTAGTGCAGCTTAGTATCAGCGTTGATCCGCTTTGAGCGATCTGCGGACGTCAAAATTCTGGGGATAGGGATGTTACGCCACATTAAACATACCACTCCAGAAACGAATTCAATGAATCTGTGCTAACTTCAACCACCAAACGGTTGCTGCAAAAGGATTTTATTATGAATTTAGTTGATGCTCTGAAGGCGAAATATCCGGATTCCCAGGCTTGGCAGATCGGAGACAATGCTGATATGGATAACGAGCTGGCGGACTTGGTTATGAAAGGGATTAAAACCGCATCCTGTGGTTCTTTGGCCTCATACTTGGCAGAAAAATCGCCACCAAGAATAGGCAGTCACAATATTATCCTCGACGGTCGGGATGAGCCGGTATGCGACATCAGAATGACTCAATGCGTCTGGTTCGCTTCTCTGACGTTACTAAGGAATTAGCCCGCAAAGAAGGCGAAGGAGATCTGAGCCTCGAATACTGGAGATCTGAGCATAAAGCCTTTTTTACCAGAGCTGGCTTTTACGCTGACGACATGGAGCTTGTCGCAGAAGAATTTGAGGTCGTTGAGGTCTGTAACAGGACTGACCATGCTTAGCGCTCATATTAAATATAACAGTTCTGTAGCGCACTTCCTTGGCGCTATAACAGCATGAAGTCAAGGAAGCTCTTTGCGCATAAAAACACTCAACGGATCTGCTTTATATGGGGGAAATGCATCGCATATCTCGTACCCGCACCTGCGATATAGCGCTATAGCCGGTTGCTGGTGAATCCCTGTTTCAAGCTGCAACAGCCGCGATTTCTTTTCTGAAGCAATCCCCTCGATTGCACTGACTATATTCTGCCCAAGCTTCCTTCCCCGGTATTCCGGTCGAATGTAAACCCGCTTAATCTCGGCTGAGCCGTCTTCGTGAAATAGCAAAGCACCACAACCTGCAGGTGCATTTCCTTCATCACGTACGATCACGCATCGGAGCTGTTCGTCACTGACTGCTGAAAAATCTAGGCAGTGGTTACTTTCTGTAGGATACAGTCCGCTCTGAAAGGCATCGAGCTCACTAACCAACCACGTCAGGTCAGAATCCCCTTTTTCGACTTCTGAAATGTTGAACATTCACTATCCTCAGCTCAGTTTTAACAACTGAATCTACCATGCTGTTCTAACTATGACGCCTATAAAGATTTAACATACGCCGCAGGCGGTAAATGGTGGATGACCGTAACCTCTGAATCCATCTCAATGGACGGGTAGTGCTCACGCATCCCTTCCAACAGTTCAGCATCAGGCCATTCAGCACTTTTTCCAAGCCTGGCCGCAACGTCAAAAAGCGGCATTTTTTCGACGTGCGTGACACACACCATGACCGTGTCAAAGACATCCTGCACGTTTACGTAAAGCATAGGGCCCGGCACAATTTCGCGTTCCCGCCATCGAATGGTATGACGCTTCCTGCCTGCGCGAACGTCCGGCAGTAGGCGAGGCACGATTTCAATACTCTGCAATGACACATAACCTCCGGTGACCTTGAGACAACGATCAGTAGTAATACTAGTTTTTAACTAATGGATTGAATTTAATCTTGAGCAGGTTAGTTTTGTAGCAAAGCGTATATTTTAAACGTCCGCTACTGGCATAATGCGGCCCGTTTTACCGTTCTGGTTTAAGGGACAATCTTTTAAGTGCCTGTTCAATTTTATCTGCGTCATGTTCCACGATGGTTCTCTCATCGGGTGTGAGCGGAATCTCCTCAAGGTAACGCCGAACAGAGGCTTTGCTTTCCAGTATCAGTCCGCGTGCACTCTGTTTTAGCAGATTAAAGTCGCAGCCAATGCAGGCCATCCGGTGCTGACAACTGCTCCAGAAGGGATTCGTGCAGTATGAATCGCCCAAATCATAGTAAGTCGCAGGCCCGGTCAGGCTGGCGGCTTCCGGATCGTGATCAATCAGCACGCTGATCATGTGCGCGACCCGGTCTGCTTTGACAAACGAGGCGGCCAGCTGGGTCGGACGGATGCGAAGATAATGCATAGTAGACTGAGGCGTTGAATGTCCCGTCCACTGCATCAGTTCGTACAGCGACATGCCCTGCGGGACGCTGGCCAGTGCGGTCACCGCTGAGGCCCGTCCCCGGTGGCTGGTTATCGTTCCTCCACTGTCCTGCAAAGGGACGCCCGCACGTGCGCAAAGCATCGGTATTACCGTTCGGTTAAGAATGTCATCGCCGGCAGACTTACCGCGGTACTGTAACAGAAGGCGGACTTTCTCACCGGTCCGCTCGTCGGTAAGCATCGCCTGTTCAGAAGGACGTTCATCCAGCCAGAGGTCGACGTATTTTTTCACCACGGCCGCCACCGGTTTCACAAAGGCTTTTGAGGTTTTTCCGGCCGGGATATGCAGGTAGCAGAGGGTTCCTGCCGGAATGATGCTGCCGTCGTCCTTCTCAATATCGTCCGCCTGCGCCGCGATGCACCCGGTCGTCAGTCGGAGCAGCTCACTCTTCCTCAAACCCGCATGGGTCCAGATGACGGCCATCGCCTGCAGCATGGCGAGCGGGTAATGTATCTCAGTGAGGAGGTCCTCCTGACGCAGATTGAGGCTTGCCCAGATGAGCTTCAGACAGACAGGATCGTCGATGACCCTAGGATTGACGCCGCGACGGAAAAGGGGCGTATCGGGTGTTGAAAGATGACGTGCCGGGCTGAAACGCAGACGTCCCCAGCCCCAGTTTTCGTAATCAATCATAAAACGGCGCAGTGAATAGATAAAATTCGCCCTGGAATGCGGCATCATGGGCTCGCCGGTGCGCACCGATTTCCGGGTGCCTCTTTCCGTGCCCAGCTGAAGTTCATCCACGTTCATCCGGCCTACCGACGCGATGAAGCTCGCGCAGGTCTCCATGGTCCAGTCTGACGGTTCCCGTACCTCCGGATGCTCCCGGGCCAGCCAGAGACCAGTACGCAGGGCAAAGCTGTACTGGGTTTCGCGGGTGCGAGGCCTTAGCACGGACGTTTCACGCCAGCGCCGGCACCAGTGCACCCAGGCCGGATCGATGCCTTCTACCGGTTTTTCATACCATCTTGTGTAGTTTCGCATCCGCATCGGGGCGCTGATAATACCCAGCGCAGCGAGTGCGTGCGAAACCCGCCCGACATACCGGGAGGTGCCTGCCTCCATGCCGGACTGGACCTGCCACAGCAGTTCCGGCGTAAACGTCTCCAGCCGGGGATCCTGATTTATAATCATCAGCGTTGCCAGTATGCCGGAGACATGATTTTTCTGGCTGGCCGGGGCATAGCCCAGCGATGTCAGCGTATCTGTCAGACGGTGCAGCTCCTGATGATAAATAGCCTGGCCGAAAATGGCAGAGGCGTAGAGGGCGGGTTTGCGTATATCGGGCAGGCTGAGCGGGTCATGCAACCCCCCCAGATGCCAGGCAAAGGCGGCAATCAAAGGCCGGCCCTCCCTGACGTCCCGGCAGAGCGTCTGCCAGCGTTCCTGCGACCATCGCCAGCACGGAATGCCGGAGGAGTACATTTCGCGCAGCAGCCCGGCTATCACCAGCCCGGCGATTTTGCTGCTGCATCCGCTTCCGGTGGCAATATCCTTCAGCGGTCTGATGAGGTCTGGCGCAGGCTTCATCCGCAGCATGCCGGCGCGGCTGTGAGCGCTGGCCAGCGCCTCGCGTTCAGCGGGCGTCAGTGACGACTTAAGCCGGTATTCAGTTATGTCGAAGGGACGCCAGCTGCATCTAGTCGGTTTGTGTGCGCTCATGTTATTTCTCCAGGCTGAAAATAAGGTTTGCCATCCTGATATCTGCCGTTTCAATCGCGCCGGCCATCCTGGCAGCAAGATCCCGCCCCGACAGGTGGATATAAATCTGTGTTGTGGTCAGGTCGCGGTGTCCCGCATAGGTGGCAAGCTCGTGCAGCTTCCAGCCTGCGCGGGCCAGATGCGTCAGCCGCAGGTGACGGAAGGTATGGGTTGAGATGTCCGGCATCCCGGACTCCAGCGCCCATTTACGAACCGTTTTGCTCCAAGCCCAGAATGAAAGCGGCGCGCTCGGATTACGATCGGACGCGGAACGGAACAGGGCCCCTCTGACGATTCCTGTACGCTTCATGTGCATAAGGTGGGCCGCCAGCACGGGCGCAACGGCCGGGCTGTAACAGACAATACGCTCACGCCGGCTCTTGGTCGTTTCTGCCCGGATGCGGATAAGACGGTGCGCGAAATCAAAGTCTTCGATACTGAGCGCGGTAATTTCAGACCTCCGCAGCGCACCGTAATAGGTGAGTGCCAGCATCAGGCGATCACGCAGCGGGGAAGCGGTTGCATGAAAGAGAAAAGACTGCCACTGAACACCTTCAGGAATGCACGGCAGCTTTACGACGCGGGGAACCAGTCCCCGGCCGGAATTCAGCATGCCGGGCGTGTCTGACCGGGGCAGCGGGTTGACCGCGCACAGATCCAGGTAGATGAGAAAGTCATACCAGAGGCGAATCGCCGACAGGCGCAGCTGGAGCGTGGCGCTGGCCACGGGAAAAGGCATGCCGGGCAACTGAGGGCTGATGTACGCAGCCAGGTCTTCAAACCGGGCCTTTTCAGGTTCGATACTGTTCTGGCTGCAGAACGCAAAATAATGGCGGAGGGCACAGCGGTAAGCCGTGAGTGTAGCCTGTGCCCGTCCCAGATCGGACTGCAGTTTCAGCCAACGCTTCGCCAGTAACAGGACGTATTCATCCGGTGATCAGCATCGCGTTCTCCTTTGACAGCAATGTTGATTGCTGTCAAAGTCTACTCGCACAATGTTGCATTCCACATAACTTATTTTATGTGGAATGGAATATCACTAATTGTAATGGGCGGAGAAGACGATAATAATTATTTCAGGCAAACATAAAGATGCGGTGTTACTGATGTTTCAGGATTATAATTGCGCACAGAATAGTACTGATAACGCATGCCATTGGCATAAATGCAAAAAGACCAGTTGAAAAGACGCCGCCTCTGGCTGCTGCGGCCAGGGTAGCTGACAGAGCGCATTCCGCTCCTGTTCCGGGCTAAGAGTCCTCACCCTCATGTGAATAACCCACAACAACCTCAAGTGCACAGCGAAGAATGTCGAGCCTGACTACGTCTGTGGTACTTTCCAGCTCTGCTATCAGGCAGAGTATGACATCCTTACGCAGCACGCGGTCCCCGTTAAGCTTCAGGCGATGAATCACCTCGCCGATAATTTCTGACTCTCCGGCCAGCTGGTTGCCATGCTGTTTTAGCACACTGAGGATTTGTTCTTCGGTTTTATTCTTATGCATAACAGACACCACTCAGGGCCCGACGAATTCAGGCTGCACTCTGGCGGCCAAAAAGCAGGCCGATCAGTATGCGGTAGTGCTGCTCTTCCTCCGCGCTGGCGGCCACTTCCAGGCGACGTACAAGCTTTGCGCACAGGGCGGGGCGGTTTAAGGCGGTACCGCTGCGCAGAATTTCAATCACAATCTGTCCCAGCGATTCCTCCTGCGTGGGAACCTGAACGTCAGAGAAGTACAGAGCAATATCTTCTGCGGTATAGGGGGCAGGGCCTTTGTGGCGCATTCAGCGTCCTTGATTAAGGGGTGTTTAAAATATGAACGGGTGATATTGCGCGGAAGGTATATAAAAAAAGAACCCTGTATAGTGATTTATCGGATGCGGAATGATATTCCGGTATCAAAAAAAACTAGCTCATGATTAATAAGCAATTATTCAGGTCAGTTATTTTCAGGCGTGATTTAGGAAATGTGAAGTTTTAACCCAGATCTCCGGCCGCCAGTCTGACCGCAGCCTCGCCGATAATGATATGGCCTTTCTCATCGTCGTGATAAAACACAGTACAACCTCCGCCCCGGGAAAGTGACAGTCTCACTGCAACTGTAGCCCCGGATGAGGTTTTAACCAGAACACTTATCTGAATTTTCGTCCCGGTATAAGATTTTGAATTAACAGCAGGCGAAACGGATCCGTAAAAAAGGATATCAGCGGTCATGACAGGGTGGACATCATAGCCGGTGTATTCTGATGTCAGTCTGCTTCTGACCGTCATCCAACCTGCTGCTCAGGCGGTTTACCACACGCACGCCGTATTCACCGCGGCTCCTCATAAACCTCAATACGGATGATCATGAGCGGCTCACCGCGACTTCCGGTGGTGTGATGCCTCTCAGCCGCGCGGATTAACGGGCTGCGGGACTCCAGCAGGTCAGCCAGCTCGCGAAGCCTGTCAGCCAGACAGGAAGGTGATACGGGCTGGTACGAAGGGGGTAAGGCTCGGGCCATATATGCTTATACTCGTGGGCGATTGCTTTCCTTTGTATCTTCGGCCGGAATGCATTTTTCCTGAGCGCTGCAGGACGTTTTATTTTTTCCGGAGCGGACCGTGCCCCCGCGTCAAAAGCTTGCCTGCTCTGGCCCGGGGCGGACGGCCCGGATCTGAAGCCCGCATCACAGGCTGGCAAAAAACCGCAACCCTCTTGCCAATTTTTTCGGTGGCATGATATCCGGGCGTGCAGGCATCAGTCCGATGAGCATGCAGCATGATCTTATGCGTTAATCTGATTTAACGTGATTAGATCCATTTAATTTATGACCAGGAATTTTGCCATCAGAATTCCTGTTTATTTAACACAAATATAATCAGGTATTTTATGCAACTTTTCAGGAGCGCCTTTTTTACGCAATCATAACGAAAATAAATAACGCACCGTGAGAAAACAGGTCTATTATGATTGTGTTATTAAAATAATATAAAATCACAGTAGTTTTTCACCCGGGGGTTATATGGTTCACATTGATTTGTGCACCCGTGAAGGCGTGATGAAGGCTTATGCTTTCCGGACGCCAGAGCAGGCTTTAAGTATGATAGATAAGATAAAGGATGATGATTTTCAGTGGTTTAATCTTGACTGGGAGGGCAGGAAGTTCACCTGCCCGAAAAAGTTTATTAAAAGAATGACAAGCTGGTCTTATATTAAAATGATGCGGGGGTTCCTGTAACCTACATTTTGTTAACAATCCGGAAATAAATAAAATCACGCAGGGATGCGTATTTTCTTAATATCCGAATCGTTTCGGTTCCTCTGAAAAGCCACCTCTTGGCAGAAGTCACTTTTCCGCCGAGAGGTCAGCGCCCGGCCGTCCGGATATGGCGGTAACGGCGCAATAAGAAAAAGACGCCCCTCATCACATACATCGGGGACTTTACGGGTGTGTGTGCCTCACCCGCCTGATGCCGGATGTCCGTGTCGCAGGTCTCACAGTGGCTGATAAAATAATAACGATCCTCCGTGGTCAGAGGTGCACAGCAGCGCCGGCAGCGTACGGGACCCATGGCGTTTCTTCTCCGCTTAACCTGCTGTATACCCGCAGTGGTTTAAGCAAAGACCGCCGCTGCCGTTAAGGCAACCGGGCGCACGTGAATAAGAGGATTCCTGGCAGTGCGGGCCGCGATCACCGGGGGGCAGGGCTCAGTGGCAGCGCGCGGGCAGGGCGCCAGCCCAGAGGCGCAGGCTGGCGGAAGAAAAATGCAGGGGGCGTCCTTCCGGCAGGGCGCCGGCCAGCCGGACTCCTCGGCCTGCACGCCCGGACAGCATGTCCAGCATGGCGCCGGGCACCCGGGCGTAGAGAATGTTGCAGTGTCCACGCAGGGCCTCGCCGGCACACGTCCATCCGCCGCCGTCCTGTCCTGCGCTGTTTTGTATGTCATCGCCCGAAAGCCTGCCGTGCGGCGCCTCCAGCGAAATCAGAAGCGCTCCGTCGTCATCGCAGGTCGCGTGCAGAAACACGTTTTTATCCTCCGAAGCCGTGATGCAGGTGCCGGAGCCGGGCGTGCAGGCTGCCGGCTGCGCCCATAAGGGGGACGCCATGAGCACAAACAGCAGCAGCATCTTGTTCATAAACGGCCCGCCTGTCTGTATGAAATTTGTACGCCACCCGCCATCGGGCATGGTGCGCTCCCTGGCCGATGGTGTATGCACCCTGCCCACAGGGTTATCCACCGCACGGGTGCATAAGTTCGCCTGTACGCCGGCGGAGAAAAAAACCGCGCGGGTGCGCGGTCAGGACGTTCCGTAAATACCGGACAATACGCCACCGGTCGTCCGGACCTGAGTCAGGTGCGGAAGGGCGGAGACGCCAGCTCTCTTCGTTTGCTGTGCAGACGCGTTGTGTGTGCAGCGCAGGGAGTATATCCCTTTTATCTGTATGGTACCGGCCCGCCTTCATGAAATAAAACGTCCGGCACGATAAAAAAATGCCCGCAAGCCTTCACGGGCTAATCGTTGATTTATGCCGTGGTGAGACGGCACCGCTTTATTAAGCATTTTCCATGATATTTATCCACGAATATTGTGTGAAAGCAGAGGATTATCAGATTAAGTTGCATTAAGAAGAATGAAATGCGCTAAGCTGGCGTGGGCCGGCCCCCGCAATCCTGTCGCGCGGCGCATAAAAGGCGCGCTGTTCTGCCATTTAACCCGGTCCGTGACCGTTACACTCTGATGACACCTCAACCGGACCCCTGACGCCATGCCGCTGAAAAAACTCCGCCTCCGTACACTGCTCCTGTCGCTCTCCGTCGGCGGGGTGATCCTCACCTCCTGCCTGCTGCTCGGGGCGCTGCTGATTTTTCAGAAGGGCAACATCGAGGACAGCCTGCTGGAGAGCAACATCGCCTACGCGAGGAAGCTCGCCGACACCACCGATCGCTATCTCGGCACGGCGCAGCGCGAGCTCGCCTGGAGCGCTACGCAGATTAAGGGCCTCACCGACCCCGCACTGCTGAGAGGGGAGACCGACCGCCTCCGGCTGCAGTCCGGCTTTTTTAACACGGTGGTGGTGGTAAACCGCGACGCCGTTATCGCCGCCACCTCCCCGGAGAGCCTGAGCCTGGTCGGCGTGAAGCTGCACTCCGATGCGAGCCGGCAGGCCATCGCCACGCAGAAGCCGTTTATCTCGGCCCCCTTTACCTCGGCCTCCGGTAATTACGTCGTGTTCCTGTCACAGCCGCTGTTTGCGCCGGACGGTGGCTATCTGGGCTACATCGGCGGCACCATTTATCTCAGGAAGCAGAGCATGCTGAGCGATATCCTGAGTCAGCATTTCTACGCCCGCGGCTCTACCGTCAGCATCGTCAGCAATGACGGCCTCATCGTGTTCAGCCACGACCCGTCTCTCGTGGGAACCAGAATGACGCTGAGTGCCGCCCTGATGAAGCGACTCGCCACGACGGACAGCGGACGATTCAGCACGGAGGCGGGCGGACAGGCGTTTCTGACGGGGTTCGCCAGCCTGCACAAAACGGACTGGAACATTTTTATCGCGGGCACTTCTGAAACGGTCCGGCATATTCTCGTGCGCACGGCGGAAAACGCGCTGTGGTTCCTGCTGGGGATCATCGTGCTCACGGCCGCCGCCGTTGCCCTGATGGCCGGGCGCATCGCTTACCCGCTTGAAAAGCTGGCCGGCATGGTGCGGGACGACGACAGAGAGGCGTCGCTGGCCTCGGTGCCCGCCTGGTATTATGAGGCCGATCGCCTTAAGGAGGCGGTACAGGATCACCGCCTGGCGGTCGCCGGCCGCATGGCTACCCTCAGCGATGAGGCCATGACCGATCCGCTCACCGGACTCTACAACCGTCGCGGCTTTACCCTCATGGCGGACAGGTTCAGCGATGACGCCGCGCAGTGCGTGATTGCCATCGACATTGACCACTTCAAAAAAATCAATGACTGGTACGGCCATGATGCAGGCGATGCGGTGCTGGTCAGCCTCGCCGGTCTGCTGCGGCAGGCGTGCCGGACGGGGGACGTCGTCAGCCGCTTTGGCGGTGAGGAGTTTATTCTTCTGCTGCCGCAGACCTCCGTGGAGGATGCGGCCCGCACAGCGGAGCGCATCCGCGACGTGGTCAGCACCACAACGTTCCCGTACGTCGGCGTCATGACGGTCTCTGCCGGGGTGGCCGCGCTGTCAGACTGTGGCAGCCGCGATGCGCTTCTGCGCCGCGCCGATGAGGCCCTTTATGAGGCCAAAGGCGCCGGACGTAACGTGGTCATCGTCGCCGGACCGGAGGGGTTCAGGCGCTACAGGACGCCAGCCTGAGGGCTGTGAACCCGCGGCGGCGGGTCAGCACTGCCCGCGCAGCTTCCAGCCCAGCCACTCGTCGAGCTCCCCTTCCGGCAGCGGCCGGGAGTAGAAGAAGCCCTGCGCCTGGTCGCAGCCGTACTGGGTGAGTGCGGTCACCGTTTCTGCATCCTCGACCCCCTCGGCGAGCACCGTATAGTCCAGCTCCTTCAGCATCGCGATGATGCTGCGCGCGATGATGCGCGAGGCGGTGTCTGACGAGATTTCGCTGATGAGCGTGCGGTCCAGTTTGATGACGTCCAGCGGCATGCGCCGCAGGTAGCTGATATTGCTGTAGCCGGTGCCGAAGTCGTCCAGCGAGATGCCAAAGCCCCTGAGCTTCAGCATCTCCAGCCCCTCCATCGCCGCCGGGCTTTCGATGATGCGCTCGGTCTCCAGGCACTCAATGCCCAGCAGCGCAGTGGGCAGTTTTGCCTTCAGCATCTTGGCCTCCAGCGCGTCGGCAAAGCCCTCGCGGGAGAAGTCCCTGCTGCTGATATTGATGGTTACCGGAAGCTGGATGCAGCTGTTGCGCAGGCGGGCAAGGCGCGCGATAGCGCGGTCGGTCACCCAGGCCGTCAGCGCGCTGAGCAGCTCGGTCTGCTCAGCCAGCGGCACGAAGAGGGCGGGTGAGAGTTCGCCCCGTACCGGATGGCGCCAGCGTACCAGCGCCTCCAGCCCCACCGGCAGGCCACTGTGGAGGCAGACTTTAGGCTGGTAGGCGAGCCACAGCCCCCTGTCTTCCCGCAGCGCGGCGGCCAGGTCGTTCATCAGGGTAAAGTCCAGCGTATGGCGCGCATCGGTCGCTTCGCTGAAGCGCATGGCGGGCACGTCCCGGCCGATGGCCTCGTGCAGGGCGCTGACCGCGCGACGCAGCGCTTCCTGCGCCGGAATGTCGCCCGGGGTGAAGGTGACCTCCCCGGTGTGGGTGCTGAGCGCCACGGCGATGCCGTCGCCCAGGTCGGCGCTGATCCCCTCCAGTCGTCCTGCCACCCAGTCCGCGCTGAGCCGGCTGTCGTCACGCGTCAGCACCGCGAATCGCCCGGTGGCAACGGTGTAGAGCAGCTCGCCGGCGGCAGGACGGAGCCGCAGCGGCAGCAGCGTGGCCACGTCCTTCAGCAGGCTCTCCACCGGACCCATGCCCATCGAGCGCGCGAGTTCATAGGCGCGCGGCATGTCGATGCAGTCTATCAGCACCAGCCGGCGGGCTGTGCGGTCACCGGATGCGGCCAGATACTGAAGGTCGCGGATGAGGCGCTGGCGGTTAGGCAGGCCGGTGACCGGGTCGGCAAACCCGGCGGAGTGCCAGGCCTCCAGAAACGACATCACCAGCGCGGCCAGCAGTTTCAGTGTCGTGACCTGCTCGGCGCCAAACGGGTGCGCCGCGGTGTCCGTGACGCACAGCGTGCCGAGCACGATGCCTTCGCGGTTCTTCAGCGGCACGCCGGCATAGAAGCGGATGTAGGGTGCGCCCGTGATGAGCGGGTGCGTCACAAAGCGGGCGTCCAGCCAGGTGTCGGGCACCACAACCGCGCTGTCGCTGTCCACCGCGTGACGGCAGAGCGAGTCCTGCCGCGAAGACTGCGCGAGGGCGAAGTTGTGTGCGGCCTGCACGTGCTGGTGCTCGTCGTCCAGCACCGAGATAAAGCTGCCGGGGATGCCGAGCGCCTGGCTTGCCAGCCGCACAAATTTTCGCAGCACGTCGTCACGGCTTTCGTCGGGACTGCGCAGCGCCTTCAGCGCCCGCGCGCGGCGATCGCTGTCGCCGTTAAGATTCATCAGCATAAGTTCCTGCGCACTGGCCTGGTTCCGGTGCGAAATTATAAAGAGAAGGTGGACGGTAACGAACCGTTGTAAAAGTCAATGACTGCGAAAGGGAAAAACGATTAAAAACTTTATTATGGGGCTTACTATAGGCGCTGTCTGTTCTGATGTCATGCTTATTTTCTTTAGCAAATTATTTAACGCAGCGCGATTCTTTTATTTTATCGTCGGGGAGTGTCCTTTTTTAATTATTCCTGCCAGACTTCTGTTAAATAAACGTAGCGCGCAACTTAATCACGCGCGCAATTAAAAAAACGATAGTGCTTCTTATTATTTAATAATAATAACAACACCGGGGAAACCTTATGCAGCTACTCAGACACATTACCATCCGCCGCGTCGTGCTGTGGATGATGATCCTCTCCCTGGCCGTGGTGGCGCTGGCCGGCAGCTACGGCGCGCTGACGCTGCGCGAGATGTACCGCCACGCCGACCGCGCCGACGCGCTGACGCAGCAGCTGACCTTTCTGACCCGCGCGGGCCTCGTCATGCAGGACGGGACGGCGGCCGAGAAGGCCGACCTGCTGGCCGCGGTTCCGGCGGAGGCGGCGTGGGACAGTTATCGGGCGGCGTTGAGTGCGCCGGACCGCTATCCGGCCGCCGCCCGCGAGCGGCTCGGAAGCCTGACGCAGCAGCTCGCGGCTGACGACGCGCCGGTGATGGCCGAGCGCCACCGGCTGGAGATTATTCTCATCAGCGCGCTGCTGGCCGCCGCCGCGCTGCTGGCGTTCTGCGACCGCTATCTGCTGGTGCACCTCGTGCGTCCGGTGGCGAAAATCCGGGCGCACCTGAAGACCATCGCAGGGGGCGACCTCACGCGCGAGCCGGAAGACCTGGGCCGCAACTGCGTCGGTCAGCTGGTGCCGCTGGTCAGGGAGATGCAGCACAGCCTGCTGGACGCGGTGGCGGCCATCCGCGACAACGCGGTCATCCTGCACCGCGAGGCCGGGGAGATTGCGGCCGGCAACGCCGACCTGTCCGACCGGACCGCCACCCAGGCCGCCGCGCTGGAGCAGACCGCGGCGAGCATGGAGGAAATTACCGCCACCGTGGAACACAACGCGGAAAACGCCCGCGATGCTCGCGAGCTGGCAGAACGCACCGCCGGCACCACGCAGCGGGGCGCGGAGCAGGTGCAGACCGTGGTGGACGCCATGGGCAGCATCGCGGAGGGCTCAGAAAAAATCCGCCAGTTCACCGCGACCATCAACGGCATTGCCTTCCAGACCAACATCCTGGCGCTCAACGCCGCCGTTGAGGCGGCCCGCGCCGGGGAGCAGGGGCGGGGCTTTGCCGTGGTGGCGGCCGAAGTGCGGTCGCTGGCGCAGCGCAGCGCGGCCGCCTCGAAAGAGATTGAGGGCCTGATTGCCGATACCGTGGCGCGCGTCAGTGACGGGCGACGGGCCGCCGGCAGCGCCGGCACCACGATGGATGAGGTGCTTCGCGGCGTCGGCGGGGTCAACGCGCTGATTGGCCAGATAGCGCTGGCCTCGGAAGAGCAGAGCAAAGGCATAGCGCAGGTCACGCTGGCGGTTGCGGAGCTTGACCGCGTCACGCAGCAGAACGCCACCCTGGTGCAGGAGGTTTCTGCCACCGCGGGCAACCTGAGCGGGCAGACGACCGCGCTGGGCGGCGCCATCACCCGGTTTAAGCTGCCGGAAGAGGGCGGCAATACCGCGGTCTCCATGCCGGCTCGCCCGCCTCAGGTGAAGGTGAATACCCCGCTACAACAAAGCGACTGGGTAGCCTTCGGACATGATTAGCGCATCGTGCGCGGGGGAGGGTTTTTTTCCAACCACGCCCGCACGCGGTCGGCTTCCGGTCCCGCCTCGCGCACGGCCCGGGTCAGACGCTCCTGGGTCGTGCGTAGCTCCAGCGTCCAGAAGGTGATCTGCCACTGCTCCCGGATGTCTATACGGCTCAGGTCGGCGGGGACCCGCCGCTGGATATAATCTCGGTTTTTCATCAGGTTATCCTTTTTATCGGTACAGGGCGTGGCGGCGCGATA
Organism: Pantoea sp. Cy-640; assembly: GCF_011752635.1. Classification (NCBI taxonomy): domain Bacteria; kingdom Pseudomonadati; phylum Pseudomonadota; class Gammaproteobacteria; order Enterobacterales; family Erwiniaceae; genus Pantoea; species Pantoea sp. Cy-640. Next base: position 199,602 of record NZ_VWXB01000009.1, on the reverse strand, counting down.
AATACGGCCACCGGTAAGCCCTGCCTATCCTGGCGAATAATTATCCGGAAAATACCGGAATAATCCTTCTGTCAGGATTTCGTAAAAAAAGAAGAGGATTCCTGGTCGTATGGATAATATGCCTGTTGTGCTCTGCGGCGGATTTGACTCAGCAGAATAAAAATAAATGAAGTGACTGTAATTATTTACTCAAGGGCGATTCATGACGGATTGCACTACAGGGTAAATATTAAGATAATGTAATGTATCAGGGGCGTGCCCCGTGTTTTTTATCCTTACGGCCCGTTTTGGTCCGCCTGCCCGAAAGGAGTGTCTTCTGGGAAATCAGCTTTTATACCGGCCCGTCGCGGTCGGTTCCGACGTCCGCGAACTCCGTCTTGCCGCCGGCCTGTCGCAGGAGGCCGCCGCCGAGCGGTTTGAGCTCAGCCTGCGCGTCTGGCAGATGAAGGAGGCGGCAAAAAATCCCGCCCCCCTGAGCCAGGGAGAGTACGAGCTCCTGCTGCTGCTCGCCGGACGTCACCCGCACTATGCCCTTGTGCCGCAAAAGAAAAAGTAGCAGGCTCTGTCCCCTGCAGCCCCCTGAAGTTCAGGCGGGCCCGGCCGATAAGAGGATAAGGACATGAGCGGTAAATACTACTATGCGGTGCGGCGCGGGCGCCCCGCGATTGAAGAGGTGCACTGCGCGGGCTGCGGCGAGCTGGCGGAGGCCGGCGGAGGCCGCTTTCTCGGCACGTTTTACTCGCTCAGGCACGCGCTCCAGTCCGCGCGACTGCGGCACCCCGACTGCGTTATCTGCCAGCGCTGCGCCTCCCTGCAGCGCTGAAACGCGGCCAGGAATGGTCCTGAAATGACGTTTTCGTGATGCCCGGACAGCCGGGCCCCACTGTTATCCCTGACCCCGCCCGCGGCGGGGTCAGCTGACGGGCCTTTCTTCCGGCGGCGGGGCGGCAGGGATTTCTGCGGCCCCGTCTGATTGAACGTGTCCCCTTTTTGCTGTGTCATGCCGGCCACAGCTCATTCCACCGAGGGGACAGACCCTGAAACGCCCGACATCAGACCACGAAGCGGCCCGCCTCGCGGCGCTGGCACCCTATCAGCAGCCGGATGCGCTGCCAGAAAACGCGCTGGACCGGCTCACCACACTCGCCGCGCGCCTTTTTCGCGTGCCCACCGCCTTCGTTTCGCTGATTGACGACCAGCGGCAGCTTTTTGCATCCCGCTACGGGCTGAACATCACCGGCACCGCCCGCAGCGTCGCCTTCTGCGACCACACGCTGGCGCAGGGGGAGATCCTCTGCGTGCCGGATACCCTGGACGATCCGCGCTTTCGCGACAGCCCGCTGGTGCACGGCTACCCGCACATCCGCTTCTACGCGGGGATCCCGCTCGCCACCCCGGACGGCCACCGTATCGGCACCGTGTGCCTGACCGACACGCAGCCGCGCCCGCCGCTCACGGACGCCGACCGGCAACATCTGGCCGACATAGCCGCGCTGGTGATGGACCGGATGGAGGTCCACCGGCTCGAGGTGCTGCGCCACGCCAGCCAGCAGCGGCTGGAGTCCATCTCGGCCACCTCCCCGGACGCCATTATCTGCACCGATCTGCGCCGCGGCATCACCTTCTGGAACCCGGCCGCCACCGGGATGTTCGGCTACGGACCGGAGGAGATGGCAGGCCAGTACGTGGCCGGGCTTATTCCCGAGCGCTGCCAGATCGACCACCGCAACGAGCTGGATCGCCTGACGGCCGACGAGGCGGCGATTTCACAGCCGCGCACGCTACAGATATGGGGGCTCAGGCGCGACGGCAGTGAGTTTCCGGCCGACGTATCGTTCTCCGGCTGGCGGGAGGGCGGCGAACGCCTGGTGGGGATGATTGTACGCGATGTCACCGCCCGGCACGAGAGCGAGGCCCGCCTCTGCGAACTCGCCTCGCTGGACATGCTCACGCGTCTGGCCAGCCGCGGTGCCTTTATGCAGCAGTTAGGGCAGCTGACCGAGGCTGGCGTGCCTTACACCCTGCTGATGACTGACCTTGACGGCTTCAAGGAGGTCAATGACACGCTCGGGCACGCCGCCGGCGACGCGCTGCTCTGTCACGTGGCGGAGCAGATACGGCTGGTGTGCGCGGAGGCGGTCACCGCCGCCCGGCTCGGCGGGGACGAGTTTATCATCCTGCTGCCGGGTGAAAGTACCGGTGCCGGCCTGACGGCGGAGCGCCTGATTGCCGCCGTGCAGACGCCTTTCAGCTACCACGGTTCCCCCGTGGTGGTGGGCGCCAGCACCGGCATTGCCGCCTTTCCCGAACACGGAGAGGACGCCTCATCGGTGATGTCGGCGGCGGACCTGGCGCTCTACCGTGCCAAGGCCTCGGGCAAGGGCTGCAGCGTGCTGTTCCGGCCCGAATTCCTGGCGGCGGAGCAGAGGCGCCGGCGCTTTGAGCGCGAGCTGGAAACCGCGGTACGCCAGCAGCAGTTCATCCTGCATTATCAGCCGCGCTATGATGCCGGCAGCGGCCGCCTGCTCGGCTGCGAGGCGCTGGTGCGCTGGCAGCATCCGGCCCGTGGCCTGCTGCTGCCCGCTGATTTTATTGAAATGCTGATAAAGAGCCCGCTGTCCGTGACGCTCGGCGACTGGGTCATCCGCACCGCGCTGGCGCAGGTCCGCCAGTGGCAGGTCCGCTGCCCGCAACTGCGGGTCAGCGTTAACCTTTTCCCGCGACAGCTTTCCGGCTCCGGACTGGAAAGCGTGCTGTGCGAGTCCGCGGGCGGCGACGCCGCCTTTGTGGATCTGGAGGTGGACGAGCCGCTGCTGACTGGGCTCGTTGAGGAGATGCCGGCACAGTTTGCGGCAATCCGGCGCACGGGAGCCGCATTTGTTATCGATCACTACGGTCGGACGCTGGGCGCAATCAGCCTGCTGCGGCACGGCTTCGTCAGCGGCTTCAAGATTGACAAGTCGCTGACCCTCGAGCTCGGCACCAGCATGCGCGTGCGGATGATGTTCCGGGCCATCGCGGCGCTGGGGAAAAGCCTCGGGCTCAGCGTAGCGGCGGAGGGGGTGGAGGATGCGGGGCAGCGGGCGTTCGTGACAGGCGCCCAGTGCGACATCATGCAGGGCAACGGGCTGTGCAGGCCCCTGACAGCAGCGGCCTTTGAAGCTCTGCTTGCCGCGGAAGACGACAGCATGACGCTGACGGATAACTGATGAAACGGTGCCCTCAGCGGCCCATCAGCCGGTGCGCCAGCCTGTCGAGCAGCAGCAAGGGCAGCGAGCCCAGAAACAGCAGGCCACGCCCGACCGTGCGCAGGGCGCTGCTTTCAGGACAACAGGCCTCGCCGTTCCTGCTGAGCGTCAGCCGCTCATAGTTTGCCAGCTCGTAGTTGGTGCCGGGTGCCTGGCTGAGCAGGACCTTCAGGGCCGCCTCCGGGCTTTCGGCCGTCAGGCTGCTGTCCCACCGGTGGTGTAGGCGCAGACCGGCTAGGGTGTGTGCTGTATGTAAATAGCGCATAAATCCTCCTCTTGATAATGCTGTGATTATGCACAGTATTATTGAGCGGCATTTATCTGGCAAGAGAAAGCCTGACGCGCTGTCAGGGAATAGCGTTTATCTGGCTGAGCCGGCAGCAAAAATATTATTTCAGGCAGGAACCCTTCACAGGGCTTATGATGATATCGGGTCAGGTGCCGCGGGGAGGCGCCTCCTGACTGTACACAGACAGCCCGGCGTTCCGCCGCCGGGCTTCATTCTGCCGCCCTGCCGGTTTAAGTTCATCGCCAGCCTGCCACAGCGGCTGAATCCACTGATTTCAGCCTCGGTGATGAAGGGGGATCGTTCCGGCCCGGCTTGGTACGAAGCAGTGCGCTTCGCATTCACCCCGTTTTATTCTGCTCACGTTCGCCTGAGCACTCTGGCACCAGACGAAAAAAAGCCTGCAGAGCAGGCTTTTGTCAGACGGTTGAAGCGTCACGGGGCGTTAAATGCGGCAGGGATAACTACTCATCATCAATGCCGTGCGGATAGCCCACCACAACTTCAAGCGCACCGCGCAGGACGTCAAGTCTGACTACGTCTGAAGTGCTCTCCAGCTCCGCTATCAGGGCCAGAATTACGTCTTTTCGCAGCACGCGTCCACCCCGGGCTCTCAGGCTTTCAAGTACGGCGCAGATAACTTCTGTTTCAGGGGCCAGCTGGTCACCACGTTGACTGAGCGCCTGCAGGATGTCTTGTTCTGTCGTATTCTGTTGCATAACCCATCGTCCGGGATAAACAAGGTTAAGGTCGCCAGTGACGACCCGTTTCTGCAGGCTCCATCCTGCCTCCGCGCCCTGACGGAGAATGCTGATATTCAGTGCTGACGGGTGCCTGGAGGCGGCCTGTCTTCGGTCAGGAACAGCAGTTCGGGATTCAGCAGCAGGCGCGTCGCCGGCAATGCGGCATTAACTTCATCCAGCGCCATCCGAAGAGCTTCAGCCCGTTCCGGGCGGGTTTCGCTGGCCGCCATCTCCATCAGCCTGACCGCCAGCGTTGCGCCGGACACCGGTGCGTTCTCGCTGAGCAATCCGGCCACAGCCTCACCAATAGCAATATCCATAATTTTTTCGCTTTTATTTCTGTACATACCGCTTTCCGGGTGTCAGTGAAGGGGCACCTTCCTGTACCGGCCGCCGCTTACGCGGCTGGCTGATGTTCCATCCGGTCAGGCTGCGCCGGATTTAATATCCACATTGAAATGAAGCCTGCGGTCAGTGCTGCAGATGGACTTCAGACCGCCTGCTCGCGGCCAAAAAGCAGGCCGATTAGCGTACGGTAGTGCTGTTCTTCTTCCGCTCCGCCCGCCAGCTCCAGCCGGCGAACCAGTTTCGCGCAGATGGCCGGCCGGTTCAGGGCGGCGCCGCTGCGAAGAATTTCAACCACGATTTGCCCCAGCGTTTCCTGCTGCGAGGGAAGCTGTGCTTCGGTAAAGTAACGGGCAATGTCTCCCGCAGTATCAGGCTTAAGGCTGTTCTGGCGCATGATTATTCTCTCGTAAAAGGGACGGTTAAAATATGTTCGGGTACCGATGCGCGGAAAGTTATACAAAAAAATAAAAGTTGTACAGATATATGTTGCAGGATGTGATGCATTCTTTTGGCAAAAAATGCTTATACATATAAAACAAAGGGGTAAAGGGCGGAATAATTTAGCTTAGGGAGTGCGGAGGTGTCGTCCCTGACAGTTTCTCCGGCCGGCACGCGCAGAGCGCGCCCGATACGAGGCTGGTCTTTCATCGTCGTGTCACGGCCGGAGCCGGTCTACGTTCCTGGTTGTGTTATCCGTCGTTTTCCTGGCCCGTCATTGTCATCCAGTGCAGCTCGGCCTGCTCGCGACTGCTGTACTTTCGAAAACCCTGGAGCCAGCGTCTGGCGTCGAAGATTTCCGCAAGCTTCGCGTCGCTGACGTCACCTTCAGCCATTACGGAGAGCTCCTTTATTAGGGACTCCACCGAAATGTCCTGGCCGGCGACCGCCAGGCTGACCGCTGCCTCTCCGATAATGATATGGCCTTTCTCATCGTCGTGATAAAACACAGCAAATCCTCCTGTTCGGGAAAATAACAACCTCAGGATTCACTGTAGACGCAACTGGTGCATTCACCAGAAGAAAAATCTGTCATATGGACAAAAAATAAAATATTGGTTTCAGATGGCGGATTTTAAGGGAGTGCATCAGAATATAAATGCGTGAGAAAAAATGATGTGTTCAATACCAGGGGATTTTGCAGTAATAACTATAAAGCGTTAAAAGTTTGCCGCGGCGTTCTGCCGCGGCGGTTTGATCAGACGGCCTGCCACTCGCTCTCGACTTCATCCCTGGATTTGGAAAGAATCACTTTATTGTCATCCACTTCCTTCACCCAGCTGAAAGGAATGATGTGATGCTGGCCACCGGCTTCCGGGTCACTTTTTGCCAGTTTGATTTTGTCGTCGCCTTCAAAATGGTCAACGATACCCACGTGCTCACCGTTAACGTCCACTACCTAGGCATGGTCCAGAACTTCTGATTTATCAACCATAGTTAATCCTTAGTTTCGTCTGCTCATCGTGAGTTTTACCCGCCAGCCTGACGGATACACACTCAAACTGTAGGTTATTTATCGGCATTATTTTTAAAATTAACAAATTGAAACATCCGGCCGGGCATCTGAAGGGACGTTTTTGCATGGAAAACGCGGGGTGCAAAAGCGCAGAATAACGGTCATTAAGGGATGAAATGTCGGATTTATTTTGCGGATTTATTTGACAGCCGGTACGTACAGGCCATGATTATTGCACTGTGTCTTTAGATCCAGTAATGGTTAGGTGAATCGTTGAATTATTCCCGGGCCCGCCCCGGGCTTTTTCAAAAACATATCCCGCACTCATCCCCTTTACCTTCATGCCAGTAACAGAGTTCCAACCGGCATCTTCCCGGTCAGGAAGATCCATTGAAACGGCAGGCCCTGCCTGAATAACGCGGTCCAAATTTGCCCGGGTAAGCGTATAAGACATTCTGAAATCTTACCGGAAGACAAACTTTTCTCTATCCTGACATACTACTCTGTTAAAGCCCGCTATAATGACACGGCAAGCTCGGTGTCAGGATGACGCCACACTGGTTCCAGATGGCCCGGATTTATTCCGGGCCTTTCTGTTTCTGCAGCCTGCTATCCCACCTTCGCCACACGTTAACCTCACCATTGTGCCCCGTGTGAGTTTTGCAGCAGATTTCTTATAATCGCTGGTACATATCTTGTGTAGCTGCCGATGTCCTCTTATGCTCGGGCTATCACCTTCACGGACCCCGGGGGCTTTATGGATGGCCGCACCTCGCCCGGCCGCTTTCTGGCTTACCTGCTCGCTGAACATGACATGACGGTAAAATCACTTTGCCTGAAATCCGGTCTGGCACAGCGGGATGTCTGGTCACTGTTGTGCGATCGTAAGCCGGTGACGCCGGCCATCGCAGAGAAACTCGGGCGCGTGTTTTACTCGCCCGGATTCTGGAGCATCAGGCAGGCCATGTGGCAGCTGTGGCGGGAAGGCGTTCCGTTACCCGAGGACCGTGATACCTGAATGCGGTGAGTGTGCTAAATTTTCCAGTGCCGGTACGGAATTTCTCACCCCAATTTCACCAGGATGTTTAATAAACTGTAACCGTACCGGCATCATTCCCTGTCGAATCAGACGCTTCCTGGTAATAGATCCCGTATAAACCGATATGCTTAACAGGTGCGTGACTTCTCTGCTGACACCAGTGTGACGTATTGCAATAGCTGACATGTTCTCAGGACCCAACATCACCGGCCTCAGACCGGAAGTGCTCACTCCTGTTGCTCCCGGGCCAGCCGCCCGGGATTTTTTTATCCGCTGTTTTCTGTTTTTCCGCGGTCAGTTCACGCCGGCCCGGTCAGACTTCCGTACTGACGCTTTCCGTCATCTCGCCGAGGAGCTGCAGCAGACGTTCTGCGCTCATCTGCTGAGACCTGAGCGCAGGCATCATCCCGGTAAGCGAAAGCGTCACCGTTGCCAGGGCCACCGAGCGTTTAATCTCTTCTGCATTTTCATAGTTTTTATACGTACGCAGGCTCACGCCTAGCTCTGCCGCCGCGCGCTCCCGGCTCCAGAGCATACTCCTGCCTCAGATGCCATCCTGTCATGTGTTCTCCTCATAAAATCTGAAAAAAGTGCAATTACTGCACTTTTTCATTATGCCATGATGATGGTGTTTCATTGTCCCGATGACCGTCCGGAAAACCCTGTATGAACTGTCATGTGCGAAGTATGCGTGGGAGCAGCGTGCCGGACATTCCCGCTATGACGGCACTCAGGCAGAGCGCTTTCAGCAGCAAGGGGGATTCTTCTTAGCCCGAATAAAATAACAGCGCTGCCCGAACTCAGGGACAGGAGGTATGTTCACGCATGATATGCGACGCGGACGTATTCCCCCATTGCTGGACCTGTGGCTTCTCTCATCATCACAGTCGGTAGGGTTAATTTTTCCGCAAAAAACAGCTGATATTGTGTCCCGGTTCCAGCCATTGATACGACGGCTGCCAGCCTGCCCGAAAAGACCTGAATCAGGCTGACGATTGAGATTGCTTGTATCGAAACGTAATTAATTACAGTTAGCTGCCATGTCTGCAGGTATGGTTGTCCTGGCGGTGTACTTTGAATTCTTAGAAATGCATTTGCTTCCGGAAGAATGCTGATTTCGACGTATGACATGCCAGACGGGAATAAAAAAGGGTTTCGTTGTGAACACAAGGCCGTGAGTGAAAAAGCGGCAGGATGGCCGTAAGAAATTACAGAGTCGACTGAACCCTGAGCTGAGGGTGCCCACCATTCTGGCCTGCAGGGTTGAGCACGGAGGAGAAGTAGCGTTATGGTTAAACTGTTATTTCAGGGTTCTCTGTTTCTGATCCAACTTCCGGATAATGCCCTTACAGCCAGCCTGACTTAATACGAAGAGCGTGTCACCGGAACTGTCCGGGTACAGTCACGCTGCACTCACAGGCGGCCCGATATAAATAAAAAACCCACCGGGAGGTGGGTAAGTCAGAAAGCTCAGTGTAGGAGATAGCGCTTAACGGTTTCCGGGTCTGTGCCCACCGTTTTAAGAGCTTTCACCAGCTTATCCTGCGTAGTCTGTAAAGTGAGCATCCAGTATGTAATCTGCCATTGTTCATTTATCACAATGATCTTTTTATCTTCCGGCTCGCGGCGGTGAAAAATGTAACTCATCAAAACCCCGGATTTAGGACAAAACGGCTTATTTGCTGTGTGACGCAGACGAAGAATGGCACTGAAACTGAGGGGATTAAAATTGAAATGACTGACCGTAATGAGCAAAAATTTTTATCAAAAAAAAGCCCACTTAATGAGTATAAGTGGGCCTATTTTGTTCACGCCGGAACAACGCTCTCTCGCAGAGGTGGGGTTAAGCACTGCTAATGTCGCACTCCAATCTAACATCGCATTGCCTAATCCGTAACCCTATAATTTACAAAGATTGTTATTTAAGATTAGGCCGCTTTCCTTCGGAATGTTCTTATCCAGAAACCCCCGGATGTAAGTCCGATAACTTTTCTGCTGAAATTCCATCAGTTATTGATTAGCAGGCCTCATGCCTTATTTCGCCCGATTTTGTCGAAACGGCCGGATTTGCGGCAAAACTTTGGGATTATCGCCATTCCTTCAGCCCCTTGTGTCGAAAGACGTCATCTGTTTACGCAGGAAATGTGACACCACGTCCTAAGGTGGCTGAATGCCACGCGCTTTGATAAGCCAGCTCACCGCGCCGCGGTGTCGCGTACCATGCAGTATCACCTGCTCGATAAGGCTGAGGGGGCTTGTCTGCGCCATCTATTCGTCTCTGCGCTGATAAATGATGGGGCGATCCCAGGCTTCCGCCGTCATGCCGGCCGCATATTCAATGAACCAGCCGGAGCAGGCTAGCATGCACGGCACCAGTACTGCTTGCTCAGGCGGCCTGCGCGGTCTGATATTCGGCCGGGATGGTGCTTCCCCCTTCAGGTTGGCACGAATGAGCATGTCAGTGGCGTGCATGTGGTACATGAGCCTGAGCATCTCACGGTGTTCAGCGCGGAAACGGCGCGCGTCCGTTTCGGCAATGGCGCTGAGCATCCCGGCATCCATCCAGTGCTTATATCTCAGTAACGTCAGGGCGGTAACTCTTTGCATAATTTTTCCAGAGCGTCAGCACGTCCGGCATAGCGGTATCGTGGAGTACGCATTTAATTAATCCGGTGTGGACTGAGACTGACAATCCGGAGCTTATCGCTGCCAGTCTTTTCTGCGGCAGAAGGGTTACAGGCTGAGAATTCACATTCACACCTTAATGCAATGCACAGGATATACCTTCCATACCGGCGGCGGGGCAGGGTGATGCCTCCGGTAAGTGCCTGCAGGTGAGTAAGGGCGGTGAGGCTCATCAGAGTGTAGTCGCCTGAGGGGGTCACGACAGCCCGGTGAGAAAAAATCTGCCAGGGTCAGGTATTCACAGCTAAGGTCCGACCACGAGTAACGTACTGCCTGATTGTACGGATGTGAATAAAACAGCTCCTTGTGACGGTGAGTCATGAAATCTGCGCACAAAGTCTGCCGGGCGGGGCTACTTATTGTGGTTGGCTCTCGGTGCTATTCGTTCAGGATATTGCGTACAAGATTCGAAGTTTTAAAAAAGAATGTATTGCATACATTCATAAGGCCGGGTAAGCCTGCTGCATGTTGAAAGAAAATATTCCATGCGCATTTGCCAAGAAGTTGATTTATCGAAAAATTTTGACACGCCTTCTATTCTGTCTATAGTTATTTCCGGTCCGGAACTCCTCCGGATTTGGGTGTAATGGAAACTGAATCTTTTTCCCGGGTACCGTCCCGGGATTTTTTTCCAGACCTGGCGATTTGTCCTGATTTTTTCGCTTCGCAGCTGTCCGGAAGCAGGGGCCAGTGCGGAACACTGGTAGTGTCGAGGTGATATTATCTGGCTTCAGAACAAGTGCTTACTGGTCCAAAATGGGCTGGTTTTTCCGCTTCCCCCCTATTGACCTGACTAATCAGGACAACCTGGCCGCCATCGGGCTTTTTCTCAGCATAATCATTTCAGTTAATTCCTTCTCTTTGTCAGTCAATTGGCGAGCATTGTTAACCAGAATCACATTCTCCCAAATGTATCCGGTAGTTTTATGAAAAATTAATGTTTTTTGATTCAATGGGTGCAGCAGTAGATAACGTCCTGCTTCACTATTTTTTGTGATGTCAGAAAACAAAGCCGACTGGCTGCTATGCTCTGAACACGGTGAATCCCTCTATGCGACGGGGCCAAACTACACAGGTACAGCAGGAACAAAAGCGCGATTCAGGTGGTAGCCTTTCTGAATCACCGGGAGGCACCCGGCACCGTAACTTTTACTGAAGAATGAAGAAGTGCTACGGAGGTGGCCATGCTCTGGATGGAACAGGGGCTGTATCTAAGGGTGGAAGAGCTGCCCGGCGGGCCGCGGCCGCTGCCGCTGCTGAGCGGGTTCAGCCTCACGACGGCCTACAGGGCGCTGGGATGCTTTAATCCTTCGGAAACGTCTGACGCGTATTTCATTCTTTCCAACGACCGCGACGAGGTCTGGTTTATCTGTAACCGGCATCTGCGAACCGTTGTTATGCGCCATGACTGCACGGCATTCCTTTTGCCGCTCTCTTCCCTGGACGAACGTTTCGTGACCGGTGAACTCCCGGTGTTACCCCTCAGGCTCAGCGATTGAACAGCATTCTGAGAAGAACCTTCAGGTGTTCTCTCTCGGCCTCATCGTCGGTACCGTCGAGGCGCCCTATCAGTTTCAGGCACAAGGCGGTGCGCGTCAGCCGCCGCTCCTGACGCAGGATTTCAACGGTGATGCGGCCCAGCAGCTCAATCTGGCAGGGGTGAGTGACCTGGCTGAAATAGCCGGTCAATCCGGCTTCTTTTTCCGGCGGTAGTCCGTCCTGTCGCATCAAATACCCGTGCGTAGTGAATGAGGTAGGGCGCAAAGTAACCGATGCACAGGCGCGTGTACAGCAGTAATCCTGCGGTGCTCTATCTTTTAAACAGCACCACCCATTATTGCAGACAATTCATCGATATAAATTAACGCTCCGGTTATCAGGGAGGCTAAGTGAACAGAAAAGTAACGGCGGACGAAAGCATGCCCATTACCCTGCCCGACACCAGCTTCAGCCAGGTGCTGAATCCGGAAGACACCAACCGGGCCGATACCCGCGCCTTTCTTGCCCGCGACGCAGAGCCTTTTACGCTGCCCGGGTTTGTGACGCCGTTCGGCTACACCCTCTGGCAGAACAGAGCAGAGCGACAGTTCAGGCTGGTCACGCAGGAGCGTGATCCGGAGACCGTTTATGCGGTGCGGCTGGAGGAAACCGAAGACTTCACCTCGCCGGAGCGCGCTTGCATACAGGTTATGGTATGGCGCACCCGCCAGCCTCAGCATGAGGGGGCGGTGCACGGCCTGGCGCGGCGTTTTTTCTGCCATTTTCTGCATCGCTGGTCGATCATCATTACCGACAGCGCGCAGACAAACGCGGCAAAAGTGATGTGGGAGGGGATGGTGGCCTGGGCGCTGCGCGACCCGGAGCACTACGTGTACGTGTGGGACGGCACAGGTGAATCGGGCTGTCTGCACCCGGTGCGCAGCTGGCTGGCGTTCTGCGGCCACTGGGCCGCCTTCTGCTGGGGAGCGGAGCCTGAAAGCCATCTGCGGCGACGGGTTGTCATCAGCACGCATCCCCTGAACGCTGCGCAGAAGTAATACGAATGCGGCACGGCACGCCTGCAGAACAACTCTCCACCGGAGGGATGTCACGCGCCGTTCCGCACACACAGCCTGGCGCATATCGCTGAAGTCGCAAGCGTGAGGGTCCAGCGGGCCCGCATTTCAGATTCAGCCACCCAGTATTGCGTGTCCGCCATCATGGTCCTGAAAAAAAGTTTCCTGAAGGCGGGCAGCCCTGTACAGACGTGCCAAACTATAACCGTCTGAAATACTGGACAACTCTTATCTGAGGAAGACATCATGACAACAGCAAGACGCGGGGGAGCCGGAAACTTTGCGGCCGACCCGGCACGCGCCTCTGAAGCGGGCAGCAAAGGCGGCGCCGCCAGTGGCGGTAACTTCAAAAACTGTCCCGATCGCGCACGCGAGGCCGGTCGTAAGGGCGGGCTTATCAGCCGGCGGGGCCCAAAACCTGAAATTTAAATAAAACCACCCGGACGCGCGCCTGAAGTAATTTTTATTCCGGCGCGCTTAATTAGGAAATATACATTTCCAAATTATCTCTTAGGTTAAAGTAGAATAATCAACAGAACCTGCCCCCTGATTTTTCTAATATGTGGCGCATATTAACGGCCAGTAACCTGCAAGCTTATCATCCGTATTTTCAGGCCATGTTAAATCCTCTTCTGAGATTAAATCCCGAAACATTCACATGCTCAGGCTGCACCTCAGGATGAAAAGGATTTCAGACCACACATAATTTTTATTCAGTATTTTCCGATATTTACCTCTGGTAATCTGTCAGGCATCTGAATTCAGGGTGTTTTTATTGCTGTGCGGCTGAACGTAATTCTGACTGACGGGATAATGCGCGGGAAGTATTTAAACGGAACCGGTTTTCAGTTCGTTAAGTGACTACACTGAAATACCGTAATAAAGCGGAGGGAGAGCAAAGCATGCCTGATAATGACCATGACCATGACCATGACCATGACCATGACCATGACCATGACCAGAACCAAATGATTATTGGCGAAGCGGCAGTTCATCTGGCGATGAATAATGCGGACATTACCGTTGGCTCGCTTATCCGCGAACTGGCTGAGATGGCCGACGTAGCGGAAAATCCAGCGCGCTGCGTGCAGATAAGAGGGGCGAAACGCTGGCTCCGCGGGTTTGAGTCATTACCGGGTAACCGGGACGAGCTGAGATGGATTACCGCATCAGGCCGCGGCTCAGCGCACTGAAGACATCCCCCGCCTGTTCGGTGACACCGGACAGGCTTCTTTCCTGTACCCCGGCCCCTGAGCTGAGCATGCTGTTCTGACTGTTGTACAACCTCATCGTTAACCCGCTCATCATTCGCGCGCTGATACTCACCTAAGTTACTGTTTGGTAATATTTAGCACTTTTTGCACAAAAAGATAAGCTGTACAACAACACAATTGCTGTACAAGTTTGATTTGGTTGTATAACTTTACGGTCAGACAGAGCCGACTACATTTTAACCATTGAGAGGTTCACCATGCGTCAGAACGTTACGAAATTCCCGGACTCCGCCAGCGACATTGCGCATTACTTCAGCAAGGCGTCGGCACCAACCCAGCAGGAAACGCTGGGGCAGATTGTCGTAGAAATCCTGCGCGCAGGCAAGAACCTTAATCGTAAGGCCATCTGTACCAAACTGCTGCGCCGCCTTGAAGTGGCAGCGAATCAGGAAGAAGAGCGTCATTACCAGACGCTAATCGGCATGCTGTTTGAACGCTGAGTTACCCCGGTGTTATGAGGCGGGACCCGCAGCATGCATTCAGGACCGCCCGGAATGGCCGTCCTGCCATCCTGCCCGGAAGGCACGAACCGGAAGATGCGGGTATGAATAATAAAGATTTAACTCGTCTGGCCGACGTTGTGCTGGGCGAGGCGGTGGTCGCGCTGATGAGCAGCGAAGATGATATCAGCGCAGACGGCGTGGCACGCCAGCTTCGCGCTATGAACGGCGGCGAGACGAACCCGGAAAGGCGTGCAGCCATTGCCCTGGCGCTGGGCGAGGTGCAGAGCGAGTTTGTACAGTCGCGTGAGAGCCGCGACGCTGACGTGCTGGCATTCGGTGCCCTGATCGGCCCTGATGGCGGTAATCATAAGTAAACTGAAGAACGTATCTCCGACCAGTGCGGAGAGTGGCAGGACGCCCGCAGGACGCGGCTACCCGGGAGGTGGCCGTTTTTTATTTCAGGCACTGAGCCTGGCCACTTTTGCCCGCAGGGCCTGACGGATAACATCATGCAGCTTAACGAACATCACACCACCACCGAAGCCGACATCATCCAGCACTTCCGCAGCGGCGGCGACGCGCTGGCCGCCGAGACCGCCGTGCTGGACGCCGTCATCCGCGACATCGTTATTCACGGCAAAAAGGTCACCAGCAAAGCGATCATTCTTTATCTTATCGCCGAGCTCGAGAGCACTTCAGACGTGGTCCAGCTTGACGTGCTGCGCAGCGCGCTGGAAATCGTGGTGGGTAAAACGCCCTACGACGAGGGTTTCTGAGGCTACTTCTGCTGCACAGCGTGCGCGGCGGCCAGCGCTGCCGGGGAGTCGAATCCCCCTTTTGAGGCCCACACGGAGCAGCTGACGGCGGCGGCGAGGGTTACGGCAATCCAGACTTTCACAGGCATCTCCCGGTTTAAATGATTTCACATTTATCAGTGTGGCACGTCACCGTCATTGCGCGAGGAGTGATCGTCAGAACGGGAGTAATCTGAAGGTCAGTGCATCTGCTGAGCCAGCAGCCTGACGGCGCGTTCGCAGCTCTCGCGCATCCCGGCAGCGCCTGCCGCTTCGCCCATGCTGTGCAGGGCGCTGGTGATTTCGTGAAGGGTGAGGTACTGGTCCGGCTTAAGAAGGCGCGCCACGACCGTTCCGATAACGGCGTAGATATCTTCGGCGGTGGTGTCATCGTTCATATGACCTCCGTCCGTAAGGTGGATAAGTATACAGTATATCAGAAAGGCGACCCCGGGGATACGGCAGCGCCCCGGGTGACTTCAGTGAAGCTTCTGCGCTGACATACCGTCAGTGCCGTGCACCCCGGTCTTTTCAGCGGCGCGAATCTGCATTTCCCGCCGCACCTCTTCAATGGCGCGCAGCCCTGCGCGAACGCGGTCTTCATCCGTTTCATGCTCAATCGCCGCCCGCAGGCGGTCCGTCAGGACGGCCCAGCTGATGGCGATGTCCTCTTCCAGCAGCGCGGTGACGGCCTCGCCAATCATGATGTCGGCCATTTTTTCTTCAAAGTCATTTTTCATGGGGTTTTCCGGCGGCAGGTTTCGGGCGCAGAGCTTACCACAGCGCAGCGGGTCCGGACATTAACGGGGGAGATGAACCTGTAGAAAACTTTTGCGCTGCAGCGTCAGCGCTGTCCGGCAGAGGCATGCTGTCCTGAAAATACCTTACTCCGGCGCCGGTAATTTCTTTCTTCGGCTGCGCTGCTTTGCTGCAGGCGGGGCGGTTTCCGCCACCGGAGAAGGCTTCTCCAGGCGGTACAGGCAGACGTCGCCGCGCTCCGCCAGACTCGCCGGCCAGATCATGGCCGCGTTCCCGTCCTCCACATACAGCTCGCCCAGCGGCTGTACCACGGCCCAGGGCGCGCCCAGCGTGCGGCGCAGCTGCAGGATCTCCTGCGCCATCGCGACGGCCTCCGCGTCATGGCTGTCCGGATCGCCGGCGATGTGACTGAGCCTGTTTTCGCTGAGCATGGTTGCCTCTCCTGTATGTTATTGCCTGTTGCACTGATAGCCCACCGGCAGATTGCCGGATATCTCCTGCTGGCACATGCTGCAGTTATCTCCGGTGCTGAAAACAGGGAGATTACGAAACCTTTACGCTTAATAACTCGCTGACGGCTTGCAGAGTCCGCAACCCATTCTACACTGGGCGGACCAGTGAAAAGAGTACCGATTTTAAAACAATAAGAGGAAAAAAATGATTTTAAGTGAGTTTATGCTGAAGGTGAACCGCTGGCCTGACATGCATTTCACAGCAATTGAAAGCGAGCAGCGCGAGGCCGTCATCGAGATTTATGCCCTCGACTTCTCAAACCAGACCAAAAGCCGGCTGCTGATTTACCGCACGCCGGACGCGCAGCATGCGGCGGCCATGATGACGCATTTCCGCACCTGGCTTGAAAAGGCCAACCGCGGCAGAACCCTGCGGCAGGAAAAGGCTGATGTGCCCGCGGCCGTTATGGCCACGCAGCTTCCGCCTCACCGTGCCGCGTCCTGTTAATCATACGGGGCCCGGGAGCCCCTGTTCTGTTCCTGCGCCTCAGACGGCCTCGCGGGTTTCCGGCCAGGCCACGGCCGCCCCCTCTGCGGTGAACAGTGCGCCCTGGAAATCAGTGACCCCTGCCGCCTCCAGCCACATCCACTCTTCCGGCTGCTCGATGCCCGCCGCGATGACGTTAATCTCCAGGGCAGAACAGCAGCGCAGCACCGCGTGCACCACCGCCTGGCGGGGTCCGCTGCGGTGAATATTGCGCACGATCGCGGCGCCGATGCGTACGCGGTCCGGCTGGACGTGCGCCAGCAGAGACAGCCCGGCGGATCCGTCACCGAAGTTATCAATAGAGAGGCTGATGCCGGCCTGCTTCAGCTGCCGCACCGCTGCGGAAAATGCTTCCAGCTGAGAAATCACCTCCGTCTCGCTGACGCCCAGTATGATTTGCTGCGGCACCAGTTCAGCGCTGTCGATGGCGCGGACAATCCGGCCAACGGCATCCGGAACGGATACCAGCGTCCCGGGCAGAATGCTGAGGTAGAGCATCATGTCGTCAGGGCATGACCTGCCGGCTCTGTGCAGCGCCCCGGTGACCGCAGCGAGATTATGTACGTACATCGCATCGCCGGAGAGCCCCTCCGGCGCATCATCGGGTATGGCCTCAAGGGCCGTGACCTCACGGCCGAGCGGGTCGACCACCGGGCGGAAGGTCACGCCCGCGGCGGGGGCCGGTGACCCGTTCTCATCCGGCACAAAGTCCCAGTAGTCGGCGGGCAGAACCTCAAAGTAGTTTTCTTTCTCCCGGGCCTCCACGAAGGTTCGCAGAAACTGCAGGCCGCGATCGTCATAGGTCAGGCGGTACTTAGAGGTGCCGCGGTCAAGCACCGCCTGCAGCACGCTGCCGCGGGGGTGTTGGCGCAGATCGAACAGCTCCATGCCGTGGTTGCCGAAGCGCCGCGACGGCGAGTAGTCGCGCATCAGCTCAACCACGTTGTGGTGGCGCCGGTCGGCGCAGATGCGGCCGTAAATTTCCAGCACGCCGTCCTCCGGACCTTCCAGTATCTGAAAGAAGTGCGTGCCGTTAAACAGCAGGATACCCGTCACCTGATGACGGGCGTTGAGCAGCGTTGCCTTTTCCACCATGCCCGGCAGGATGCTGACGGGCACGTCATCGGCGAGGTGACTCCGGTAAATTATGGTTGTAAGCATTTCAGGCTCCGTATTGCCGCAGATTGTCACGGGCACCTTAGCAGCCCGGCGCGCTTTCTCAAACCGCACCGGTAATGGGCAGGGTGACAGGCTGAATGAACGTCAGGGAGCGTCAGAAACGATAAATTCTTACGCGCGGAGCTCTCTCACCATAATTATTGAAATAAATTATTACGGAATAAGGGTTTTTCAGAATATCCTCCGGGCGCTTTCGTCTGCGGGGTCTACAGTGTGACGTGAGGCTGTCATCAACGTAAAACGGAGGTAGTAAATTTGTCTATTCAACACGACGGGAAAGGGTATGTCATTATTGGCGAAGCGGCACTGAGCCTGGCGCTGGGCGAAAAGGAAATAAGCGTGCAATCGCTTATTACCGAGCTCGGTCACATGGCGGAGGCCGGCGGCAGCGATAACCGGCTCACTGAAATATCCGAAGCCAGAAGCTGGCTGAAGAGCTTCAACGAGCCGGAGCAGGCCGTCCGGCACGTGCCGTACCTGCAGACCCTTGCGGGCCTGAACGACGAGAAGAACTGACGCCTAAGGACGTAGTCCGGCTCTGGCCGGAAGACGACGATGAAGATGACCTCAGCGGTCGCGCTCAGGCGTGTACCGGCCGGAGAACCTTTCAGGGACGACACCCTCCGATAGTTCTGTTCTTAACCCGACACAGACATTTCCCCGCGATGTATTCAGGCATACAGTAAGTGTTTTAAAGGAAAGGAAGCTGCTTCTGCCGGCCGTGCGTGACCGACAGCAAGTCCCCCTTCAGATGCCGGGATCGTCTGGCGTATATCCCACGACCAGCTGAAGAAGTATGCGCAGCGTTTCCTGCCTGCCCCCGTCCGTTTCATCCGTAATTTGTCTCATGATCTGCATGATTATGGTTTTGTTACTGACCGGTACTCCCTCTGCAAGGATGGTGCGGATAATGTCGTCCAGTGTCTCTTTTTCTGACTTAATCCGGTTACCGGTACCGGACAGGCAGGCCTGAATGTGTGCGACCGAATTCGTATTTCTCATGCTGTGAAGGCCCCTGGCTGAATGTGTGCTGCGGCAGGCGATGGAAAAGAGGGTGACCGGCGTGCCCCGGCTGTGAAGTACCCGCCTGATTAGTCAAGTATATGGCAGTAAACGAGGCACGGAGCGGACAGCGTTAGATTCAGAAAAAGCGGGGGAGGGTGGGCAATGCAGGCGGAAAATCATTATGTCGGTACAACATCGGACTGAAGGCAGTCAACGTCCGTTGTGAGGAACTGGTTTTATTGTCACCCCTGCGTGCTGCTTAAATCGCGAAAGAAATTAATTCCGCCCGTTATATAACCAGGCATACAGTGGCTGCTTTAACAGGGAAGGAGGTGAGATATGTGGCAGTTTTTTATTATCTGCTCAGGATGGGGCAGCAGGACCCGCTTCACGTGAAAGGGTGCGTATGCCTCGAAGACCACCCGGAGCGACGGTTTCTGGGCTCGGCCATCAGTTACCGGAACGCGTATCAGATTGCGTCACAGCGCCTGAGTGTACGGGCCTCCATCTGCCGGCTGTGCGTAGATGACAGCATGACTGAGACGGGGGACTCCACGCTTTTGCCGGCCCCGTAATGGGTCGTTTTTACGCTTAAGTCACAGAACGGAGAATTCTTCACGTCAGATACCGCCACGGACCTAAACTTAACGTTACCCGATACCGGGTGACGGAGGTAACCATGGCTGACCGTAACGATAAAAATGTGAAGGATGGCAAAGACGCCGACCACAGCAAGCTGCCCGCGGGCAACAAAAAAGACACCAGGGACAGCGACACCATGAAGCAGAAGGGCGGGAGGTAGCCCCGCGGGAGCGCTGCATGTCTGAACACCCGATGCCTGATGACGCCACGCCCCTACCGGACGGGATACCCGAGCCCGGTCATGAGGACGAGGTGCCGGGCGGCGACAGAGATATCCCGCCCGACCGGGGTGCCATCCCCCTTATTTAACCGCCTCCGGGCGGTTTTTTTTCGTACGTATTTATGCGCACCGCTTAAAGCGATACACTGTATATATCCCCAATAAGCGGAGCGCATCTGAAAAACGAACGTGAGATACAGGACCTGATGCACGAAGCCATCGGGCTGGCCATCAGGCAGATACTGCGCAGGGGCGAATCAGTGAACCCGCACGAGCTCATCGGTACGCTCTGGCGCCTGAAGGAGTCCAGCGCCGATGTTACCCTGCGCGAGGCCTGCAGCCGGGCCATCCGGCTGTTTGCGGAGAAAATGAACTGAAGGGTAGCCCTGAACCGGCTCCAGCCTCACACAGCCTGGCCGCCGGCGTCGTCCGGCGTGTGGGTCACGACCAGCTCCAGCACGTTGCGCAGCACCGCCTGCCGTTGCGCGTCCTGCTCGCGTTCAAGCTCGCGAATGACGTGCATGATGAGCGTTTTGTTGGTCAGCTTGCCGCCCGGGGCCAGAATCGCCTTAATGGCCGCCTCAAGCTCGCCACGCTCTGCCGCCAGCGCCTCACCACAGTTCTGCAGGCGGTCGCGAATGGCGGTTACGGAATTTGTGTTTTTCATGCTGTGAAGGTCCCTGCCGGAGCAACCTGAGCGGATGACGGCGCTGGAAAGAATGACGCGATTTTTGTTGTGTTGCCGGGTGAACTGCATCCGCAGCGCAGGCCTGGCGTCAGTATCATTATAGGAGGGGAGGCAGAAAAGCGCTTCGTTAACCGGGCTACTCTGTCTGACTCAACATCCAGCTGAGCTTTTAATGCACAAAGCAGAGCGGTCGCCCGTCGCCCGCCCTAGTAGAGTAGTTATCTCATCTCATCGTCTTCATCAGCCTGCAGGCGAATGGTCGCCTCGCCGCCGCCACTGAGGTCTCCAGCATCGGAGAGCATCCAGCTCTGAGCCGCGCCGCCGCGGGCGCCCACGGTGCGGAAATCACGCAGCCAGGCTATTGCCGCACTGATGCGGGCAATACGACTGCTGAGCTCCTCAGCTCTCAGCATAACGTTAAGCTCCGTCAGGAGAGAGTCAACGGTTATTTCCTGTTCACGCACGGCAAGATTGACAGCTGCTTCACCAATAACTGCGTGACCGGTCATGTCTTCGCTGTACAACACGTTTACACCTCGCTTAAATAATGAGAATGATGTTAACCACATCTTAATTATAGCAAATGGGATGGGATTAATTAAATTCCATCTGTCGTCATGACCTATAGATAAATAAGGTAAAATATAATGAACCTTTGTGGTTTGATATAAGTGACTGATGTGCGGCTGTTTATGGAAGTAATCTGATTATGTTTTCGTGTTATACGGATTTCGGGTGCGTTAGCTTCAGGTGTTCTTGTATCAGACCATGCACGTAGAAATACTTTCACAAGGCTGGCAGAACCCATCTGCCCGTATCAGGTTCACCATAGCAACGTATCATGCTTATACAACTCTTCGGGCGCCTTAAGCTGGCAGGAGTGTATTCACCGCGCGGGGTATCCAGCAAATGATAATTAGCGATATCTTTAAGGGTTTCGTTTTAATTTTGAAGTGAGTCCTGACTGAAGGAAAGATGCCCGTCACCACCTCTGATTCACACCGAAATATTATTCATAATTTAAACGAATATGTGTCCCTGGTGTGTGCCAGATATACCAGCACGATAGCGTGCCAGTCGCCCAGACAGTGAAATATTTCCGTTCTGACTGCTGTGAACGTCATTATATTGCCGGTGTCCATTCTGCTGGAGTTACTTTACGTTTTAACATGGCCCTCAGTTAATCACTTATACGGCGCAGGACTTTTCGATATTAACCATTATATAAAATTAAACGCCATCCAGGAACAGGCGTGGAGTCTGCCTGCCTCTTCCAGTTGGCTTTGCCCCCGGATGTTCAACTGGTGCTCAGACGAACGGCGGGACTGAACGGAGCGGGCCAGTCAATGGAGTGAATGTTGCTCACGGGCTTCAACGCGCGGTTTTTTTGCTCTGCACGCCAGCCGGAACAGACCGGGGTACCCCTCTGTATTCAAGCTATCCGTCATCTCCCCGAGAAGCCGGATAACCTCCTGTACTACACAGCAGGCCCTATGACGCCGACTTCGATACGTCCAGGTCGCCGCCCTCGCCCTGGGTGCTGTGTGCGCTGACGGGACGTTACGGCGTCATCGTTAAACACTGGTATGTCGCCGCGGGCTGCGACTACTGCCGACGGGCAACCTAGTCTGGCGGCGTCCAGCAGGAGGAGCGCTGTGACTCGCTGGAGAGGAGCGAAGAGGAAGATTAAGACGGTTACCGTGACGTGACCGGGCCGGACTGGATTATTGACAACGTGGCCTGCTATGGCGGCTGAACCGGAGGTGGCGGGTTAGCCGGGCTGCCTCGCAAGCAAAAGAAACTTCGTCGCCACCTCACCCTTTACCCGCCGTGCTCGGGACATTCAGTCCGCTCCGGCGGCTCGTGCGGCTTTCGGTGTCGCCCCTGCTTGCTCCGCTGGTCGCCCGTTTGTGTTGAGGTCACTGCACCATGACCGGTGCCACCTTCATACACAGGAGCATAACTATGTCTCGATTCATGCACGGCGACAGCTTACGGGTCATGGGTGGCTTTCCGGATAAGAGCATTGATTTCATGTCGGGTAGCAGCAGCGCATTACTGGTAAGCGTAAAGTCAGTGCCGCCTGTTCTAAATGTGCCGGACGCATTAGGTTAGAGCTCCGTCTGATTTAGAAGGAGTTCTGTTGATGAAAAAAACGCTGACTGGCGAACCGAATCACGCACGGTCTATTCCAATGACTTTAAACTGCGTATTGTACAAATGGCCTCTCTGCCTGATGCCAACATCGCGAAGATCGCTCGTGAAAACAGCGTCGACCACAATCTTGTATTTAAATGGTTAAGACTGTGGCAGAAGGAAGGCCGCATATCCCGTCGCCTTCCGGCGACAATAACACCTCCTTTACGTCCGTTACTGTTGCCAGTTGAACTGGCTGCTGACGTCCCTGAAGATACCCATGCCGTGCCCATTCAGAATGCTTCGCTTAACGCATCCTCCTGCTGTGTGGAGTTCCATCATGGTAAAATCACGCTGGACAACCCTTCGCCTGAGCTGCTTGCCGTGCTGCTCCGACAACTCACAGGCCGGGTGCCATGATATCGCTGCCCTCTGATACCCGCATCTGGCTGGTTGCCGGCACCACCGATATGCGTAAGTCCTTCAACGGGCTTGGCGAGCAGGTACAGCACGTCCTCAGTGAAAATCCGTTCTCCGGCCACCTGTTCATCTTCCGCGGGCGCCGGGGGGACACCGTGAAAATCCTCTGGGCTGATGCGGATGGCCTGTGCCTGTTTACCAAACGTCTGGAAGAAGGCCAGTTCATCTGGCCTGTTGTACGCGATGGAAAAATCGCGCTCACCCGCTCACAACTTGCATCGACAGCAGAAGAAGCCCTGAAACGCATCGGTGGACTGTACGCGATAGAAGAGGAAATACGTGGTCACCCGGAAGCAGAACGGCTGGCAGTCAGGCAGTCCCGGAGCAAACCGCAACTGGTATCCCTGCATGAGTGGTTGGTGGAAAAAAGCACGACGCTGTCAAAAAAAACCCGGTTGGGTGAGGCGTTCGCTTATACCACTGAACCAGTGGGATGCGCTGTGTTACTACAGCGATGATGGTCTGGCAGAAGCGGATAATAACGCTGCTGAGCGCGCGCTACGAGCGGTCTGCCTTGGTAAGAAAAACTACATCTTCTTCGGCAGCGATCACGGTGGCGAGCGTGGAGCTCTACTGTATGGTCTTATCGGAACGTGCAGGCTCAATGGCATCGATCCGGGAGCCTACCTCCGATACATTCTGAGCGTACTGCCGGAGTGGCCCAGTAACAAAGTGGCAGAACTTCTGCCATGGAACTTAGACCTCACCAATAAATAGCCGTCAATACGGTGCTCACTTAATGCTTACATCTAATCAATCCGGTCCCTGCAACCAGGACCGCTCTCATTACGCCTGCTCCCGCCCTGATTTGCGGGACTGAACACCTGTGGAGCCAGCCGGATAAAGTCAGGCCGTGCTGCTGAACCTCCTGCCGGCTCCGCCGGGTTTTCTCAGGCCTGATGATGTCATAAAATGCCGTATTTCAGGGCCACTTTTTCATGTGGTCCGGCATGAAGGACGCGGCTTATGAATAACGACAACCTGAACGTCAGTCACCTGGCGTGGTGCGGCCTGATTGCGCTGCATACCGCCCGACTCGACGGGCTCGTGACGTCACCCGCACAGGACAACCTGTTTCTGACCCGCTGGCTGGCCACCGCCGAAAAACAGCGTCGCTTTCCCCGGGCGCTGGCGAGCGACATCAGCTGGCTGCTGAAGGAGGGGCGGGAGAAGGGCCTGCGCGCCGACCTGCCCGGCAAGCTGGACTATCTCTGGCGCGCCGGAAACGGCCACCTGCAGGCGCAGAACGACCTGTTCCGGCTCCAGCACGCCCTGCACGCCGTGAAGCTCACCGGCTGGATTTATATGGTGCTGTCAGAAAACGAATGGAGTGGCCGCCGCCAGCTGCGGCTCAGCTCCTCCGTTTCCGGTGTTTATCTCAGGCGCAGCGCGCTGGATAACGGCTTTGACGAACGCGGACGCCAGCGCAGTCTCCTGCCTGTGCGCATCACCGGCGACCTGGCTGCGCTGGATAAGCTGCTGCAGCGTTCGGGCTGGCGCCGTGGAGCGGCCGGAGGTTCTGATGAACATCAGCATCTTCTCCTCGCGGACGGATTCAGTGCAGAGTGAAGGCAGGACGGAAAGCTGGCGAACTTCTCAGACTACAGTGAACCTCCGCGCCGGCTCAGGTTTCACGGCGGGCGATCGGTAACAACACACACGTAATCTGAATAATAAATCGTCTGATTTTACTCCCTGAACGGGGGAGCTGCCGGGCGGCACCCCACTTTTTCGGACGGCGGCCACGTGAGCGATGGCCCTGACAGGAACCACACTATGAACAGGCATAAAGTGACGTCTCAGCTGTTTCGCAGCGCGGGCTACGATCCGACCACCGGCGTGCTGGAACTGGAGTACCGGAACGGCGCGTGCCGGCGCTGGCTCGCGGTGCCGGCAAAGGTGTACTAGGCCTTCTGCGCGGCCGCGGACGGCGACGCATTTTTCAGGAGCAGCATCGAGGGGCGCTATATTTCCCTCCGGGGCAGCCTCAGCCTGCGGCGCGGCGTCTGACGCCATCATCTGCGCATAAGCATCATAGTCTTCCGCGGCCTGCTGACGCCAGCGACGCACCGGTGCCCGGCGTTCAGCGCGCGCCCGGTAGCCGCAGCGCCGCTCGCGGGCCGCCCGGATCAGGGTCTCCTGCACCCACGTCCAGAACGCGCGCCCCGTATGCGGCGTCACAGGGTAGCCCGCTTTTTTCATGATTTTCCGGGCGACGTTTTCGCTCCGGCTGCGGATGAGCGAAAAGGCGCCGTGGATATCGCCGCGTGACGTCATGATATTTAATTCGTGAAATGTATTCATATTATCTGCTCCCTGACACGTAACTGTTATCGTCAGATTACGGAATATCTTCAGCCCTGATTTTATATTTATAATGGATTCATATTAACATGTTTATATTAATAACTGTCAGGTGGTAAAATCTGTTAACATTATTTTATGGCGGTGAAGGATAATGAAAAAACAGGCTTTAATCATGACGGCATTACTGACTCTTCCCTTTATTCACGGCGCGGAGGGCTCCGTAATGGCCGGGTTTTCGCCCGGGGGCTCGGCGCTGGATCTGATACTGCAGTTCACCGGCAGCGCGTGTCATAGCGCCGACGTGGCGGCCTGGGATTTCACCAGTCGGCCGGTGGCGCAGGCGCTGTCAGCGGCCGTTGCGCGGGGCGTTAAGGTCCGGCTGGTCGCCGATGAAAAGAAAAGCCGGGACCGCTGGTCTCTTGTCAGCCAGCTCGCGTGCGCTGGCGCGGACGTGCGCCTCAACGGCATGTATAGCATCATGCACAACAAGTTTATTGTGGCCGACGGCAGTGCGGTGGAAACCGGCTCATTTAATTACACGTCTTCTGCTGAAAAAAGAAATGCGGAGAACGCGCTGGTGATTAAAGGCGAACCTGATATTGCCCACCAGTATCAGGCTGAATTTAACCGGTTGTGGAATGAATCCTCACCGGTAATCTGCCCGGCAGCCGGCCTGAATTAAAATCACGCAGGTCGCATATTCAGCGTTCTTTACGGAAAGGGGGGTATGATGGCGGCAAAGAAAACGTATCCGGTCCGGTTCACCGGGCTGCGGGGCTCGCGTGAATGCGGTGCGGATTTCCGCAGCGCTGAGCCGGAGCAGTGGCAGCGCTGGCTGAAGCACGCGCGTGACAACAAGGCCACCACGGTGGTCACCTGCCTGTGCCATCCCCCGGAGGAAGACGCGCAGCGCCGGCGCCTGAAAGTGCATCTGTCACAGAAAACCGATCAGTGCTGGCTCGCGTCATGGCCATTTTCCGGCCATGAGCACGCGCCGGACTGCCGCTTTTATTCCGTCTGGTCTGATGAAAGGCAGGCCGCTATTTATGCACCCGACGTCGTAAAGGCGGCACCGGACGGGAATATTGTCATACGCCTTCCCACCGGCCTGCAGAAGAAAGATATCCAGGAAAAAAAACCGGAGGCTCCCCCGGCCAGCGCCGGACCCGTTAAGCGGCGCCGGCAGCCCTCGATGCGCCTGCTGGGGCTGCTGCACTTGCTCTGGGAGCAGTCCGGCATCAACGTCTGGCATCCTGCATTCGATAAAAAGAAACGCTCGCCGGGCTGGGTGAGCTGGCGCCTGAATGAGACTGCCGCGCGCATCCGCATCGGCCGGATCCCGCTGCAGCAGTCGCTGATGCTGATGGCCATGAAGGATTCGCCGCAGGTCGCGCAGAACCGCCAGATTGCGAAGGACGCCGGCAGGGGCGCACGTCGCCTCATCCTGATCTCGCAGCTGGCCGCCTGGAGCGACGCGGCCGATGAGCGGCTGCAGCATACGCTGCCGCTGGGGCTGTTTGCCGGTTTTCCGGCGCTGCAGCTGCCGGAAGACGTCAGGGCCCGTCTGACACGAAGCTTTTCGCGGGAGCTCGGAGACTGGCGACGCGGCGCCCGGACGATGCTCATCTGTGAAACCGAGCCGCCGGAGACCGCCTTTATACGCAAAGATGGCCGTAACGTGCCGCGCAGCAGCTGCAGGGTTATCGACGCTGCGCTGATGACCGTCAGCCCGCGCTATATTCCGCTGGATTCCCGCTATGAGGGCATGGTTGAGGCGCGCCTGTGGGAGGAAAAGCGCGCGTTCATCAAGCCGCTGCGCTACGACGGTGAAGAGGACGTGTTTCCGGACTTCGTGCTGACCGATGTGCCGGGAAAGGAAGCGCTACCCATGGAAGTTTTCGGCATGAACACACCGGAGTACCTACAGCGTAAGCGGATCAAAACAGCTATATACGACCGTGAATACGGTGCTGGCAGTTGGTGGCAGTGGGAAGCGTCAGGCGATCATGAGGGGCATTGCATGCCTGCTTTCCCCTCAAAGAAATAGCATTATGATGTATATTTACTGGTGTATTAATATTACTTTGATTGCGTTTTGATAGTGCTTTGCGGCGTGTTCGTCTGGCCCGGAACTCAGGCCAGACTGTGAGCGTGCGTATCAGATGTGAAAGGCTATGCGCTTTCCTGTTGGCAGCTCGACATCAAGACTGAGTTTACCTCCCATGGCCTCAATGTAGCGCTTGAGCGTAGCAACCTTGAGATCGTTTCCACGCTGCTCCAGCTGTGTAATGGCAGGCTGGCTGATGCCCATGGCCTCTGCTACGTTTTTCTGCGACAGCTGCAACTCCTCCCGCATCATCTGTAATCCGGTTTCAAGGATCATCTCGTCAGCGATATCACGGATACGGGCCCGACTCTCCGGAGAGCGTGCAGCAATTACTTCATCCAGCGTTCTCATTTTTCCCCTCCATTGTGTTCAGGTGCGCAGTGAACTCATCATCGGCGATACGAATCATGCGCTCGTAAAATTTCTTGTCGTTACTTTTGTCACCGGCACAAAGCACGATGGCCCTCCGGGCCGGATCAAATGCAAAGAATGCTCTGACCGGTGTACCACCATACTGTACGCGGAGTTCTTTCATGTTCTTATGACGGGAACCCTTGACGGTGTCGGCATAAGGCCGGGACAAAGCCGGACCGTACGTCCTTAAATTAATCAGGTCGGCAAGAACCTTTTCCTGCAGGCCGTCTTCCTGTTCATCCAGCCAGGCGTCAAAGAGATCCCCAAAGAGTACTGTCCACATATTACGCCTTATAAGTTACAGCTTATAGGTGTTAAGAATATAATCTATAGCTTATTCCGTCAAGCCCGCTCTGATGTGATGAGGGAGTAACCTGTTAAGTTCATGACTTTTCGACATCTGCAAACACAATGAGGCGTTTATCTCTTTTGACGTCGCTACCAGGCATCCAGCAAAGAGTGCCTGGTACGCCCTCCCCCCGCCTTTTCGGCCACCGGTAAGATAAAAAACCAATAGCGTCAGGGGGATAGTGTTAACAAAACCGTGCATGTCTTCCGGGCGGCACCGCGTGCGCGTGAGTGCGCACCAGGTTATATTCCCTATATCGGAAAAAAGACCGATTTGTCCTTACCCGATCACCGATTTATTGCGGTCGGTTTTTCTGGACAGATACGCGAAAATACGTTCCACGCCCTCTGAAAGCGGAGAATGAAAAATTGAGAGGTTTGCCCCGCGAACTGACGCAGAATTCACGCAGCGACGCCGGCGCGCATAACGTGGCCGGCGCAAGCGCGACGCGCTACTTTGACTATGCCTCGGCGCTGGCGCTGCGCAACCTGGCTGCGCACTACGGCACCGCCATGCCCCGCTACCTGCTGGCGCCCGAGGTGGCGCTGCTGCTCGACGCCGAGCGGGACCAGCGGAAGCGACTGCTGATCGAAACGTTCTGGAACACCGGCGGCCGGCTGAATGAGGTGCTGCCGCTGACGCCGGAGGATTTCGTTCTGGACGGCCCGGACGGTCGCGCTCTTGATGCGCCCTTTGCGGTGCTGCACACCCTGAAGCAGCGACGGGACGAAGAAAAGCAGAAGCAGCGCGGGCGCGGCCGGCCGACGCGGGAAGAACAGGCGGCGCTGCGCGAGGCAGAAGCCAACCCGCCCCGCGCCGTGCCGCTGACCGATCCGGGCTACGTGCGCCGGCTTCGCGAATATCTCGCCACCGTGCG
The DNA here is from genome assembly GCF_011752635.1 of Pantoea sp. Cy-640. Classification (NCBI taxonomy): domain Bacteria; kingdom Pseudomonadati; phylum Pseudomonadota; class Gammaproteobacteria; order Enterobacterales; family Erwiniaceae; genus Pantoea; species Pantoea sp. Cy-640. The sequence continues at coordinate 170,572 of NZ_VWXB01000009.1, read as the reverse complement.
GCTCAGGAAGGGAGAGCGCATCTGGAAGATTGACAGTCCCGATACCGTTCGCACCTGGATCCGCAGAGCAGTGCATGCTGCCGAGCGTGACGGCGTCACCTTCACCATACGACCCATCACCACGAAAACGTTCCGGGATTCGTTTGCGATGCACCTGGTACAGCACGGCGTGCCGAAGAAGGTCATTCAGGCGATGATGGGGCATAAGGATGAGAAGTCGACGGAGTGGTACACGCAGGTGATGGCGCTGGACGTCACACGCCAGCTCGGCGTGCGGTTCTCAATGACGCCGGAGGATGCGCGCTTACTGGTTATGCCCGGTGGCGGCGAGTGATATCCGCTCGCCTGCCGGCAGGAAATACGTTTCACCATGGATACTGAAGGGGACTGCTGAAGGCTGCAGCTTCAGCACCGGTAGCCGCTTAACGTCTAAGCTCGAAGTTCAGGCTGGGCGTTCTGACAAGCAAATCCCTTGCGCAATAAGTACCTGATCCATCCACCTTGAATTCCAGATAACCCTGTTTCGTCATCCAGGATGTCATTTCTTTTATGTCATCGTAAAGCAGTCTTCGTTTGTCACTGTTGAGCAGAAAAACTTCGATTTCTGACCTGTGCTCGTTGGTTGCAATCTGTGACATATTCGGCTTCGCCATCCTCAGCGTGGAACCCGAGGACTGGAGATGTGCGTTCATGATTTCATGTGGTTCGCAAGGAGCAAACCCGGGCAACGCAGAAATATAAAAATAGCGTATGAAGCCGTATACATTGTCGTAGTTGTACTGGGGATTCTTCATGAAAATTTCCTTATCTTCGTGAGATTTATTTTTAGCTAAACGGCTTACAGCCATCCGCCAGTTACTGCCACACTCCATGCATCAGCGCGGCGGTAAGGTAACTTTTCAAATTATCGGCCGCACGGGCTTTTTCTGTAGCACCCTCCCCTCCCTGACAATTAAGAATGAGTGGCTCATAGTTTTATAATACTATTTTAATATTAAAATAGGGTTGTTGTGATATCGTTGTGATTGTTTTATGGATTCATCTCTACTACAATCGCCATCAGGTAAAGGAATCCAGATTACTATTGTATTAATATTAAAATGAGGTGTTGCTGATATGATTCTGACAATCGTGAATACCAAAGGTGGTGTGGGGAAATCGACACTGGCTGTCAACATTGCCGCAGCCCGGGCACAGCAGGGAAAAAAGGTCTGGTTGGTTGACGGTGACAAACAGGGCTCATCCCAGATGGCCATACTGATCCGCTCGGAGGCCGATGTGCAGCCCGGCATCGCCTGCTCACATTACCCTGACGGTCCCGTACTCAGAACGCAGGTCCTGCAGCAGAAAGACAATTATGATGACGTCATTATTGAGTGTGGCGGCCGTGACTCGACCGCAATGAGGGCCGCCCTGACGCTCACCGATTTTGTACTAATCCCGTTTGTGCCCGGAAGCTTTGAAGCCTGGGCGATGGAAGACGTCGTGAAGATGCTGCAGGAGGCACGCAGCATACGTGAACCTTTCCCGGCGTTTTCTATTCTGAACCGCGCGGACGTTAATCCACGCAGCAAGGACAATCAGGAGATGGTGGCGGCCATGTCCGAATATGCGGATGAGGTTCCCGTTATGGACCAAATCCTCTACACGCGCAAAGCGTTTGCCAACGCGGCCGGCTGCGGCCGTTCTGTTGTCGAGCTCAAGCTGAAAGCACACGAGCGTCCGGCAAAGGATGAACTCAACAAACTCATGTCTGTATTATTTAAGGATTAATATGATATTATTATAATATTAACCCGATATTTAGGTGATGCAATATGACGATTACTTCCAGACCAAAAGCCGCTTCTGTGCCCCTTCAGGAACAGGCTCAGATTGAAAAGTTTATCAATGATGCCCCGGACGGTAAAAAACCTGAAAAGCGTGGCGTCAAGAAAGGACAGCGCGAACAGATTACGGTCACATTTGATACTGCCATCATCGCGCAGCTTGACGATCTGGCTGTACATGAAGGCGTTTCCCGCGCAGCACTCATCAGAATGGCTGTACGACAACTGCTGGATAAAGGGACGCAAGTGGGTGGCTAGTAAAATAGCACCGTATTGATTTCGTATTAATATTAAAATGGATTTATTTTAATTTCTTATTGATATTCTTTTACTGTTTATTCAGAGGGCGGGATGAAAAAAATTAAACGTCTATTTGCAGGTTTTATCGGGCTTACAAAACTCAGTGGTCCCGAGCGTAAAAGCGCCGCTGAATGGGGCTTTCTCCTGAGTGCCCTGTTCATCGTGCCGCTCTTTTTCTTGCCGCAGGCCAGCGAGCTGATCAAAATTGGCCTTCAGCTGCTGTGGGGGGCCTGCGTTTCGCGCGCGGCATTTATGGCCAACGACAGCTGGAAGCAAAACAAATCTCGCTGAGCGATTGCAGCGTGATGGAGAGTCAATAATGTTAATGCATGAACTGTTTAAGCAGGTCCGTGGGCAGGGAAGGGTAATGACTACAATCACCCAGTCTGCAGATATGTTTAAAGGCAACGTTCGCCGGCGGCGTCCCGCGTTTGATGAGTGGGTCCGGAAGCTGCATCCTGGCGACAGACTGCCCCGGGGGCGTTACTTCAGGGACAAAAAACCGGGGCTTCCTTTCTTACTCATGGATGAATTCTGGCTTTATAAGGGCCTTCCCTGATCATGGTGGGTTATTCAGAACGCCATGTTTAACCCGCCATACTTACGTATTCCTCTGGCAACCAGCCAGATTCACCAGAGTTATTCAGCGCCCAGTACCAGCCATTAAGAGACTTCATGACAGTAATCATCTCACCGGCCCTGACTGATAATTCATGCGCTGTGTAGTCTTCGAGGCAAACGACTTCATTAGGGCCCCGGGGAGTAAGTATTTGTTGTGGGGCCCATCCGGCTTTACCGGAGGCAGCCTTTATCCATACCCATCCAGGATAGTCAAGATCACAATGGCTGATAACGGCAGTGCTCGCTTTCTTTATGACGATGGGGTCAGGATAAGTAGAGATGTAATCTCTGATGACAACAGCGACGTTATTCATGTGAGCTCCTCCTGATGTTCGTGCATAGCAAAAATCCCACAACAGCCACCACAACAGGGGAAGACCCCTTTATAACCAGTAAGGTAAGCAGCTCACTGACCGATACCCTGAAACGTCCGGAACATCCGTGGTATCTCAGACCACCCGTGCAAGGGGAATATCGCTCCAGCGCGTTGTCCACGCAGGGGATAACATCTCCCGTTTCATTTTCCATTCTGTATTCACGCCCTGACCCGCAAACCACAGGCTGCCGAGCCCGGACTGGTTGATGCCGTCAAGTACTTTCATCAGCTCCGCGCTGTTGGCCCGCGGCTTATCCTCATCGAACAGGTTCAGCTGACTGACGCCGTCTGGCGTGAAGTCATCGAGCATGATGCCGGCCTTCATGTAGCGTCGCCCTTCAAGCCAGATGCGGTCGAGCGATCGCATGGCCACCTCAATCACGTCGCGCGTATCCTGCGTGGGTAGGGTGAGATTCTCGCCGGCGCTGTTGCCGTAGAAGACTTCTCCCTGCGCGTGCGGCGAGGTCCGGATAAAAACGCTGATGCGCCGGCAGAACTGGCGCTCTTTTCTCAGCTTCTCCGCCGCACGGGTGGCGTACTGACACAGCGCTTCCTGCATGGCCACTTTTGTCGTGATGCGCTCACCAAAAGAGCGGCTGCAGACGATCTGCTGTTTCGCCGGCGCAAACTCCTCGAGGGGAATGCACGATTCCCCGTTTAGCTCGCGCACGGTGCGTTCGAGCACCACGCTGAAGTTTTTACGGATGAGGGCAGGGTGCGCACGCGCCAGCTGCAGGGCGTTTTCAATGCCCATCAGGTTGAGTTTTTTGCCGATGCGCCGGCCAACGCCCCATATCTCCTCAACGGGCTGGTTTTCCAGCAGCGTTGCGGTGCGCTTCGGATTGCCCGGCGTCAGTGCAAGCACCCCGCGGAACTGCGGCCATTCCTTGCTGGCCCACTGCGCCGATTTTGCCAGGGTTTTTGTCGGCCCCATGCCCACGCCGACGGTCAGGCCGGTCGTGGCCAGCACGTGGGCGCGCAGGCGCTGGCCGAAGTGCTCAAAGTCCTCGCAGCCATCAATGCCGGTTAAATCGAGGAACATCTCGTCAATGGAGTACTGCTCGACCTTCGGCGTCATTTCCTCCAGAGCCATCATGATCCTGTTCGACAACGAGTGGTACAGGGCGTAATTTGAGCTAAATACATGAATATTATCAGGATATCCCTCATTTTTGATCTGAAACCACGGGGCGCCCATTTTTATGCCGAGTTTTTTGGCACCGGCGCTGCGCGCGATCACGCAGCCGTCGTTATTACTCAGCACGACTACCGGCCTGCCGCGCAGGTCAGGGCGGAACAGCGCCTCACAGCTGGCGTAAAAGGAGTTGACGTCGGCCAGACCAAACATGGGCATGATCACCTCCGGCGGGCACGGGTGCTGTTAAAGAACCAGGTCACGACGCCGAGCAGCTGCAGCTCCTCCGGGTAGATCACCGGGTAGGCCGGGTTCATGGGCAGCAGCGCGAGCCTGGGCTGCAGCTGCAGGCGCTTGACCGTAAACTCGCCGTTGACCTCGGCAATCACGATATCGCCGTGAGCGGCCTCCTCGGCCCGGTCAACCACCATGACGTCGCCGTCGCAGAGGCCCAGGTCACGCATGCTGTTGCCGCTGGCGCGCACGAAGAAGGTTGAGGCGCGCCGGCGGATGCACAATTCATTCAGATCGAGCTCTTTCTCGACGTAATCCTGTGCAGGGGAGGGGAAGCCGGCGGCGCACGGATCGGCATAAAGCGGTACCCTGACCCTCGGCGTAAAAATGGGTGGCCAGAGCAGCGTCAGGCCGGCGGTATAGCTACCCGGGTTCATGATCTGCTGCCCCGGCCATGCTGCAGTGCGACTGCGAAAGAGCTGAGTAAATCGCGCATAAAATTCCTCCTGTTATATTACTGTTTATGCATACAGTATTATTGAGGCGGAATTATCTGGCAAGAGGGAGCGAAACGGGTTGGCGCCGAAGCGAAGCCATCTGGCTGACCCGCCGGGAAATTTTTATGAAGGTCGGCTGGCTGACACGGAGTGACGCCACTATGCTCAGGTCAGGGCCGGCAGACGTGGAGAGGCGTTTCCGGTATACCGTTACAGCCCGGCGCTCTATGGCCGGGCTGGTTTTGTGAAATGCAGAATAAGCGTAACGTGCGTAAGCAGTCCATGCCGGCATCGGTGAAATGACGCTTCCTCGGCACGACTGTTCGTTCCTCGCGCTGCTGCGGTACGCCTCAGCCGTGACTGCGGCGAGCGTGGCGGGCTGGCAGTTAACGGCAGGTATTTTTTTTCCGGACCCGTTGTGCAGACCTGACGCACCGTTCTAATCTGGACGAAACTCCTCATCAGCCTCCGGGGCAATCCATGGATGGCCACACCTCTCCCGCACGTTTTCTCGCTTATCTTCTGACGGAGCACGATATCTCCGTGACGCAGCTGTGTGACCGCTGCGGGCTGGACAGCGATATCGTCCGGGCTTTTCTGGCGGGGCGCCTGCCGGTGACGCAGACGCTGGCGGAGCAGCTGGGCACCGTGTTCCACTCCCCCGGCTTCTGGCTCACCCGTCAGGTACTCTGGATGCGGGCTGAATCAGGTGCTGACGCGCCCGCCGGTGGCGACGGGACACCACCGTGCTAAATTAACCGGTGCCGGTACGGGATTATCTTATCCGCCTTCACCAGGGGGTAAATAAACTGCAGCCCGTACCGGCGCCTTTCATAAGCAGATGTCCGGACACTCTGTCAGCCATCGCCGGTGTTCCGGATAATGTCAGGCCCCTGGTTGTGAACGTTGCCGACCTTTGCCGCGACCGGATCCCATGTGAAGACGGATTCAGGCAGCGCGCCGTCACGCACAATTTCTGCCGCGCGCGCCGGCGAAGTGTCATGACTCAGCCACTCCCGGACCGCGTCGGCCTTCAGCACAAGAGGACGGCGATCGTGTATATCGACCATCCCCTGATGGCTGGCTGCGGTGACGATGACGAAACCCTCCTGCCCGTGCTCCCGGTCAAAAGGCGGCTTCCCGATGGCCGCAAAAAAAAGCGGCTCTCTGTTTCGGTGATAAATGAAACAGGGCTGTTTTCCGGCACCGCTTTTTTTCCACTCAAACCAGCCCGATGCCGGCACAATGGCCCGCCCGTGTTCCCACAGGGGCTTAAACATACGCCCTGTCGCAGCCGTTTCGCTGCGGGCATTGATGAGCGGCGGTTTATCCCACCACTCCGGACCGTAGCCCCAGTAAACAGGATCAAACTTCAGCTCGCCGTCACGCTCACTGAGCAACAGAACCTTAGTCCCCGGCGCCACGTTGTACCGGCCAATGGGTTCAGCATCCCGGGTCAGTTCTTCCGGGCTAATACCCAGAGCGTCAAAGTAGTCATCTCTGCTGCTGTACTGCGCAAATCGTCCACACATAAGCCCCTCCTGCTATTCAGCATAGGCGGTATACTTTTGTCAGGAGGGATTATCATGTCACATAACCTTGCCGCCCGGCCCCGGGAAGAGCGCGATCGGATCAACGTGGATTTAGCCGCAGCCGGTGTCGCGTACAAAGAACGCCTGAATCTGCCGGTGAACCCGGCAGAGGTAGAGCGTCAGCAGTCAGAAGCGTAGCGCGAGTATTACAGGGAGCGACTGGCTTTCTCTGATGATATTAACGTCCGTTTCTGGCACTGAGCGGACATTGGGGTCCGTCAGATCTCACTGGACACGATCGCTACTCTGTTCAAGAACGTCCGTTAGTTTTAGAACTGGGCTATCACCACTCTGGTATTACCTTCTGAGTCTCCCCTCTCCAGATCGGCGATCACGCCTTTCGGGTTATTCACCCAGCAATCAGGGTCATAAACGAAACAGACCAGCGTCGCACAGTCCGGGTGGGCGCGGTAACGGGCCATATCGATAATTAGTTCCTCTCCAATTTTCCCTGCCCCTAGAGACTTACGCGTTTTCTTGACCTCAATTACTATCTTCTCTTTCTTAAGCAAAAAATCCTGTCTGGACGACGAACCCGCATAACTCGGCGAAGCCTCTTCCGGTCTTACATCATCGAAATGAAGAGTGAGAAGCGCATGCACCAGATCCTGAACGTCATACTCGTCGTTCACCTCAATGGTATCGCTGTCGTTATGTCGCTTTTTGAGCTGGCGACAGAACGCTGGAAACCTTTCAAGCACGTTAATTATCAGATCTAAACTGTCGGTTTCTTTAATTAATAGACCTGAATGTAATGGAAGAGCGTAAGCCAGATCAGCTTTAGCGGCGTCGAAGGCCGGTTTTAATTGCTTGGTTAAAACTTCATGATTTGTCGAGTAAAACCCCTTCTGGGCCTTAACAAAATCATTATAAAAATCTGAGTCTTTTCCGTAGCTGTCTTCAAGTAACTTTTTAACCCGGCCAACCCATGTCTTGTACTTTGCTGTATCTACATACGGTTTGTTCACGTTGAGCATTGGGTTGAATTGAATAGATTTGGTTGATAAAACGTCCTGATAGTCTTCTTCAAGTGCGTCAAACCGTTCTGCTAATGTCTTTTGAATCATAATGCCGCCCATGTTCCTCTAAAGCCGGATAAGTCAGTTGATGTTTAGATTCTAACATGTTGTTCATAAGCATTATTCACTTCGGACGTTCAGATGTTTCTGTCTACGTTTGTGCTCTGCCTACGCCAGATCGACCACCACGCATGGGGTTTACCCTGAAGTGCTGCTTTATCCTGAAGCAATTCAACACTCACTACCCCCTGAAGCAGTGAAACGGAGTCTCTCGCGGCATCACGACAGGAATCGATCACTTCTATTTCATTGGGTTTTCTGAGAAGGATAAATTGCGATACCTTTGCCTGAGTGACAAACGCGTAGCCTCGCAATTCTGACGAAGAGGTGAGACTCACAATATTATGCAACCGCATATAATTGGTGTAGTCCTCGCCACCCGGATCACATGATCCATAAAGATATTTCTGCATTAGCATTTGCGATGAAGAAAGAAAATCGATATAGCGGTCTGTTTTTTTATCTATATCCCGCAGTCGTTGAGCTACTGCTTCTTTCCTTATTTCATGGCGGTGTGTTAATTTCAGCGTAACCCAGCCGCCAAAAATGGTGATTAACGCGCCCAGCCCGATTTTTACGGCACTGTCAGCCACATCTACCCACTCAACCGCCATTTTCTATCCTTCTATTTCAATGATGACTTTAGCTGTCAGTATAAATCCCCAGCGGATTGGACAGGCAGATTTTTCTGTCCAAAGCGGGCAGCTGCGCTACTGATAAACAGTCGGTAATGCTCGATATCTAAACGGCAGCTATGAGCGAAAAGCGGACTTTGGCTTAATGTTGGAATGACATTTTCTAACAGCAGCTCGTCATTATGCAGTATGTAAAAAAGCAAGAAGAAAAACTCCGCTGGCGCAAATTCTGATTCGGGGAAACCCGCCTCTGCCGGAGTTTTACCGAATGGCGCAGCGGGGCAACCGGCGCGGCCTGACCCGGCGCAGAGGGCCGGATCACTATATATGGTATGCGTCTCAGCTGAGACTGGCACAACATGTAGCGTTGTGCGCCGCAGCGGGGCGATTCGGCAGAATGCGGGTTTTACCGAATTTCTGTAAACAACCTGTAACCTCCTGCCCGTGGTGGATAAATGTGTACTCAATTCTACCACTAGTGATATACTCTAAACATGTGCTGCCCTCGCCGCACTAGCGAGAAACCCGCTTTGCAATTCAGCAAAGCCTTTAATGAGGAAATGAGATTGCTGTTCTCGTCAGTGAATCTCAAATGAGGAATAACCTATGACCCAAACCATGTCCCAGAAGCTCGCCAGAGACAGTCTCGGAAATGCACAAAATTTTGAAGGAGGTATGTACGTCACGAAAAACGGAGTAGCAGAACTTTTTATTCAGACCGCCGCCGAACGTGAGGCAGAGCTGAGAGAAATGAAAGAAGAAAGAAATATAAACGCCCTTTTCAAGCTGGCAATGATGGCTAAAAAGGAAATCGTCGATGGCAAAGGCATGTCTCCTGAAGAGGCTTTAAGGAGGTTGCGTGCCGCAAGAAAATAAAAGAGAGGTGTTAAGTGTCAAAACAGTATTCAATCGAAGTAGCGCCGATGGCGCAGCAGTGCCTGCAAGATATTGAGTCATACAAAGGCGGGACTATCGGGGCGCAACGTGCCGCTGAATTGGTCGATAACCTGCTGATGGATTCCGTAAAAAATATCATGGAAGATCCTGAAAGATACCGCTTCAATGCCCATCTTGCTGATCGGGGATTGATGTTACGTGAAAGGCTTGATGTGGAAAGCGAGTATCGGGTGCTTTATGATTTTGATGGGGAGCATATCGAAATACTGCTTTTCATCAGCATGAAACAGGATTTTGACAAAATACTCTACCGCTTTAACATACTGAAATGACACTTAATGCCCGGTTATTCCGGGCTTTTTTATGCGTGTTAGATACGATTCGGGGTTATGGGCGTTTTACCGAATACCCGGATAGGACGCAAATACGACATTGCCCTTTCATGGGGACTGCGGCTTGGTCTTCTGCAGGATGTCGTAAAGAGTGCGGTAATGCGAAACAGCTTCCAGAATTAGCCTGCGGTTTTCTTCCTCAGTGCGGTTATTGTCAGTCCGTATATTCTCGCTGCGCAGAGCCTCATTAGTAAGTTCGTCAGGTGTATAAGTGCGGTTGTAATCAACCTGAGTATAATTACTTGCGCAGCTGTAAACCTGTGCTTTCATGAATAATTCTGCGCAGCCTGCTATTTTTTCCGATAGCTCATTAGTCAGACCTGAGCTTTCAATATTTTCATATAAAAAGAGAAAGTCATCTATCCTCTCATCTTTAGGCGAAACACTGGCGAATCCTCCGCTGAATTTTTTACTGCTCTCAAGTAAGAATTTGAACATGGCGATGCGTGATGCCTGTAATTCAGCTATGGCCTTGTCAGCATCTCTACGGACTTCTTTAAGCTTGACAATGTTCCCGGCGATAGAAAACTCCTGAATCTCGGAAGAGAAAAAAATCAATAAACTGATAACAGCGCACAGGGTGAAAAAAGTTATCGCCTCACCCGCCGTCACCTTTGAGTAATAAAATAGAACGCCGTTAATCGTAGTAAATAGAAGAAAGAAAATAACAGGAAGGATAGATTTAGATATATTCATATAAAACAACACCTTATTGATTTTTTTTCCATTTCGGCCAGATATTCTCTCGCTAGGCACTGAAATTCACCTGTGCGGAGATCTATGCGCTCACGCAGTTTTTTTAAGAGTTCCCACTCCTGCTCGTTCTTTCTTATAACTATAAATTCATTTACTGCAATCAGGAGATTATATGCCCCTAGTACAATTAAGTTGGGAGAGGTGATTTGTATTCTGTTATATATATTTAGAAACTCAATGTAGTCCGAACCTTGAGCATCACAGCTTACGTCTCTGTATTTTTGGGTCAGCATTATGGAATGCGTCAAAAACTGACTATAGTTTGCCTTGCTTTCTTCTGCTTTGGCCTGCTTCAGAGCGCGATTTTCTTTATCAACTTCGTGGCTGTGATTTTTTCTCAGAAAAAAATATGAAGCCACCGAAGTTATCAGGGCGGTAAGACCTATTTTTACAGCTGAATCTGCAACCTCAATCCATTCCATACTGCACCTTCAGATTGTAACGACCAGACTTTATTTGGCGCTTTTGTATAAGAGCCGCTGCGAACGATGGATCATAAGCTTTGAGTAAGACTTCAGTATAACCCGATAGTACGCCTGATTGAACGGTTCGGTCTTATAGGCGTTTTACCGAGTCCATGTTAGTAGCAAAAGAAAATCGCCTTGTAATGGTCTTAAAGCAAGTTAAAGTAGCCAATGTCCGCTATTGGCACAAAGCAGCCCTTGATGAAGATACCTCGCCGCTTCTCTTTACCAGATATGGCAGCTTATCTCACAACTTGTACAGCATGAATTGCCTGTGTACCTCCCTCCTGACCGTCGGGCTGCGCCGTGACTTCACCTTAGCCGGGCCGCTTCGTCCGCAAGGCAGCTTCGCCTCATGACTCACCCGTTCCCCGCCGTTCGCGGAACATTCAGTCCGCTCCGGCGGCGCGTGCGGCTTCGTCCCTCGACCCTGCGTACTCCGCAGTGACCCGGCTGCCGTGACGTCACGGCGCTGATGCCGTGCAACCTGTAACCGGAGTAACCATGAATCACCCTCTCACCACTGGCCAGCTGGCCGAACAGCTGCAGTGTTTTGCACCAGACACACCCTGCGTAGTGCACCTGTGGGTAGCCGATGATTTCGAAGACGTGGCACCGGAGCTGACGTCCGATGAGGTGCTGACCACGATCGCGCTGGCCGATGCCACGCTCGATGCGGATATCAGTCTCAGCTGGTACTTCCTGCGCCACTGCGCTGACACGGTTCTGGCAAAACGGGAGGAAAAAGAGTGAACACCTGGCTGGCTTCCTTTCAAGCAGAGTGGCAGGGCATATGCTCAGAGGAGCATATGCTCATCCTGTCACCGGATGAGCAGCTGGCAGAGGCGGGCTGCATGCTCATGGGCCGTACGTGGTGGAAGGGCGAACCCCGTGAGAGTGAAGGCTGTTACTGGCGCTTTGACGGCAATGACGTCTGGCTGAAGTCTCTCTTGCAACTTGATGCGCAGCAGGCAGCGACACTTTCCGGCCTCCATTTTCTGAATGAGTGGGAAGTGACCGGTACGCTTCTGGCACCCGTGGTGAGCGACCGGTGCGGTTGCCACTGGCCTGATTTCCGGGGCTGAAAACGACGACTCAGGCGGCCGCCCGGCGGGCGGCGCTTTTCACGGGAAAGATAATGATGACGTCGCTTCGCTCCACGCTTATGCCGTCTCCCGTCCTGCGGCCGGTAAACGGCGGGCGTAAAGTGCCGTGCCCTCACGGTAGCCGGGCGGCCTCGCAAACAAGCAACTGTGCTGAGAGAGGTAGTAACAGTTCGTAACTCATCAAAGCTGTTAGTATCTGGCTACAGGCCGATAAAGGAGTTGTTCTCCCGCCCACCAGGAAAAAAAATGAAAATATCGGTTCGTCTTTTCTCAGGCTACGGCCTTTTAGTTATCTGCTTTTTAATCTGCACCGGCCTGTCTCTGCACGCGCTCAGTGAGTCCCGGCAAGGCATGGAAGATACGGTAAATTACAAAATGAGGCGCCTTACGCTTGTCCTGAACATGCGTGCTGCTGTTAATAACATGGCAGTTTCAGTCAGAGACATCGTCCTGCTCAAAGACACTGAGCAGGAGAAAAAAGAATGGCAAAAGGTCAGTGATTTACATGAAAAGTATCTTAAGGAACGCGATCAGCTTGTTACCAGCATGATGCATAACGCTTCCCCTCAAGGAAAATCAGCGTTAGACCGTATCCTGTCCTCAGACAGTACCGCTCTTAACACGCTGACAGTTGCAGGAAAAATGGGGATGGACAACAACCAGTCAGAAAAAGCCGCTGACTATCTGCTGAACACGGCGCGCCCGGCTCAGCAGGTGCTGTCAGATGCCCTGGACGGGCTGACCGATGTCCAGAATAAGCTGAGCCGGGACACGGTAGCTGTTAACAGCGCATCTGTACGTGAGGCTTCCGTGTTGCTTCTTTCACTCACGACTCTTTCAGTCCTGTTCTCTTTTCTGACCATTTTTATGATAGTCAGGGCGCTGATGCGCCAGTTAGGCGGGGAACCAAAAGATGCTGAAATACTCGCAGCAGCAATCGCTTCTGGCGACCTGACGAGTCAGGTCATTCTGCGGCGCAATGATAAAACAAGCCTGCTGGCTTCACTGAATGGTATGCAGACAAACCTGCGGGGGCTTATCTCTCAGATAAAGGATTCCGCCGGCTCCGTGGCGCTGGCTGCGGATGAAATTTCGCAGGGGAATACTGAGCTCTCTTCGCGTACCGAGCAGCAGGCGGCCGCGCTGCAGGAAACGGCCGCCAGCATGGAGCAGCTTACCGCTACAGTGAAAAGCAATACTGCGGGCGCACAGCAGACAGCTGGTTCAGCCCGTGAAGCAGCGCAGGTTGCCCGTTCAGGCGGCACAGATGTGCAGCGCATGTCAGAAACAATGAGTGCCATATCAGTTAGCGCCGCGAAGGTGCGGGATATTACATCTGTAATTGAAAGCATCGCCTTCCAGACAAATATTCTGGCCTTAAACGCCGCAGTGGAGGCCGCACGGGCAGGTGAAGAAGGGCGGGGATTTGCCGTTGTGGCGGGTGAGGTCAGGACGCTTGCACAGCGTAGTGCGGATGCCGCGCATGACATCAAACAACTGATGGCGGAGGCAGTAAGTGTCGTTGATAGCGGCGTAGTCGCAGCAGCAGATGCAGGGCACAGCATAATGAAAATTGTCAGTATGGTGGGCGAGCTGGCAGAGTCCATGGATAATATTTCACTGGCTTCATCCGAGCAGATGCAGGGTATCTCCCAGGTCAGCATTGCCGTCAGTCAGATGGACGGGGTGACCCAGAATAACGCTGCGCTGGTTGAGGAATCCTCGTCTGCCTCACAGTCACTGTCTGCGCAGGCACACGCTTTACGCGGAATGGTCGAGGCCTTCAGGGTATAAGGCCTGTGAGAAGAGGGCGGCTGTATTGAACCGGGATTCACTGCTGCCGTCCTCACGTGAGCACACGCCGCTGAGTGGCGAACAGGCTGTACGTCAGGTGCAAAAACAATCACTTAGAGATCCGGAAACGCATGCATGAAAAGTACCGGCGCATTACAGGAATCAAAGCGCAAACGGATGAGTTACTTACGCAACTGAGTGAGGGCGAGTATCGTTCTCTGGACGTGTGGGCCAACAACCTGACGCATCTGAAGCTGGCTTATGGTACGTTCAGCCCCTTCATGAGTGACCCCGTCTTCCTGGCCTGGCTGAAACAGCATGACGCCGTGATGGTATCGGAGATAGCCATGACCGGTAGAGCACTGATGGCGCTGCAGAACTTTTTCAGGGTAGCATCAAAAAATCCCTGAAAGGTGTGCTCAATAGCAGTGTGTGTTGTCAGCGACTCATTCCAGAATGCGGTCAGAAAAATATCATTGGCTTACAGGTTATATGCATATCACTCCATGCTGAAACTATTTCAGTGGTAAATCTTGTTATCAGGTCAGGGTTATTATAGATACAGCACATATCACTGTAATCGCTTACACATAGAACCGGCTCGCATCAGAATTGTCTTATGTTTTCTTAACGATTACTGGAATAGATGATGAAAGTGAGTCGCAGAACTGCCTGGATTTCTATGTTAATTTTTTGTGTTCTGGTATGGGGGAGCATTATCGCTGCGTTCGTTTATGGGGCACAACCTGATAAAAGAAAACCATCACAGCCCACAGATAAAAGCAGTGAAAGCATTCGTGATAAAGTAAAATCTCTTGATTTGAATGATAAGCAGAGAAAGTTTCTGGATTCACTGATTGAAAGTAACAAGAAAGATTAACTGAATAGGTAGCCTGTCTTGTAAAGCCCCTGATAACTGAGCCTGCGGCGTGGCGATTCACAACTCCCTTTCTGAGGGAGAGAACATCACCCGATCAGTGGTATCGGTTACAAACTTTTTGTCTCATCAACGTACATAAACGTTGAAGTGTTCATTATTCGACGGTGAAACCCGATTTCACAGCAGGCCGATGAATTTTTTTCAATGGTCGCTTCAGAAGACTGATGTTACCTGAGCTGACATCTGGTTTATTAGTTCTTTTACCGACATGACTGGACCCATGATGGGGCTAAAGCAGCATTACGCAGTTGAGGTTTCGGATACAACCATGACCGGCAGGGCCCTGATGACCCCGCAAAAATTTTTCAGAGCGGCATTAATAAAGCTCTGATGACATCTATCTCAGAACTGAATTGTTTTTTTAACTCACTGAATTGTCGGGGGTGGCATGAAATGATCCTCCCAGTACATACCGCTTTTGACCATGGCGTTCAGGATGGTCAGCAGCTTACGCATGCAGGCAACCAGCGCCACTTTTTTTGCCTTACCCGCTTCGACCAACCTGACATAAAAGGCCCTGATAGCCGGGTTAAACTGAATGGCGGTTATTACCGCCATGTAAAGCGTGCACCGCACGCCGGCCCTTCCGCCAAAAATCGTTCGTCTTCCCCGCATTTTTCCTGAGTCCCTGTTAACGGGGGCGACACCGACAAGGGCGCTGATTTCCCTGCGGGTCAGGGTGCCCAGCTCCGGCAGTTCGGCCAGCAGGGTGGCAGCGGTGATTTCCGCTACGCCCTTCACGCTGGTCAGCTGGCAGGCCTGCTCCCGGAAATGTTGCCTAACCTGACGATTCATCATGCGGGTCACAAGGGCAAGCTCTGCCTCGAGGGCCTGCATGACCCGGCTGATGCTATCACGGCTATCAGGGTGGGAGGGATAAAGCCGGTTACGTTCCGCTACGAGCATCTGATTCAGCTGACGGCGTCTTACGACCAGTGCCGTAAGGGCCTTTCTGGCCGCGTCCGGCATCAGCCGGATATAACGGTTGCGGTCAGGGTGGTTGTCAATTACGCGCGCAAGCTGTGCCAGCAAGGCGGCATCCAGCCGGTCCGTTTTCGCCAGATGACCCATGGCTCGTGCAAAATCGCGTGCCTGTCGCGGGTTGATGATGACGACTTCAAAGCCTTCTGAATGCAGATACGCCGCAACCTGCGCCTCCAGACCACCGGTGGCCTCCATCAGGATCAACGAAATATTAAGTCCGCTGATCTTGTCAGTAATTATCTTGAAACCTTCAGTGTCATTACTGACTGTGAAAGGAATTATCTCGTCTGTAGCAGCCACGTCCAGCGTGGCCTTTGCCACATCAATACCAATGTACTGCAAATCCGGCTGACTCATGGTGCCCCTCCTTACGATACGAATTTGGTTCAGACAACTGTCCGGGCTAATGATGAGTGGCTCAGTCCGTGCGCACTCGCTTGTTTACGGGCTCATACGCCCCGGAAGCTTCACCTGCTGCACGAACCTCGCCAGACCAGCATAGTCAGTTTAGATATTTCCCGGCATATAAGGGAGCTGTCGCCGGAGTGCTCACCCGTTCCCCGCCGTGCGCGGGACATTCAGTCCGCTCCGGCGGCGCGTGCGGCTTGCGCGTCCGCCCCTGTTTGCTCAGCTGGTCGCCCGGCTTTGTGGAGGTCACGGCACCAGAGGGGTGCCCCCTTCATCCACAGGAGCACAGCAATGTCACGATTCATGCACGGCGACAGCGTACAGGTTATTGGCGGCTTTCCGGACAAAAGCATTGATTTCATTCTCACCGATCCGCCGTACCTGGTCGGCTTTAAAGACCGGTCCGGGCGCACCATTGCGAATGACGTAAACGGCGACTGGGTGCTGCCGGCGAGCCGGGAAATGTACCGGGTGCTGAAAGATAACAGCCTGGCGGTCAGTTTCTACGGCTGGAACCGCGTGGACACGTTCATGCAGGCCTGGAAGGAAGCGGGTTTTCGCGTTGTCGGTCACCTGGTTTTCACCAAGCCCTACGCCTCAAAGTCGGCCTTTGTCGGCTATCAGCATTAAAGTGCCTACCTGCTGGCGAAGGGGCGCCCGCCGCTGCCGGCAAAACCGCTGCCGGACGTGATGGCATGGGAATACACCGGCAACCGCCACCACCCGACCGAGAAGCCGCTCAGCATCCTGCGGCCGCTGATTGAAACCTTTACGCAGCCGGGCGCCATTGTGCTGGATCCGTTTGCCGGCAGCGGTTCGACCTGTGTGGCCGCCCAGGAGTGCGGGCGTCGCTAGATCGGTATCGAGCTGCTGGAGCATTACCACGCCGCCGGCCTGCGCCGCCTTTACGCCCGGCGCAGCGCGCGCGCCGCCTGATCATTACGGAGAAGAAAAATATGAATACGCAAACCCCTGAAAACGCGCTGGCCGACGACGTGGCAGACCTGGAAGAATCGCTTTATGAGTTTCATCTGCGGCTGCGCGACATGACAGCGCGCCACCTCTGGCACGGCGCCAGCCTGGAGCAGCGCATGACCGGCTTACTCATTGAGGGAATCGACAACGACCTGGTGGAACTCTACCGGCGCGCGGCGCAGATCCGGAAACACTATCGCTAATATGGCTAAAAAATAACCATTTTTCAAAAGCCCTGCCGGCGCGTGGCGGGGCTTCGTTTATCCACAGGGTTCCGGCGCTGATATGCACGCCGGCTGTGGACAGGACTGAGAGGAAAAGGATGTTGCTGCGCGCCGCTTTCATGCCGCCTGCGGCGGGGGAGGAAAAACGTGCGGTCTGCGGCCGGTGCCGTGACTTCACTTTAGCCCGGCCGCTGCGTGTTCAAGAGATCGCTTCGCTCGCCGTCCTCGCCCGTTCGCACTCGCTCCGGCGGGCTCACTCCCGTCGCGCCTCCGCTCATGCTTCGCGTCGCCGCCGTCCGTTATCCCGCCTCCCGCTCGCTTGCGCTGCGGCCTGCGGCGTCGCTCCTGAACACTCCGCTTTTCGCCGGGCTGTCATTCAGTCACGGCACAGGCCGGAACGGTTATCCACTCTGACTGCGGAGGTTTCTGATGAACACAGCACTGCACGCGCCCCAGCCGGCGCAAATCCTGGACGGTTACGTGAAAATGCGCTTTCTGCCGATGCTTTTTGCCGGCGATTTCATGCGCGCCGAACTCAACATATACCAGTATGCCGATCGCTTTCTCAGCGACTATGACGGCGGCGTATGGGAGTTCGCGCAGCTGCCCGGCGGCGGCGGCTTTATGAAGCCGGAAGGGGAAGCGCGCTGGCACTTTTCAAATCCGGGCAATTACAGCGAGCTGGACGTAAGCGCGGAGGCGGCGGGGATCATCGTCACCGCGCTGGTTCTCAATCACAGGAGCTGGATGTATGACCGACACGATGAAGAAGAACTCTGCGCACACTACTGCGAACGCCACCGGCAGCTGATGAAGTACGCCGGTGAACATCACGAAGCAGACGCGATTTTCCGCGCGCTGGACTGATTAACTACGCGGGCGGTGTTACCGCCGCCCCACCATGCAATGCGGGCTGACGATGGAGGGATTCAACATCCGGCAGCGGACCCGTCTGAGCGCGCGTAAACCCCATGGCCACCCCTGGCTGACGCCAGCGGTGGCCGCGCCGGTATCAGGACAGACAACACCGGTTAAGCAAATATTAAAACCAGCTTGAATTTATATATGTAATCAGTCAGGATGTGCGCCAAAATTAATTAAAGGATATCTGATGCAAACTAATAAATATGCCATGGATGAAAAGCGCCCGCCTTTCGCAGAATTTAATGGCGTCACTTTTTATATTGATGATTTTATGAAAATGTACGAGGAAGGCGCAAGAATCACACAAAAACTGCTGTCCGGTGAAAAGCTGACTACGTGGATGCAAGGGGACGAGATGATTTGCGAGGTGACACATCAGGACGCCTGAGATTATCGGGCGTGGTTTTATGTTGTTGATATTTATATCATTTAAGTGACCCCCCCCTGGGATCGCAAGTAAGTGTGATCTTCTGTCGTGAAAATTACAGAAAGCCTAAGCCTACTGAAATAATAAAACTCTGACTCCCAGAACTCAGAGTCTTTTAAGCTTTCCGCTAAAAACCATAAAGTCTTTTGTGCAGATTTCCAATATTCACGAGACCTTAAAGGTTTTATTTCTTCGCAGTAAGAGTCGTTATATTTAAGAGCTCTTAAGGTCATGGCTAATTAACAGCAAAAGCAAAAGCAGGGGCCACCTTCGGCTTCCCGGCAAGCCGGGTCGTCGAGCCCTATGTCGCTAAGCGGCAAAGCCGCCAAGCGCCACCGAACCCCTGCGGGTTTCGGCCGCGAGCGGTTTCGGGCTGATGTCCAGGGGCAACGGCTGCAGACGGCTGCGCCGTCGTGTTCACTGGCCACATAAAGCCGTGGCCGCTGAGGACCGGACCGGCAAAGCCGTCCGGGGTGTGTTCTTGCCGTTTTCGCGCGCGGCGGACCTGTTCCGGTCAGTCCAGGCGCGGAGGGCCGTTCGTAGCACCGCCGGTTCAGGCAGAAAGGGGTGAAGTGCACGCCGCCAAAAACTTTTTGCCTGGTGCCGCAAAAACTTTTCGTCGTCGCCCCTTTATGCCCTCTCTTCGTCGTTGCTCCTTTGCCCTTCGCCGCGACTGGATCGACCGAAACATGACAACCCACCTGAGCAGGAGAAATGCCATGAACACACACAACGTCAACGTCAAAACCGCCACGCCAGAATCTCCCAAAACATGGGGGAACGGCCATGTGATGCACGTGGCGAACGTGCACTGAAACCGGCAATGACACACCGGAAACTGACTAAAGGAGCGACACGATGAAAGAACCGTATACCGCCGCCACGCTGGCGGCCACGCAGTCAGAAATCCCGGGCCTGACGCCGGGCCTGGCAGAAAGTCTGGCGACCCTGACGGAGCTGGGAAAGCACCGCCTCAGCGCCCGCGAGGAGCACGAGCACCTGCGGCTCACGCTGCACGACATGGCGCAGCAGATTGCCGATACCGTGCAGGACAGCGCACTGCCGCTGTCCTCGTTTCGCGCGTGGATTGTGGCGAGCCATATCGTGCACGCGCAGTTCGGCAGCCGGGGCGAAGTGATCTGGGGGCGGGCGAGCGGCGCACTGGCGGCACGCCTGACGGATATCAGCCTCCGCATGGAGCCCGACGACACACAGACGTAAAAAAGGCAGGGTTGCCCCTGCCTTCTCAACGGTCACCAGACGCAACTGGCGACCTCATCAAAACCAACACTAGAGGTGTAGTTATGAATTTTGACCCGCAAATCGTCGCACAGGCGCAGGCGTTTGTAAAAGGCTTTAACAGCGGTCGCGGCGTGCGCGTCCCGAAAATGACGTTCAGCAGCTGGCCGCACTTCATGCGCGCCGTGCGTCAGCAGCTGGAGGTACAGTCATGAGCGTACAAAACACCCTGTCCCCGGACGCGGCGCAGCAAAAGGTGACGCAGGCCGACATCACGCGCGCGCTGGGCGAATTCTGCTTTATCCGCCTGGACAACGGCGACGAAGCCTTTTATTACAACGGATTCTGGCTCACCGGTGCGGATGGCGAAAGTAACGAACCGTCGGTGCTGGGGCTCGCACAGCGCACCGCCCGGGCGGGCAACAAGCATCTGCGCTGCGTCGAGCTGCCGGTGCCGGAGGACAAAGAGTGGTGCTGGGATGACGTAGCCACAGAACTGGCGCGCTGCGCCGTCACGCGCGAGCTGCGCGGCGAACTGATTGTGACCGGCAGCGAAACCCGATACGGGCGGGGTATCCACATCTGCAACGATCCGCTGCTGAGCGGCATCAACAGCAACCTGTGGTTCCCGCTCAACCCGGCGGAGGACTGGTTTACGGGCATCGAGCGCGTGCTGATGATGAACGGCGTGGCGGAGAACGTGGTGCGCATTGAATCGCTGCGCGACTGCGCGGCGTACCATGACTGGAAGGTGGTCTATAACCGGAAGGTCACAGACTAAACGAAAAAAGGCAGGGGACAAGCGCCCCTGCCTCCTTTCACCGCCCGCTACGGCAGTGCCGGGCAGTTTTACAGCTGACTTTGAGGAAACTTCCATTGTTCCCGATGTAAACTATAGCACCGGCCATCTTTAAGTGGCAAAACACCTGCAAAACATTTTAATTTCAATGCTGCCTGACCGCACGGCGCATGAGGAGACAATGATGAGTTTTTTAATGCTGGGTTCCCTGCTGAGCCTGGGTTATGCGCTGACCTTCCGGTTCGTGGTGCCGGGCGATATAAGCCTTACATACTGGTGCGGCTACGCGATGTGCTTCGTGCTGGCGCGCCTGCTGGCTTCAAAGCATCCACAGCCCGCAGGTGACTGGGTAGTGATCAAACTCCTTGCACTGACCGTTCCGGTGGGCGGCGTGTTTCTGTGCGTGTGGGGCGCAATGAACCTGCTGGCAGACCCGGCGGCGGGCGGACCGGCAGGCGCTGACATGCTGTACTCTGCATCCCACGGGCTGCTGCTGCCGCTTTTGGCCATAATAATGGGGGCGGCCATCGTGGCGGTTTCGCTGTACCGCATCAGGACGCGCGCGCAGGGATAAACCCCACGGCTAAGCCGGTAAAAACCCTGTGCTGACGCACCGGCTTTCTTCCGTCGCGTGCGCTTACTCATGTGAGACAGACGTCGGGTTGTCCTGCTCTCTTTGCTCCTGCTGCTGTGCTTCTGCCATTTCCCTCCTGAAATAATACACACCCACACGTCACGGGCCATGTCGGGTAGCAGCAGCGCATTACTGCGCCGCCGCCCCCTAAGAACGGTACGTGCAAGTTTCCCCGCATACCGCTCAAGCCTTTATAGATGCCTGCTATGGGCACCGGTTTCCCTGCTGTGTAACTGACGGTGGCAGTTGGGATGTAGCAGCTCAAGATTAGACATATCGTCGCTCCCGCCCATCACCTTCCTGATCCGGTGGTGTATATTCCAGCCTGTCTGGTTGGTGATGAGTTGTCTGCAACGAGGGCAGCACTTACCCTGACGTTTCCACAGTGCCGCCACGGTTTTCATCTTCTTCAGCTTTCCGGTCCAGATCAGGTCCAGACGCCGCTCAAAGTAGATTTCCATGCCGGGCGAGTAAGGTGTCGCGTCGCCCCTGATCTTGATATGGCGTTTGATGGGGGTATCCATCGCGCGGGTGAGTTGCAGTATTTTACCCTCCGGGGTCGCTGCGCTGAACAGCCAGCGTTTGTCCCCGAAGGTGAAATACTTATCTGCGATCCAGCGCCGGCCTTTACGTGTATGCCGTCGTTTACACCATCGCCATATTGCCCGCCAGATTTGGGTATCGACGTAATTAAAGATATCTTTGGCCACGACATGCTGATGATAAGTCACCCATCCACGGATCACCGGATTGAGCAGGTTTATCAGTTTCCATGCCGGAAGTGTCGGATTGTCTTTAATTATTCTTCTGACTTTGCTCAGGAAGTTTTTCAGATTCTTTTTAGCAGGCTTGATGAGCATCTTGCCGCCGTATTTTCTGACGTTCTGCCCCAGAAAGTCGAAGCCTTCTTCTATATGCGTTATCGCTGTTTTTTCCTCAGACAGCACGAGCCCCCGCTTTTGCATGAACGCTGCTATCAGGGGTTTAACCTCATTCTCCAGCAGCTCGCGGGAGATCCCTGAGCAGATGAAGTCGTCGGCATAGCGCACATAGTTCACCTGATGTTTTGCCCCGTAATGCTTACTCTTCCTGAATGTGCGCATCAGTTCTCCCTCCAGCCCGTCGAGTGCCATATTGGCGAGGAGGGGAGAGATAATGCCTCCCTGCGGAGTGCCGCTTCTGGTGTCAAAGAAGACGCCTTTTTCCATATATCCGGCTTTCAGCCATTTCCTGAGGATCCGCTTGTCCATTGGTATATTGGACAGCAGCCAGTCATGGCTGATGTTGTCAAAACACCCTTTGATATCGCCTTCCAGTACCCATTTGGGGGATACTTTCTGGCTCATCCGGTGAAATATAGACTCGATGGCATCATGAGTACTGCGCATGGGCCTGAAACCATAGCTGTTATTGTCAGCCGTGGTTTCTGCCACCGGCTCCAGTGCCAGTAACCACAGCGCCTGCATGGCTCTGTCCCTTATTGTCGGGATCCCCAGCGGGCGCTTTTTACCATTCGATTTTGGGATATATATGCGCCTGAGCGGCTGTGGTCTGTAGCCCAGCGGGCTCAGACTGACCATCCCTTTCCATTTTTCATCCGGGGTGCTCCATGTTTTGCCATCCACGCCGGGCGTCCTTTTCCCGCTGTTTTCAGTGACACGTCTGACAGCAACGGCTTTGCCGGAGAATGAACGCGTGAGAATGCGCTGCAGTTCCCTGACACGCCGCCATTGTTGCTGTCGGGTTGCCTCTGCAATCCGTAGCTGTAGCTTTCGCACCCGGGCATGGCTGGCTCGCCAGTCAATGGCGTGCCAGCCTGCCGGGCGGGGTATCGTGGACACACTGTCGTGTGTATTCATCTCGCTGATATCCTGTTGAAAGTTTTACAGTATCTCATGCAGTTAAAGACCAGACGGAAGTCTGCCCGCTTTCGCGTCGAAGCATGCACCGCTCCATATCCTGATGATTACCATCAGGCATTTGCTTTTTCCGTCCTCCTCTGCCCGCACCGCCAACAGTGTTCCTCACGGTTCACCTGCCATCAGGCAGCGATACGGGTTTACCAGGTTCCGCTTAACATACAAAAAGTCAGGGCGGGCTCTGTCTATTCACCGGAGATCTCAATGTCCATGTGCTCTGGGGGGCCCTTGGAGCAACCCGATCTCATACCTTTTGGTTCAGGCCTTTCAGCATCTTTGGCCTGTTGCCGATAACGGTGTTTATCAACAGTTCACATGTGTTAACCCTTCTGACCAGCCTTGCAATCCAGCCGCATGATGCTTGCAGCAAGGGAGGCTCCCTCACGGGATCCTCCCCGGGCTGACGCCCGATCTCGTTGTCCCGGAAGCTTCAGACCTCGCCGTTGCCAGCAACGCCTGTTCCGGTAGGCTACAGCTAATGGAATAGCTGGTTTTATCAATGTAAAACAATATGTTAGACGACTTCCTGTCGCACGGCCCCCTTCGGCTCCCCGGCAAGCCGGGTCGTCGAGCCCTACTCCGCTAACCGGCAGAGCCGGCAAGCTCCGCCGGACCGCGAGGGACCGCGTTCCGGGCCTGCGGCTAGGGTCTGATGGCTGAGGTCAACTCCTGCAGCGGGCTCGCGCCCGCGCGTTCACTGGCCACGAAAAGCCGTGGCCGCTGAGGCCCGGACCGGCAAAGCCGTCCGGGGTGCATTCCTGCTCATCCCGCCCCGTCTGCGCATGTTACGGCCAGTCCGTTGCGGAGGGCTGGTCGTAGCACCGCCGGTTCAGGCAGAAAGGGGTGAAGTGCACGCCGCCAAAAACTTTTTGCCTGGTGCCGCAAAAACTTTTCGTCGTCGCCCCTTTATGCCCTCTCTTCGTCGTTGCTCCTTTGCCCTTCGCCGCAACGAACTCACCGAAACATGGTTTCAGCAACCGACAACAGGAGAACCAGCATGAACACACAGAACGTCAAAACCGCCGCTGCCGAATCTACCGAAACATGGGTGAAGGGACAGGAAAGCATCGACCTGAGCCCGGCTCAGTTTGCGGACCTGTACCGCTGGATCCGTGCGAACGGGGAGTTTACCGGCGTGGCAGGCGTACACAGTGCCGTACTGGCCGGATTGGTGCTGATTGAGGAGCCCACCCCGGAGCCGGAAGCCCTGAAGATTTATGTCCACAAAGGCTGGCCCGCAGCCGTCCAGGAATACGACACCGGATTTGTGGTCGTCCGGGAGTATTACGCCGCCGCTGCGGCCGGGAACTGATCCCGGTCAGAAAACAGATTTATTTCACCCTCTTTCTCAATATAAGGAATCTGATTATGGTCCGTTTTGCTACCCGCTACGCTGCCCCGACCTCCGTACGTAAAAATCACCCGCTGAGCAATGATGAATTAATGCGCGTCGTGCCGAGCGCATTTTCCGAAGAAAAACATGACTCGCGCTCAGACCGTTATACCTATATTCCGACCGTTACACTGCTGGATAAACTGCGCGAGGAAGGCTTTCAGCCTTATTTTGCGAGCCAGTCCCGCGTGCGCGACCCGGAGCGCCGCGACTTTACCAAACACATGATCCGCCTGCGCCGGGGAAATAATAACGGCGGCGGGGAAGTGCCGGAAATTGTATTACTGAACAGCCACGACGGCTCCAGCAGTTATAAAATGATCCCCGGTATTTTCCGGCAGGTGTGCAGCAACGGCCTGGTATGCTGGAAATCATTCGGTGAAATCAGCGTGCCGCATAAAGGCGATATCGTGTCGCAGGTTATTGAGGGCGCTTATGAAGTACTGGGCGTATTCGACAAGGTCGAAAATAACATCGACATCATGAAAGGGATTCAGGTTAACAATGAAGAACGCCGCCTGCTGGGTCAGCTGGCGCTGGAATATAAGTATGATGGAAAAGAGCCGCCGGTAACAGCTGAGCGGATTATTCAGCCGCGCGCCTGGTATGACAAAGGCACCGACTTATGGACCGCGTTTAATATCGTGCAGGAAAACCTGATCAAGGGCGGCGTCACCGGCAGAACGGCGAAGGGAAAAAGAACCACCACGCGCCCGGTAACGGGTATTGATGGCGATATTAAGCTGAATCAGGCGCTGTGGAAAATGGCGGAAGAGTTTGCAAAACTCAAATCATAACGGTTAACCCCCGGCTGCCGGGGTTATTGTGATGCGGTGCTGACGTCCGCGCTGAGAAAGGTTTCCGGCGCGGGCGTTTTTTTATTCTGTTGTGACATGGCGGCGTAAACTTCATCGCGGGCGATCAGCACGCGGTAAATACTTTTTATGATGGCCGCATATTCACGTCGCTGTTTTATCAGCTTCGGACTGGGGCCGGTGTTATACATCCCGACGCTGTCCCAGTTCCTGCCGTACTGCCTGAAGTTGCGCGCCTCGATCCACGCGCCGGTGTAAATGCAGATGCACGGATCCTTAAGCAACCTTTCCCGCGTAATATCAAATCGTTTCAGCTGATTAAAGTGAGAGCTGTTAATCTGCATATTACAGACGTCGTGCGTTCCGCCGCTGCTTTTCGTGTTCAGGGCGTTATTACGCATGCGCGACTCCTGTATTGAATGTGCCATCAGCAGGCGCGGATCAATGCCGAAATCCTGACCGGCTTTGGTAAAACACATTTCCGGCGCGGCCTGCACGCTGAATACAGCGGCAAGCCCGAAAGCTGCAAACCATTTCATTCTTATTGTCTCACGTACATGCGCATAACGCGTCAGGCGGGTTCGTGTGAAAAATACGCGCTCAGATCGTCTGATGCAAGATAATTCGTTACAGACGCGCACTGTGCGCTGACGGGCAGGTGATGAACATCGTCAGGGATATAAAGAATTCAGGAGGATAGCGTTATTTAACAAGCCGCTTTTGAGATATATAATTTTATCACACCCCACGCAAGATTTTAACTTGCTGTTTTTGTGTTTTAATTCATTGTGTTATGTGGGTTGGGTGATTATTTGCAAGGTGTATGTTCCTGTTTTGTCGTAGGAAACGACGACACAATGGTGTCGCAAGCTACGATAGTGTATCGTCGGTTCCTACTACCTGTTGTCGTAGGTTCCTGCGATACAGTATCGTAGGAATGTAGATGTGATTTTTAATCAGTGTATTGTATGTCGTACAGTGTCACACTCTACGACATGATGGTGTCGGTAACGACTACCTGTATAATTCAGAATTCCAGAGCCAAGTGCACACTCAGTGCTGGTATCGTCTGATAGTGCAGTTAAACCGGCCACAGCACGAAACGCTAAAGAAAATATAACGGTGGTTAATTAAGCCACTCAGGAGAAAAGATAATGGGCAGAATGGGCATTTACGTCAAAGATAAAATTGAGAAGGAAATCAGGGATATTTATCTTCTGGACATTCAGAACGGGGCCAGCCCGGCCGAAGTCAGCCTGTCATCAACGTGCAATGAATTATTACGGCTTGGTCTGATTATGCATAAAGCCAAAAACAAAGAGGACACCTTCAATCAGAAAGAATTTAACCGCGAACTCATCAGAAAAGTCAGCGGCAGTAAAGAAGGCATTATGATATTACTGACCATGATGACAGAACTGTATGTTAACGCAACAGGAGGAGGCGGAACCGAGCGCATAGACACGCTGCTGAGCCAGTACCTGGCCGAAATTGACAGTTCTGAAAGCGATGCCGATAACCGGCATTTTGTCCGGCATGAAGAGAGCGGTCATGCTGACGCCTGACATCGTTATGAGTAACAGTTTTAAAACTTATTAATAAACGGTAAGGGGCAGGGAGAAGTATTAATTAGTTTAAGTTTCCCCTCAGAATGGCTGCTGAGCGTAGCGGGGGGAGAAAAAACAAATGTATCCTTATCCCCCTGCGCGCTCACCGGGCATCCCGTTTTAATCCGGGTGGCACTCAGCACCCGGTATGGCATGCAGAGAGCGCCTGAAGCATGGATGAAATTACCTGCCACGGAATAAGATTGTGTGTTTCAGATGTAGTCAGGATGTGAACTCCATTTATTAATGATGCAGGGGATAGCATCATTCAGTTACCTTCATTCAGACGAAGATAAATGCCCGGCATGTGTTTACCATCAGTGAGAATTCAGCAGTTTCATAAATGCGCTGATAAATAATAGCGCTGAATTCCTTTTAACTGGCCACAACCACTGGCCGGGTGCCGTCTGTTTTAACGAAGCGGCTGGCGGCACCCTTCCGGTTAGTAAGAAGTGAAATTAATTAAACGATTTTAAAATTAAAAATATTTCATTTAATGCTGTTATGGCTCGCCGGTTTTCCCTTACGACCCGGTCTCTTTTCCCGCTATCGGATTCTCCGCCACCACGACTTTTTCCAGAATGAACTCGTCAAATAAAATAGCCAGTTCGCGCAGCCGTCTTACCTCCTCATTCTCCGGCAGCTGCTGCTCCGTTAAGTAATTGAGCGAATCCAGCAGGCGCACCTGTATTTCCATGTTCACGCTGCGGCGGTTAAACCGCGCGCTGATTTCCATGTCCCGGCGCAGATTCTCCGGAAAGCTGCTGCTGAAGGCCTTGCTTTTTCCCGGGGTGAACGTTTTTTTATCTGTATTTTTCTCTCCATCATTCCTGCATTTTTCCCGGATAATATCCAGACGGGACTGAATAAACTCATCGAACATCCTGGCCAGCGCAACCAGCCGCTGTCCCTCGTCGGTTTTAATCACGTGACGCCGCGGAGAAAACTGCATCGACGTAATTAACCGGCTGATGATTTCGTCGTTGGTGGTATACCGACGGACGCGTGCCGCCACGCGTAATTCCATCAGCAGGTTCTCCGGTAACCACAGTTTCCTGTACTGCATTTCCCCGCGGGCATATTTCCGTGGTCGACCGCGACCGTCGGCCATCTTTTCTTTTACTTTCATGCGTTATCACCTCCCTACGAGGCTCACCCTGGACAGGCAGCAAGCGTACGCCACGCCCTTTCAGGAATAATCCTAAAAAGGAGCGTGAGAGACTTTAAAAGTGTGACGTGCGTCACAGATTTTTTTTTTTTGAGAAAATGTACACTTACGGCGCGTTACGTCTGTTTACGCACACTGACATTTCTTTAACTCAAATCGAGGGTTTTATACATGAAAGTTGTCACTTCACACCCTGCACCGGTGCAGGGGTCTGCGGAAGCCTGCGCGACGCTAAGCGGGGCGGCGCCAGAGGGACTTATCGGCATCACCCGCCGCGCCTTTAGCCAGATGTATGCATATGGTTATCGCCACCGTGCGAACGTACTGCTGCTGGCGCTGGTCGTGCTGGCCCTCGCGCTGCCGCACCTTGTGCGCGCAGAGGACCTGCTGTCCGGTCAGAAGCAGGACGCCAAGGATACGTTTGGTCACGGCAGCACCGTTGAGTGGGGGCTGTACATGGCCGAAGTCGTCATTTCCATTATCACCTTCATCAAAACCCGTAACCCGGCGCTGTTCGTGGGCGGCCTGGCTTTTCTTGTTGTTGTTACCCGCACGCTCTTCTCACTGGCCGGCTAATCCCGTATGGACAGGGAATCGCTTCAGTACCAGTTCCCGGAAACCCTCAATGAGCAGAAACGCCTTATCGGACTCCCCACAGAGGAGGCCGTGCTCATCCTTGCGTGCGCCGGCATCGGCCTGCTCTGCGACATGTTCATCATCATGCTCATTGTGGCCGCCGCGCTCTGGCTGCTGGTCCGCCACCTGAAGAAGGGGCAGGGCACCTGGTGGCTCATGAACCTTCTTTACTGGTACCTGCCCACCGCGCTGCTCCGGCTGCAGTTCCGCCGCGTGCCTGACTCGGGTAACCGGCACTGGATGCAGTAACCCGCGCGCCGCCTTCGGGTGGCGCTTATTAAAAGGATAACGCTATGAAGTATCAGGTCCGGGAAGGGCGCAACCGGGTAATCATTCTGGCCCTGTGCGCGCTTTCGCTGCTCGTGTTTATTCTCGCTGCCAGCACCGTCGTCACCGGCGCGCTGGCGTGGCACTTTGCGAAAACGCAGAGGACCATCACTACCCCGATGATGTTTGACCGCCCGTTCACCTCCGGTTCCGCCTCCGGAGACGCGGCCTTAAACGGCATGCTGGTGCGCTCTTTCATTAACCTGCGCCTGTCCGTCACGCCGGAAACCGTGGACAGCCAGCACGCCGCCCTGCTGCGCTTCGTTCCCGCTGAATACCGTGACGACCTGAAAAAGCAGCTCGCCGCCGAAGCTGAGTACATCAAAAAGAACGGCGTCTCCTCCGTGTTCCGCATCGATGACGAAATGACCGACACCACCACCGGCGACGTCATTGCGCAGGGCACGCTGAGCGCCAGCACCACCAACGGCAACCTGAAGATATCACTTCCGGATTCGCATAAAGCCTACCGGCTCAGCGTGCACTACGTGGACGGCCTTATCCGCCTGACGGCCTTCCCCGAGGTGCCCTGGACCCAACCTGAACGCCGCCCGCAACAGGACTGACCCCATGAAAATGACCCTTTCCGCCATCGCCGTGGCCGGCGCGCTGGCGCTGCTGCCCGCCGCACAGGCCGCGGTGCCCGGCCCGGCCGGAACCATGTTTGAGAACAACGCGCACCTGAAGGCGCAGATGAGCAATACCAGCCCCAACAAAATCATCATCGACGGCGAGCTCATCACCGCCGTGACTGGTCCGGATAACGCCTACACGAAGGCCACCACCGCCGACGGCGCGCTGCTGATTACGCCGCTGACCGGGCAGGACTTCACCCTGTTCCTGGAAACCGCCGGGGGCGTCGGCGTCTCGATTGACGTCTCACCGAAACCCGGCAACGGCCGCACGCTGCACCTGATTCCGGCGGACGTGCCGCTGAAGCCCAACCCGGACGCGAAGGTGTGGGAGGAAAGCCAGCCCTTCCAGAAAACGCTGGTGAGCGTTGCCCGCAGCATCGTGAACGGCGACGTGCCGGAGAACTACACCGAGGTGAAAGTCTCGCGCGGCCCGGCGTATAACCCGCCCTCGGGCGTGCAGCTGACGCCGGAGCGCCAGCTGGCCGGCTCGCACCTGCGCGTGATGCGCTACCGCATGAAAAACACCGGCTACGTGACGCGGGCGCTCAGCGAAAAGCAGTTCTGGCAGAAGGGCGTGCGCGCGGTGATGCTTTCAACCCGCACGCTTTATGCAAACGGCGAGGGCTTCGTGTGGGTGATTTTCTCCACTGACGCGGAGGGCGGCTCATGAGCAACATCAATACCGCCACGCGCCGCCGACAGTGGGTGATTGCCGGCGTCTCCGCCGCGGTCATGCTGGCGGTGGGCGGCGGCATCTGGGCGTACTCGCACCATCAGGCGGAGCTGAACAAGCCCGCACCGAAGGCCGCGCCGAACCTGACCGGCGGCCTGATAAACACCTCCTTTACCGATGGTGTGGCCACTGCGGCGCTGCAGCAGCAGCAGAACAAGACTGCGGGGCTTGAGCGCGACCTCGGCACGCTGACCAGCACGCTTAAAAGCCAGAACGACGAGCTCAAAAAGCAGCTCAGCACAATGGCCGACGCCATCACGCAGCTGCAGACGCAGCAGGCGCAGGGGAGTAAGGCGCCTGCCGCCTCGCAGCCAGCCAGCACTTCACCGGCGAATGGCCCCGTCCCGGCCGGACAGTCCGGTCCGGCGCAGTGGAGCATCAGCAATCCCGACGGCGGACCGGCTGCCGGGCAGGGCAGTCAGTTCTATCCCGCGCAGGGGCAGGGGTTCTACCCTGGCGCCGGCACGGTGCGCCCGGGCGGTCTGAGCCGCGACACCTTCACTTACGCCGCGCTCACCGACAAAAAGACGAAGCTGCCCTGGATCCCCTCCGGCTCCTTCTCTGAGGCGGTGATGATTGAGGGCGCTGACGCCAACGCCAGTGTGACCGGCCAGCAGAATACCTCGCCGGTGGTCATTACCCTGCTTGGTGACGTCTCCATGCCCAACGGCAAGACCTGGAGCATGGACCAGTGCCGCGTCACCGGAGAGATGTACGGCGATATCTCCAGCGAGCGCGGCGAGGTGCGCACCCATAACATCAGCTGCATCCTGAAGAACGGCAAGCATATCGACATGCCGTTCGACGGTCACGTGTCCTTCCAGGGCAAGGTAGGCATCCGCGGTAAGCCGGTGATGCGTAACGGCGCCATCATCGCCAACGCCGGCGCGGCCGGCCTGCTGTCGGGCTTCGGCGAGGGCATCAAGTCTGCCGCCACGCCGACGGTAGGACTCGGTGCAAGTGCCTCTGTCGGTGCCGGTGACATTCTTAAACAGGGCTTCGGCGGCGGCGCCAGCAAGGCGGCGGACACGCTGAGCCAGTACTGGATTAAGCGCGCCGAGCAGTACCACCCGGTGATTGATATCGGTGCCGGCAACGCCGTAACCGTGGTGTTCCAGAAGGGCTTCAGGCTGGAAACCATCGAAGACGCTGATGCCGAAAAGGCACAGAAAGAGGCACCGCAGCCGGTGGTGCAGCAGACCGCAGCGAACCAGCCGGTCAGCACCGGCGGCAGCAACAGCGCCCCGGTGTTAAACCCCGATGAAGTTCTGCGTCAGGCCAGCCAGCTGCGCCTCGGCGACACCATTAACTGACAGGAGTGAGCGATGGAAAACTGGTACGTGGCACAGACAAAGTGGGCGCAGGAGAAGTACGCCTGTCAACAGCTGCAGGGTCAGGGCGTCACCTGCCTGCTGCCGGTGTTTTCCCGCGTCCGGCTGCGCAACGGCAGGGTGCGCGGCGTGACGCCGCAGCCGCTCTTTCCGGGCTACCTGTTTGTGCGCTTCGATCCGGAGGTGGTGCACACCACCGCCATCAAGGGCACGCGGGGGATTTCCACGCTCATCAGCTTTGGCGGCCTGCCGGCGGTGGTGCCCGACCGCGTCATCGCGCAGCTGGAGACCGGCTGGGAGGGCGTGCCGCTTACCACGGACGCGCCGGTGAACGGTGACCGCGTGATGATTGAGGACGGGGCATTCGAGGGGCTGGAGGCGGTGTGGTGTGAACCGGATGGTACAAAGCGCGCCATTCTGCTCCTGACCCTGATGAACCGCCAGGTGCGCGTGCCGGTGGAAAGCCATATGCGCTTTCACATCACCGCGCGCGGGGAGGCGGCATGATCAGGACACGCTTATCCGATGAAAAACGCCGGCGCCGTCAGCTGGGAGAGATACGGGTCATGGTGGCCAGCTGGAAGCACGGCCAATCGCCTTATGCCGACACGCTGGTTGTCTGCATACTGGCATTGGCGGTACTGGCCGTGCTCTGGGGCGATTACTCTTATCATGGGCGGGTCTGGGCCGGCTGGCTGATGGTGCTGCCCGCCGTTGTTGTGGCTGCCGCCGTTGTCATGCGGCTGCGGGAGCCGCTTAACTGGCAGGACCTGATTGCCCGAAGGCTGGCGGTCTATCCCTATCGGGACGTCACGGCCTGGCGTGAACTGCAGCAGGTGGTGGTTGAGGCAGGATTTATTTCGGTCCCCATGCTTGCCTGCTGGCTTGATAAAGAGATGCAGACCTTCACGACGCCCGCCCGGCGGCGGACTTTTGCTTTCACTGAGCGTGAACGGGATGAGCTCGGGGAATCTGACTGCAGGAGCCATCATGAATAAACGCACCCGCCGGGAGCAGCGTATCCGGCTCTGCGCGCTGCAACTCCGCTACCGTAAAGCGTGGAAGACGCAGGCCAGCAGCTGCAGGCTCGCGGCGCTGCTCACCGAAATCGAGGTGATTCAGCACCGTCTGGCCGCAGACAGTACTCACACGGAGGCCGTATGCAGCTGAGCTTCCAGCGGCTGGCCATCGCGAGTGCCGCCAGCGCCTGTCTGGCCAGTGCGGCGCTGCTGCTCCACCTTTCCGGCTTGGTTCTTTAACCTTATCGCTTAATCTGAGGTGCCTATGGTTCCTGATAAAAAAGTCACCCCGCCGGAAGCGCTGCTCATCCGCGTGACGCATCCCGCCGGCAATATGGTGTTCCGGCTTGAAAGACTTAATACCCGACCGGTTCCGGATGCGGCAATTCGCCCGCTGGCAGAGAATTCCGGGCACGTACCCGCACTCGCTGACGTCACGATTGAGCGGCTGGCGGCGTACATTGCTGACGTCATCCGCCAGGTTTCACCGGGCACACCGCGCGCAGATGTCTGGGCACGCATAAAAGCACCGGTAAAAAACGTACCCGCTGCCAGCAGCCATCGCGTTATGAGCGAGGATGCGCTTAAGGACCTGCAGATGGTGCAAACCTTTATGAAAAAGAAGCATACAGACTGAATCGCGAATTTTTGTGCCTTCACCAGGGCAACCCGCACCATTCGTTTAACCCACACCACTCACTTTTAATACCGCTGCGGCCAGGCCGCCACTGAGGATACCCCCCATGCAAAAACTTTTTGCGTGCGCACTGCTGTGCGCGGCGCTGACCGGCTGCGCCGGCATGAACTCTGACTTTGACTGTAACAAAACCGCCACGGACCAGTGCCTGTCGATGTCTGACGCCAGCAAACTGGCATCAAAAGGCAAAAGCCTCGACGATCTGACCGCGCAGAAGGAGGCCGGCCCAAAGCCTGCCGCTGAGGCGCTGGCGACGCCCGGCAATGTGAAGCCCGCCGTTAATCCTTACCGCCCCGTGAGCGTGGCGACGCTGACTCCCCGTCCTGTCTCCGGGCAGGCGCTGAGCGCAGACAGTCTCCGTGCATCCACGGTGCCGGTTCGCGCAGCAACACCGGTGGTGCCGGGTGATTACAGCGGGCCGGGACAGGTAGACGCCCGCCGCATTCCTGATGCGACGCAGCGCCTGTGGATCGCGCCGTGGGTCGACGAGCAGGACAGCTTCCATCAGCCCGCCGTGGTGGAGTTCGTTAAGCAGAAATCACGCTGGGACGAAGATTTCCGGGTTATCAGCGAGGGGGAGTAATGAAAAAACGCTTTTCTTTCCGTTTCGCGCATGAGCAGCGGGTGCCCGCATCGTCTGCGGCCGCGCTGCATCACCGGGTCTGGCCCGGTATCAGTCTGCTGCAGGCCGATGTTTCATCGGGGCATATTTTCATCTGCGCCGACACCGGCGCGGGTAAAAGCTTCCTGCTACAGGACGTGATGAACACCATGCTACGCGCACCTTACACAGGAGGTCAGCATGCTCAGTAACGTTATCGATCACCTCGCCGGCATTCTCAGCAGCAGCCGGGACGAGGGCGGCGCAAAGCTTGCCCGCCAGAAGCTGCGGGAAAGCTTCAGCTATCCTTCACTGACCAGCCTGCTGCCGTGGCGCGAGTTCGACGAGAAATCTGAACTCTTCATTAATACCCGCTCGGTAGGCTTTATGCTGGAGGTGGCACCGCTCGCCGGCGCAAACCAGCAGGTAGTGCAGGCGCTGGACGATCTGCTGCGCAAAAAGCTCCCGCGCAGGACGCCGGTCACGGTGCTGATGGTGGCCAGCAAGTGCGTGGGCGACATGCTGGAGAACGGGCTGAGCCGCGACATGTGGAAGGGCGACATGGCACCGCGACTGAACGCCATTACCAAAGCCTTCTGGGAGCGGTCGGCGCTGAAGGGGCTGGCCAACGAGCGCGAATATCCACTCTACCTGCGCAACTATCGCGTGTTCCTGGTGTATGCGCACCCCGGAACCGGCGGTATTAAGTCAATGGATGCGGTGGCGCAGGTGCGCGAAACGCTGCGTGTCTCGATGCTGGCCGCGCACATGGACACGCGCCGCGTGGGGCCGTCGGAGTTTCTGTCCGTCATCCGCGAGCAGCTGAACTACCGCCCCGGTCAGGTCAGTACGGCCAGCGAGCACTGGAACCCGGAGCAGGAGCTGCACCGTCAGTGCGTGGACACCAGTACAGAAATGGAGGTGCACCCGGATTATCTGCGGCTGACCACCTCCACAAAAGCCGGTGACAGAGCCGTAGAGGAGGGCGCTGCGTCCACGGTGGCCAGCACGCGCATCGTGAACATGCAGCTGACTAAGGTGCCGAAGCAGTTTGCGCTCTGGCAGGCGTCCGACAACCTGCAGAACATGCGCTTCCCTGATCTCGGCATCCCCTGTCCGTTTATCCTGAGCTGGACTGTTTGCGTGGAAGAACAGGTCAGCAGCCAGAACGAGGCGTTCCGTAAGGAGCAGGACATGGGCAAGAAGGCCAACTCCTCCTACGGCAAGCTGTTCCCCAACACGCAGCGCACCTACGAGGAGTGGCGCGACCTGCGCATGGGGCTTGCCAGCAACGAAATTGCCATGTGCAGCTTCAACCTTAACCTCACGCTGTTCACGCCCGACAGTGACAGCGGGCAGCAGCGCTGTGAGCTCTCGGCCATCAACGTGTTCCGCAAAAATGACCTGGAGATGTCCGCACCCCGCTATCAGCAGTTGCGCAACTGGCTGACCTCGCTGCCGTTCCTGATGCAGGAGGGGCTGTGGGACGACATGAAGCACATGAACGCCACGCTGCGCTGCAAAAGCTTTAACGCCGTGAACCTGATGCCGGTAGTTGCCGAGCGCCAGATGGCGGCGTCCGGCAGCCCGCTGCCGACCTACCGCAACGCGCTGGCCTTTTTTGACATGTTCAGCGAGAGCAACGGTGCCACCAACTTTAACATTGCGGTGACCGGCACCACCGGCGCGGGCAAGAGCTTTTTTATTCAGGAGATTCTGCGACAGGTGCTGAATGCTGGCGGCTTCGGCTGGGTTATCGATATGGGGGGCAGCTATAAAAACTTCTGCCGGCAGGCGGGCGGTTCGTATCTGGACGGCGCGACGCTGCGCTTTAACCCGTTTGCCAACGTGCGGGACATTAAAGAGTCGGCGGAGGGCATTCAGGGGTTACTTACCGTGCTGGCCAGCCCCAACGAGCCGCTGGATAAGGTCAGCGAAACCATCCTGCTTAAAGGCGTGGTGGCGGCATATGAGGCGAAACAGAACCGGGCGCGCATCGATGATGTGGTGCACTACATGACGTCTGCAGAAGTCAGGGAGGCGTACGGCGAACAGCCCACCATTATGAACCGCATCAACGAGCTGGTGCTGCTGCTGGACCGCTGGTGCACGTGGGGGGCGAACGGCGATTACTTTAACTCGGATAACCCGACGCTCGACGGCGATACCCGCTTTGCGGTGCTGGAGCTGCTGAGCCTGGAAAACCAGCCGCACCTGCTGTCCGCCATCCTGTACTCGCTGATCCTGGCGATTCAGGAAAAGATGTACCACTCGCCGCGCAGCCTCAAGAAGGTGGCCATCATTGACGAGGCCTGGCGACTGTTCAGCGGCTCCAACCCGCATGCGGCACGCTTTATCGAAACCGGCTACCGCACGGTGCGCCGTCACCGCGGCGCGTTCATCACCATCACGCAGGGCATCAAAGACTTCACGGGCACCAAAGACCAGGCGGCACCGCCCGCCGCCGCCGCCGCGTGGGACTGCTCCGGTACCAAAGTCACGCTGCTGCAGGACGCCAAAGCGTTCAAAACCTACCTCAACGCCAACCCGGATCAGTTCAGCGAGGTGGAAACGCAGGTTATCCGCGGCTTCCAGCCGGCGCGCGATACCGGCTTCAGCTCGGTCATGATCTCCACGGGCGAGAACAGCTCGTTCCACCGCGTCTTTGTTGACCCGGTCACGCGCGCCATGTTCAGTACCCGCGGGGAGGACTACCAGTACATGACAGAGGCGCAGAAGGCCGGCGCAACCAGCGAGGAAGCCGCGTACCTGCTGGCCTGCGAGCCGCACATGTATCAGGCCGAGATGCAGGAACTGGAGCGCTGGGCCGGCCTGACCCCCGTATAAAAAGAGGAATCAACGATGCAGGAAGATATCCATGCCTTATCCGCTGAAGAGGGCGAAACGCCGGACGCGCAGCCATTGCGTGAGGGCGTAACCGTGAAGCACGTTTCCGGCCTGCTGCACCGTCGTAGCGTCCGGCTGGCCGCGTTTGCCGCGCTGGTCATCACGCTCAGCGCCGGCGTCAGCGCGCTGGTTGCGCAGGCCGTACAGCCCGACTACGTGGTGTTTGACATGAAGGGCACCATCGACACCTTCCGCCAGCAGACCGCGCAGTCTGCGCTGGATAAGGAGAGACTGGCGGCGCTCACGAAGCGCTTCGGCTCTGCGCTGGACGCGAGCCTGTCGGACTGGCAGGCCGCGCACGGCGGCGTCATCCTGGTGAAGGGCGCGGTGGTGGCCGGCGTCACCGACATTACGCCGGCGATTCAGGCCGATATCGCTCGCCAGATGCAGGCGACGCCATGAAGCGGCTCACCACAGCGGTTGCTCTGCTCGCCACAGCGGTTATCTGGTCCGCGCAGGCGAAAGAGCTCGGCACCATCGGCCACCTGTTTCCCATTGCCGAGCCCGACCTGCTGGCCTTTATCGGCCAGCGCCTGCAGGGCATGAAAGACAGCGGTGAGCTGGACCGGCTGCAGCGCGAGGCCGAGGCGCGGGTGAAGGCCCACGCCGTCAGGCCCGCGCCGGTGGCCGGCCTGACGCCGGCGAAAACGGACAGGGCATTCCTGTATGACCCGACCTTCACGGTGCGGGAAACCATCCGGGACATGCGCGGCAACGTCATCGCCCGGGCGGGAGACAGGGTCAACCCGCTTGATAAGGTCGCCTTCAGCGAGACGCTGTATTTCATTGATGGCGACAACCCGCAGCAGATGGCGTGGCTGAAGCCGCAGCTCGCCGGGCAGCAGAATTATAAGGTCATTCTGGTCAACGGTAACGTGCACGACAGCAGCATCGCGCTGGACGAGCCGGTGTACTTCGACCAGTACGGCACGTTAACAACAAAATTCGGCTTTGAGCACACGCCGGTGCGCATCACGCGCGCGGACAGGATGCTGAAGGTGGAGGAGGTGGCGCTGAAATGAGTCACAACGCACGGGGGCAGACGGCCCCGAAGAAGTTAAAGCGTCATGTCGCACAGGTGCGCCTCGATGACGACGACAAATCCGGGCTGCGCCGCATGACCGCCGAGTTCCCGCTGTACTCGGAGTCGATGATACTGCGCGCGGCGCTGCAGACGCTGCTGGCGTGCAGCGGAGAGGTCCGGTCGGC
This sequence comes from Pantoea sp. Cy-640, assembly GCF_011752635.1. NCBI lineage: Bacteria > Pseudomonadati > Pseudomonadota > Gammaproteobacteria > Enterobacterales > Erwiniaceae > Pantoea > Pantoea sp. Cy-640. The sequence goes on along the minus strand of NZ_VWXB01000009.1, from coordinate 132,314 downwards.
CATCGTACTGGCCTCACTCACCGACAAACACGTGGGGGAGGTCATGCGTCAGTACGGTATGACGATGCTGACGGGGGTGCATCATGCAGAATGAATTGCTGCCGCGACTGGTTAATGACTGGAAATCTTCAGAGGTCTCCGCCATGCAGCAGAATGCAGCGCCAGCCGTGCAGCCGGTCTGGAGCGCGCCCGCGCCTGAGCCCGCGTGTCGCGCGGAAATTTCCCTTTCGCCGGCGAGTATTCGTGCACTCGGTGACCTGACGGATCATCTGCCCGCGGTCGGTTTATTCCTTATGCTGCTGGTGCTGTCCGTTGTGATGGTTCGTCTGGGCAGGGTTTTCCCTGCAAAGCAGGCGGGTCGGACTGATGCATTCAGCGTTCGCCACGGAACGTCAGTTCCCGTGCCGGCGCCGTTCGGCAGTCCGGCGATGGCTGCACGTGCACTTGCGCATGAGGAAACCGCGTACTGGCAGCAGCTGCTCGCCGCTTTCGCAGCCGCTATTGAGGCGGAAGGTTACACCTTCAGCACAGATGCACGGGCAAAAGTGGCGTTACCGCACGCCGTGCGGGCCCGTGCGGGCGGGGCAATTGTGAAAGCGCGCTCGCAGCATATTACGCCGCTGCGGAGTAAAGCGGCGCTGGAAGATTTGCAGCTGCAGGCGGCGGAGGACGGTTACGCGGGCAGCTGGGCGGACTGGTGCCAGCGGGGCGCAGAGGCGGCCGGCTGGTATGTCATCAGGCGTGAGGTGGACCAGCTACCTGACGATGCGGTAACGAAGTGAGGAGCGGAATATGACGCAAACCGAAATAGGTGTTTTGTCCCTGATAGGTGTGCTGGCAGGGGGAGGGTTAATTAACCTTGTTAACTTTCTTCTTGAAAGTTCGCGTGGTCGTAAAGAGGTTCCACCTGAAGAACAGCCCCTGCGCCGGAATGACCTGGAAAACGTCGAACAGGATTATCACGCGATGCTGCAGCGCCTCGGCGTGACCGACAGATGGTTTCGTCATGCGTGGCCGCTGACGCAGATAAGCCTGATGTGGTCCGGCCCGCCCGGCTCTCTCACAAGCGGCATTCCGGCAGCGTTGCGCGCAGCTGCTGGTGAGCTTTCAAAGAACGGCGCCGGGAATTTCAGCTGTGACTGCCTCACTGAGGCGGGGGTTTCGCCAGGCCTGATGTGGCACATCGCTTCAAGAGTCACCGAAACGGAACCGTCAATTTTTATCGACGGACACAGCAGCAAAACCCGCCCGGGGGCGTGGCGGCGCGGATTTAAATACGTCCGGATGCCAGATAGTCTGGAACGCGTGGCCATCCTGCTGCAGGGCATCCGACATACCTCCGCAGAGACGCTTTCACTTTATCTGCTGGATGTCGCAGACAGGCTGGAGCGGGGAGACGCTGACGGGGTTAAGCATGATGACGACAGCGGCTGGGCCTTCCGCACGTTTGCGGCGGTAACGGGTGAAGCAGCGTAGAATACCGCCCAGACGCTGGCATAACGGTTAAGGATGAGAAATGCAGGATACACACTGGCACCGGGAACTGAACTTTACGCTGACGGACGGCATGCTGCTGGGCGTGCTGGGGCTCGTGGTGGTGACGCTGTGGTGGCGGGCGATCGCTGATTACCGTGGTCTGCGCCGCAAAGAGCGCCGTAACGCGGCCATGCAGAACGGTGACGCCGTGTTCTGGCACGCCTGGTGGCGCAGAGATCGCGTTAACGTTGTGCTGGAATTTATCATGGCCGCGATGGTGACGCTCGCGTCAGGCTGCCTGCTGATTGTTCTGCTCCCGTATTACTGAAAACCGGTAACCCTTTCCTCCCCGCGTTGCGCAGGCTGTTCGTTCCTCGCATACGCTGCGGTACGCCTCAGCCTGCACCCCGCAGGCAGGCCTGATTAACGTCTGACCCCGGCAGCCCGGCTGCCGCAACCACGGAATTTCCTCTTATGACACACCCCGCTGAAATATCGGCTCAGCCGGTCGTGCGCGATCGCTGGGGCGGCTGGACGCATCCTGCTTTTTTCCTGCCGGCAGGCGGCAGTGAGTATCCGCAGCCTGATGAATTTGATGCCTGGCTTGATGAACATAATCTGCAGTCGGCGACGACCTGGATGGAAAACGACGTGCCTGAATGGATGATGGATGTTTTCCGGAAAACCGGTAACTGCAGTCAGTGGCAGCCTTCCGGACCCCCTGGCGGGGGCTGGTTTACCGGCAGCATCCACGATACGGATGAAGGCCCGGTGTGCGTCTGGCTGCGGCGAAAGGCGGAGGCACAGGACGCATGAAGCGCTTTCTCCTCATACTGTGCCTGCTGACAGCGGGCATTATGGCAAAGCCGGTGATGGCGGCAACCAGCAACGCCGGCGACGGCCGCTGGGTGAATCCGATCAGCGACGTCTGCTGGAAGTGCCTGTTTCCCATGACGCTCGGCAGCATTCAGCTGGCATCCGGCGCGCACCCTGATACACCCAATCCCGCCTCGCCCATCCAGCTTTGCCCATACGGCATTTTTTACCGGCTGGGGCTGGCCATCGGCTTCTGGGAGCCGCTGGCCATGACGGACGTCACGCGTGAGCCCGGCGTCATGGTGAACATGGGTGGTTTTAAAATTGATTTGGGGCGAACCGGCACCGGGCGTGGCGGACAGAGTGATTCGCCCTCGCCCGGGAGCTTCTATCACGTGCACTGGTACAAGTATCCGCTGATTTTCTGGCTGAACATTATTACCAGTGAAGGCTGCATGCAGACCGGTGATATGGACATTGCCTACCTGTCTGAAGTGGACCCGCTCTGGAACGACAGCACGCTTGCCATGATCCTGAATCCGGAAGTGGCGCTCTTCAGTAACCTGCTGGCGCAGGGCGCCTGCGCGGCTGACTCAATAGCTTCTACCGCGGGCATGCCGCTGGACCCGCTGTTCTGGTGCGCCGGTGCACAGGGCTCGATGTATCCGTTCACGGGCTATACCAGCAACGAGTTTTCTCCGCTGGAGGCTTCGCTGCTGGTCAGCGAACGCATGGCGTTCAAGCTGCATCGCGAGGGCCTGGTCATGGAGACGGTCGGGGCGGACGTGGCGGTGTGCTACGAATATCCATCCCCGATCATCCCCAAGTCCCGATGGCGGTATCAGATGGTGAACATGTACCCCGAACCTTCGGACTGCCACCCGTTCGGCACGACCACGCAACTGTGGGGCAGCACGCACAACACGCCCGCATCAAAGAAAAACTTCGGCTACCTGATGTGGCGAAAGCGCAACTGCGTATACCTGTAAAGGAATGACCATGAAAACCTTACTCATTACGGCGCTGACCTTCAGCGCCATTCTGCTTTGCGCGGACGCGGGCGCAGCTGATCAGCCAGCGATTGCCGGCGACGATATGGCGTATATGAAACAGCAGCAGCGCGATCTCGCGCTGTTTAAAAGTCAGCTGCAGGGCATGAACATCACCCTGCCTGACGTGCAACAGGGGCGGGTTGCGCAAATGCAGAATGAGATAGCCGCCGGACAGGCGGATCAGAACAGCGCTACCCGTCAGACCCCGCGCGCGGTGTATTTCGTGAGCCTGGGCATTCCGGAAGAGGGACTGCTGCCGATGCTCTCTGATGCCCGCCGTTTCGGCATTCCCGCAACCCTGCGCGGGCTGCTGAACAACGACTTTCGCCAGACCGCAGAGAAGATGTTTGAACTGTCGAAGAAGGACAAGCAGGCGGGCGTGCAGATTGACCCTACCCTGTTTCAGCAGTACGGCATTAAAGCGGTGCCTGCACTGGTTGTGACCTGCGGTGGCAAATTTGACGTGCTGTACGGCAGCCTGCCGGTGCAGCAGGCTCTGGAGGAGGTCAGGCAGCGCGGTGACTGTTCAGCCACGGCGGCGCAGCTGCTACAGAGTGCGGAGGGCGCGCGATGAAGCGACTGCTACTCATCCTGCTGCTGTTCTCAGTCGCCGGGGCCCGTGCTGACGACGTCAGCGATGCTTATAACGCCGGTGCGGGGTATGCCGGCTCGAACAAAGGTCAGGGAACATCGGCAGCAAAAGGCACAGACCCGGCGTCCGTTATCCCGGGCTACACGTCAAGCCCATCGCAAAGCGGCTACTATGGCGGGGTGCAGGGCGGAGATGGCGGCATCAGCGACAAGGGCCAGACCGAACTCAGCCAGAACGAGGCCGGGCAGGCAATATCCGACTCGTCCACGAAGAACCCGGCGGTGACCATCGACCCGAACGCCGACTTTATCCAGAACGGCAAAAACGCCGAGGCGAACAGCGGCTCCATCGTGGACGGCACGAACCAGCAGTGCACCACCAAAGTGGTGTCAAAGTCGGTGTTTGAGAACTACAGCTGCGACCGGGACGTGGCACAGGTGCAGACGTGTGCACGGACCGGAAGCATTCAGGTCACAGGATCAAAGGAGTATTACAACACTGAACTGGTGCTTGATTCCCACAATTCAACAGCAGTAATCCTGGATGATTACTGGGTACGTTTTGACTTTACCGTGCCGGATGACGGAGTAGTCAGCACTGGTACATGGGATTTCCGCTATCCCAGAAGTCCAAATTATCACGGTTCGGATGGCAATCGTCTTTGGTACACGATGAAAGCCTTCGACCTCACGGTTGATCATATCCAGCTAAATAATGGCGGGCAGGCCGCGATCACACCGCAGCGCGTAACAAAAGGCCAGACAGTCTCATTATACATTCACTACCACACGGACGGTCACTACAGTGAAGGGCGTGACGGAATCATTAAGAACGCCCGGGATGGCACGTTTGTCATGAAAATGACCTTTCCCTTAACTGCCGAACGTGACACGACCAGCTCACAGGTTGTCTGGAGTGAGTCCTGCGGCTTCGATAAATCAAAGGCTACCGGCACGGCAGGTACGGTGTGTACCGACCCGGGCGGGAGCCGGACGGTAAATCAGAACGGCAAAGACTATACGCAGAGCGCCTCCTGCTGGCAGTACTCGGACGCATATATCGTGCCGGTCAGCTCAACCGGCAACTGCAGCACGCTGATGGCCAACAAAAACTGCACGGTCTCAGCCCGCAGCTGTACTCAGAAAGAAGGCGGCACCTGCCTGCACGAGCAGGACACTTACCAGTGCCAGACCACCTACAGCTCAGAAGGGCTGCTGTGCGGCGGTCAGTACTTCTGCCGTACCGGTGACTGCAGCGGAACCGACGGCGCCGGCGACAGCGGCTTTGATACCGCGGTGGCGAAGCTTGCCGGCCTGGCCTCGGCCGGCGATGACGTCAAAGTCGATCAGGTAAACGTGAAGGCGTTCACCGGTCAGGCGCTCTACTGTCGCAAGGCAATGGCGGGCTTTTCCAACTGCTGCGTCGATACCGGCTGGGGCAACAGCGCCGGGCTTGCCAACTGCAACAGCGATGAGATGGCCATCGGCAAGGCGAAAGCCAAAAAGGTCACGGTGCTGGTCGGTGAAGCCTGCAACCGGTCGGTGCTCGGCGTATGCGTGCAGAAGAAGCAGGCCTACTGCGTATTCGGCGGCAAGCTTGCCCGTATCATTCAGGAGCAGGGGCGCCGCGACCAGCTGCACGTGAGCTTCGGCAGCGGTGACTCCCCCAACTGCCGCGGCATCACGGTGCCCGAGCTGCAGGCCATCAACTTCGACCTGATTAACTTCCAGGACTTCTACAGCGACCTCATGGCCAACCAGAAAATTCCTGACTCCGCCACGATGGTGAAGCAGGCGAAAGATCGCATCGCCGCGCAGGTGCAGGCGCAGACCGGAGGAAAAAAATGAAGCAGATAGTGCTTGCCTGCCTGCTGATGGCGGGCGCCTGTCAGGCTCTCGCGGACGATGCACCGTCAGCTGATGCGGTCGTGACGCCCGCAGAGCCGTTCACCGGCTGGCACTGGTACAACGAGCCGAAGAAAAAACCCGATCCCCCTGCGCCGAAGCCTCAGCCCGCGCCGCAGGTGCCGGACTTCAGCCGGCTGTCACCCAGCGAGCAGGCTGACGTGCTGAAAGGCTACACGAAGGAGGCGCTGAACAACGCCATCCTGCATCCGTCGGCGGAGAATACGGCTACCTTCCTGCGCTGGCAGAAGTTCTGGACCGACCGGGCCTCGATGTTCAGCCAGTCGTTCGCGGTGGCGCAGCTTGACCATCCGGATCTCGATTACAACCTGGAACACCCGCACTACAACAGCACCGCGCCGCTGCAGCAGGCACGCGATCAAGCCGAGCAGACGCAGGCTATCAGCGAACTCGCCGGGCAGTATGGCCTGTTCTACTTCTACCGGGGAGGGGACCCGATAGACGCGCAGATGGCGGGCGTGGTGGCGGACTTTGCCCGCCTGCGTCACGTCTCGCTGATACCGGTGAGCGTGGACGGCACGGTGTCGCCGCAGGTGCCTGACAGCCGTCAGGACGCGGGACAAAGCGCGCGCATGGGCATTACCCACTTCCCGGCGCTGTTCCTGGTCGACCCGAAGTCAAAAAGCTTCCGCCCGCTCGCCTACGGTTTCATGACGCAGGATGACCTGGCGAAGCGCTTCCTTAACGTGGCCACCGGCTTTAAACCTAACTTCTGAGGAGTTCATGATGCTGACGCTATCACCCGTCTGGCACGGGCGGCTGCGCGCTGCCCGTGGCCTGACGAACCTGCTGATGCAGACGCTGGTTATCCACCCGGCGCTACTGTTCTTCCTGCTGTTTCTGCTGTCCGCACATCAGCACGCCGGCGGCGCCGGGCAGATGCTGCTTGATGAGGCCGAAAAGCTGGTTCGCGACGCGCCGGCGGGGCAGGTGTGGGGCTGTGTATCACAGGCGAGGCCTCTGACGACGTTCCCGCCCGCTCCACTGTCAGTGCTTCGTGAAGAAGCCCCTGTTCCGGATGCGTTAAAACCTGACCCCACGCCCGTGATGTGTGACAAGGCGGCGGTCAGCCGCGAGGCGTGGGCTGCTGAGGCCGGCAGCACGCTGCTGTTGCTCTACATGCAGTGGTGCTTTCCGTCATAGCTAATCTGGCCGTGTGGCACCTGCGCCGCCGCGCTAAAGGAGAACATGAATGAAACAACTACCGCTTATCGTCACGCTGTTTATGGCGGGCATTATCTTCAACTGCCTGCGCCAGCTGCTGACGTACTCCGAGAGCCTGACGTACGACGTGCTGATCGTCGTATCGGTGGCGTGTTTTGTCCTTATGGGACTGGGGATTCTCCTCGGGATCATCGCGCACCGCCGCGCGCGCAGCGGACCGGGAGGCCATCATGAGGCTTAAAATTCTGCTGGCGGCAGCGTTGCTGCTGCCGGTGCTGGGACAGGCTTCGGTGGCCGACGAAATCGCCGCGCTGGAGCAGGCAAAGGCGCAGCAGGGGGCTCAGCTGCCAGACTTCGGGCTGCCGGGTAACCTGCCTGCCCGAACAGCGCCGGCGAAGCCACCGAATCTGATGCCCCTGACCGACGGCCGGCGCGTAAATCTCAACGACTACGCGGTGGTGGTGTTCATGCAGCGCGGCTGCCAGTACAGCGCGAAGTTTGATCCAAAACTGAAGGCGTGGGCGGATGAAACCGGCATAAAAGTGTATCCGTATACGCTTGACGGCTACGGCGACACGTCCTTCCCGGTGGCGCTCATTCCGCGTAAAGCCGGGCCGAACGAGCCCATCGCCGGCGAGATCCTGACGTTCTTCGGCAACGGTCTGCCCATCGCGACGCCGACCACCTTTATGGTCAACGTGAATACCAACATGGCTTATCCGCTTTATCAGGGCGACACCGACATAGGTACGGTAAGCCAGCGCCTCGCGCAGATGATCGAGGCCGACATTGACCACCTGCCGCCCGACACGCTGGGCCCGGTACCGAGCAGCGCCTCGCTGACCCCGCAGTAACGCACGCGGCCCCATCGCATACGGAAAAAAGCATGACGGAACAACCTTTTACGCTCTCGCGAACCGAGACGGCGCTGCTACTCGTCTGCGCCTCAATGCTGGCGGCTGCCGGGATTTACGCCTGGCTTGCCTGCGACCTTGCCCGCCTGCCCGCCAGTGTCGCTTACGGCACCGATGCGCTGCTGCTGAGCGGGCTGCAGCTCTACCCGCTGCTGTTTCTGTTTGCCCTTGCCGGCGGCTTTGGCTGCGGCGCGCTGGTCAGCATCACGCTGCGCCGGCACGGATTCATGACTGACCGCGGCCCTTACCGCCCCGGCACGCACCTTCACTGAGACTGACTGAAATGAAAAAAAACCTGCATACCCTTTTCAGGGCCCTTACGCCGGAAAAAATGCTGCAGCTGAACGTGGAAGAACATGCCAGGGTGCTGACTAAACTCTGGCGCACGCGTGGTGGGCACGTTTACGTGCAGGGTACGACCGGAACCGGCAAGTCAGCCGTTGCCCATAATCTGGCCACAAAGCTTAAAGCGGACTGGTTCTGTTACGAGCTGCTGTCGCCGGAAGAGTTTAAAGCAGAACGGGATGACATCATCGCGCGGCTGGTCGCCAGCAGGAAAAAGGTCCTCATCCTCGATGGCTTTTTTCCGCAGCATGCAGGCCGCGCGTTCAGCGCGCTGCTCACCGAACTACGGGATAAGGGCGTCAGCCTGTTTATCTTCTCGCAGGAATCCCTTGTCCCGGCCAATCCGGCACGGCGTGGAGAGCTGTCTGTCGACCCGGGAGCCTTCACGACGATCGCTGCGTTTCGTTACGCCAGCCAGGCCCGCCATTCCATGACGTTGCATCAGGCTGAATAACTGCAGCCTGTTTATCTCATTCAGTGCGGGCAGTTCATTCTTTTCCCGCTACGGAGTTCTGACACATGAAATTCAGGCAGTTCTTTCTGGCCGCCGCCACGGCGATGGTCATCAGCAGCCCGGCGCTGGCCGACGTGCAGGGCGACCTCAACGGCTACTTTGGCAGCCTCGGCTTTGACGGCAACGTCTCAAAAGCGCAGGCGTGGCAGGGGCAGGCCGCGGGCTACTTCACCGGCGGTTCGGTTTATCTGCGTAACCCCGTCAAACAGGTGCAACTCATCTCGATGCAGGTGCCCTCGCTGAATGCGGGCTGCGGCGGCATCGATGCCTACCTCGGGGCGTTTTCCTTTATCAACGGCGCCGAGCTGCAGCGGTTCGTGAAGCAGATTATGAGTAACGCCGCCGGCTACGCCTTTGACCTCGCGCTGCAGACGATGGTGCCGGAGCTCAAGCAGGCCAAAGACTTCCTGCAGAAGCTGGCCTCGGATGTGAACTCCATGAACATGAGCTCCTGTCAGGCAGCGCAGGGCATCATCGGCGGCCTCTGGCCGGTGTCGCAGGTGTCCAATCAGAAAATCTGCCAGGACATTGCCGGCGAGAGCAACATTTTCTCTGACTGGGCGGCGTCCCGTCAGGGCTGCACGGTGGGCGGGCAGGGTGACAGCGTCACCAGTCGCGCCTCGGATAAAGATAAAGACCAGGTGCTGAAAAACAAAAACCTCATCTGGGACGCGCTGGGCCGCAATCATCTGTTCGACGGCAACCGTCAGCTGAAGGAGCTGGTGATGAGCGTGGTGGGCTCCATCATTTTCAACAAGGACGGGCAGGTTACCATCCTGACCCCGCTGGTTGATAACCGCGACATCATCACCGTGCTGATGCGCGGCGGTACCGCGAAGATTTACGGCTGCGACGAGCAGGATCTCTGCCTCGGTCCGACCGTTACCAGCGTGACGGTCAGCAGCGACGTGGCGCTGGTCACCCAGGTGCGCAACCTGATGATTTCCATCGACAGCAAGCTCAGTGCTGATACCGGCCTGTCGGACAGGGAAAAGGGCTTCATTAACACCACATCGGTGCCGGTGCTCAAGTATCTGTCCAACTCCCGCAGCATGGGCATGAGCCCGACCTACCTGATTCAGGTCGCGGACTTCATCGCGCAGGACATGATGATCCAGTATCTGCAGGAGCTGGTGAAGCAGGCGAGCCAGTCGCTGGCGGGTAAAAACTTCCCGGAGCAGGCCGCCGGCGAGCTACGTAACAACGTGATGACCGCAACCTCACTGCTGGCGCAGATGAAGCTGCAGTCGACCGCCGACCAGAATGCGCTGGACGGCATCGATCGCAACATGCAGTACCTGCAGCAGCAGGTATCGACCATTATCTCAACGTCCTATCAGGGCAACTATCAGTGGGGGACCGGCAATGACTGATTTTACGGTGCCGGACAAGATCGCAGCGTTCTGGCAGGGCAATTCTCAGCGGGGTATCCGTCATGACTGAAGTCTGGACCATTTACGGCGGTGACATGTGGCGGCAGGTGTTTAACGGCGTTGTCACCGTCATCGGCAGCGACACGTACGACACGCTGAAGCGCATCGTCGGGTTGTTTGGCGTGCTGGGCGTAATGTTCAGCTTTGTTAAATCGCGCAACCCGACGGTATTTCTCCATTGGCTGGCCGTCTTCTTCGTGATCACTTCAGTGCTGCTCGTACCGAAGCGCAGCGTGCAGATTGTCGACGTCACGGACCCGGCGGCGGTGTACGAGGTGGACAACGTGCCGGCGGGGCTCGCCTTCATCGCCGGGCTGACCACGTCCACGGAGTTCGGGCTGGCGCGCCTCTATGAGTACAGCTTCTCGCGTCCGGACTCGCTGACCTACACGAAGTCGGGCATGCTGTTCGGCTCGCAGATCGTGGCGCAGACCACGGACTTCCGCTCGCAGAACCCGCAGCTGTCGCAGATGCTGACCGACTACGTGGAGAACTGCGTGGTAGGCGACATCCTGCTGAACAACAAGTACACCGTGTCGCAACTGCTCAACAGCACCGATCCGCTGACGCTGATCACCGATAACCCGAGCCCGCTGCGCGGCCTGTATCAGGATACCGGCGGCGGACGCCAGTTTATCACCTGCCAGCAGGCGGCGGCGGTCATCAAAAACCTTATCGGTGCGGACGTGCGCATCGGCGGCACGACGTGGCACGCGCTGGCCACGCGTATATTCGGCACCCGCGTGAGCGGGGATACGCTGCTCGGCAACGCGATGGACGAGAGTTACAACTTCTTTTACGCGGGCGGCCTCAGCGCCTCGCAGATCATGCGCAACAACATTACCAACGCGGCCATCCGCGACGGCTGGAAGGGCTTTGCGGCACGATCGTCGGATACCGCCAACCTGCTGAACCTCGCCACCGAGTCGAGTCTGACCAAGCAGCGCATCAGCTGGGGTGCGGGCGGGGTTATTGCCGCGCGTACGCTGCCGATGTTCCAGTCGCTGATGATGCTGGTCCTGATTGCGCTGTTCCCGCTGGTGATCGCGCTGGCGCTGGTGAACCACGATATTTTCGGACTGAAAACGCTGAAGCTGTACGCGGGCGGGTTTATCTATTTCACGATGTGGCCGGTGATGTTCGCCATCCTCAACTCGCTGGCCAACTTCTACCTGCAGACCAAAACCGGGGCGACGGCGCTGGTGCTGGCCAATCAGGACCAGGTGGCGCTGCAGCATTCGGACGCGGCCAACATCGCGGGCTACCTGAGTATGTCCATTCCGGTGCTGGCGTTCTTCCTGACCAAAGGGGCGGCGTCAGTGGGCTCGCAGGTTGTGGGTAGCGTGATGAGTTCGGCTGCGTTTGCAACCGGCGGGCAGGCGTCCACCACAGCGGACGGCAACTGGTCGTTTAACAACATGTCGATGGATAACGTCAGCGCCAACAAGTTTGACACCAACATGCTCCGCCGTTCGGGGTCGCAGAGCATCCAGACCGGCAACAATGCGATGATGACGCAGACGGCGGACGGCCACACGGTGGTGGATACCAGCCAGGCGATATCCAACCTGCCGGTGAGCATGCGGCTGAGCTCGCTGGCCAGCAGCGGGTTCACCGAACAGGCGCGGCAGGCGGAGCAGCAGGCGCAAAGTTCGCTGGATGGCTACAACCACAGCGTGACCAGCGGCTTCCAGCAGATGAACCAGCTGACGCAGCAGAGCGGCAACAGCGACACCGTCACGCAGGGCAGCGACAACAGCGTGGCCACCAGTGTGAGCCGCGGGGTCAGCAAAATGCAGTCGGCGGTGGAAAGCTATGCGAAGTCGCACAACGTTTCCGAGCAGCAGGCGTATAACCAGCTGGTGGATATCACCAATCAGGGTAGCGCCGGTGCGGGTGTCAGGGGGTATGTGAAATTTGATTCCGGCGACCAGCTGGCCGGGAAACTCGGTAAGTGGGCTACAGGCCTCAGCGCCGGCGGTGAGGCGAACCTGAACACGGACTGGCGTCACACCTCCGGAAGCTCACACGGCACGCAGGACAGCCACGCGGAGGGTCGTGATAACCGTCATGACCAGAGCAGTCAGGAGGCACGCGACTTCCGTCAGGGTATGGATATGGTGACGTCGACCCGCCTGAGCGAGTCGGGCAGCCACACGGACAACCAGTCGAACTCGCTGGCACAGCAGTTTGCGGCGACGCTCAACGACGCAAAAAGTCAGTACCATCAGTATACGGAGAGCAGCACGCGCAGCCAGGAGTTCAGCCGCATGGCCACGCTGTCCCAGACGCAGAGCGCGAGCCTGGACGCCAACTACAACCAGGAGTTTGTGGACTGGACTACGGCGAAGTATGGCAGCGATGCACAGAACATCCTGACCAACGTCCGGAGCGCGCAGGGTGCGGCAACCGAGTTTATGCACGAGCGGCTTGAGCCGGAAATCATGCGTAACTACGGCGCCCGGACTGAGCAGGTGAATGGCCAGCCGCTGCAGCCGGCTCAGTCACTGGACATTCCGGGGGGAGCGCGGAGTAATGATGTTGAGAGGGGAGGCATGTCGGAAGCTGTCAGCGGCGGTGCTGTCCGCACGGCGTCTCATCCCAGCCAGCATTCGTCTGCGGAGAGACACGGCAGCGGCGTCACAGAGGAAAGCGTGCAGGCACGTGAACGTAACCTGACCGCGCCGGCAGGTGCTCCGTCGAAGGCCATGAGCGAAGATTTTCGCAGTGGCTCACAACGCGTGGGTGAGAAGGCGTCGGGTGCCGGCATTGAAAGTAATGTGGCCAACAAGGTTGCAGCACAAAGATCTGGCCTGATGGAAACAATCAGGGAAAATGACGGTAAAATCGCTGAAAATAAAACCACTGTTCAGACGTCCAGTGATATACTCAGGAATGAGCATCAGGGGGCGGTCAGAAGTCAGCAGATAGGCCGCACTGAAGAAGATATCAGGCAGACAAAACCTGTTTTCGATAATGCTGAAACCACCGGATTTGAAGGAAAACTGCAAAAGCTTAGAGCGGCCCAGAAAAAGGCATCTTAGTTTAATTAAAGGACGGCATGCATGGGAAATTTGACGGTAGAAAAGTTAGAAGCAGACGTGAACTTTCTAATTAATAGCTTAGATTCAAGTAAGCGTCTTATCCCTTCACTATCTGAGCTGCTAAAGAAAACATCATCAATTCCTTTGATTGCAGTCGCTTTAAGTTTTTTTAGTACAGTGGTTTTTTACTTCAGTTCAGCATGGAATGAAAAAACAGTCGCAGGATATATGCATTTTTTTGGTACGGAAGGGTGGGTTGTTGTTGTTCCAACAGCAATTATTGGTTTGTTCTTTATACTCTTAACTTATAGCAAGGTTACGATGTATCTCACTTTGCCTGAAGATGTAAGAACTGAATCAATTATATTGCAGCACCTATGTAAGGTTACGAGTAGGACAGCCTTTATCTTCATATTTTTAATGTTCTGCTCAGTTGTGCTGGCCGCGCTTTCCCCATGGTTCACTTTTGCAATACCTGCCCTGTTATTGATTATGATGTTTGCTATGGGAATCATAATTGGCTCTGAGATTAACCGATTAGGTTCCGGAATGGCTTTAGAAAAAATCAGCAGTCTGATTAAAAAGATTTAAGTTCCTGCGGCTCCCGCCGATAACCCTTCCGGCACTCTGACGGAAGGGTTTCTCTCTAAATCCCTATATAAAACAGCGTGCCCCGGGGCGCGCCTGTCCCGTTTTTCCATTTAACAAGGATACGTCTATGAAATACCGTAACGCCTTCGTGGCGGCGATTGCCGCTGCCTCCCTGATGCTTTCCGGCTGTGGTGCCATGAGCACCGCCATCAAAAAACGCAACCTCGACGTCAAAACCCAGATGAGTCAGACCGTCTGGCTTGAGCCGTCCAGCCAGAAGACTGTTTACCTGCAGGTTCGCAACACCTCCGACAAGGACATGAGCGATCTGGAGCCATTGCTGGCGCAGGACCTGCGCGCGAAGGGCTATACCGTGACGTCAAATCCTGACGCTGCGTACTACTGGATTCAGGCCAACGTTCTGAAGGCCGAGAAGATGGATCTGCGTCAGGCACAGGGCTTCCTGTCCTCCGGCTACGAAGGGGGCGTGCTGGGTGCCGCGCTGGGCAGCGGGATCACCGCCTATAACAGCACCTCTGGCGGAGCTATCCTCGGTGTCGGTCTTGCTACCGGCCTGGCCGGTATGGCCGCAGATGCACTGGTAGAGGATGTTAATTTCACGATGGTGACCGATCTGCAGATTTCTGAACGCAGCAAAACTGCCGTAACCACGGACAACGTGGCGGCGCTGCGTCAGGGCACTTCCGGAATCAAACTGCAGACCAGCAGCGAAGAGGGCAACCGCATGAAATACCAGACCCGCGTGGTGTCAAACGCGAACAAGGTCAACCTGAAGTTTGAAGAGGCGAAGCCGGTGCTGGAAGCGCAGCTGGCGAAGTCCGTTGCCGGGATCATGTAATTCATTCAGCTGACAGATGCGGGAGGCGCCATGCGCAGAAAAATTGAACGACTGGCGTCTTCACTGCCCGGCTTCCTGAATCTGATGCTGACAGCCGCCATCATCACCCTGCTGCTCGTGAACGTAACGGACAGCTGGCTCCCCTGGCGTTTTGTGGCCTGGCTCAGGTTGCTGGATGCCGCGCCGGGTGGGGCGGGAACGGGAGCGTTCTGCCTGTTCATGCTGGCGGCGATGTTGCTTTACGTCATCTGCATAGGTGCGTGCGGGCTGGTCCTGGCCGCCGTGCTGCTGACGGCCATAAAACGCATCCTGAAGCTTGCAGGTCGCTGAATTACCTGGTATTACTTAATGACCGGTGAGAACCGGCGGCACGCGCCTTAAGGGGGAAATGAGAACACTCTCCTGACAACGGGGCGCCTGCCGACCTCCGTCTGCGCCCCCGGGCAGCGGACACCGGGGGCAGCATCACCACCACCACGGGTGCTGCCCCTCCTCCCTCACGGGACTCCTTTTACGCTTCCTCCCCGGTGCACGGGGTGGCGGGAGCGTGGCTCTGATTTCTCTGACGTTTTTTTATCTCGCTCCGCGTGCGGTTTGCTGCGCGCTGAGCGCGTCGGGAATTGCGCTGTAACGGTTGTACTTAACCCCCCTGTTCTTAACTCTCTGAAGGATATTCCCATGCTCACGTTCAGCGGTGCGGCACGCACCCTTATTGTCTGGTTTACCCTGTTTTTTGCCTGGAGCGCGGTCGTGCTGTGGCAGTTCGGGCCTGATATCGTCAGAACCCTCATGACCCACAGCCAGCTCTATACGTATGACCTTGCCACCCGCACGATGCAGGGCGATATGATGCCGCCGGGCATCATCACCGCACTGCTGGTCCTGCTGGTCCTGACAGCCGGCGGCGTGCTCTCGGCCCTCACGATTGTTTGCTGGAACCTGCTGTGCTTTATCTGCGGTCTTCCCCTGATGGCCGGCGTCTGGCTGCAGCGCCGTAAGTTTCCAGGCCGCCCTGCGGCAACAGGCATTCTGAAGTAATCTCCGGGGCCCGCGCGGCCCCTCAGCTACTTTCTCCCCCTGCAACAGCCTGCCCGGTTTCCCCGGGCGGGCTGCGCCTGCGCGCTTTCCGGAGTTTCCCATGAGTTTTACCCCTAAATACCTGACACAGGGTGGCCAGATGACGGCCTACCGCCTGCGCATGTTTGCGCAGGTCAGCAACTGGATATTTCACTGGATGCTGCTGCTGTTCGTGGCGGCCACCGCAGGTCTGTTCTGGCTGACAACGCCTGACGACGTACTGCGTAACGGCTTCTGGTACTGGGCGGCGTGGCCCACTCATTCGCTGCTGGGCCTGTCCCCTGGCGCGGCCGGCGCTACGTGGGACATCTTCTGGCACTGCGGCGAAGGCGCACAGCTCTGCACCATAAAGCTGACGCCGGCGCAGCTGCTGGATAACCCGTGGATGCAGGAGATGGGCCGCCAGTTTATGGCGAACCTGCGCTTTATCGCGACCGCGTGCGGCATCGCCGCCAGCCTGCTCTGGTGCCTGATTGCCTGGTACGTGGGGCGCATCGGCAGGAAGGAGAGCGAGGACGAATTTATCTCGGGTATGACGCTCACCGATAAGCCGAAGGAGGTAAACCGGCTGCTGAAAAAGGCTGGCGAGAAGTCCGATCTGCAGATTGGCGGTCTGAACATGCTGAAGAACGCCGAGGTCATGAACTTTCTGATCCACGGCACCATCGGCGTCGGCAAGTCCACGCTCATACGCTGGCTGCTGGACTATATCCGCCGGCGCGGCGATCGCGCGATCGTATACGACTCCGGCGGCACCTTCATCGAGACGCACTACGACGAGCGCCTGGACAAAATCCTGAACGCGCACGACAGCCGCTGTGAAAACTGGGTGCTGTGGCGCGAGGCGCGCGACGTGGTGGACTACGAGAACATGACGGCGGCGCTGATGCCGGTGGAAGGCGACTCCGACCCGTTCTGGGTGTCTTCGTCGCGCACCATCTTCAGCGACACGGCCATGCAGTTTGCTTCACGCCCCGATCGCAGTATCGAGACGTTCCTGAAGACCTGCCTCTCGATCGACCTGAAAAGCCTTCGCGAGTTTCTCAAAAACACGCCGTCGGCCAACCTGGTCGAGGAGAAAATCGAGAAGACCGCCATCTCCATCCGCTCGGTGCTGACCAACTACGCCAAGTCGCTGCGCTACCTGCAGGGGCTGGATAAGGAGGGCAAGCCGGAGTTCAGCATCCGCGAGTGGATGACCGACGCGCAGTACGACAGCAGCTGGCTGTTTATCTCCACCACGGCCCGCCACCGTAAAGCGGTGCGCCCGCTGATATCGATGTGGCTGTCGCTGGCCACCCTGCTGCTGCAGAGCATGGGGGAGAACAGCGATCGGCGCGTGTGGTTCGTCGGCGATGAAATTGCCAGCCTGCAGAAGATACCGGAGTTTAACGAAACGCTGGCCGAGGCCCGCAAGTTCGGCGGCTGCTTCGTGCTGGGCATCCAGAACATCCCGCAGCTGGTGCACATCTACGGCCGCGAGATGGCCAAAGCCATCCTGGACCTGCTCAACACCCGCGCCTACGGCCGCTCGCCGAGCGCCGAGGTGGCCAAAATGGTGGAGGAGGAGCTGGGTCACCAGCGCCGGCGCGAGGCGCGCGAGCAGAACAGCTACGGCCTCGACCAGATTCGGGACGGTATCTCCATCAGCAAGGACAAGGTCAACGAGCCAATCGTGGACTACGACCAGATTATGAAGATGCCGAATCTGCAGTTCTATGTGCGCCTGCCCGGCGAATACCCGGTGGTGAAGCTGAGCCTGAAGTACCGCAGACAGAAGAAATATCATCCGGCGCTGATGGAGCGCGACTTCCGTGACCGGCTGAGTCCCGAACTCGAGCGCATTATCGAAAACAACGAGCGCAGCGCCCGGGCAGCGGACATTGCGTTCCCGACCGGAGAGGAGTGGCTGGAAGGGGAGGACCGCGCTTCCGCGCCCGCACCGGTTAAACCTGCGGCTGCCTCGCCGTCCGCCGCGCCGGCAAAAGCTGACGTCCCCGTGACGACGCCGGAGCCGGCTACCGTGAGAGAGGTGAAGCCGTCTGTCGCACCGGGCCAGCCTGCTGTTCCCGCTACGCCTGCCCCCGGCATAAGCGCATCGTCAGGGTCCTCTAACGTGCGACCGTTCCCGCGCCGCGAAGTGGTTCCGCGCGTCACTACGGTTCCGGCTGAATCATCCACACCTGCCATTCTCCCGGAGGGCGGTACCGCCACAGCACCGAAGGAAATCATCAGGGCTGTTTCCACGCCGGCACCGGCCAGGAAAGAGGCGGGTTCGCCGCTTTCTCCACTGGAGAGGATGAGAAGGCTCCAGAACACCACATCTGGTAATGCAGAAACCGACAGCGAAGCCCCCGCAGGTGAAGCCCCCGAACTGCACATGCAGATGGAGAAAGACGACGGGGGCCGGCTGACCGTGCGGCACATCAGCCCGCGTAAAACCGAACAGCAGCGTGAGGAGGAGCGCGCCGCACTGCACGGCGACGCCAACGAGCGCATGGCCGACGACGAAAAAAACATCCTGCGGCACCGCGACGACTACGCGGCGTACCAGGAGATGAGTGACAGCCTGGACCCGGGAGGATATGAACGATGATGACCGTTGCTCCGGTGGCCTCTGCCGCCGACGCTGCCGGCTACTACAGCAGCAAGGATAACTATTACTTTCTGGACGACATGCCCACCCAGTGGCTGGGGGAGGGCGCGCGCGAGCTGGGGCTGGAAGGCCCGGTTGATCTCGATACTTTCACCGGAATTCTGCACGGCAGCCTTCCCAACGGTGTGGTACTGGGTAAGGAAGTTCAGGGTGCACACGTGCACCGCCCCGGTCATGACTTTACCTTCTCGGCACCCAAGAGCGTCTCAATGCTGATCCTCGCCGGCGGCGATAAACGCCTGCTGGAGGCGCACCACGATGCGGTGAAAGAAACGCTGGCCATCATGGAACAGATGGTGAGCGCGCGCGACACGAAGGACGGCGTCACGCGCATCACGCCAACCGGAAAAATGGTCGCTGCGCTGTTCACGCACGACACTTCGCGTAACCTCGACCCGCAGATCCATACTCACGCAGTGGTGGCCAACGTGACGGAGTTGGACGGGAAGTGGAAAGCGCTGGCTACCGATGCGATCCACGGCGCCGGCTTCATCGAAACGGTGTACCGCAACCAGATAACGTACGGCAAAATTTACCGCAACCTGCTGAAAGGTAAGGCGGAGGATATTGGGTATGAAACGTTGCCCACCGGCGGCCGGCACGACCTGTGGGAAATAAAGGGCTTTACCGGGGCGGTGCTGGACGAATTCTCATCGCGCCATCGTGAAATTCATGCGCGCGCAGGCGAAGACGCTTCGCTGAAAAGCCGCGACGTGGCAGCGCTGGATACGCGCCAGCGCAAGCAGGATATCAGTCAGTATGGCGCAGACGAAACGGCACCGTTACGCACCCGGCAGGAACCGCCCGCCTCACCAGAGCTGGCTGTGAATACGTCTGACAGAGTCCCTGAAGCAGGCACTGAGGCGACGTTAAAATCTGCAGTCCGGGAGCAGGAAGAGCCGATCGCCAAGCCGGAAACCGCAGACGGACGGGCCCGTCTGCGCGATCGCTGGCAGCGGCAGATGGACAACGTCGGTTTTGATCTTCAGGGCGTCATGAATGAAGCCCGCGAGCGTGAAAAATCCCGGCCTGATGCCGGTGAGGTGCAGGACGCGCCGGTGCAGGCGATGGAGGCGGTCCGCACCGCCATTTCCGTGCTGAGCGACAACAAAACGCGGTTTACCTATGGGGACATCCTGCTGACCGCACACAACGCCGGTGAACTGCAGAACAGCATTCCGGACCTGCGCAGGGCGCTGGATCAGGCGATTCATGACAACCTGCTCGTGCCTCTCGACGGAGATAAGGGCGTATTTACCTCGCACATTCACCTGCTGGATGAACTGTCGGTGCAGTCGCTGGCGGCGGATATTCTGAAAGAGAACAGGGTGGTCAGTTTTAGCCTCACCGGCAGTCCGGTTCCCGGGCACCTTGAGCACGTGGCCCGCGCGCCCGCCGTTATCATCAGCGCACCGGCCTCAGTCGGCCGTCTGCGTGCGGTAACAGAGGAACTGGTGACAATGTCACGCGAGCAGGGGCGTGAGGTCAGTGTACTGACCAGTTCAGCCGAGCGCGCACTCAGCTTTGCCAAATCACCGGCGCTCAGAGACCGGCTTCTCCACCGCAGCCGCATGCTTGGTGGCACCTTCAGCCTTGCTCCCCAGAGTACGGTCATCGTGGAAAGTGCGGAAAAGCTCAGCCTGAAGGAAATGCTGGTGCTGACCGGAGAGGCTCAGCTGCAGAACGCGCAGCTGCTGTTTCTGGACAGCGCCGGCCGGCAGTCAAACGCGAACGCACTGTCCGTGCTGACCGCAGCGGGGGTAGAACGTCAGAGCCTGAACGCACCGTCTGACGGTATTGAGGTCCGCGTGACCAGCATTCAGGACAAGCGCGAGCGCTATCGTGCACTCGCAGAGCGTTTTGCCGGAATGGACCCCGCAGAAGGTCACGTGACGGCGGTTGTGGCCGGTCCACGTGAGCAGGCCCAGCTGACCGGTGTCATCCGGAATGCGCTGAAAGATGCCGGACGACTGGGGGAGGCGCCGGTCAGCATTGCGGCGCGCACGCCGGTGTATATGACAGCAAAAGAGCGTCGCCTCCCTCAGACCTACCGCGCCGGTATGGTGCTGGAAGACAGGTCGGAGAGAAATGAAACGCGTCACTACGTCATTGACCGCGTACATGATGAAACCCGCATGCTCTCCCTGATTGACGGGGATGGTGTACTGTCCCGTGTAAAGCTCAGCGCACTTTCCGGTGACTGGCGCCTGTTTACACAGTCTCAGCTGGAGGTTGCTGCGGGGGAGCGGCTGTTTGCGCTTGCCGGCGACAAAAACGCCGGGCTGAAGGCACGTGATCGCCTCACCGTCACGTCCGTTGAGAATGGCGCACTTGTCGTGCAGCGGGAGGGGCAGAAAAAGCCGCTGCGTATCGACCCGGCAAATCCGCTTTACGTTACATACGGCTACGTCAGTGCCCCCGGAAGCCGGGACAACGAGCACGGTACCGTGCTGGCCAGCCTCGGGGCTCAGGATCTGTCGGTCAACATGATTAACGCGCTGGCGCAGTCTGGCCATGAGGCCGAAATATTTACCGGCGAAGCCCTGAGCCGGGCGGAAGAGAAGCTCGGCCGCCTGCGCTCAACACGCTCCCCGCTGTCTCTGGTCCGTCAGGCCAGCGGGAAGGAAGACGCCAGTGAGGCCATAGACACGCTCAGTACGCAGCTGCTCTCTGATGCGCAGAAAGCCGTTACGCGCGGCGTCGCGCAGATGCGGGAGGTCGCTTTCTCCCGGACAAAACTGCTTGATGAGGCGCTGACGTTCTGTGGTGACCTGAAGCTCATCGAAAATGAAATTACCCGGCAGGTCAAGGAAGGTGATCTCATCGGGGTACAGACCAGCGCCGGGCCCCACTTCGTTGCGCGGTCCACATGGGAGATGGAAAAAGCCATCCTCGGTGAAATCGATCGGGGTAAAAACACGCAGGTGCCGCTGATGGCACAGGTCGATCCGGCTCTCCTGTCAGGCCTGACGCAGGGGCAGAAAGAGGCCACCTCGCTGATTCTGAAGAGTCCGGACCGCTTTACGGCCGTGCAGGGGTATGCGGGCGTCGGTAAAACCACCCAGTTTAATGCGGTAAAGGCGGCTATTGATACCCTGCCGGCTGACGTGCGTCCGGTTATCGTCGGGCTGGGGCCGACTCACCGGGCGGTAAAAGAGATGGCGGGGACGGACATCGATGCGCAGACGCTTAAGTCGTTTGTACTGGACTGGCAGACGCGCAGCGCCGCCGGTGAGGACGTCCGCTACGACAATATGCTGTTTCTTATCGATGAGTCTTCCATGATCGGTAACCAGGACACCGCGGCGGCGTACCGCGCAATCGCTGCCGGCAACGGCCGTGCCGTGGCGGTGGGGGACATTGCGCAGCTGCAGTCGCCTGAAAGTGGCGCGCCGTTCCAGCTGATGCAGGAGCGGAGCCCGATCGACGTCGCGGTGATGAAGGAAATCGTGCGCCAGCGTGATACGGCGCTGAAGTCTGCGGTTTACAGCATCATCGGTAATGATTCCGCAGCGGCGCTGAGAAAGATTGAAAGCGTCGCGCCGGACGTTGTACCCCGCCGGGCAGGTACGGTGGTACCTGGCGGATCAATTGTTCAGTCAGCAGACCCGGTGTCCAGCATTGTGGCTGACTTTATGAGCCGCACCGATGAGGCGCGGGAGCAGACCATGATCATGGTGCAGTTGCATGAAGACCGCAGAGCCATCAACGAGGGCATCCATAATGCGATGGTGGTGGCGAAAGAGCTGGGCGGGGAAGCCCGGACCGTCTCAGTCCTGGACCGGATTAATGGCGGGCGGCACGATTTTAACCGCATAAAGGACTGGGAAACCGGTCAGGTGGTTATGGCAAACCAGCGGTATCTGCACGTTACCGGCGTGGACCACGAAAATGGCAACGTCACCCTGCGGGATGAAGCGGGGCGCACGCACTACTGGTCGCCGCAGGAGCTTAACGCAATGGAAATCGAGGTTTTTGAACACCGTGAAATTGAGCTGCGCACCGGTGACAGCGTCCGCCTGAGTAAAACCCAGAAGCAGGCCGGTCACGCTGCGCACGAGCAATACCGCGTCGATGAACTGCGCGAAAACGGTGAGATTGTTCTGCGTAACGGCAGCGGGGTGAAGGTCATCGACCCGGCGACAACGCTGGCAGACCGGCACGTGGATTACAGCTGGGCGGTCACCGGCTATGGTGCGCAGGGTGCCAGTGCCCGGTATTCGCTGGCGCTGGAAGGCGTGGAAGGTGCCCGTAAGCGGATGAGCGGCGCGCGGGCGTTTTATATCAACGTCTCACGCGCGAAGGACCATGTCCAGATTGTTACCGATGACAGAGCCGGCTGGATGGAGACGCTCGGCGTCCGAAAAAACGGACCGGCGACGGCGCATGATGCGCTTATGCCGGAGCCTGAGCGGGATCAGGCCCGGCGGATCTGGGCGATGGGGCAGGCCGCGTCGAAAACCGCAATTGGCCGTGCGTACCTGCGGTCAAACGGCCTCAGCGGCAGCCCCGTAACGGCACGTATCATCCCGCCGACGCGAAAGTTCCCTGAACCCCACCTGGCCCTGCCGGTGTTTGACGGTAACGGTAAACCGGCGGGCCTGACAATGGTTCCGCTGCGCCCCGGAAGCGGTGACGTCGATCGGGGGGCCGAGCGGCGTATCGTCACCGACGGCGCGCAGGCCGCTCTTGTACAGAAAAGCCGGAACGGAGAAACACTTGTGGTGGCCACGCTGGAAGAGGCGCTCAGCGAGGCGCGAAAATACCCGACGTCCGGCATTCTGCTGAAGACCGGGGACGCCGCTCCGTCTCCGCAGCTGCTGAAGGTTTCCGGCGGCCTGGAGCCGCTCGCCGGGGCGGCGGTGGAAGAGGCGGTCAGAAGCCTGCAGAGCCCGCCGCCTGTTCCGGATGAACCGGTCACGCCGGCGGCACCCGCCGGCATTGGCGACGAGACCATCAGAGACCTCGTCAGGCAGGACGCGCATCAGACTGATGTGCCGGACGCGCCGGAGGTGCAGATCAGCGTCAGAGACGGGCGGGCAGACGTGGCGGCAGAGGAAAAGCTCGCCGCAGACCTCAGCCGTACAGTTCCACAGGAGGCGGCTGACATTGAGCAGCCTGTGGACCCTGTCGCGAAGCCTGCCGTGGACGAAACGGATCTGGCCGGCCGGGCTCTGGAAGGCAGCCGGCAGGCTTATCCGGAGGTCAGGATGCCGGAGGAGAGCCGGGAGCAGCCGGTGCCTTCCGGAAAAGGAGAATCAGAACTGGCAACAGAGCTTGCCGCAGGTTCGCGGACGGACAAAGAGATTGCGGCGGGGATCAGCATGCCGGCTCAGCACGAGGGGCCCGAACGCCTGCCGCTCGAACTGTCTCACGAACCGTCCCGGAACATACAAAAAGAACGTTAATGACTGCGGCCCGCCCTGTGCGGCCGCCTCACCTTCCGCCTGCGCCGCGCAGGCATGCGAGAGAAATCATGAAACAGATCCTGAAACTGGCCGCCATTGCGCTGGCCATGAGCACCGCTTTGCCGTCAGCAGCATCAGACGCGGCCGGGGATGCAGAGTTTACCCCCGCGCAGCAGGTCCGCATTGGTGAAATTGCCGCTGACTACCTGGTGGCGCATCCCGACGTGCTCATTGAGGTGAGCAAAAAGCTGCAGGCGCGCCAGCAGGCCCTGCAGCAGCAGGCTTACGTGCAGTCAGTGCTGAAGGCCCACCATCTGCTGATGCAGCTCGACGGCGTACCGGTTAAGGGGCCGGCGGATTCGAAGGTCATCGTTACGGAGTTCTTTGACTACGAATGCATCGCCTGCAGCATGATGGCGCCGGTGATGGAAAAGGTGATGGCCGCCAACGCCGGCGTACGCTTTGCCTTCCGCGACTGGACCATCTTTGCCGCACGCTATCCGGAATCGCGGCTTGCCTCGCACCGCGGGCTGGTTATTTACCGCAGGCAGGGCGCGGAGGCCTACATGGCCTTCCACAACGGGATTTACCAGACCGGGCACAACGAGGGGAAACTCACGGCAGAGGATATTGAAAAGGTGGCCACGGCCGCCGGCGCAGGTACGGCTTCCGGTGATGACAGTGCTGCCTCCGACAGGCTCATCGAAAACAACGACGCGCTGGCGGAGATGCTGGGACTGACGGGCACGCCGGGCATCATCGTGATGCCCGCTGAAAATGTCACGGCAGACAATACCACCGTTATCCCGGGTGTCGTCAGTGAAGATGTTCTTCAGCAGGCCATCGTCCGCGCAGGCGGAAACTAAATGCCCCGGATATCGCCGATGGCTTGGCAACACATTTTGCTGAACGGGCATTATACTTTCCAAAATAGCATTGAAATTATTGACCTAGGTGTGCTGGTCACTGGGCTGAAACTGAGGTAACGGAAATTTCGGCGGTTCCGGCGTAAATGGTGCTGACAGAAAATGAATGGAGCGGCCGCCGCCAGCCGCGGCTCAGCCCGTCCGTTTCCGATATTTACCTCAGGCGCATCACGCTTGATAACACCTTTGACGAACACGGCCGGCAGCGCAGCCCCCTGCACGCGCGCATCACCAGCGACCTGGCCGCGCTGGATAAGCTGCTGCAGCGTTCGGGCTGGCGACGCGAGGCGGCCGGATGTTCTGATGAACATCTGCACCACCTGCTCGCGGACGGATTCAGCGCAGCGTGAAGGCAGGACGGAAAGGTAACGTACTTCACAGACTACAGTGAACCCCCGCGCCGGCCCAGGGGGGCCGGCCGGTAAACCCGCGTAAGCTGAATAATAAATTGTTTGATTCTACTCCCTAAACGGGGTGCTGCCTGGCGGCACCCCACTTTTTCGGACGGCGGCCACGTTAGCGATGCCCCTGACAAGTGCCACACTATGAACAGGCCTGAAGTGACGTCTCAGCTGTTTCGCAGTGCTGGATATGTCCCAACCACTGGCTTACTGGAACTGGAACGCGAAACGGACAACCTGCCCGCGCCGCATTATTACGCTTTTTGCCGTCAGCCTGACGTGCGGCCTCCGACATAGTCAGGGGCTGGTCAGCACCTTACTGCCCGTGTCAGCAATAGCGATTTCTGCAGGATTCGCTGCTCCGCTGACACCCACCGCGCCGACGACCTCGCCGTTAATTGTGACCGTGGCGCCGCCGCCCAGCGGCACTATATTCGGCAGCGTGGCTATTGCTGGCTCCGCGCCATTCGCGCGTGCCATATATTTATCGGTTGAGGTTCGGTACAACGCGGCCGCGTTACCTTTTTTAATGGAGGAGTCGATACAGCCCGGCGGCGCATTATCCATGCGTTTGAAGGCCAGCAACTGCCCGGCGCGGTCCAGCACGGCAATGCAAACCTGTGCTTTCAGCGACTGTGCCTGCTTCTCCGCGCGCGCAATCATGCGCTGCGCATCGTCGGCGTCAAGGATCGTTTGCGTCTGCGTGGCGCTGGCCGTGATGGTCCACAGCGCGGCCAGGGCGCAGAGAGCGCTACAGAGGGGTGATTTCATGTTGACTCCTTTTTATGGGATCGATAGCGCCATATCGCCAGACAAACCAGCAGCACCAGCAGGCCTGCTCCCGCCCAGGGCGCACGCCGCAGCCAGGGCGAATGTCTGGGATGGCGCAGGGTGTGATTGACCTGCTCTTCAGTAATATGCTGGTCGGCGGTGCCGAACTGCGTTGATACATAGTCCAGCAGGCTCGCCAGCTCGGCGCTGCTCATCTGACTGGAAAACGCCGGCATAAAGACGTGGCCTGCGGCGGTGGTGCGGTCTACGCCCTCTGCGACGGTCATAATCAGGTTTGCGGGATCGGAGTTGAGCACCGCAGAGGTACCGATCAGCCGGGGAAAGGTTTGCGGCGTGTCATGACTGCCTTCGCCCTGCGCGCCGTGACAGCTTGCGCAGGCAGCGTTATACAGCTGCGCGCCGTTCATCTTGCCTCCGCTGATTGCATCCTTCAGCGTCGCGGATGGTCCGGTCTCAAACGCGGCAATAGTGTGCGCTAGCGGTGGAAACGGCGCCTGCGCGTCTGCTGGCGCATGGCCCAGCGTCAGCAGATAGCGGGCCACGGAGCGTCGATCGCTGTCGCTCAGGTGGGAGAAGGAATTTTCCACCACGGTGGCCATTTCGCCTGCCGCCACCGCCTTGCCCGGCAGCGAACCGGTTTTCAGGTAAGACGCCAGATCGGATTCCGACCAGGTGTAAAGGCGTGCCTGCGTGAGACCGGGCGCCTGCCAGCTGCCGACCTCGCCGCCGCGCAGGAAATCGCCGCTTTTTTCCGCCATCAGCAGGTTGCGCGGCGAGTGGCAGCTGCCGCAGTGCCCCAGGGTTTTCACCAGATACTCGCCGCGCGCATTGCTGATCTTATCCGCACTGCCGCTGGCGAGCTGCTCCGGCGATAAAAACAGCCCGTTCCAGATCGCCATCATCGCGCGCACAGAGAAAGGGAAAGGAAGCTGCGTCGCGGGCACCTGGTGATCTTCGGTCGGCACGCCGTTCATAAAATAGTCGTACAGCGCGGCGATATCATCATCGGTCAGTGAAGCGAACGCGGTGTAGGGCATCGCCGGGTAGAGATATCCGCCATCCCGCCGCCGCCCCTCACGCAGGGCGCGGCGGAAATCCGCCAGAGAGTAATTGCCGATGCCGTTCACGCGCGACGGCGTGATATTGGTGGCGATAATGTCCCCCAGCGGCGAAGAAATACGATAGCCGCCAGAAAACGGGTGGCCGTTATCCGGGTTGCGATGGCAGGCGGAGCAGTCGCCTGCGATGGCCAGATATTCGCCGCGCTGCAGGGAAGCGCTATCGGGTTGCGCCAGCGCCAGCGCGGGTAAAAGTAGCAGCAGAAATGTTGCCGTTCGCATTTTTACAGCTCCTGGATCAGCGTATCGGCCAGACGGAGCGCCAGTGCGATGCCCGTCAGGGTGGGGTTCACGGTGGCGGACGTGGGCATCACGCTGGTCGAGGCGATAAACAGGTTGGAATGATCCCAGCTGCGGCAGTGCGCATCGACCACCGAGTCGCGCGGGTCATCCCCCATAATCGTGGTGCCCATAATGTGATACTGATTACGCCAGCCGGTGGGCGCCTCCACGATTTCGCCGTTAAACGCCATCAGAAAATTAGCGAAGTCGCGATAGGCCTGCGACCGCATGCCGCGCACATAGCTGTCCAGATGGTAGTTGACCCGCAGGGTCGGCAGGCCTGCCCCGTCGCGCCGCGTCGGGTGAGGCGTCACCCGGTTAGTGGGGCTGGGCAGGGTCTCGCTCATGGTGCTGATATTCATAATGCGCGAGGCGCGATCGCGTATCGCCGCGTCCAGCTCGCGTCCGGCCAGGCCCTGCTTCAGCAGCGCAGGCGTCACATCGCTATTCGGCACCAGATTACGCAGCGAGTAACGGATAGCGGAGTGTTGCGCGCGGCTAGGCTCATCGCGCCGGGTGACGATGCTGCCATGCTGGACCGAGCCGCGCCCGGTCCAGATCGGCTCGTCAGCGAGAAAGGTCAGGCTCAGCCCGGTGTGATCCATCAGGTTGCGGCCAACCTGGTCGGAACTGTTCGCCACGTCGGACATTAGCAACAGCTTGGGGGATTCCAGCCCGTGTGCGGCGACCACGAACGCCTTTGCGCTCAGGCGCACGTCGCGGCCGTCAGGTTTACGGTAGTGTACCGCGACGATCTGGTTCTTTGGGCCTTTCTCCAGCTTCCAGGCGACCGATTCGGTACGCAGATCGACCCCCAGCGCCACCGCTTTATCAACATGCATATCCCCGGAGTACATCGCCCCGATAGGGCAAACGGGTTCGCAGTTATTGTTGCCGGCGCAGGCGGGACGGCCATCGTAGGGACGGGAAACGCGCGCGTGCGGTTCATGGATCACCTGGTAGCCCAGCGGCCCAAGTTTCGATTGCATACGCTGTACCATGTAAGGCTTCGCTTCTGGCGGCAGCGGATAAGGCGCGGAGCGCGGCGGCCAGGCGTCGCGTCCCTGACCGCTCTGATCTTCTTCGGCGGTGCCGACAACCCCCACCTCGCGTTCGGCGCGCAGATACCAGGACTCCAGATCCTCATAGGCAATCGGCCAGTCTCGCCCGACGCCGTAGACGCTTCTCAGTTTGAAATCATTGGGCAGCAGCCGCCAGCAGGCCGACGCCCAGTGGCGTGTGCTGCCGCCTGCCACCTTGAGGAAGCTGGTAACGTAGTTGAAGTCGTCATCGCCCTCCGCCTCGATATAACCGTCGCTGTAGCTGTTTGACGCCCAGGGCAGGTTGGGGTAGGGGGCGCACCAGTTGCGTTTGCTGGCGCTGTTGCGATAGTTCTCGACGACCTTCCAGCGCGGGATATAGGGGCCGGCTTCCAGCATGATGACGGACTTGCCCGCTTTCGCCAGCTGAAAGGCCGCGTTGGCGCCTAACGCACCCGATCCAATAATCACCACGTCGGCGTCATACTGCGTCATGAGCGATCTCCTGCGCTATCGGTCAGACGCAGCGCCTCTGCGTAGGTTCTGGCGCGTCCTTCCACCATCGCCAGCCATGCGGGATGCGGCTCCGCGATATGCGATGCGGCGCGCGGCGACGCCTTTCCCCAGGCATGAATATTCGCCGGCATCGGCGGCGCGCTGACACCGTTCGGCACCTCCTGCCAGTAGTCGCTGCCGCGTTGGGAGTAGGAGGGGCGCGGCGTGACGTCGGCGGTGGGTTCGTACATCAGGGCGGAGAGAAAACTGACAAAGTGGGCGTCGTCAGTCGCGCGCGTTGTGGCGGGATCACCGGTATAGCCAAGATACCAGGGGGTAATGATAGCGAAAGCGGTATCGACATCTTCGTCGGACAGCGCTGCCACTCTGGCTTCAGGCGTGCGCGCGTCGCTGCGGCTAAGGTGCTCGGCCAGCTGCGTCAGACACTGGGGAAACTGCGGATTTTGGCGGACCAGCAGATTGTACAAACGCTGGCTAATAGCCGGATCCAGCCGCTGCCGCCCGGTTAACGCCTGGCTGACACGATGAAAGCGGCTCTCTGGCCCGGCGGATACGGCGGCCAGCGAATCAGTAGCGGGTACGATTATGATGATGCCTGATGCGAACATCATGCGCAGAAAGTGACGCCTGTTCATTTTTGCTCCGGGTACGGGTAAGGAAACGGGAATAACGATTATTTTTTTAAATTGAGACGTACTTATTATTTTTAAAATATTTTTTAAGCCAGTTATCCAGGCTCCAGTTGCCTGCGCCATGAATAATGAGCAGTAAAAACCCTGCGCAGCAGGAGATGTTTTTTAACCAGACCATAAGATGCGCATGTGAATAGCCAGGATAAAATAAAAAGACGGACATAATTGACAGGATCACCATAAACATACTGGTGAATCTCGTTAAAAATCCTGCGGTTATGGCAGTGCTTTCGGCAGCTTTCAGCAGGATCACCAAAGGGGGAAAATAACCTGAAACGTGATGTTCGCGCATCAGATTAATATTCTCGTCATAGTGCGTTATTTTATCCAGGCCGGACGTGAAATAGAGACCGACCGCAAACAGGTGCGACAACACCCATATGCCATTTTTAACATTGCTCATTTTTTATTTAGTCAGATAAGGGGACTTATTTTTTAAAATAGGCTGCGGAATAAATTATTTTTTTGACTTTTCGTGCGGTGGGTTTATTTCCCGCAGGCGAGAAGGCAGGGCGACCTCGTCACCACTGCCAGCGTTTCTCCGCCAGATCCACCAGCAGGCGCGCCGCAGGCGTCAGCTCGCTCAGGGAGCGAAACTGCAAGCCGAAGGTGCGCGGCATCATCACCAGCGGCAAGGGAATTTCCACCAGCGCGTGCGGCGCCATATCCTCCTGCAGCAGTCGACGCGAGAGAAAGCTCAGCAACTGCGTCTGCGCCAGTACCTGGCGCAGCGGCGACAGCGTGTTGCTCTCCATCTGCACGCGCGGCGGCGCATATCCGCCGCTGCGCAGGCGCTGTTCAAGCCACTGCCGGGTGGCGACCTGTGGCGACGGCAGCAGCCACTGAAACTGGTCCAGCTGTGCCGGGGTGGGATGTACGCCCGCCAGCGGATGGAAGCTGCTGGCCGCCACCACCACCGGATCTTCCGTAAGCGGCCGGGTAACAAACTCATGATTGTCTTCAGGCAGAAACCCCAGGATCAGGTCCAGCCTGTTTTCGCGCAGCCGCGACTGCAGCAGATCGTTCAGCCCGACCTGCACCTCAAGCACCACCGTTGGCGCATGCTGCAGCAGCTCGCGCGTTAAGTGCGGCAGCATAAATTCAGCGGCGGTAGCGGCCACGCCCAGGCGGATCACG
This sequence comes from Pantoea sp. Cy-640, assembly GCF_011752635.1. Lineage (NCBI taxonomy): Bacteria > Pseudomonadati > Pseudomonadota > Gammaproteobacteria > Enterobacterales > Erwiniaceae > Pantoea > Pantoea sp. Cy-640. Next base: position 101,544 of record NZ_VWXB01000009.1, on the reverse strand, counting down.
CCTGCCGTTCCGGATCCCAGCGCGTTTAAGTCCTGGCGGGTGACCTGCATCAGGTGCAGTACTTTTTGAGCGCGTTCACAAAGTAGCAACCCCGCTTCGGTCAGTTTAATGCCGCGTCCCACCTTCAGGACCAGCCGGGTCGCGCACGATTTTTCCAGCCGCTGAAGGCATTTGGTTAGCGCAGGCTGAGTAATACCAAGGGCTTGCGCGGCATTGCCAAGATGCGCCGTCTCGCGCACCACCAGCAGGTAACTGAGATCTTTTAGCTCCACTCATTCCTCTCAGGAATCAATTAATAAGAAAATCAGAATACTTTTTATCGGTTCATCCTGTCAGGCTAAAGGAAAATTAACAAGGGAGTAACACATGAGCTGGACCATTCTGATGACCGCGCCTGTCCTGGGCGCCGGGGGAGTACATGCGCTGGCAGAAGCGGGCTGCGAAGTGCACTACCTTCACCGCAGCCAGGATGTGGCGGAGGTCGAGGCGCTGATGGCGCGTATTCCGTTCGACGCGGTGATTTCCCGCACCGTCATGCTAAGCCGCACGGCAATCGCCTCCTGCCCGACGCTAAAAGTCATCTGCAAGCATGGCGTCGGCGTCACCAATATCGACGTCGAGGCGGCGACGGCGTTCGGCATCCCGGTATTCACGACGCCCGGCACCAACGCGCAATCGGTCGCGGAACTGACGCTGGGGCTGATGCTTAACGCCGCACGGCGTATCAGCTGGCTCCAGCAGGAGATTGCCGAAGGACGCTGGACGCGCACCGGCAGCAGCATGGAGCTGAGCGGTAAAACACTGGGGCTGGTCGGCATGGGGGAGATCGGCCAGCGCGTCGCCCGCGTCGCTCGGGCTATGGGAATGCGGGTGCGATTTTACGATCCCGCGCTGCATGACCCACAGGCGATTTTCCCCGACGAGCAGGTTACTTCGCTCGACGCGCTGCTGGCGCAAAGCAACGTGCTGAGCCTGCACTGCCCGGTCAACGCCGCGACGCGTCAGATGCTCAACAGCCGCACGCTTGCGCTGCTTCCGGCGGGCGCGCTGGTGATCAATACCTCGCGCGGCGAGCTGATTGACGAGGCGTCGCTGGATGAGGCATTGCGCAGCGGCCATCTTTTCGCTGCCGGGCTGGATACCGTGGCGACGGAGCCGCTGCCGGCCGGGCACCCGTTTCGCGCCCTGGACAATCTGACCCTCACCCCGCATATCGGCGGCTCCACGCCTGAAGCGCTGGATGAAGTCGCCCGCTATGCGGCCCGTCAGTGTCTCGATTTTCTCAACGGACTGGCGGTGAATCCGCTGACCTGTGTTAACCGTGCGGTACTTAAGGAACCCTCATGACCACATCTGATACCTGGCCTGTCGGCTATTTTATCGGGCAACGCGATCGTTTGCCTGATACTGATACTGTCGATGCCTTTCGCCGTTTACCGGTGCCAAATATCGGCGACTGCATGGGGCGCTCTTGCGGCGCGCTGGGCCTGCAGCCCTGGCACAACGATCCCTTTCTGGTGCTTTGCGGCCCGGCGCTGACGGTAAAAGTACGCCCCGGCGACAACCTGATGATCCATAAGGCGATTGAGATGGCCCAGCCTGGCGACGTGCTGGTGATCGATGGCGCGGGCGATCTGACCCAGGCGCTGATCGGCGGGTTAATGCGCACCTCCGCCCTGACGAAAAAAATCGCCGGCTTTGTGATTGATGGCGCGATCCGCGACGTTAATGAGTGGGCTGAGGGCGGCGTCGCGGTCTGGGCGCGCGGCAATACGCTGCGCGGCCCGAGCAAAGAAGGGCCGGGCGAAATCAACGTCACTGTCCAGTGCGCCGGACTGGTCGTCAGCCCTGGCGACCTGATTGTTGCCGACGCCGACGGCGTTATCAGCATTCCTTTATCGCAGCTGGCTTCGTTGCTGCCCCGCGTGCGTGAACATGAGCAGCGCGAAGCCCGTATCCGTGAAACGAATCGTCAGGGAAGCGCCGATCCAGAGCGTTTCAATGCGATTTTACGCGCTAAAGGATGTCCGCTGTGATCGACAAAAGGAGAGGAAACATGAAAAGCACGGTAAAAATGTTGTCTCTGATGGTGGCGATAGTGATGGCGCCATCGGTCTGGGCGCAGGATCGGCTGCCGGTTACGCTGCCGACCCAGCAGGACAGCCGCCTGCAGCAGGTTGAAACCTCGCCGCGCGTCTGGAACGGGGTCGCGGTCAGCCCGGAAGGGCGCATTTTCGCGTCGCTGACGCAGTCCGAAGGGGCGGGGCCGCAGCTGGTCGAAGTGAAAAACGGCAAGATCGAGGCCTGGCCTAATGCGGCGTGGAACCGCTGGGAGATCCAGGATCCGGCTCATCACTTCCTGCACGTCAACGCGCTGCGCTTCGGCCCGGACGGCGATCTCTGGGTGATGGATGCCGGTAATAAAGGCATCGGCACCGGCGATAAAGCAGTCGAGCAGGGCGCGAAGCTGGTGCGCATTGATATTCACAACCGCAAAGTGGTGGCGAGCTACCTGTTCAGGGCGCCGACGTTAAAAGCCGAGAGCTATCTTGACGATGTGCGCTTTAACAGCGATTTCGCCTATATCACCGATCCCGGCGCGGTGGGGCTGGTGGTGCTGAACCTGAAAACGGGCAAAAGCTGGCGGGTGCTGGATAACCATCCGCTCTCTATTGACCACCAGCCTATCTATGCCGACGGGAAGAAACTCTTTTTGCGCGATGGCCGTGAAAAGCGCGTAGGGCTGGATCAGCTTGAGGTCTCGCCGGACGGCAAATGGCTCTACTACCAGGCGATCCCCGGCCCTATGGCACGCATCGAAACGCGCTACCTGAACGATGCCTCGCTCTCGAAGGATGAGGTCGCGCGCCACGCGAAGAAATTTATCGATACCTGGAGCACCGGCGGCACCGCGATTGACGCCGACGGCAATATCTATGCCTCGGACATCAGTACGCGCGCCATAAAACGGATAACGCCGCAAGGCGAGGTCAGCACGGTGGTGCAGGATCCCCGACTGGTATGGATTGACGCGATGTGGATCACTGACGGGCAGCTCTGGATGCCGTCGGCGCAGATTAACCGCACGCCAGCCACGACCGGCGGGAAGCCTTCAACCGTTGAGTACCCGGTCAAACTGTATCGTCTGACATTGCCGATACATCCGTCGCCCCGCGATCACCATTAACTGACCGCACGATTTAGCCGGCGCTGTAAATAACCGCGGGCGTGAAACGCTATAAAGTTTTCTGCCTAGAGTTTCACGCCAAATTATCATCACCTGGCGCAATTTTAAATTTATAAGAAATATGAAACGGCGCACAGTGGCAATCTTTTTACAGATTGCTTTGGCTGTTGATATTCATGATTATTCTTAAATAAAAAATATATTTAATTCCGATACGTTCTCGTTTGTCGCTGACAAGCGCGCCATCACCCTGCAACAGGATAAAACTATGCTGCTGATGATCAGTCTGCTTATGCTGGCCCTTTTTATTGGCTTATTAATGACCAAAAAACTTTCGGCGCTAACCGCCTTAATTGTGGTGCCGACTTTTTTTGCGCTACTAGCCGGTTTTGGCGTCGAGACGGGCGATATGGTGATTAAAGGATTGCGCACCGTGGCGCCAACTGGCGTGATGCTGATTTTCGCTATGCTCTATTTTATGAGCGTGACCGATGCGGGCATGTTTGATCCCGTTATTAAGCGTATTGTTTCCGCCGTGGATGGCGATCCCGTAAAAATATTCACCGGAACCGTGCTGCTGGGGTTTATTGTGGCGCTGGATGGCGACGGCGCCACCGTGTATATGATCGTGCTCTCCGCATTTTTACCGATTTATGAGCGTATCGGCCTGTCGAAATTAAAAGTCGCCTGTCTGCTGTTACAGTGTACGGGCCTGGGCAATATGCTCCCCTGGGGCGGCCCCACGGCCCGCGCGGCAACGGCGGTACATGCTGAAATCAGTACGCTTTTTATTCCTCTGCTGCTGCCCTTGTTTGCCTGTATTGTCTGGACGTTCGTGATGGCGTGGATCTTCGGCCGGCAGGAGCGCAAACGTCTTGGATGGCATCGCGACACGGCTACCCGCCACGATAACCTGTTTGAAGAGCGGCCGTGCGTCGCCTGGCGCTTCTGGACTAACTGGCTGTTGACCGTCGCCTTAATTGTTCTGCTGGTGCTGGATATCGTGCCGATGTCTTACCTGTTTATGCTGGCCACGGCGGTCATGTTTCTGTTTAACTTTCCGCAGCTTAGTCAGCAACAGGAGCAGTTGGCGCGCCATGCGACCGCGATCCTTTCGGTGGCGAGCCTGATTTTCGCCGCCGCGGTATTTACCGGAATTTTTTCCGGAACCGGTATGGCGAACGCACTGGCGCAGGCGATCGTCAACGTTATTCCGGCCGCGTTTGGCCCCTATTTAGCCGTGATTACCGCGCTGATCAGCGTGCCGGTAACCTGGCTGGTATCTAATGACGTCTTCTATTTTGGTATGCTGCCGGTGCTGGTGCAGGCTGCTGGTCATTACGGTATTGCGCCGGTTGAAATGGCGCGCGCCGCGCTGGTCGGACAGCCAGTGCATATCCTCAGCCCGCTGGTTGCCTCAACCTATCTGCTGGTGGGGATGTTGAAGATGGATTATGCGCAGACGCAAAGAAGCACGTTGCGCTGGTCGTTTATTACCAGCATGGTGTTTTTCGCAAGTTGCCTGATTCTTAGTGCTTTCCCGTTCTATCAGAGCGTATAAAAAGGCGCGGCGGTATTGATAAAGCAGGTTTTCGGCCATATGGCGTTGTTGTGGCAGCGCCTAATTTTTACGGCAGGCACGCCGGGCATTATCGTCATGCCGACAGAGAATGCCACGGCAGACAACACCACCGTCATCCCGGGCGTCGTCAGTGAAGACGTCCTGCAGCAGGCCATCGTCCGCGCAGGCGGAAACTAAAAAAGCCCGGTGCAGAACCGGGCAACCAGCAGCGCCGGCATTATCAGAATGGTTTCACTGTCGGCGTTTGAGGGGGGTATCGGCCATCCCGCCAGAACCTTTACCCCCTGACGGCCACGTCGTTCAGGCTGTTCGTTCCTCGCGCCGCTGCGGTACGCCTCAGCCTGAAAGCCCTGCCCGTCGCCTGAATGGCGATCGTCCGCGATCGTTCCGCTGAATAATGAAAAATTACCCGTCCCCCGTGCTCTCTGCCGTTTCAGCGTTCCGCCAGGCGCAGAACTGCGTTCAGCCACAACCGCAGTTGTGATGACGGTCACGGTAAAATTTATCGGTGAACTTTTTTTATCCATACGATTCGTGCTATGTGCAATCTGTGCTGGATTTAACCGGTTGAGATGGGTATTCTTTTCAGAATTCGCCGGGCGGCGATCCTTTTTAGATCCTTGTCGAATACTGTGGTGGTTGACGACGGGGATGTGCGAAAACCTGTGGCCGGACATGCGCGGCGCGGGCAGAATTGAACCGGATGGGACGTATCCGTTAAAACGTTCAGGGTACGGAGCGCGGGATTTACCGAACTCCGAATGCAAAACCCCCCCGAATTCTGTCTCAACTTGGCGGAAGGTTCAGAAATCAGGGGGGCCATAAGCAGGCGATGTGCCTGTAAAGGATTATAACGCATGCAGTTCATAAGACAACCCCTGTCCGCCATAAGTTCAGGACAGGGTGAATGACCAGATTTTAATCGGGTTAAACGACCCGACCTCCAGACCTGACGGGCGCCATCGCGGCGATCACGCCGTCACCTGCAAATGTCCTGAGCCAGTCTGGTTCGCGCCGCAGAACTATCGCCCGCTGCCGGGTGAGTTCGGCCACGCCATGCGCCGGCTCGTCGTGAAGGACCGGGCCACCGGCCAGCTGCGTCTGCGCCAGCGGCTCTCACGCAACCCGTATTTCGTCAGGCTGCGCCACGCGGCCGGCCGCGAGCGCGACTTCCGGCCGGAGCGCCGCGCGCTGATTGACGCGATCATTCCATTGCTGATACAGCGCGCTGATATAGCCACCTGGGTAGTCACCGTTAACGTTGGCAGTCTCGCAGAAGAGCTCAGCCCGAAAGATGAGAACGGCGACGTCATACCCGGCACCCGGGTCGAGCCGTGCCGGCTGTCGCGCCTTTTTCCGGAGCTGGCGCGATACGGTCTGCTGGAGATGCCTTCGCTTGAGTGGGACCCGGTTGAGAAATTCTGGATGCCGCGTCATATCGTGCTCACCGATCGTTTCTGGCAGCTGTGCGGCGTCAACATGGATAAGCTGTATTTCCAGCGTAACGAGCGCCTTGTAGCTGAAGCGGAGGGCATTATCGAGCCGGGTACGCATGAATCGGTGCTCGCCGCCCGCCAGCGCTGGTATGAGAACATGCGCATGGCCACGCTGTTAAAGCGGCGTGAAAAGGCCGTGAAAGAGAAGCGCCGCAAAAAGCTGGGCAAGCTTCCGCTCGACGAGCGCCGTACGGCGATGGCCAGCTGGCTTATCCGGACGCTGCCGAACCACGAGCTGATGAACACCGACGCGGAGGCCTTTGACCGCCTGGTGTGGCAGAACCTGAACCAGCTGGAGCTCGGCCTCGGCTACGAGCCCGCCCCGCCCGACGTCGTCCACTGACGAACACCTGCGAATTTTACCGCCTTGACTGGCGGTAAAGGCGTTTGTGCCGCAGATAAAATCGCGTATTTCCGGCCCGCAGCGGCATCCTTTTTCCCGCAAAATATCCCACATTCGCGCCGCTCTCCGGTCGCGGAATTCTTTATCCACACTTATCCGCAATCGTAAAGCGTGACTTACCTGCAAATGAAACCTGACATTACTCGCAAAACATTCCTGACTTACGTCAGAAAGAATTAATCAGAAAAGATAAATAAGGTGTTCATGCCGGCATTCTGCGGGGATAAATAAGGCCTTCGCTTGCAGCGGCCGGATACGGCCGCGCCGCTCAGAATCTAAAGCACCTCCCGCTGGCGCGGTCCCCCTTCTGAGCAGTTAGTTACAACAGACAAAGAATTCACTGTAATCAGCCAGTTCTGAACAATCCAGCCCCTCTTAAACCGGACCCGCGCCGTACCTGAAGCCCGGTTGCCCCCACTGACCAGCCCCGGCCGCCCGGCCCGGAGGGCCGGAACTGCAGTGGCTGATAAATGGATGCTGTAACTACAGAGTCTGAGCCGCTTTATGGCCAGAGGCCCGCGGTTTCTTTCTTTCGTCTCCGACCGTCTGACTGATAAGCTGCTGACAGGCCGCTGCTTAAACGGCGTCGGTCAGGGCGGGGTTGGGCTTTCGCCACCCTCGGCCCTGTAACCGGCTCCGCCGGGCTCACGGCGCCCGATGGCATCAGTGCCGTCCTGAACGGTTTCTGGCGCCTCCATGCCGCTCACGCGGCATTCACAGGCCGGGCTGCGCACTGCTCGCCGGCCACTGGCGCGTCGTACTGGATTACGGAAATTGAGGTTACTGGTTGATGGTGTGTATGTTAATGATTATCATTAGCGTTTAACTATCTTGTTTCAGGGAGGATGTTATGAAAAAAGTTGCCAAATTCGCAGCCGTTATGGTGATTGCAGCTGGTCTGGGAGCATGGGCAGTGCTGTCAGACATCAATGGGGGCCTCAGTGCCGACAGGCAGGTGTGTTTAACGCTGAATGCCGATGAAGTCGCTCATGCCGTGATCGCCGATGTCATCCGCCCGGATAACCGGACCTTTGCTGATCAGCACCTGACTGCCGATGATGTGCATATAAAAATGGAAACGATGCAGATTGGGCCAACCAGCGCTCATGTTCTTTTTACAACCAGCAAACATCCGGACGTTGAATGGGCCGGTATGCCACGTTGTGCTGACCTGAAGGATGTCGAATACGGGCATTAAAGGGGGCGAGCCCCCTCTGTATTATCTCTGACCCGATAAGTGAATTACATGTTCACCGTTCAGGTTGATATCATATTCGGTGCCGGGAATGGCTCTCAGTACATCAGTCAGCAGTTCGCCTACTTTACCCCTGCTGACGTCTTTATTGGCATCGTAGCGATCGTGAGTTCCCACGACACCGCCGTCGAATGTCCACTGCCCGTTTGGTTCAACTTTTAGCGTACCCTGAAGTGTCAGGCTTACGCGTCCAAGATAAGCCCATTCCCAGTAGCTACTGTTACGGAAATCGTAGCCAATTTTTTCATTAATCGGAAACGTTCCCGTCTGAACCGTGCTCAGGATAGTGTTAACAGGAGGCAACGTCTGCCGGTCAAAACTGAAGGAAAGCTTGGCCATATCGGCGCTCAGCGGAAGCCCTTCTCCGTAAATATAGTGATACAGAGCCGCCAGCGGTCCAAAGGCATTGTTGGTCAGTTCAGTCTGCTGGTTCGCCTCAAAATAATCTGCTTCATTGGCATTGAACATATCCCAGTAAGCCCAGTTGGGGTGTGTTACCCGCTGACTGTCGGCATAGGCTGCGGCGCCCAGGACGCGCTTCAGTATTTCAGGATGCTTTTGATACCATTCCCGGCACTGCTCAAGAATCTGAGCCGTTTTAGTACCGTCTTCACAGGCCAGGATACGTGCCTGTAAATAAACTGCATCAGCAAAACCTGCAGGGAGGCCATTATCCGAAAAGGCGGAATAATCATAGGATGAGGGGTATGATGGGGCCGGAACCGGGGTCGCAATAACATTGATCGGTGGCTGTTCTGCCATGATTAACTCCTTTAATCGAGTGGTAGTGAGCAAGATATTTATTAACACTAATGATAATCATTATCAAGTCGATGCTATTGTCTTACCGATGAATTTATAACTGCATCTGCTTTGTCCCCGGCAACTGGTGGGCTGTCACGCATGGGCATCGGCCTTGTCATATGCCACAACGTTTTTATCGTGATCAGTGCCGTCCTGAACGGTTTCTGGCGCCTCCATGCCGCTCACGCTGCATTCACAGGACGGACTACGCACTGCTCGCCCGTCTGAATTAAGGCTTCAGCCAGAGTGCTGCCCGGCGCTACATTATCGGTAAACCGACAATAACGGGCTCTGCCTTTCGCCAGTACGCTCATGTGCATCAGATCTAAACGGAAGAAACGCGGATGAAAGACTCAGAAAATGAACTGACAGAATCCACCTACTGGGAGGCATGCCGGATTACCGGAATGATCTGCCTGAATCTGGCCGACAGGGGCCAGCAGACCGATCGTGAACGACTGATACAGGAGCTGGTTACACTCGTAAAAGCCTGCATTAAAGAAAACCAAGTCTGTAATCCCTCACTGATCTTCGCGATTGAACAACTCCGGGGTGACGACCCTGATGAAGTCAGACTTCACAGCTGAAACGGGTGCAGGCTCTTCAGGGTTTTCTGAAGAATGGTGATGTCATAAAATGCCGGATTTCAGGGCCACTTTTTCCTGTGGTCCGTCATGAAGGACGCGGCTTATGGATAACGACAACCTGAACGTCAGTCACCTCGCCTGGTGCGGGCTGATTGCGCTGAATACCGCCCGGCAGGACGGTATTGCGACCTCTCCCGCACAGGACAACCTGTTTCTGACCCGCTGGCTGGCCACCGCCGAAAAGCAGCGCCGCTTTCCACGTGAGCTGGCCGGGGACATCAGCTGGCTGCTGAAAGAGGGACGGGAAAAAGGTCTGCGCGCCGACCTGCCCGGCAAGCTCGACTACCTGTGGCGCGCCAGCAGCGGCCATCTGCTGGCGCAGAACGACCTTTTCCGGCTGCAGCACACCCTGCACGCGGTGAAGCTTACCGGCTGGATTTACATGGTGCTGGCAGAGAGCGAGTGGAGCGGCCGCCGGCAGCTGCGCCTGAGCCCGTCAGTATCGGGCATCTACCTGAACCGTCACGCGCTGGACGCCGGCTTTGACGAACGTGGCCGTCAGCGCATTCCCCTGCCCGCACGTATTACCGGCGAACTGCCCGCGCTCGATAAGCTGCTGCAGCGCTCGGGATGGCGCCGGGAAGCGGCTGGCGGGGCGGATGAACATCTGCATCATCTGCTGGCGGACGGATTCCGGGCAGCGTGATGCGCGGGCCGGAATGGTCACGGACGTTACAGGCTACAGTGAACCTACATGCCACTCAGGTTTCAGGGCGGGCGGCCGATAACACCCGCGTAAGCAGAATAATAAATCGTTTTTTTCATTCCCTGAACGGGGTGCAGCCCGGCGGCACCCCACTTTTTTGGAAGGCGGCTGCGTGAGCCATCGCCATGACAGGAACCACACCATGAACAGGCATGAAGTGACGTCTCAGCTGTTTCGCAGCGCGGGCTACGATCCGACCACCGGCGTGCTGGAGCTGGAGTACCGGAACGGCGCGTGCCGGCGCTGGCTCGCGGTGCCGGCAAAGGTGTATCAGGCGTTCTGCGCGGCCGCGGACGGCGACGCATTTTTCAGGAGCAGCATCGAGGGCCGCTATATTTCCCTCCGGGGCAGCCTCAGCCTGCGGCGCGGCCTCTGACGCCATCATCTGCGCCCAGGCATCATAGTCTTCCGCGGCCTGCTGCCGCCAGCGCCGCACCGGTGCCCGGCGTTCAGCGCGCGCCCGGTAGCCGCAGCGCCGCTCGCGGGCCGCCCGGATCAGGGTCTCCTGCACCCACGTCCAGAACGCGCGCCCCGTGTGCGGCGTCATAGGGTAGCCCGCTTTTTTCATGATTTTCCGGGCGACGTTTTCGCTCCGGCTGCGGATGAGCGAAAAGGCACCATGGATATCGCCGCGTAACGTCATGATATTTAATTCGTGAAATGTATTCATATTACCTGCTCCCTGCCACGTAACTGTTATCGTCCAGTTACGGAATATCTTCAGCCCTGATTTAATATTTATAATGGATTCATATTAACATGTTTATATTAATAACTGTCAGGTGATAAAATCTGTTAACATTATTTTATTGCGGTGAAGGATAATGAAAAAAACAGGCTTTAATCATGACGGCATTACTGACCCTTCCCGTTATTCACGGCGCGGAGGCCTCCGTAACGGCCGGCTTTTCGCCCGGGGGCTCGGCGCTGGATCTGATACTGCAGTTCACCGGCAGCGCGCGTCAGAGCGCCGACGTGGCGGCCTGGGATTTCACCAGCCGGCCGGTGGCGCAGGCGCTGTCAGCGGCCGTTGCGCGGGGCGTTAAGGTCCGGCTGGTCGCCGATGAAAAGAAAAGCCGGGACCGCTGGTCTCTGGTCAGCCAGCTCGCGTGCGCTGGCGTGGACGTGCGCCTTAACGGCATGTACAGCATCATGCACAACAAGTTTATTGTGGCCGACGGCAGTGCGGTGGAAACCGGCTCATTTAATTACACGTCTTCTGCTGAAAAAAGAAATGCGGAGAACGCGATGGTGATTAAAGACGAACCTGATATTGCCCGTCAGTATCAGGCTGAATTTAACCGGTTGTGGAATGAATCCTCACCGGTAATCTGCCCGGCAGCCGGCCTGAATTAAAATCACGCAGGTCGCATATTCAGCGTTCTTTACGGAAAGGAGGGTATGATGGCGGCAAAGAAAACGTATCCGGTCCGGTTCACCGGGCTGCGGGGCTCGCGTGAATGCGGTGCGGATTTCCGCAGCGCTGAGCCGGAGCAGTGGCAGCGCTGGCTGAAGCACGCGCGTGACAACAAGGCCACCACGGTGGTCACCTGCCTGTGCCATCCCCCGAAGGAAGACGCGCAGCGCCGGCGCCTGAAAGTGCATCTGTCACAGAAAACAGACCAGTGCTGGCTCGCCTCATGGGCCTTCTCCGGGCACGAACACGCGCCAGACTGCCGCTTTTACTCCGTCTGGCCGGATGAGCGACAGGCCGCCATCTATGCGCCCGACGTGGTCAGAGCGGCGGCGGATGGCCGGCTTGTGGTCCGCCTGCCCACCGGCCTGCAGAAGAAAGACGTTCCTGATAAAACCCGTGATGCGCCTCCGGCCGGTGCCGGACCGGGGAGGCGGCGCCGGCAGCCCTCGATGCGCCTGCTGGGGCTGCTGCACCTGCTCTGGGAGCAGTCCGGCATCAACGTCTGGCATCCTGCATTCGATAAAAAGAAACGCTCGCCGGGCTGGGTGAGCTGGCGCCTGAATGAGACTGCAGCGCGCATCCGCATCGGCCGGATCCCGCTGCAGCAGTCGCTGATGCTGATGGCCATGAAGGATTCGCCGCAGGTCGCGCAGAACCGCCAGACTGCGAAGGACGCCGGCAGCGCCTCACGCCGCCTGATTTTTGTTTCACAGCTGGCCACCTGGAGCGACGCCGCCGAAGTACGGCTGCAGCACACGCTGCCGCTGGGGCTGTTTGCCGGCTTTCCCGCGCTGGAGCTGCCTGACGACGTCAGAGACCGGCTCGCACGGAGCTTTTCGCGGGAGCTCGGAGACTGGCGACGCGGCGCCCGGACGATGCTCATCTGTGAAACCGAGCCGCCGGAGACCGCCTTTATACGTAAAGAGGGCCGTAACGTGCCGCGAAGCAGCTGCAGGGTTATCGACGTGGCGCTGATGACCGTCAGTCCGCGCTATATTCCGCTGGACTCCCGCTATGAGGGCATGGTTGAGGCGCGCCTGTGGGAGGAAAAGCGCGCGTTCATCAAGCCGCTGCGCTACGACGGTGAAGAGGAGGTTTTTCCTGATTTTGTGCTGAAGGACGTTTCCGGTGTGGATGCGCTGCCGATGGAGGTCTTCGGCATGATTACGCCGGAGTACCTGCAGCGTAAGCAGGTGAAAACGGCCCATTACGACAGGGAATACGGACCGGGTAACTGGTGGTACTGGACCGCTACTGAGCATTCCGAAGTGCCCGCCCTGCCTCCCCGATGAGTTTCGCATTCAGGGCACCTGCAATACGCTCTGGCTGCTCATGACTGGCCACCGGGAAGCTGACGGGATTTGGTTCAAACCAGACCAGCGTCCCAGAAATGCTCATGCCTGAACCCTTTCAGCCATACAACATGATAAATGTTTAATTACTGACAGACTTGTCTGCCTTATATATGGACCAGATGCGCTTTACCTGACTCACGCTGCATCCCGCAAGAGTTGCTATGCGCGCAATCGCCATACCGGACTCGCGAAGCGCAATGATGCGCTCATGCGTTTTGGGTTCAGGCCTGCGCCCTTTATACTTACCTGAAGCCTTCGCCAGCTCAACGCCCTGCCGTTGCCTTTGACGACTGGTCTCGTAGTCGTCCCGTGCGGTCTGAAGGGCGACCTTAAGCAGCATGTCCTGAATGGACTCAAGCACGATTCTGACCACGCCGTTTTGGCTGACGGCCAGCTCGGACAGGTCCACGATGGCGGCTATAGCCACGAAGGTCAAGGTAAACAGACATAAAAAACCGCCTTGCGGCGGCATGCGCTAAATGTCACCGTCCGGGCTGTTCCTCTTTTTTGGCGGTTTGCAGCGTGCGAACGTCATATTCAGACATCCACTGATCGGTGGCCTCCGTATACCCGTCAGCTTCGGTGAACACGATAATTTCATAAGCGGGATTCAGACTGGACTGGTATTCCACGGCTTTCAGCAGGTCAGGGCCGGGGAAGAATAATAAATATACGCCTTCCGTCATATAGCTTTTGTTCAGTGTCAGGGTTGTATGCAGGCTCATTTTTCGCCCGTATACGTCGATAATCTTATTTGACTTAAGTCTGTTTACCACACTTTTCTCAAAGATGCGCTCCAGTATATGATCGCCGTGAGCTTTGGTGTTCACGCACAGATAAACGTCACACTCATAGTGCTCAGCCCGATCAGCGGCATATTTCAGGATGCTTTCGTGCAGCCTGTCTATAAGCTCAGAAAAATCACGCTGTAATATAACCCGGTCAGTCATTTTTTTCCCTCATGATCAATGAATTGTGGCTTCCATCATATCGGTAATGTCCTATGCGGCACAGCGCGGAAGCTCGTCCTGTTGCTTTACCTATCGGCGGAAGAAAGGCGTAAAAAACCGCTGGAGGCGGACAGTGGGCATCTCTAGAAACGCGATCGCTTGCTCTGCCAGGCGACAAGGGTCAGCGCAGCTAATGCGCCGAGCATTACCAGATAGACGGCTTTGTGCGCGTCTGCGCTGCTTACAGCAAACGCTGAATGACTTTACCTGAAAATGTAATGGTGCTTATATATTCAGGCTTCAGCATAATTAATTATCCGGGCCTGTAACATACATGGCCCGCTCAGCGTCTTTGCCGTAAAGGATTGGGTATGGAAATTGAAATTAATAGCTGCAATAACATCGATAAAGCAAATATCACTCTGGCCGAGAAGAAATTAAATATTAAATTTGCGCCTAATGGCACCGGAAAAAGCACCATTTCCCGCGCGATTCAATGCACAGTCAACGGGGATGAGCAGGGGCTGAGTGACCTGCTTCCGTTCAGATATCGTGGTTCTAATCCTGACGCAGTCAGGCCAGGCGTAATCGGCGCCGATGGTCTGCAGAACGTCATGTGCTTTAATGAAAAATATGTCGATCAGTTTACTTTCCAGCCGGACGAACTCGTAAGCAACAGTTTTGATATTTTCATCAAAAGCGAAGCGTATCACGAGACAGAACGTGAAATTGAAGCCATGGTCGTGGCCATACGGCAGCAGTTTGCTGATAACGCCGGGCTTGAGGAATTCATCACGCACCTGGGGGAGCTCAGCGCGGCGTTTAAACTGAGCAGTACCGGGATTGCAAAAACCTCCACAGGGATGAAAGGCCTGTCTGCCGGTAACAAGCTTCAGCACATTCCTGAAGGCCTGGAACTGTATAAGCCATACATCCAGAGTAAGAGCAGCGTGGAGTGGATTGAATGGCAGACCCGGGGATATGAGAAATTCTCCGCGCTTGCTGAAGGTTGCTGTCCGTTTTGCACCGGTGACTCCCGCGAAAAGGCGGAGCAGATTGGTCGCGTCAGCACAGAGTATGATAAGGCCGTCATTAAAAACCTGATCGGCCTGATTGGCGTGCTGGATAAACTCGGTGAATATTTTTCAGAACCTGCCCGCGCCCGCCTTGCCGATATCACCACACGGAAAAGTGGCCTGGAAAAACAGCACGAAGAATATCTTGTGACGGTGAAGAAACAGACAGACAGCTTGATTGGAATGCTGAATACCCTGAAAACCCTTAACGGCTTTACGTTCAGCGCGTCCACCAACGTTAAGGCGGCGCTGGAATCCTGTCGCCTGGATGTGAAGTTTTTCCCTGAGCTGCAGTCAGATAAAACGGCCAGCACCGTGGCCATCCTTAATGCCTCCCTGGATGACCTCACGACGCAGGCCGGGCGCCTGCAGGGACAAATCAACAAGCAGCGCCAGGGCATGCAGAAGCTGATCCTCAAGCATAAAACCGACATCAATACCTTTCTGGCTTATGCTGGCTATCGTTATCAGGTGGACATCACGGGAGAAGGCGATAAATGCCGGCTTAAGCTGCGCCACGAAGATTTTGACGGCTACGTCAGCGGCGGCAGCCAGCATCTCAGCTATGGTGAACGTAATGCCTTTGCCATCGTCCTCTTCATGTACGAATGCCTGGCTAAGAAGCCGGACCTGATCATTCTTGACGACCCGATTTCATCGTTTGATAAAAACAAAAAGTTTGCCATTCTGGAGATGCTGTTTCGCCGCAATGCCGGTGAATGCCTGAAAAACGAAACGGTACTGATGCTGACCCACGACGTTGAACCCATTATTGATACGCTGAAGTCCGTCAGGAAGCTGTTCAGTAATCTGGTTACGGCTTCACACCTCCGCTACAGCTCAGGCTGCATCACCGAGCAGCTCATAGGCGAAAGCGATATCCGCACCTTTGCTCAGATCTGCCAGTCCGTTACTGACTCTGACAGTGAAGACGTGATAAAGCTGATCTATCTTCGCCGGCATTATGAAATTATGGACGACCGCGGTGATGCCTATCAGGTGCTGTCAAATCTCTTTCATCACCGGGAAACGCCCATTGACAGCCGTGAACCCGTTCAGCCGGGAGTGGGATATCCTGAAATGGCCGCAGAGAAAGTCGCTAATGGCTGCCAGGCAATTGCCTTACGTATACCCGGATTTAATTACGCAGCGACTCTTGTGCAGCTAACGGACCCGGATCGTGTTCGTGCGCTCTATTCTCTCTGCCGGAGTGGCTACGAGAAACTGCAGGTATTCAGGCTGCTTCAGACTGGACTCGAAAATGCGGTCATACGTAAATTCATGAACGAGACCTACCATATTGAAAATGAATTTATCTGTCAGTTGGATCCCACCCGGTTTGATCTCATTCCTGAATATGTCATCAGAGAGTGCGATGCGCTGATATTCCCTCCTCCGTCTGCGAATGACGATGCTATGGAAGAAATTGCCTGACTTGTCAGAGGTATAGGGCGGTAACACGCTTCAGTTTTCAATCCGATTCCAGTCTGGTCCTATCACAGCCAGCAGGCGGTTACGGTCCGTTATCCGGATTGTTTTCCCCTGCTGCAGCGACCGGATAAGCTTTCGTGCCTCGCGGCTGGGCCTGACGTTCAGAGAGTGAGGAACCTTGTCTCTTTCCGTATAGCACTGCAGTCCCTCACGCGTGGACAGCGTCTCAAACCGCAAATGATGGCCTTCCGCAATAAACGCTGCATGGCGTGTCGGGCTGATCCAGTAAAGCGCTTCCAGCACATCTTCCCATGCCCGGCGTAGCAGGTGCAGTGAGGCGTTCAGACCATAAACGGGACGGCTATAGTCGGGCTTGCCATTCGCATCCAGTTCCTGAAACTTCCACACGGCCTCATGATGAGCCAGACGGTTGCGCAGATCGCGGATACGGGTAAATTTACTCTCAAGGTGATGCCGGCGGATGCCCGCCGGTCGCGCAGGGAAGACGTCCGGCGTCAGGTGGGGCCACAGCAGAGAAGAGTTTCTGGGCTCCTCGTATTCTGCCGTGAGCAGATTGGTCCAGAACCCGAAGTCCAGCCCGGAGATCACGCGCTCCGGCGTCAGGGGCTTTCCGGCGTCGCTGATGCGTTTTGATACTTTGCGCACGCAGCCCTCCTCCCAGGCGGTAAAGTGATACATCGGGCTGCCGTCCGGCAAGCTGCGGGGATTTCCCTGTCTGTCCGTTTTGAACCGCTTGCCCTGCCGAATATAGGTTTTATCCCCGATGAAGCGCGGCAGATCGTAGATCCAGTAAGCGTCGGTCCGCCACAGTCCAGCCGCGCCAGGCGGAGGATTATGGCGGATGGCATAGTCAATGGCGTTGCGCAGCGTCACCTCAAGGCAGTGCAGGAGCGGCTGCATAGCCGCCGAGAGCGCTTTATTCCAATTGTAGCCACCAAGCGCCTCTTCGGGCTTCAGCTTGAGCACGTCCGTGTAAATTCTCAGACGTTCGGGTGAAATGTAGTCTTCCAGGTACATGCCGCCCTCCGCGACGCTGAACAGATATAAGGTTGACGCTCTCGTCAGATTTGGGTAAATTAAGCATTATCAAGGCGCGGACTTCTTCGGACCCGTGCGTTTAAGTTAGTACCGGAAAAGCCATCCCTCGGGGTGGCTTTTCTCGTTCTGCGCCCTCAGAAAACCGGCCAGTCAAAAGGCTTCATCCGCATGGCCCTGCGCAGTTCATCGGCCATCGCCTGAAAAGACTCGTCGGGCATCAGGCTGAAAAGTGAACGGTGCAGCGCCATCGCGGTATCCGCGTCGCGCGATACCGCACTGGCCAGCATCGCTGCATAGAGCGAATTCCCCCTCGCCAGGTACTTAACGCCCTTCAGCTGCTTCACACGTACCTCAAGCAAAGGCATGCCAAATAGCATCATGCGCTGCAGGTCTTCTTCATCCTTTATTCCGAGAATACGACAGAATTCCCGGTGCCCGGCCTGAGTCATTGCGAGATCGTACAGATTATCACTCAGCTCTGTCCCGGCCATTCGCGCCATCTCCCGATCCATCAGCGCAACCAGCTCACTGGTTCGGATAAAGTTCCCGATCAGGTCGTTGAAGTGCGCCGTCAGAAATTCCTGCACGTAGTCGCTCTTGGATTTACCCGCCAGCTTCGCCTGCTCGGTGATGGCCGCGTCAACCTGGTGCGGGACGTTGCGGACCGTGATAGTGGATGGCGGAAGCAGAAGCGGCAGTATTTTTTTTGATTTGATGCTGTCAGACATGATTCAGTTCCTGAAAAGCGATGAGCTCATCATTTCACCAGAAAGCATTAAATGCAATAAAAAAAATCAATATCATAAATATGATTCATTTTTGCGATTATGCATCACTATTAAGTAAAATACTCTAACTGGCCTGAAACACGTCAAAATTCATTCGGCTCCGCCTGCCGCCCTGTCTCCGCATCCAGTCAGTTCCGGAAAAGTACAGAAGCGGATCTTTCCTCCCCGGTGGCGGCTTTCAGCGCCAACCACTACATATAGTGGCTGATTCAGCTGCTAATGGCACAACATACGGGGCGGGCCGGGCGGCCCCGGCCGCAGAAACGACGCTGTTCCCCGCCATCGGCGCGTGCTACGCTTCCGGTTACTGCCATATAAGGAAAAACCCGGATCACTTCGGTATGAGTGTACGGTAATTGCAGAGTGGTAATATCACCTGTGGTATGCGTCCGGACTTTTCTGTATGAAAGGGAACTATCACGGATGGTTCCACCCACGCTGTTAATTATTAAAGATGAAATAATAAGGCGGATTGCAGTGAACCTGATCGACAGGCACACGATGGACGACATTGCCGCCCTCACGCGGGGCGTGTTCCGGCTGCGCGAACTCTGGCTCAGGGAAACCCGGACCGTCGGGGGCACGTGGCAGGCAGCGCAGGTGCGGCGCGAGATCGTCACCGGCGGCGGGCGGGTCATCTGCACCCTCAGCGACGGCGGCGGCCTTGTGCCAGGGACATATCCGCGCCGGCGGTTCAGGGGGGACGCGGGCAGCCCGGGAATTACGCACGTCGGGGATGCCGGCGTCCGGCTGGAGCGGCTTGACGCGCACCTCGACAGGATGCTGGCGCAGGCCGCCCTCCCGGGGCTGAGCCGCGACGGCGATCGCGCCCGCTGAACGTTCCGGTTCCGGATGGCTGGCGGGAAAACACAACAGAGCAGGAGCACAGGGGTATGGATAGCGGGATTTAAAGGAAATGGAGAAAAAACGATGATGAAGGCAGATGATTATCGCATCATCAGCAGGGGATGACAGTTTTCAGTCAGCATCGCCGTGGTGTGGCTGCCGATAAAGAACCGGCGCAGCCGGGAGTGTCCCCAGGCCCCCATCACGATCAGGTCCATGTCTTTCTCCTCCGCGTAACGGCACAGCCCGCGCGGGACGGATTCATCCTGAATTATCCGGGACTCTGCATTAATGCCGGCCGCCTGCAGGATATGCTGCGCATCGCGGAGTGAAGCATCATCGCCATTCACCATCATAACGTGGCTGGTCAGGCCCCGAAGCAGCGGGTTCACGAATAGCCGGGCCGGTTTCTGCGGCTGGCCTCGCTACTGCCCCGGGCGAAGAGCACCCGGGATGGCACTCTGAATGTTTCCCGCACGACCAGTACTGGCTCTTTCTGCAGGCGGATGATGCTTTCCAGATGGCCGCCCACGGTATGTGCCGTGCCGCGCCGGCCGAGTACCATCAGCCTCACGTCATCCAGCCCGGCAAGAATTTCATCCAGCGCTCCGTGCATCTGTAGCTGGCGCACTTCCGGAACTCCCGCACTGAACATCCGCTCCGCGCAACCAGCCAGAATAGCTTTACCCTGTGCCATGAGCAGGCTGCTGCGCTCACCCTCCACGCGCACAAGCTCTTCGGTCAGCAGCTCTTTGCTGTCGATGCCAATGCTCCCGCTCAGGTCAGAGACGGCAGGATGACCGTCTTTTTCCAGCACGTGCAGCAGGGCCAGCGGCGTGGAAAGGCCGGCGGCGGCCCACGCCGCGTAGTCACAGACCGGTCCGGTTGACGGCGAACCGTCTACGCAGGCCACAACGGTATTGTTCATAGCTGAATCTCCTGTCAGTTAGTGACCGCCCATCAGTTTTTCCGCTTCTTCCGGCTTGTCATGCACGCCGAAGCGGTCAACGAGGGTGCGGGTGGCGTCGTTCATGCCCAGTATTTCCACCTCAGCGCCTTCCCGGCGGAACTTAATCACCACCTTATCCAGCGCGCTCACGGAGGTAATGTCCCAGAAGTGAGCGTGCGTGACGTCAATGACCACGCGCTCTGCCGCTTCCCTGAAGTCAAAATGGGTCATAAAGCGATCGGCGGAGGCAAAAAAGATCTGACCGGTCACGGTATAGGTCCGGGTATCGCCCTCCAGTGACGATTTGACCGTCATAAAGCGAGCTACCTTGGTGGCAAAATTCAGCGAGGCAATCAGCACCCCGGTCAGCACGCCGAAGGCCAGATTGTCGGTTGCCACCACCACAACCACGGTGGCCAGCATGACCACGCTGGTCGACAGCGGATGGCGGCGCAGGTCGGTAATGGAGCGCCAGGAGAAGGTGCCGATGGAGACCATGATCATGACCGCGACCAGCGCCGCCATCGGGATCTGCGATACCTGGTCACGGAGGAAGATAATCAGGCAGAGCAGCACCAGTCCGGCAGTCAGGGTGGAGAGCCGCCCGCGCCCGCCGGACTTTACGCTAATCACCGACTGACCAATCATGGCGCAGCCCGCCATGCCGCCGATAAACGCCGTGCAGACGTTGGCGATACCCTGCGCCTTGCACTCGCGGTTTCTATCGCTCGGCGTATCAGTCATGTCGTCCACAATAGTGGCGGTCATCATGGATTCCAGCAGTCCCACCACGGCAAGGCCGGAAGAATAAGGCAGGATAATCATCAACGTATCCAGGTTCAGCGGAATGGCCGGAATGAGGAATACCGGCAGGCTGTCAGGCAGTTTGCCCATGTCGCCCACGGTGCGCACGTCCAGGTGCAGCCACATGGAGATGGCGGTCAGCACCACGATGCAGACCAGCGGAGAGGGAATGGTTTTATTGAGGTACGGAAAAAGGTAAATGATTGCCAGACCGGCGGCGGTGAGCGCATACACGTGCCAGGTCACGTTGGTCAGCTCCGGAAGCTGCGCCATGAAAATCAGAATGGCCAGCGCGTTGACGAAGCCCGTTACGATCGAGCGCGACACGTAGCGCATCAGACTGCCGAGCTTCAGGTAGCCGGCTATCAGCTGGATGACCCCGGTCAGCACGGAGGCAGCAAGCAGATACTGAAGGCCGTGGTCTTTCACCAGGGTTATCATCAGCAGCGCCATGGCGCCGGTCGCGGATGAAATCATGGCGGGGCGTCCGCCAAAATGGCCATCACCACGGGAATACAGAACGCCGAGTAGAGACCGACCTGCGGGTCAACTCCGGCAATGATGGAAAACGCGATCGCTTCAGGAATGAGCGCGAGCGCGACGACAATACCGGCGAGCACGTCACTACGGACGTTGCCCAGCCAGTCCTTACGCGTCGAGGACAGCAGCATAGTAATTTCTCAGATTTTGAATACAGTCAGCCCGTGAGGGGAAAAATTTCAGATACGAAACAGCACATCCGCAGACGGGATGTTTTTGAGTGCGCGACTGGGGTTACTCAGTGCGACAGGGGAGGGTTACGACTCAGGGTGGCGTAAGACGCATGGTTTTTAAATTCTCCCTTATGGCAAAAGGTGCCTTCAGGACTGAATTATGCCAGCGAAATCTTGTGAAAGTGCGCTGACAGCGAAGCCTGATCTTGTCAGAACAGGGGCTTAACTATAAACGAAAGCAAAAAGAGATCAATGTTTCACCATGCAGATCATTGGCAGGGAAGAGATCAAAAAGGCGCTACTGCTAACGTCTGCTACTGGCACCAACTGGACAAGCTTACTGACCTGAAGGTCCGCTGTGAGCGAACAGCAGACGTTGGACTTAGTAACCTTACAAGCTAGAGTAGCTTTCACGGTGAATTGCCACAGGTTTAACAGACATCTCAGGGTCATTTAAGATGGCTTAAAGAGAGGTGCCCATGAGCGGTAAGCGTTATCCCTTGACCTGCCCCCAAGATTAAATACAAAACTCAGTAGGTAATGTCGGATCATTCACTCTCAGAATTACCCTTTCTCCAGCTCGCTGCAAATTCAGACGGCGTCTGATAATTCAGCGTGGAGTGCACGCGACATTCGTTATAATCCTGACGCCATTCGCTGCTGGTTTTCCTGGCATGACTGACGTCGCTGAACTAGTGTTCATTCAGGCATTCATCGCGAAAGCGTCCGTTAAACTCTCAAAAAATCCGTTCTGTGTCGGCTTATAAGTCGCAGCTCCACTCCATGCTCAAAGGCCCACTGATCGAGCGCGAGGCAGGTAAACTCCGGGCCCTGATCGGTTCTTATCGTAGCCGGATAGCCGCGAAACAGCGCAATGCTGTCCAGAATACGCGTGACCTGCACGCCTGAAATCCCAAAGGCAACGGTGACCGTCAGGCATTCCTTTGTGAAGTCATCGACGCAGGTAAGACACTTGATCCTGCGACCAGTAGCCAGCGCATCCATGACGAAATCCATCGACCAGGTCATGTTGGCACCGCCGGGCGGTGCAGCGGCAGACGTTCTGTTGCAAGCCCTTTACGACGACGCCTGCATTTAACGCCCAGCCCGTTCAGATGATAAAGGCGGTACACGCGCTTGTGATTAACCAGAAGCCCTTCACAGTGCAGTAACTGCCATATGCGGCGGTAGCCAAAACGCCTGCGCTCCAGTACCAGTTCAGTAATGCGCCCTGATAAATGGGCATCAGCCGCCGGACGCTGAGCGTCATAGAGGCAGGTCGATAGGGACAAACCTGTGAGTCTGCAGGCACGACGTTACGACAGACCGGTCGCATCACACATCAACACCACGACTTCGCGCTTCTGGTCTGTCGTCAGTACTTTTTCCGCCCAAGAGCCACCTAAAGCGCCTCCTGATCCGGCATTAGGGGGGGCGCAGAGACGCACTTTACACAGCCCTGGGGCGGCCTTAGCTCTGGGGAAAGGCCGAAATGAGCCAGCTGCGTGTTTGATCAAGTAATACTTAAAACACGCGCAAATTCACACGCGCTAAAGTAAAATATTCATGCGCGTACATTTGCGCATACCATAATTGCTCACGACCAGAAAGGGATAGTTTATGATTGCCAAAGCAGCTACTCGCCAGAACGTGAACTTATCTATTGATAAAGAGTTACTTAACAAAGCGCGCGATGCGGGGATGAATCTTTCACGCACCCTGTCCATGGCTATTGATGAAGAGTTACGTCGTTATGCTGCCTCACGCTGGCAGGAAGAAAATGCCGAAGGGATCAATACGCTGAACCGTATCGGTCAAGAAACAGGATGCTTTTCAGATAACTACAGGAATTTCTGACGGATGCAGTATGTAGTTTACAGAACTAAAGGTAAAAATCCTGACTTTCCCCTGATGGTGGATATAACCAGTGATATCATTGGTCGCATCAATCGCCGACTGGTTATTCCGCTTATGCCATTAGAGCGTCTTAACGGAAGCCCCATTCCAAAGCGGCTGACCCCCGTGCTGTCGCTAAATGGTGCTGAGTATGTATTGATGACACATGAGGCCGCTACTGTTCCTCATACAGCCCTTGGCGAGGAATTCTGTAACGCCAGTTATTGCAAAGGGGTGATCAAATCTGCCTTTAATTTTCTTACCGACGGCATTGATTGACGCCGCAGCACAATACTTCAGGCCGTCTGCCGCGGGCTGGAGAGATACAAAACCTGAAGGTAAACAGGCCGGCATTACGGGCTTAGCGTTTTATACCATACCGCAGGCTGATCACTGACATTGAAGACGAACGACTCTCTGCCTGATGAAAAAAGAACCGCGCTTACGCGCGGATTGAATGGGGTCACAAAACGCATGTCTTGTTAGAGTATTTCTCCATAGTAGTCGTTGCTGATGATACGTCAAGGAAAGCTGCGGCTGTCGTGCCTGATATCAGGGGAGGGAGGGCTGAGGTGCAGCGCGGGGTGGTTAAGTCAGCTGTGCAGCATATTGCTGGCAATAAAAACCATAATGATTAAAAGAGCACTGCAGAACTGAGTTTTTCTGAATCGACCCGCTACACATTTTAACCGGATATGGTATTAAAAGCGCTATTACCCTGCCACCGTACGCGCATGGTTCCGTGAAGCGACTTCATTCCCGGTATAAAAATATGTCAACTGCCAGGCTGGCTGCCATAAGCGCACGCCATTGCGCCCGGCCCGTTTTACTTCATACAGAGCCTCATCCGCATTGTGAAACCACTGGTTTATGGTTTCAGCCTCAGTGGCTGAAGCGATGCCAATGCTTACCGTACAACGAAAATCATCCGAAGCGGGTAAACGTATCTGCAGGATTTTTTCCTGTAAGATTCTGGCCATCGCCACTGCAGATTCGTTGCAGGCATGATACAAAATGACGCCCAGTTCATCTCCGCCAAAGCGTGCCGGCGTGTCCTGCATGCCCGCGTGCTGCCGCACAACGGCGGAGATCTCAGCTAACAGGAAGTCTCCTGCTTCATGGCCCCAGTTATCGTTAACTGCCTTGAAATTATCAATATCCAGCAGCATCAGGTATCCGGAGCTATCGCCGCGGCGCGAACTGAGAAATGCTTTCTCAAGGCAGCGTTCGAACATGCGCCTGTTTGGAATTTCCAGCCCGGGATCCATTAACGCGATACGCTCCAGCTCGCGGTTACGCTGACGCAACCGCCAGGTAAGATTGTACGAAGTGACGCTTAGCGCCAGTAAGTAGCATGTCGACAACGGAATGCTCAGCCAGACAGTACGCATACTGAATGTCATATTCAGCTCCAGACCATTCATCAGCCACACCACTCCAGAAGCACACACAAATGCCCACACAGAGGCGATGAGTTGCGCTGAACCGCCGGCGGCGTATCGATCGGATGCCAGCACCGCCATTATGGTAAACGAGGGGAAAGGGCTCAGCGCCATCAGGGCTACCCAGATGCCACCAAACGCAGCGTCAAGAGTCAGGTTCTGCTTTTCCGTAGTGGTGGCATCTTTGGCGCGCAGCGCGCGGCGATAGGCCAGCCATGGCCAGATAAAAGCGTTCACTGACAGCAGGATGGTAAACGTCAGGCCATGCTCCATTTCCATTAATACAGAAAGAATCGGGAAAAAACATAGGGTGGTGCCTAACTGTCGCATCATGAACATACGACGAACAAAGCGTCCGGAACGCTGCGCGAGATGGCTGTTCTCTGGGGAGTAGTAAGGCATTGTCGTGAATTCTGAAGAAGGCGGAATCTATTTTTATCGGAAAGGATCCACCGACACCACTTACTTTTTAACTCAACTTAACCATCTGATAAAACATAAAAACTGTTCGGATAACGGCTCAGCCATAACCGGAAATACTGCCTCGATCAGGTAACCTGTGAAGACAGTGGACTCAGCGCATGCCGGGGCTGCACGCCGGCAGGGAAGTGTTCACCGAATTCATGGATGTGGTGAAACGGAGTTTCATAAAAAAGGCAAGAGTGATACGAATCGAAAGCCAGGACCGCTCTCACGGGAAAAATCAGCGGGGCACCCGGGCCTTATGGAGCAGTGCAGGAAGCCGGCATTGACACGGTGACGGGCGAAAATCAGCTCTGTCGCCACCGCCCCCATTGCCATTATCAGGGCCATCCCGGCCGCTCAGGATGTTAATGAGGAAATGCACCCTGACTGTATTGTCAGGCTCATCAGCTGTCACTGCGGCATCCGGTGCCGTGGATCAGACGTGCTGCTTCATCAGATCGATCATTGCCCCCGCGTGCGCGTCAACGTGGCGGATATAGCGCATCACCGTTTCCGGCTTTTTCCAGGTTCCTTCCTGCATGATTTGCGCGGTACTGTATTTCTTCGTGGCCATGTCGATGGCGGCGCCGACCCGGGCGCTGTGACCGGACCAGGCGCGGTAGCGGTTTTTATTCGGCCGCACAGTGCCGGCATCGCCGGCTTCCTGCCAGGCGCGGGCAAAAATATCCTCCAGCGCCCGGGCGGAAAGCGGCTTATCCGCGGCGACGATCGCCCGGTTCGCGCGGTGAACGGGACCAAAGATGAAAGCGTCGGGCTCATCGGCCAGCCCGGAAAGCGTAAGCCATTCCGTAAGGCGCTGCGAGGAGAGGTCGCCCAGGGCTTTGATAAGCCCCCCGGTCATCACAATGGTTTTGGTCCACGCCACGTCCAGAATAACCCGGCCGTCCGCCGCGCGCGAGATGTCACGCACCCGCAGGCGGCCCAGCTCGCTGATACGCAGCAGGGTGGCGTAAGCCACATGCAGAAACGCCAGGTCGCGCCGCTGCTGCAGGCGATCGGAAACTGACCAGCATGCGTCAAGAACGAGCAGATTATGCAGGCGGAAGGGAATGGCCTGCCCGGCGCGCTCACCGGCGATAACGGCGGTACGGTTAATCTTCTTGACCGCGCGAAACACCAGCGGCGAGGCGTTGGGCGGCATCAGCCCGGCGTTACGGTGTAACATAGAAATGAGCGCGGCGTGCGTGCTGATAGTGGAGGAGGCGCGCCCGGACGCCTGCAGCCACAGCAGGTAATCTCGCAGATCGGCCGGCGCCATCGGCAGCAGCGCCCGGCCGTGATCTGCCGCCCAGCGGCCGGCAATGCGCATCACGCTGAGCAGCTGCTGCCACGTGTTGTCCGAGAAGGCTTCCCGATCGCTGACGAACTCGCGCAGCCGCCCGGTGATGTCGCCGTCCTCCGGGCCGGTCAGGCCCGGCAGGAGTGCCGTATGTGTCATGTTTCCGCCGATTATCCGCCTGGCGTCGCTACGTGAATTCTGAGAAAAAAGCAAGGGATTACTCCTGCAGATTTCACGCAGCGCTGCCGCATTTTTATTCGCCCTGAGCCCGTAAAGGCCGGATCCCTATCATACCCGGATCCTAAGGCGGATCCCAGCTTCATATAAACCCTATTATATGAAGTCAATAAATTTAGTTTGATTTAGTAAAATATTCAACGTTAAATTAGATGAACTTAATAATTCACATGGACCAGAAATTTCTTGAGGTTAATATGTCGAACATCGAAAGATTAAGTGGTAAAGTTCCAAACACAAACAAGATAATCGATATAGATATTGGTAAAAAAAACTTAGTTATTATAGGCGGAAATGGATGTGGTAAAACGTCGCTTATAACGAGTTTATATGAAAAGATGAAGTTTCTTTATCTTGAAAAAAATTACTCCACACAAAAAGAAAACATAATTCAACATGGTTTCTGGAAAGAGAGACTGGAAGGATTAACTAAAGGCTCACAGGAACATTCCCAAACATTACAACAAATAAATTATTATGATGAAAAATTAAATAAAGCAAATGACGGGTTGAAGATTATTATTCCTGAGGAGGATGTCTTTTCATCTGATCTCGAAGATAAAAAAGCAGTACTGCAATTTTTCCCGGCGGTAAGAAAATCAGAAATAACAGAGAGCACTGGTAGCAACCAGTCAATATATAAGTCAACTCAAGGAAACTTTCAAAATACAAATGATGGTGCTCATTTGGAGCAACATTTAGTTAATTTAAAGACTATACGATCATTTGCTATTACCGAAGATAAAAATGAATCATTAGCGACTACTATACAAGAGTGGTTTAATGAATTTGAAGACAATCTTCGTTACTTGCTTGAAGATGATAGTTTTTCACTTGAATTCGAATCCACGACTTTCAAATTTTATTTAGTTCAAGAGGGTAAACCAAAATATAATTTTCAAAATCTATCGTCAGGGTACTCTGCTATTATGGATATACTTGCAGATCTGATAATGAAGGCTGAACTAGGAAAGCTTTCACCTAAAGATCTAACTGGCGTTGTTATAATTGATGAAATTGATGCTCATTTGCATATTTCTTTGCAGAGGAAAATACTACCTTTTCTTACTAAAAACTTTCCTGGATTGCAATTTATAGTTACGACTCATTCACCATTTGTCATTACTTCAGAGGAAAATGTCGTAATATATGATCTTAGTAAATTGTCTCAATATGAACAACTCACTATGATTTCGTATGAGTTTATAGTTGAGGGACTTTTAGGTATTCCACCTGTATCCACTACCTTTGAGAAGAAGATTAAAAATCTAAGCAACCTTATTAATGATTACTCCGCAAATGAGAGTCTAATTAAAAGCTTAACCTCTGAGCTCTTGCCTTTCAAGGATAAAATGGATAGTGAGTCACTTAATTTTTTACTGAAAGCAGAAAGTGAAATAATGCTGAACAAGGATAACTCAAATGTTTGAAGTTAGGAGAAGAGAAAAGGCACCAGCAAGCCTAGCGCTTAGGAAAAGCTATAGTGAGCCGGATGTAATAGCTGCATTAGAAGAGGATTTTTATGGTAAATGTTACATATGTGAGACAAAAGGGTTGCTAAGTTTAAACGTGGAGCATTTCATTGCTCATGAGGAAAAAAATGATGATTTGAAATATTCTTGGAACAATTTATTCTTTGCATGTGCACGATGTAATAATTTCAAAAGGCATTTTTATAATGAACTATTAGACTGCACCGACAATAGAATTAATGTTTGTCGCCTGATAAAACACGTGTTTCCTACAACCCCGTTTTCAGGAAATGTTACAATAGAGGCGATGGCCACTGACAATAAAACAATAAAAACCACCGAGTTAATTAGAAGAGTTTTCAATGAGAGCAATACAGGAAATAAAGAAATCACAGTACTAACTTTAAGAAAAAAAGTATTCTCTCAATATAATATATTTCTGACGTACCTTAACACTTATTTAGATGAGCAGACTCTGCCCAAAGATAAAGAGTTAGCAATTGAACATATGAAGCATATGATGAATCCAGAGCAAGAATATTCTGCTTTTTTACGTTGGGCGGTAATAGATTCACCAAAACTTAATGATTTGCTAAAAGATGTCATAACATTTTAATGTTACTTGGGAAAATGGGCTTCCCTGGGAGCTGGCGTGATGATCCTCTTTGGACCCGTACCGTTAAACTACTCTACCAGAGCACCAGACCGGATCTACCCGAAAGCTGAGAACTCTTCATTGTTGTGGGTAAATCGCCAGACATAATACGAGGTATCGATGAAATTAATTCATGAAAGTCTAAAATTCGATTGGTCACTTCAGCAGGATGAACTGCCGGCTGATGCCATGGATCGCGCGTCTCATGCCCGCTTTCTGACGTCACTGCTGCTGTCAAAAAGCGAAACGGGCAGCTACGTACTGAACATTAATGCTGGTTGGGGAGCGGCTAAGTCATGGTTTTTGCGCCGCTGGCAGGCCGAGATAGGCAGTGTTTATCCGACCGTCTACGTGGATGCATGGAAAAATGACCACCTGCAAGATCCACTACTGAACGTTGTGGCCGAAATTCGTCACAGCTTAATTGCCCATACTGATAAAGCGGTGCTTGACTCCAAACTGCTGAAGGGAACTTGGCGCCTGTTTAAAGCGATTGCGCCAGACGTCACCAAAGCACTACTTAAAAGCCGACTCGGTATCGATTCTGACGATGTTATGGCAAAAATTTTAAGTGACGACTGCTCAGCAGACGCTGGCGCAAAGCTGGTAGAAGCTGCGCTAAGGGCACACGATGAGGCCGGTAATAGCGTAGAGGAGTTTCGTGAAGGCATCACTGGCTGGCTACGCGCCGTCATTAATACCGCATCCCCGGCACTAAGCTATCCGCTATTCGTGTTTATAGACGAGCTGGATCGCTGCCGCCCAACGTATGCTATTGAGATGCTTGAGACAATCAAGCACATTTTCAGCATTGAACATGTTGTATTCGTAATAGCTACCGACAAGGCTCAGTTGCAGCACTCTATTAGGGCGATATACGGTAGTGGATTCGACTCGCGGCTGTATCTAGATCGCTTCTTCAACCGTTCGGTGACACTTAATGAGGTCAGCCGGAAATCTTTTATCCTAGAGCGATATTTCCAGCTGACGCAGTTGCAGCATTATTGCACCAGCGAGCCCGGTGCCTTTCTGCTCGGAGACGTGCATGAATGAGAGAGCGCAGTGATTGAAATCCTTACGGGCATTGCAGACGGATTTTCCATGCAACTGCGCACGGTTGATTTATGGCTCGATCGGCTAGCCATGGCCGTTGCGGCAACGACAAAAAAGCCGGACGTGCCTTTCCTAGCGTTTCTAATGGCGATTGAGACACACGCCCCAGACAAACTGGAAGAAGTAATCAAAGGCCGCGACATTTTTGCCACCAATGGGACCACGCCCCCAGACTCCCTTACATTCAAAGCATTCACGCTGAAGTTGCGGTGGAATTATCTGTTGTGCGGAGAGGACATCATACGTGAACTGGAGCGTTACGCCGGGAGGCTTGAGCAAGTGTTTACCTCAAAAATAGGCATGGTTTACTACTTTCTTGTGCTCAAAGCCGGGCTGATGGAATCTGAAAAGGAACAAAACGATCCCGTGAAATTTCTCCAAAATAGTTTTAATGAATATCTAAGAAATCAGTATCCACGCGCATCATCCTATCAGGGAGACGATGCTTCGAACGCATTTCATCAAGAGGTTAAACAAATTTTACGGCTACGGCATGCAAAAAATAACCTCACGCTCGGGGACTATTATGCGTTGTGTCGCCTAGCAACTCATTTAGAATAAACAATACGACACTGCTGTTAATGGTAGTTGAAGCTGTAGGGAAGTTAATTCACAAGGGCTCAAGATTATAATTTAACATAATTATGATTTCATAATCCTATACATATTTTTGATAAATGACGTTTTTTATGTTATTAAAGTCTAGATCCGCTATCCAAAAACTGGCAGAGTGGTTGATTTAAAAATATTTAAGCGTGGGTAAATTTCATAAGAAACTACTTGACCTCTAGGTCAGTACTAAAGGGCTAAGTCTTGTTTCACTATCTTGAGTAATGAGCATATTTGCAATGGAGTCAGGTGCTATCAATTCATCATAATGGCAGTGCCTATACTCTGAGTTAACCCCCTTAACTCACGAAGGAGTAGGTATGCCCTGTAAACTTCGCGCTGTACTGTTTACTGCCAGTTTTTTCTCTGCTTCGGTTAGCGCCGCCCCTGACAACACTTTGCTTATCCGGCAGGGTTATCTGTTACCTATGACAGCCAACGGAGAGGACCAGCCTTCTGCCGACATATTGATTCGAAATAACCAGATAGTGAAGATTGGCAAAGATCTTGTGGCCTCCGATGCAAAGATAATAGACGCCCGCGGTAAGTATGTAGTGCCGGGGTTTGTAGATGCGCATAATCATTTATGGGTCACCACCATGCGCGGCCAGTTCCGAAACAAACAGGGTAAATTTTTCCCTGTCAGCAATAAGTTAGCAAAGAAGATGCAGCCGGATGACATCTGGCAGGCAATGTATTCTGGTTCGCTTGAATTGCTACAGTCAGGAGTCACTACTACTGGCGATTACTTTGATAACATTCGTGGCCCTGCCTGGGGTGATGCTGGATTTAGGGCGCTGGAAAAAAGCGGCATTCGTGCCGTTATGTATTATGGTGGTCCAGATAAAACCACAAAAAACATGATTCATTTGAAACACCTGGCTTATCTTAAAAAGCAATCAACAGATCGGGTCCAACTCGGGCTGGGCTGGCGAATCCCCCGGGACTTATCTAGCCAGCAGAATTGGGCAATGCGGGATGAAGAATACAGGTTTGCTGTTCAGCACAAACTGCCGATTCAGGTGCATGTCAGCGGCGATGCCCACGCAATGTTTGATGCACTGACAGACCGTCAATATTTATCGCCATCGCTGACAGTTATACACGCAAGCGATGCGCTACCGCAGCAATTGAACGCTCTGCAGAGAGCAGGCGGTGGGCTGGTGTTAACTCCAGTCAGCGAACAACGCGTCGGCTATGGATTGACGCTGCTTAATCAATTTAAGGGGGTTGAAAGGCAGGGGCTGGGCATAGATGGGAATGCTTTGTCTGGCGGAGCTAATATGTTCGAGACGCTTCGCACTGCAGCGCTGAGTGAAAGCGGTAATGCTAAAGATGAAGCACTTCCAGACCCGCGCGAGCTTCTGACGCTGGCAACCCGTCGCTCTGCAGAATCGATTGGACTGGGTGCATTAACCGGAACCCTTGA
This sequence comes from Pantoea sp. Cy-640, assembly GCF_011752635.1. Taxonomy (NCBI): domain Bacteria; kingdom Pseudomonadati; phylum Pseudomonadota; class Gammaproteobacteria; order Enterobacterales; family Erwiniaceae; genus Pantoea; species Pantoea sp. Cy-640. The sequence goes on along the minus strand of NZ_VWXB01000009.1, from coordinate 69,458 downwards.
AGAGGGTAAGCGGGCAGACATTCAGATCATCAATCCTAATACTCTGAACATGGCCGGCTTTGGCGGAGGGGACCCGGCAGCGCTCATCGTCTACTCGGCTCAGCCGGAAAATGTTGAGACAGTCATTGTCGATGGTCGTATTATCAAAGCAGATGGAAAACTGCAGGGCATAAATGTGGAAGAGCATCTGAGAGCCACTAATGCATCAGCCAAGAGACTTCTGGAGCAAAGTGAAATAACCCAGTAGCAAGGCCAGCAAATGTCCCTTATGAGATGAAATATTGAAAAATCTCAGGGGCATTTTTCCTATTGAAAGCTTTAGCGAAACGTTGCTGGCCATTGCATGTCGTCCCCCCTGGAATCGAAATTCATCTGATATCAAGAGATGGTCACATTAATGATGATTTTAGAGTGATGCATTCTGTAACTCAGAGCTAATCCTAACCCCCTAACTGCCCGGATTTTAATGGCAGATAGTGATGAGTCTTACCATAGTTGCCTAGATTGTATATCCCTTTAGGAAGCGCCCAGTTCTCCCCCCTTATCCCCCAGATCACACGTATGATACAGGCCTGGCTCACCTTTGAGTCATTTTGAATCATTTCGTTTAGAGCTTCGCTTTCAGACATTCATAGTAACTTCAATTCCGCACAAATTTGTCATTTTTTTAGAGTGAACGGTTCATATCAAGAAGTATTTGAAATGAAAAATTCGATTTGGGTCTCACTTTTGATTTTCTTTAATTGTCTTCGATCTCAAGAATGATCTAATTTGTCTCCATTATGATTAGATATGCATCAAAGATAGACATATTGCCGCATAAGGCGATATTTCATAATAATAATGGCAGGTAAGTGGAAGAAGACGCTATGAAAAAATCTGTTTTACTACTGGGCGTTATCGGCGCTCTGGTAACTTTAACGGGGGTTGGGCTGGCAGCTGGCGGTGCGTATCTCGCGGTTTTAGGAGGAGCTTGGTTCTATTTGTTAGCAGGGATCCTTTTATGCATCACGGGCCTTGGGTTAATGCGGAGGCGTTTCTATGCCTGGCCGGTGGCAATCGCACTGGCGCTTTACAGTGTAATATGGGCTTTCTGGGAAATTGGCGACGACTTCTGGCAATTCCTGCCGCGCGTAACGGTATTCATCGGTATAAGCATGCTGGTATCTCTGTGCGTGCCGTGGCTAAACCGGAAAGATGGTTTGCCGGCACGCAAAAAGTTTGCTTTCACCATGGCTGGCTTATGCTTTGTTGCACTGATTGCACTGATTAGCGGTATTTTTTTTCCACATGCGGAAGTCACCGCAACAGGCGAAGCCGCTAAGGTCATCAATCCTCAGGCTGGTCACGAAGGTGGGAACGACTGGTCAGCCTGGGGACGTAACACCCTCGGCGAAAAATATGTCCAGTTTGATCAGATCAATAAAAGCAATGTCAAGGACCTGAAAGTCGCCTGGACCTATCGTACCGGAGACATGGCGGTTGATGGTGCTGAATATCAGGTTACACCTTTGAAAGTGGATGACACGGTTTATCTGTGTACTCCGCTCAGTAAAGTGATTGCGGTTAATGCCACCACAGGCAAGGAGAAGTGGCGTTTCGATCCACATCCGCAAATCTTTGAAAGTAACAAAGGCTGGAAGCGATGCCGTGGGGTGGGGTATGCCGATATTGACCAGTTGTCAGTTAAGAACCCCACCTCTGGTGAGGTTGCTGCCAGGGCAGTTTCCTCTGCGGCTACTTGTCGCAAACGTATCATTGAAACCACCATTGATGCCCGCATCGTGGCGCTGGATGCTGAAACCGGAAAACTGTGTGAAGACTTCGGTAACGGGGGTTACGTCGATCTGACAGTGAACATGCCCGCTGACGCCAAAGGCGGGCAGCAGGGTAGCTACAACGTGACCTCTGCGCCACTGGTGGCCGATGGCGTAATCATGGTGGGTGGACGTCTGAACGATAACCTCACCGTAGGCGAACCTGGCGGCGTGGTCCGCGGATATGATGTGGTCAGTGGCAAAATCCTTTGGGCCTGGGATGCGAAACGCGGTGCCAGCGACAGCAGCCCGCTGCCAGCCGGTGAGACTTACCCTCTTGAAACGCCTAACTTCTGGGGTACCGCCGCTTACGATCCTAAACTGGGTCTGGCCTATTTCCCGACGGGCAACCAAACACCTGACTTCTGGACCGGCGATCGCCATCCGTACTCGAACGAGTATACCGATGCCATCGTGGCCGTTGATCTGAAAACCGGCAAGGAGCGTTGGCACTTCCGTACCGCCAACATTGACCAGTTTGACTACGACGTTTCAACACAGCCGATTCTTTACGACATGCCACAGAAGGATGGCACAACCCTTCCGGTGATAATCCAGGGCACGAAACGCAGTCAGATCTTTGTGCTTGATCGCCGTACCGGCAAGCCGGTCTATCCGGTAGAGCAGCGTAAAGTGCCAACTGATGTGATGCCAGGCATGCAGGTCTCTGAAACGCAGCCTTATTCCGCGTTATCAGTAGGCGTTGATAAGCTGAAAGAGTCTGACATGTGGGGAGCCACAATCTTTGATCAGCTCTACTGCCGCGTCCAGTTTAAGAAATTGCGTTATGAAGGTGAGTGGACACCGCTTTCGGATAAACAGGACACGCTGATTTGGCCTGGCTATTACGGTGGTCAGAACTGGGGCAGCATGGCGATCAACCCGGCCACCGGTACGCTCTATGTGAATGACATTCGCATGGCGATGGTGGGGCGTTTCCTGTCTCGTGAGGAAGCAGCAAAAGGTGGCCTGAAGCCGTCAACCGAAGGCGAATATTCAGAGCAGAAGGGCACGCCGTGGGGCGTGGAACGCGGTATGTTCCTCTCACCACTAGGCACACCATGCTTCAAGCCGCCATTCGGTTCGCTGACCGCTATCGACCTGGCGAGTAACAAGGTGAAATGGCAGGTGCCGCTCGGTGGGATCCAGGATGCGCCAATTCACAACAACTTCTTACCGAAAGAGGGCATTGTGCCGAACCTGTATATCCCACTTGGCATGCCAAACCTCGGCGGTCCGCTGGTAACGGCAGGTGGCTTGAGCTTCTTCCATGGCACGCTGGACTATTACCTGCGCGCGTTTGATAACGATACCGGCAAAGAAGTCTGGCGTACCCGCCTGCCAGTCGGTGGCCAGGGTACACCCATGAGCTATATCGGCAAGGATGGTAGGCAGTACATCGTGGTGGTGGATGGCGGTGCGACCCGCACTGGCACCAATAAAAACCGCGGCGATTATGTTATTGCCTACGCCTTACCATAAATAGTCTCTTGAACGGCGCTCTGGCTATGCAGAGCGCCTACCGTAAACGCGATTAATAATATCTGTATTCGATAAAACAATATTATTATCTACATATCATGGTGATTATCATGCTTACCTCTTTACACGGTATTTCGACAAGTCACGGCAATTTAGTAACGGATGTTCGCCTAGCTAAAGAGGCGGGATTTGATTCATTGGAAATATTTTACCCTAAGCTTGTGCGTTACTTAGAAAATGGCGGAACAACTCATGACATTAAAAAAATCATTGCTGATGCCGGGCTATCAATTTCTTTTCTTAGCGCACTGGACAGAATTGAACGACATCAGGTAAGTGAGAAACAGCAGCTGCTGAATGAAGCAGAAAAGATCACTCAGGAAGCCTCTGAGCTGGGTGTAGAAACCATCATGGTATTGCCACGTAATGGCATAGACCACTATTCCGATGAAAAGATCGTGGAAATCATGAGCGAAAATATTGCTGCTATTGCCGCCATCGGTGAACAGCATGGTATTCGCTATATGATCGAGTTACCCGCTTTCACCAAATTCCGTACGTTAAGCCAGGCGCGGGAGGTGATTCGTCGCATTGGTAAAAAAAATGTCGGTGTGGTGGTTGATTTCTGGCACTTCTATGCCTCAGGCGCAACGCCGCAGGATGTGGCGAAGATGGATAACGAGATGATTTTTGGTGTGCACTTCGGTGACGGCCGCGTGCCGCACAGCCCTGAGGAACCCTGGGATGAAACGGTATTACGCGACTGCATACCCGGCGAAGGGGAAATCGATTTGCGCGCCTGGTCAGAAGCCGTTAAATCAACTGGATATAACGGAGCTTGGTCGATTGAATTAATTAGCCCGCGCTTATGGGAACGTGATCCGGCGTTGTTAACAAAAGAACTATTATCCTCCATTAAGAAATATGCTTTTTAATTTAGAAAAAATCAGACTTTAGGTGATAACAATCATTAATGACTATTCACTTCGGATTGATATCACCTTTATTACCTCCCTGTATCTATGAGTGACTGAGAGAATAATATGAATAAAATGATCAAAGCTCCTCGCTTAACAGTGAGAGTGGCCATCAGTCCACTCTCGTGGGCCAATGAAGTGATTGAAGAGTTTGGGAAAGATGCCACGGCGGATATATGCCTTACGGGTGCATTGGCTGCGGGTTATGAGGGCGTCGAAATGAGCCGCTTATTTCCCCGCAATCCTGATGAGCTGAGTAAGCTGTTATCCGATTATAAACTCTCCCTCGCATCCGGCTGGCACAGCGGCTTTCTGGCTGAGCGCAGCGTGGATGAAGAGCTGAGTGCAGTGCATGAGTTTGCCACGCTGCTACAAAAAACCGGTGCACAGGTAATGGTGTATGGCGAATGTGCAGCAATGGCAGAGAATGCCCTGGATGTTCCGTTGTCCCGCCGCCGCCGCTTGACCCCGGAGCAGATGGCCGCCTATGGCGCACGCCTGACCGAATTCGCCAGAAAACTGGCGCAGGGCTATGGCCTGGCCATGGCGTACCACCACCACCTAATGATGGTCGTGGAAACGCAGGATGAAGTCCGCCAGCTGATGGCGGCAACCGGTGATGAAGTTGGCCTGCTGCTGGATACCGGACATGCGCTGACAGGTGGATTCAGTTATGTCGATCTGATTAATGAGTTTGGCCCACGTATTAAGCACATCCATCTAAAAGATGTACGTACGCCGATACTGGAATTCATACGCAGCCAGGACCTCTCTTTTAACGAGGCAGTTCGGGCCGGCATGTTTACCATCCCTGGTGATGGCGCGATCGACTTCCTGCCATTGTTCGAGTTTATCAACGACTCTGGTTACGCTGGCTGGGTGGTGGTGGAAGCTGAGCAGGATCCTTCGCTCGAACGTCCGGAAATCACCGTGGCCAGAGCACGTGACTGGCTCAATACTATCCTGCCTACCCGAGCATAAAGGAGAGAAACTTCATGTCTTATCAACACAAGTTTAATGCTCGGTATGTGTATATGCTTTGCCTGGCAGCTGCCGCTGGCGGATTTATGTTTGGTTACTCCGAAGGGGTGATTGCCGCTACGCTGGATTCGATTCAGAAGGTCTTCGGGTTGAGCTCGATAGAAACCGGCTGGGCAGTTTCAAGCGTCATTTTTGGCGGCGTCATCGGTGCGCTGACAGCCGGAAAAATGGCGGATAAAACCGGTCGCAAACCAGTCATGCTGGTCAGTGCGGTACTGTTTGTGGTGACTTCTTATCTTTCGGCCGTTGCCGATTCGTTTGTGTTGTTTACCAGTGCAAGACTGGTATGTGGCATTGCCGTTGGACTGGCGGCGACGGTAACGCCAATGTATATCTCTGAAATTTCGCCAGCCAAAATGCGCGGTAAAGCCACAGGTACTTACGACCTCTCTATCGTGGCCGGGGTGCTGGCGGTATTTACTGTCAACTATCTGATTGCGCGTGGCATGCCGCAGGCATGGATGGTTGAAACCGGCTGGAGAATCATGATGGCGGTACAGCTGGTGCCGTCGCTGTCAATGCTGGTCTTGATCATTCTGGTTCCTGAGTCACCGCACTGGTGCATCCGACATAACCGAGGCGAGCAGGCGATCAAAGTGCTCTCGCGTATCTATCCGGAATTTAATCAGGAAGAGGCGCGTCAATTATTCCAACTGCCATCTTCCGCTGCCAAAAAATCAACCACGGCGCGCAAGGGCGTGATGCCGGAAAATCCGGTACTGCGCTATATCCTGGTGGTTGGGGTAGCGATTGCTGTTCTGCAGCAGTTTACCGGCATCAACGTCATCAACTACTACACGCCGATGATGCTGGAAGGCACCACCAGTAATAAAGACATTATCTTCTTCGAAACCATTTTTGTGGCCTTGCTCAATGGTGTTGGCGCGTTTATCGGAATGCACCTGTTTGACCATTATGGCCGCCTGCCGATCATGAAGATTGGCACCATGGGGGCCATCATCGGACTGCTAATCGCCTCTTGGGGTCTGTATACCAATGATGTCGGCTATATCGCCATTAGCGGCATCCTGATCTTTACGTTGTTCTTTGGTATGGGTTGGGGAGCAGGTGCATGGGTGATGATCTCAGAAATTTTCCCGGACAGAATCCGTGAATCCAGCATGGGGTTGGCCGTGGGCCTGATGTGGGTCACCAATTTCCTGATCACCCTGGTGTTCCCAATCGTCAACGACAATGTCTGGTTGCAGGAGCAGTTCCATGGCGCATTCTCCATGTGGATCTTCGTAGTGTTCAACGCGTTCTGTTACTGGTTCTTGTCGCGTTATGTACCGGAAACCCGTGGTGTCGCCCTGGAAGATATTGAAAAAGTAGCGGAAGCGAAGATGCTGAAAAATACGCTTTCTGTGCAGACGGAGAAAGTCTGAACCCACGGAAATTCTCCGGCGGGTTTTCCGGTAGAGAACAGAAAAAGCACAGTATCAGTATCCTGTATTAGTCATATCATCTGTCAGGCGAGGAGATTAATTCTTTTGGCAGATGATATTTATTGTGTCCAAAATCGGGATGCCGGATTCGCAGTGTTTTTAATTTATGAAAAATTCACTCTCAGTTAATTCATCAGGACTCTATATGAACAATAAATATTTAGCGATCAATGTAGCCCTTATTGGTTATGGATATGTCGGCCAATATTTCCATGGCCCTTTACTCAGTGCCATTGAGGGCTTATGTCTGAAAACCGTGGTTTCAAGCCAGGTAGATAAAGTGAAAGCTGATTTCCCTGACGTGATAGTGGTTAGCTCAGCCGAAGAAGCGATAAAAGATAGCGATATTGATTTAGTGGTGCTGGCAACCCCAAATGAGACCCATGCCCCTTTGGCTGAACTTGCCTTAAAAGCCGGTAAAAATGTTGTCGTAGACAAGCCTTTCACTTTAACCCTTGACCAGGCTCGCTACCTGCAACAAGTAGCGGAAGAAAACCAGGTTATACTTTCTGTTTTTCATAACCGTCGCTGGGATAGCGATTACCTTGGCATTAAAGCTGTCATTGAAAGTGGCAAGCTTGGGCGCATTGTTCATTTTGAGTCTCACATTGATAAATTTCAGCCACGGGTGATAGATCGTTGGCGCGACAAGAATTTACCAGGCAGTGGTCTATGGTTTGATATCGGCCCCCATATCGCGGACCAGGCATTACAGTTGTTCGGCTTACCGGAATCTATTCAGGCCAACATAGCCAACCTGCGTGATAATGCTGAAATAGATGACTGGGCGCATGTGGTTTTAAATTATGCAAAACACAAAGTCATTTTAAATTGCACAATGCTCTCAGCCGGTGGCGTTTCACGGTTCACTGTCCACGGAACTGAAGGCTCTGCCGTTAAAAGCGAGGCCGACAAGCAGGAAGACCAGTTGATTGCAGGGATAAAACCGGGAACGCCGGAGTGGGGTATAGATTCAGACGATGTAATATTGTTTGGTGAGAATCTAAGCCCAATACCACAGGCGACACCTAAAGGTGACCAACGCCAGTATTATTTTGCCATCCGTGACGCCCTGCTGGGTCAGCGGCAGAATCCTGTAACTCCTCTGCAAGCAATTGCGGTAATGGCAGTAATAGAAGCTGCCTATTCTTCTGCAAAATCCGGTAAAGTCGTTGAATTACCTTTAACCTCTGCCGAAAAAGAAAAATGGCTTTAAACTAAAACTTACACAGCTGGAGAGCCTTAAGCAATGGCGATAAAAAGTCAGATAAATGCGGAATTTTAGACATTTGCTGAAAAACCTTCTTAATCAATCAATTCTCCGGCTACCCGTTCCCTCAAGAAAGCTTTATAAGCCGAATAGGCTCCCATCCGATGGGTAATGACTGGTTGCCTGTGCTCGCCAGCACTTAAATGATGCATTAATAATCATTACTGAGTGATATTACAATGCAAATTAATCCTTTTCGCCTCATACTATGATCTTTCTCACATAACTGAAATGAAAACGTAACTTGCATTTTTCCAATACTTTCAATACGATAGTATGAAATTGGACTTTGCTTGGTGAAGCCGATGGGATACGAAGAAATTATGGTGGTATAAAATGACTCAAATAACTCTCATCATAAGTCATGATATGTAACTAGAGGCATTATGCTTCAACCTGATTGTACGGGGACTTGAGCTGTAAAATGAGTTAACATTCAATAAATGAACAAGTTATTACAGGCAAAAATTAATGAATCGCAAACCCACTATGAAAGAGCTTGTTGATGCAACTCATCTCAGCAGAGCGACTATAGATCGCGTATTGAATAATCGCCCTGGAGTAAATCCCAAAACCATTGAAACTGTACAACATGCATACTCAGCACTGCTTGTAGAGGCTGCCGGCTTGGTTCACGCCCCTAAAATGCGAACTTCAAGTGTATTTTCTGTTGTGGTTCAGGCCGGTGATGAGTACAACGCTTCATTGAAATCGGCCGCTGAGCGAATTAAAGCGAGTTTAGAAACTAAAGGTATCACTCTTAATGTTTGCTGCAGCTCAGATATGAATGACAATGAAGTCATCAGGCTGCTGAATACACAAGCTGAGCATGCTGACGGTATTGCCATTGTAGCTAAAAATACTCCCGCTATTAATTCTGCAGTGCACAAATTAAAATTGGAAGGAAAGCATATTATCGCATTGGTAAGTGATATTGAACCCGATGTAAGAGATGCGTATGTTGGCATAAATAACCGAGCTGCAGGGCAGGCTGCGGGATTTATTCTTGGTAAGCATTTGCAATATTGTACTGATGCAAGTGTTGCTGTCATCGTTGGTACATTGTCTTATAGTTGCCATGATGACAGAGAAATAGGATTCAGAGCACAAATTCGTAAAACCTTCCCGGCGGTGAGCGTATCTGAGGTTATTTCAGGCAATGACAATACCCAACAAACCTATGATGCCGCAATTCAACTTTTAAATAATGTTAAAAATATTCGCGCAATATATAATGTTGCTGGAGGAAACGCAGGTCTTGTTGCCGCTCTGGATGAGATTGAAAGTGAAGTCCGTCCAATTCTTATCACACACGAGGTAAATGAAGTAACCGAAGAATTAATTATTAACGAAAAGATTGATTACATAATTTCTCAGGACATGTCGCAACTCTTGATAAAAACCGCAGAGAAACTTCAAAACATCAAAGAAGGAAATAATTTTGGAATTCATACCTTCCTTCCTATCGAAATAATCACCAGATTTACGCTTCCAACATTAATGTAAAATGATGGTGTGTTTATTTACTGATCTCGATGCTTTGGCTGTGCATATCGAAATTCATTGAGAAATGTAAAGCATGATGTAATGTCACAGCGTTGCAGGCATCATTATTTAACATAATGAACATTACGCGTACTTTTATAACCTATTGAGTTATATGACTTATATTGTATAATCTTGTTTTACAATAACTTCTGCTGAATTCAACGAGGCAATATTTACGCTGTGATGCAGCAGAATGACTTTGCATCCCGTGTGCGGATTGTCCACCATCACATCGGCATCACTGCCTCGGTGAACTTATCCAGATTGACGGACCGCGTCTAAACTGATTTGAGAGTGCACAATGTTGCATGCTTTTTTACGAAGAAGTTGCCACCTGTGATCTTAAGCATCTATGCTTGTGTCAGTGTGAATCAGCCACTGATTACATGAACTCCACGCATGCCAATTTCGATAAACACGGCAAGACGGCTGAGCACTACAACAAGTGAATATCATTCTGTGCCGATAATTCTCAGTCAAAGGGGCGCATTTAACGCGTCATGATCAAGCTTTTAGCAATGATTTCACCAGTTTGATTCGTAGTAAATTCTTTACTTGGCTTTGGCTTGGTTAGGCCAAATATAAGGGCCTAATGATAAGTTTGAACTCAAAAGAATAAGAGATTTGTGATTATTCACTTAATGGCTCAAAAACTAAATTTTGAGCCAAATTTTTATTTTATATCTTTCATTACTTCTTCAAGTCGCTGAGCGACCGCTTCTTCTCCCTGAGCGTCAAACATCTCCCGGAGTTCGGCAAGTTGTAATTTGTCGAAGCCGACATTCATGCTGACGCGCAGATGCGACCGCAGTTGGGACTCGACACCGCTCATTCCCGCCAGAGCACCCACGGTAGCTAACTCACGACTTTTCCAGTCCAGATTGTCGCGCGCGAAAATATCGCCAAACAAGTGCGCTTTAAGGAACTGATCGATAGCCGGGGCGAATTCAAACAGCGGCCCTTTTACCGGGCTCCCCACCAGCGCCGTCTGATTGCGCGTACCGACGGCGAGCATGTTATCAGGCGTTGGAACCGGCCCGGCCTCGCTACCTGGCTGATCATCTTTGCCCTGTAAGCGACGGGCATCAATCACTTTCATCAATTCTCCCAGCGCGTTGAGGCTGCGAGGGAAGCCCGCATAAGCATAAAGCTGAACCAGTACCTCACGACACTGGCTGAGGGTCAGGCCCGCATCCAATCCCTGATTTAGCGCGTCATTCAGTTTGGCAATATTGCCTGTCGCGGCGTAGGCCGCGATCACCGCGATACTTTTTTGTTGCAGGGTCAACGGATGTGTCTGTTTTTGCAGTAGCGCGACATATTTTTTCTGTTCTGGCTCGGAAGGTTCCTCAGCCAGACTCACTGATGAGGCAAGCGCAGCGCACATCATTAACGAGGCATTGATGCTTTTCATCATCCTTCACTCCTTACAGAGAGGCCGTAGATCCGTACTGTTCATCGCTGACTTTCTCCAGCCACTCAACCACTTTGCCGTTTTCAGCTTCAGCGATAGCAATATGCGACATGCTGTTCTCGGGTGCGGCGCCATGCCAATGTTTGACGCCTGCCGGGATCCACACAACATCGCCCGGACGGATATCACGTGCTTCACCGCCCCACTCCTGCACACGTCCCAGACCTGCTGTCACAATCAGTGTTTGCCCCAGCGGATGGGTATGCCATGCCGTGCGCGCGGAGGGTTCAAAGGTCACCGTCGCGCCGCCAATACGTGCGGGTTCGCTTCCCTGAAACGGCGCATCAATACGCACCGTACCGGTGAAATACTCTGAGTTGCCTTTAACCGAAGGTTTTTCACCACTTTGCCAGACAGTGATCATCGATGTGTTCTCCTTTGCAGAAACCACTGAGACAGATAACGCCAGTATGAGTGCAGCAGCAATTCTCATTATGTAGGCTCCGTGCTTCAGGTTCGGGTTCGGGTGATGACCGCTCTGAAACGGGCGGCCACATTGATTGCAGCTAAAAGTGTAGGACCGTGAGGATTAATTGATAAGGTAGTCAAATCAGAATAGGTTTATGAACAAAATTCAACAATCAAAGCGAAGTAATTATCCCCCCGCTCTACGATCCCTCTTTAGCCATCGGATAATCGCTGAGCTAACAGGCTGAGCATCGCGGGCGTATCTACATCCTGCAGGCACCCCTGATCGGTTAATTTGACTGGCATTACGGTATGGGTGCTGAGCAACGTACGCGCACCATTATCACCCTCTAACTGAATCAAATCGGCATAAAACGATTTTTGGAGCCCCACCGGATGACCGGGCATCCCGTTCACTTCACTGCGCACCAAAGGGGATGTCTGCAATGCGCGGCCCACAGCCAGATAGCTGGCTGTGGTAAGTAACGGCATATCGGCCAGCACAATTAACCAGCCATCATAATGTGATGTGGCTGCAACGCCTGCGGCAATGGAGTGGCCCAATCCTGCACTTGCCACTTTAATCAGGTGCGCCCGGCTGGCCAGCAGATGAATGTCACGGTCTTCAGGCCGGGACACCACATAGACATCCATTTTACTTGCGAGTGCCTGCTCAAGCGTATGCTGCAGAACAGACTTGCCCTTTAGAAACGCCAGCAATTTATGCCCGCTGTGTGCCTGTTTGAAACGTTGGCTTAAGCCTGCAGCCATTATCAATATGGCCAAGTTCATGGATGCGCAGTACTCACGTCATGAGCCGTGGCGACCTCAGATCGGCTCACACCACTTTTATAGCGAACGATATCCGCCATGATCGACAGCGCGATTTCAGCGGGTGTTTTGCTACCAATATCAATACCTACCGGTGCATGGATTCTGCTGACCTGCCGGGGCTCTAAGTCGCCAATCCGCACCAGCCGTTCTTTACGTCGCTGGCTGTTGTTCATCGATCCCATCGCACCAATGTAAAAGGCCGGCAGATTCACCGCCTCCATCATCGTGAGATCGTCAATACGCGGATCGTGGGTCAGTGAAAGGATCGCCGTGCCGGGATGGCAGCCCTCTCGTTCCAGATAAGCCGCCGGGAATTGCCTGATCAGTGTGATGCTATTATCCAGTTCGCCCGCCAGATTGAGCAGCACCTCTTCACGGTGTTCACATACCAGCGTTTCGAATCCCAGAGCCAGCGCGAAATTAGCGCAATACAGCGCGACGTTCGACAGGCCCGCAATAATCACTCTGAGCGGAGCAGACAGTGTTAACATCACTTCAGCCCCCTTGATTTGAGCAAAGGTGTGACTCGCATAAGCGCCGGGTTTAACAGCATGGCAGGCATGAGGTAATACCAGTCTTTTCTCCAGTGAATGGGCACTGATCATCGCGTGTTGCATGCGCTGCAGATAGTCCGTCGCGGCAATGCCGGGCAGCAATTTTTCTACCAGAATATCCAGCACGCCACCGCAGGGCAGCGCGCGATCGGGCGCGAAGCCGCCCTCACCGTAACGCACTATTTGGCTAGCAGCGGAGAACACCGCATCGCTAATGCGCGCGATAAAGCTCTCCTCCACACATCCGCCTGACAGCGAACCGCAGTAACGCCCATCTTCTCTGATCACCATCATTGCGCCCGGCGGCCGCGGTGATGAGCCATAGGTATTGAGCACCGTACAGAGCCATACGGGAGATTCCTCTGCCCACGTCAGCGCAGTACTGATGACCTGCACATCAAGATTGTGCATGGAGTTCTCCCGTTTGGCATTTCATCGTCTTATCAAAAAACCGCAAGTTTCATGGCTAACGCATCTGCAAAATAATCACGTTACTGCTGGCCGGATCTGTTTTACCCCGCAGCTCACCGACCGCTTTTGCATCCACTTTCTCACCCTGATTCCCCCATGAAGTACGAATAAAATTCAGCACCTCAGCAGCCTGCTGATCGGTCAGCTGTTTCCGGTACGGTGGCATGCGGTAAGCATCTGGCACGCCATCGGCGACAATACGGGCTGAACCATTCAGGACCACATTGATAGCCGAAGCGGAATCCACTTGCATCGAGGTTGCACCCGCCAGCGGTGGGATCCACGGCGCCTGACCACGACCATCGGCACCGTGACAGCTGCTGCATCGCGCCGTGTAAATTTGACTACCAGAATGGTTATCTGCGAGCGTGCTTTCCATATTTTGATACTGCCAACTGCTGCCTGCATTTTGACTGCCCGATGGCAGCGCTTTTAAGTAGTGCGCAATCGCACGCAGATCGTCTTCATTCATAAACTGCGTCGAGTTATTAAAGGCGTCAGCCATAGATCCAAACACCACCGCATGCTGGTTACGCCCCTGTTTCAGGAACGTTACCACATCCTGTTCACTCCAGCGACTGATGCCGGTATTGGCGTCATTACGCAGGCTCGGTGCGTACCAGCCGTCCAATAATGCCCCCGCCAGGTAATCAGGACTGCTGGCATCCAGAGCGTTTTCATTAAATGCCAGCCCGCGCGGCGTATGGCAGCTACCACAGTGACCGGGACCTTCAACCAGATACGCACCACGATTCCACAAAGCATCATGCCCTTCCTGAGACTGATAAGGTCCGCCACGTGAAAATGCCGCGCTCCAAAATGCCAGCGGCCAGCGCATGTTCAATGGCCAGGGAATCTCAGAAGCGATGTTCTGGCGAGAAACCGGTTTAACACCCTGCTTCATAAACGCATACAGCGCGGCAATATCCTCATCGGACAGCTTCTGATAAGAGGGAAACGGCATAGCGGGATAGAGCCGATGGCCGTCCTGCGCAACGCCATGGCGTACTGCACGATCGAAATCAGCCAGTGTGTAGCGACCAATACCGGTATCGTTATCTGGCGTGATGTTAGTGGTAAAGATCTTGCCCACCGGCGTGGCCATCGCCAGCCCGCCGCTGAACGGAGGTGCATCAGGTGTGCTATGGCAAGCGACACAATCGCTAAGACGGGCAACATATTCGCCTTTGCGCACCAGGTCCGCCGAAGCCGCAGTCTGCGTCAGGGGTTGATCGTCAAAATGCGAAGCAGGCGTGCGCATGAGCCAAAGCGATGCCAGCACAGCCACGCAAACGATGACAGCTGATATCAGCCCAAACCTTTTTAGTTTCATGGTTTATTCCCGTCAGCTGAAGGTAAAGCGAGAGAGAGGCATGGCGCGGATGCGCTCGCCAGTCAGTCGGGACACCGCATTCGCCACGGCGGGAGGCACCGCAGGCAGCGGCGGTTCACCGATACCACCCATTTTTGCGCCGCTCTCCACGATACGTACGTGCACCTGCGCCATACGTGATGGTGGCAAGATGGGATACATATCGTAGTTACGCGCTACCGGCTGCCCTTTCTCATACACACTTTCTTCCAGCAGAACCTGTGATAACCCTAGCGCCACGGCACTGTTAACCTGCGCCTCAACTATCGCTGGATTGACAATGCTGCCGGGATCAATGGCTTCCCATATCTGATGCACAGTGACCTGACCGTTTTCGATCGACACTTCAGCAATGGCGGCCGCTTCAGTGCCAAACGGCGAGGCCATCGCCACACCGCGTGCACGACGAGTACCATCAGCCGCCGTGTAGGGCCCTGCCTGCCAGCCACCTGAAAGCTCTGCCACCGCATTCAGCAAAGTGGTTAAACGTTCGTTGCCCTGTAGCAAATGCAGACGCAAGGCAAAGGGATCGAGTTTGCTGTGATCGGCAATTTCGTCGAGGAAGCACTCATAAAGAAAATCATTCATCGAGTTGCCCACTGACCGCCAGTAACCGAGTTTGACCGGACCCTTCTTATAAATCTGCGCGATGCGCACGTTAGGAATCGCGTAGGATTTCCCTGCCAGTCCCTCCACCGCCGTGGGATCCAGTTTGCTAGCGTGTTTACCGGCTATTCCTTCGGTAGGTCCCTCGCATATACTTATGGCCTCCAGTGCAACCGGGTAGCCTTGCGCATCCAGCCCTGCCTGAAAGCGAACGGCAGCCATAGGCCTGTGTGTATCACGCAAAAACTCCTCTTCACGGCTCCAAATCAGTTTGACGGGACGGCCCACCGCTTTAGCCAGCTGAATCGCCTGGGGATAGACCATCGCTGTGTCATAAACAAAGTGGCGACCAAAAAATCCACCGAGCAGCGGCGAGTGTATGATGATGTTTTCTGGTGTCAGGCCAGTGCGCTTAGCGATATCCGCCTGAAACATCTCCGGGGCCTGATTGGGGATCCACAATTCCAGCGTGCCATCGTCATTAAAACGCGCGAGAGCTGACGGCGGCTCCAGCTGAGCGTGATTGAGATATTGGCTGTGATAGGTCGCGCTAAGCGTCGTTTTCGCCGCTGACATCCCTTGGGCGAAATCCCCTTTCACTTCCGCATCCTCACCGTTGCCGGGCTCCTGCGCCAGTGCTGCAGCAAACGCCTCAGTGGAGAAATCGGCAGGCATGTAATTCGCATCTGGCGTTTGCGGCTCTTGCCAGGCAACCTGGAGCGTTTCGGCCGCGCGTTTGGCTTGCCACCACCGTTCAGCGACCACGGCAACCGCGCCAGTCAGCACATGGACTGAATGTACGCCTTTCATGCCTTGCACCTGCAGCAGATTACGGATGTCGCCCGCTGTCAGCCCCAGTCGTGGCGCATGCTGAACGGCCGCGTGCAGCATGTCATCAACCCGGCAATCAATGGTGTAAATGGCCTGTCCGGTAGATTTTTCATGCATGTCCAGACGCTGAACTGGCTTACCGATCCAGCGAAACTGTGTGGGATCTTTAAGCTTTATTGTTTCAGGCGACGGCACCGGCAAATCGCGCGCACGCTCAGCCAGTTCTCCATAAGTGAGGGAGCGACCAGAGGAGGCATGAATGACACGTCCCGGTTCAGTGTGCAGTTGATCAACCGGCACGGAGAGCGCCGCCGCCGCGGCCTGCAATAACATCTGTCGCGCCAGCGCACCCAACCGCCGCATCGTGGTATAGCTGGAACGAACAGACTGGCTGCCCCCGGTGATGCGCATTCCACTGTCCATTACCTTGTATTGCGAACCCGCGGGCGCATTCTCAACCACAAAGGTAGCGGGATCGGCATCCAGTTCTTCCCCGACAATTTGCGCCATGGCGGTAAAGATCCCTTGTCCACCTTCAACAAAAGGCGAAAGGAATTTGATAGAGTTATCGGGGCGAATTTCCAGGAAGGCTGGCACACGCGTGCCGGGAGGCAGAGAAACGTCGGCAGATTGCGCTCGCCCTTCACCAATGGGTAAACCTACGCCCAGCACAAAAGCACCGGCCAGGCTGCTGCTGGCCAGTAAAAAGCGGCGACGTGAGAGATTCGCGGGCTGCTCGCCCAGTGTTTCGACAGTTTCTGCAAAGCGAATCATGCTTTCGCCTCCAAGCCAGCGACTTCATGAATCGCCGCACGGATGGCGTTGTAGGTTCCGCAACGACACAGGTTCACCATGGCGGCGGCAATCTCCTCCTCGGAAGGATGTGGATTATGTTGCAACAGTGCCCTTGCTGCCATCACCTGACCCGACTGGCAATAGCCACATTGGGGTACCTGATATTTGATCCACGCATCCACCAGCCG
Source organism: Pantoea sp. Cy-640 (assembly GCF_011752635.1). Classification (NCBI taxonomy): domain Bacteria; kingdom Pseudomonadati; phylum Pseudomonadota; class Gammaproteobacteria; order Enterobacterales; family Erwiniaceae; genus Pantoea; species Pantoea sp. Cy-640. The sequence continues at coordinate 52,345 of NZ_VWXB01000009.1, read as the reverse complement.
CTTGCCTATATCATCACTTTCAATGGCTTCGATGGTGGTGATCTGTTTACCCACCGCTTTCTCCACCGGAGTGCTGCAGGAACGAACAACCTGTCCGTCGATCATCACTGAACATGCCCCACATTGCGCCAGGCCGCAGCCGTACTTGGTACCCGTCATAGCCAGATCATCACGTATCACCCATAGCAGTGGCGTGTCCGCTTCAGCATCAGTTTGGTAGGTCTTATTGTTGATGTGCAGTTCCATCGGTATGCGCTCCCATTGGTAGTACAACGCTCACAAAAGGCGGAAAGAAGGGAAATTTTTAATCCTTACAAAGGATAGTGAAATGTGGAATACCCGCCAGCAGAATGCCTCTATGAGCAAAACTCACGAATAGATTGAAAAAATAAATGCAAAGATGTGCTATTAACTGAGTGGATTGTGCTTGGTGAAGTAATTCGAGATCGGATTAAGGCCATCATTAAAAACGCTTGATGGCCTGCAAATACCAAATCCGACTGGATAAGGATTTTAGTTCAATGTAGACATATCCACGACAAATCGATACTTAACATCACCTTTTTCAAGTCTTTCAAAGGCTTCATTAACCTTATCAGCATCAACCAGTTCAATATCCGCGGTAATATTATGTTCAGCACAGAATTCAAGCATCTCCTGAGTTTCATCAATTCCACCAATATTAGAACCCGCAAAGCTGCGTCTTCCTTTAACAATGTTAAATGCACCCACTTCAAACGGTTCTGGTGGAAGACCAACAAGTACTACGGTACCGTCAATAGCCAGAAGTTTTAAATATGCATTGATATCGTGCTTAGCTGAAACAGTATCGATAATAATATCGATCTTACCTGCGAATTTTTTCATCTGCTCAGCATCAGATGTCAGGACGGCTTCATGTGCTCCCAGACGCTGCGCATCCTCAATTTTTGCCTGAGATGTTGTGAGAACAACGACATGTGCGCCCATCGCGCGAGCAATGCGAATTGCAACATGACCAAGGCCACCAATCCCTAACACACCAACAACTTTGCCAGCTCCGGCCTTCCAGTGTTTAAGAGGAGAGTAAACGGTAATACCTGCACACAGCAGCGGAGCAGCAGCTGCCATATCTGCAAAATCAGGCATCTTAAGCGTATAACGCTCTTTGCAAACATACGTTTTAGCGAATCCGCCATAGGTCATGCCACCCAGATGTTTATCAGGGGTGTTGAAAGAGAGTGTGGTACCGTTCTCGCAAAATTGCTGCAGATCACGTTCGCAAGCAGGACAGCTTCCGCAGGAGTCAACAATACAACCGACTGCGGCATAGTCACCAACTTTGAAATTCGTAACATCACTGCCAACAGCAGTTACACGTCCAACGATTTCATGACCGGGAACAACTGGGAATGTTGTTGCGCCAAAATCATCCTTGACCTGATGTAGATCGGAATGGCAAATACCGCAGTATAGGATTTCCATTTCTACATCATCCGTCAGCAACCCACGGCGCTGAATGTTGAAAGTATGAAGTGGATTAGCAGAAGAGTCGGTACCGATAGCTTTTACTGATTTAATCATTAGTTCCTCACCATACGTTCACTTTTAGGTCTTTTAGATTAATGCTTTATTTATTGAAAATTAAATGGTTATAAATAATTAAGTCTATGAAAGAAATTCATGAATTAACTTGCTGATTTCAAACTGAATTCTTGTAAGTCATACTCTTCTGATATGATAACGAGCTAGCCAGACAGATTAATGAGGATTGGATGAAACGAGAAGAGATGGGTGATCTTTTGACTTTTATGGCAGTGGCTGAAGAACGTAGTTTTACGCGTGCTGCCGCTGTACTTGGAATATCTCAGAGTGCCATTAGCCATGCAATAAAAAAGTTAGAAAGTAATTTAGGTGTGAGGCTCCTCAACCGTACAACGCGTAATGTATCGTGTACCGAGGCAGGATCGCGCCTCCTGGAAACACAGAAACCAGCAGTATTAAACATTGAGGGTTTAATAGAATCATTTGAAGATATAAGAGGTCAGCCAAAAGGAAATATAAAAGTCACTTCTACAAATTTCGCTGCTACAACTTTTATCCTCCCAGCACTGGAGAGGTTCAATGAAAAATATCCTGAAATAAACTTTGAACTGAATGCAACGTCTCAAATGATTGATATTATAGAAATGGAATATGATGCTGGCATAAGACTTGATGACCAAGTTGAAAGAGATATGATCGCGGTAAGAATTGGAGGTGAGAGCCAGATGGTTATCGCAGCAACTCCTGAATACTTAAAAAAACATGGAGAGCCTGCATCTCCTGCTGATCTTATTAATCACAACTGTATCAATCTGAGAATGGTATCTTCTGGAATAATATATAGCTGGGAATTTGAGGAAGGAGGGAAGCCATTTAAAGTAAAAGTCGGGGGTTCCATTATCTGCAATAATGCCGCTTTTGCCGCTGGTTGTGCATTGCGTGATTTAGGAATAGTTTGTTTGTTAAAAGAGTCAATTGAGGAGTTTTTAGACAATGGGAGACTCATACAAATCTTAACCAACTGGACACCCTCTTTCCCTGGATTCCATTTGTATTATCCCAGCAGAAAGCAAAATTCAGCGGCCTTTCAGCTTTTTATTGATGAAATACGATTGTGATTTTTACTTATCTAGCAAATCAAGATATTAATAAATCAACCCATCAATATACATTAAGATTAAAATATAGTAACTGGAGTGACACCTTGAAAACCATTAAGCTAAAATCACACAATCTTTTTATCATAGCATCTAAATGACCTGTCATATCCTCTTGCTTGAAAATAACTCTGAATTATCGAAATTCAGCATTCAAATAGTAAAGCGACACTCTCGATGAGGGTGTCGCTGAAGACAACTACCAGAAATTTTTACTCAATTACACTGAGAAACACCCAAGCTGACTCTGATGTAATCGTCAGGATTTAAGACTATTTTTTCAATCAAGTGAGCAATGCTGAGCCGCGTAACTTGCTCACCTATAAATGGCTCACCCTTATGAGTAACTTGATAGTTTATATCATCACCATTAATAAACCAAGCAGGTCTGATAATCACATAACTTACATCTGAATTTTCAATCGTTCCGGCAGCTTCACGATATGGTTTAAGAATATCACCATAATCATTACCAGGAACCTCATCATAAATCCCCATAGAACTTATGAATATTAGCTTTTTGGCCTTTGTAATCTTCATGGCTTTTAGAATAATTTCTGCGTATTCTTTTAAGTCACCACTAAGATTAGCATAAATAATGTCCTTATTGATCATGGCTGAACATAAGGCATCAAAGTCCCTGATATCTCCCTCTAATATTTTAACGTTTTCAGAGGATTTACTTTTTAACCGATAACTATTTCGTAAAAAAAGCGTGAGCTCTATATCATGGTTTTTACTTAAGTAGTCAGCGGTTACTCTGGCAAGAGAACCCGCCGCACCAAGAATAAGTATTTTTTTCATACAATACCTTAAGGGAGAATATCTCCCTTATAAAGTTTTTTGAAATTGAACTTAACCAGGTGTTTGTAATTTTCCAGCGCGCATAGCCGCGATGACACCACCATCAATCAGCAAATCGCTTCCTGTAATAAAACCAGCATCAGGGCCGAGCAACCAAGAGGCTGCAATAGCGATTTCTTCAGGCGGTGCCATCCTTTTTACAGCAGAAGCATCAACCATTGCCCTGTAAATGTCCCCGATATCAGATTCAAGTTCATGACGTGCGAGGGGCGTTACTACAACCCCTGGGCTGATTGAATTTACGCGAGCGCCCTTCTCACCCCATGTCACCGCAGATGCCTGAACTCGCAGATGGTTGGCACGCTTAGCAATCATGTAAGCCACCAAAGTATTTGGTACGGCATCTTTCTGCAGGAAAGGCAATTCAAGCAGCTTTTCAGTTGGAGTGAACGCCAAAGCGTTGTCTTGTTCAGGAGTCAAAGCAGGCATCATATGTCCGGCCATGCTTGATATGATCAATCCAGCCCCCCCCTGAGCAATAACAGCTTCAAACTCTTCAAAAACAACTGCTGCGCCGTAAAGGTCAACCTCGAGTACCTTTTCTACCGGAGCCATATTCGGAGAAAGTCCTGCGGTGTTAACTACCTGTACCACGCTTCCCAGAGACTGGGCGAAGAGAACCAGATTTTTAACTGAACTCCGTGAGGTAACGTCCACAGGACAGGATTTGACCTGATAGCCCGCTTGGCTTAATTCAAGAGATGCAGCACTTAGCGTCTCTTCATTATGGTCTGCAAGAAGAACTGTCTTACCAAAGCCCTGACGACGAGCAATAGCCTGACCAATCCCACCAGCACCGATTATACATACGATTTCATTTAACATTTACCAGCTCCAATCATACTTAGCTATGTTCAACCACACGGTCACTGAGATGAATTTGTGATGCATGGTTACGGAATGAACACATTGTATAAGCAAGTGATTAAGATGATAATACGCAATATTTTTACTAAACCTATATCTGAGATTTATAAATGCTTAGAGACCAACTTGCCGATTTAGCTGCTTTTCTGGTGGTAGCAGATGAGAGAAGTTTCACCCGTGCAGCAGCCAGGCTTTCAACATCACAACCATCCTTAAGCCAGACGATCAGGAGATTGGAAGAGAGTCTTGGGGTAAGATTACTGACAAGAAACACTCGAAATGTTTCCCCGACTGAAGCGGGAGAACAGCTGATAAACACCTTGCGGCCGGCATTTAGTGATATTGATAATCAATTACAGTTTTTAAGCCAGTATCGCGATAAGCCTGCCGGGACAGTTAGGATTACCGCTGGCCAACACTCAGCAGAAACCCTGATTTGGCCAGCTATCGAAGAAGTGATGCTCCTGTATCCAGATATAAAAGTAGAGCTGTCCATTGACTCTTCTTTTACCGACATCATTGGCGAAAGGTTTGATGGAGGAATACGACTTGGAGAACAAATTGCGCTGGATATGATCGCGTCAAGGATTGGTCCCGAATTAAGAATGGCCGTGGTGGCTTCACCTCAGTATGTTCTCAAATTTGGTAAACCTACCCACCCTCAGCAACTGACTCAGCACTCTTGTATCAACCTTCGCTTCCCCAGTTCTGGTGGAAAATATATATGGGAGTTTTCGAAAGACGGACGGGATTTACAGGTACGAGTGGATGGACAATATACTGTTAATAACATGCATTCAGCATTGAGTGCTGCCCTGTCTGGACTAGGTTGGGCAATGGTTATGGAAGATATGGTTGAACAGGCGATCAGCAACGGGACGTTAATACAATCTTTAGAGGAGTGGTGTGAACCCTTTGCGGGCTATCACATCTACTATCCTAATCGCCGGTTTATTTCACCCGCTTTTCAGATAGTACTTGATACGCTTAAAGCAAGGGCTTCGGCTGTCTTATCCTGAAGTTGTGCAGAACAGGAGGCCACCAGATGACCAGTGGCCTCTTTACTGTCATTGATCAGGTTTTAAATCACCATACCAGTAGGAGGCGGTAACACCACCGTCCATTAGAATGTCACTGCCGGTTATAAATGTCCCTTCTGGTCCCATCAACAGGGCGGCTACAGCACCAACTTCGTCAGGAGTTCCTCCCCGACCAACAGGCGAGCGTTCCAGCATGTTCCGGTACCCAGCTCCCCGTGGTCCAGACAGCTCATCATTCGCAAGAGGGGTAAAGATTATTCCCGGACTGATTGTATTTAATCTGGCTCCCCTTTTACCCCATTTATTCGCCTCGGCCATCACGCGGAGTGAATTGCCTCGTTTGGAATACTGATAGGCCAGAAGAGAATCAGTTATCGTATCCTCTTTCAAAAATGATAAGGACAGAAGCTCCTCTGTTGGCGTGGTGGCTAGCGCTTCATTCTGTTCCACTGGCAGTGGCGGTAAGCGATGTCCTGATTGTGAGGCGATGACAATGCCAGAACCACCTTGTTCGATTATTTTGCCAAATTCCTCGATTACAACTGCGGTACCATAGAGATCTACCTGCAGAATTGTTTGAGGCGAAGCCTGTGATGGAGAAACCCCCGCAGCATGAATAACGCCTTTAACACTGCCTGCTTTGCTTGCCAAATTTACAAGAGATAAAATCGATTGACGGGACGATACGTCGACGTGTGTGGTTGTTACATTGAAACCGGAATCTCTCAATACTTTCGCTGCAGCTTCGGCGTTTTCAACATGTAAATCAGCCAGTAAGATTGTTTTACCCTGACTGACTCTTCTTGCGATAGCTTGGCCAATAGAACCTGCACCAATTACAACAATCAACTCTTTCATGCCGTCACCTCGTACTAATAAAACTCTAAATAAAATTCACAGTTGATCATGTATCGCTCATAGATTGATAGTGACGACCGCCACTGTAGCGTGACCTTCTGTGCCTCAGAGATAATATAGACCTAAGTGCTAATGAATACTTCAATGAAATAAAGTAAGACTCTATGATCCTTACTCATGAATAAAGTTCACACCACTTAAGGATGAAGTCGCAGTTCAAGTTAAACAGATATGACTTCAAAATTACTACCAAACAATGATAGTTAAAGCATAAACCCCGTGCTTTCTTGAGTAATTGTCAGTAAAAAATAACACGAGGCTTTATGCAGCGAATTCAATAAAAAGTTGACCCTGACCCGAAATCCTGCTCCATTCAGAAACAGAATTCCGGCATGATAATGACTCCCCTGAGCGGAGGTTGTGCCGATGAAAAAGTCACGATTCACCGAAGAGCAGATTGTCTTTGCCCTGAAGCAGGCTGAGCTGGGTACGTCCGTGCCGGAAGTCTGCCGCAAGCTGGGTATCTCCGACGCCACGTTTTATACCTGGCGCAAAAAGTACGGCGGGATTTCTCCTTCAGAACTGAAGCATATGCGGCAGCTCGAAGAGGAAAACCTTCGCCTGAAGAAGCTGGTTGCCGATCTGAGCCTCGACAAGGCCATGCTGCAGGACGTGTTGGCAAAAAAGAGCTGACGCTGGCACGCCTGCGCGAATGGGTCAGGGACTTGCAGACCCGCTACGGTGCCAGTGAAAGACAGGTCTGCTTTGCGCTGCAGGTCAGCCGCAGTTCGTTCCGGTACCGCTCCGTTGCGGCAGATGACAGCGCGCTGCGACTGCGCATCAGGGAAATAACCGAAACCCGCGTCCACTATGGCTACCGCAGGGTCCACGTCATGCTGAAACGGGAAGGCTGGCGCGATAATCACAAGCGCATTTACCGGCTTTACCGCGAGCAGGGGTTATCGCTCCGGCTTAAACGCCCCCGCCGTAATAAATCTGCGCTGAAACGTCAGCCCACAGCCGCAGGGACTGTATCCCAATCACGTATGGGGGATGGATTTTGTCTCCGATGCGTTGTTTGACGGTCGCCGTCTCCGCCTGCTGACGGTAATAGATCTTTATACGCGTGAGTGTCTGGGGATCTGCGTAGGCCAGAACCTGCGCTCTTCAGAAGTGGCTGAAATGCTGGACAGCCTCGCGTTGAGACGTCCGTTACCGCAACTACTGAAAACAGACAATGGCTCTGAATTTGCAGGAAAAATGCTGGATAAGTGGGTGTACGAACGTGATATCCGGATTGACTTCTCACGGCCAGGCACGCCCACGGATAATGCCACAGTAGAGTCGTTCAACGGCAGGCTGCGTCAGGAGTGCCTGAACGAGAACTGGTTCATGTCTCTGGAGGATGCGCGATGCAAAATCGAGGCCTGGCGCATACACTATAACCAGAGTCGCCCTCATTCTGCGCTGGGCTGGATGACCCCATCCGAATTCGCCGAAAAATCTGCCGGTTGCCAGAATTAGCAACCAACCTGAAGCCGGTTATTCCTGATTATGACTGGATCATATTCGGGGTCAGGGTCAAAGTAAATTGATAACAACTTTACCTAAAGCATCAAGTTGACGAACTCTTTCATAATTTAATCGCTTAAACATTGAATTCTAAAGCGTACTGTCTAATTAACCATTCAGTCGAACCGCCTCCAACAATTTTGAAAAGGCTGCCGTATGCTGCTTCCTGCTTGGATAATAGAGGTAATAGCCACTGAATGGTTCACACCAGTCAGTAAGTATGCTCACCAGAGATCCATTATCAATGTATTCTTTAACTGAATCTTCCGGTACGTAGGCGATACCCATGCCGCTAAGAGCGGCTTCAATTCGGGATTTCAAATTATTAAAAATGAGCTGGCCTTCGACCTTAACTCTTATGTCTTTATCGTCTTTAGTAAACTCCCAGCTGTAAAGGCCTCCCAGAGTGGGCAGTCTCATATTTATACAATTAAAGTTTTGTAGTTCATAAGGAGTTTTGGGTGTTCCATTGGTTTCAAAAAAATCCGGAGATGCAACTACTACCATTTTCCAGTCTGGTCCAATCCTTACCGCTACCATATCCTTTTCGACCGATTCACCGAGTCGTACGCCTGCATCAAAACGCCCACTGACTATGTCCGTGAGAGTGTTATCAACAGACAGCTCAATGTTTACATCTGGGTAGGCCTTAAGGAATGGTTCAAGCAATGGCCACAGAGTTGAGTGAAGAGCATGTTCACCTGCAGTGATTCGTATATTTCCGGCCGTAGAAGTGTGGTGCTCCGTAAGATCGTAAAGTGCTTTTTCAATATCAGACATTAGTGGAGCAATATATTCAATAAGTTGCTCACCCGCTTCGGTGGGTGCAACGCTTCTTGTTGTTCGGGTCAGGAGCCGGGTTTTGAGTCGCTCTTCAAGACCCCGCATTGCGTGGCTCAATGCCGATTGGGATACCCCAAGCTTCGCAGCCGCTTTAGTGAAACTGCGTTCTCTTGCGACCATGACAAGATAGACAAGATCGCTGAAATTCTCTTTGAGCATGGAGCCCTCATCATCCAGAAAGTTAGTACATGAAACTATCATAAACACTATGAAATATATGTCGTAATTTCACATATCTTAGGAAAAAAACCTGCCGAACTTTGACTTGGATCACTCTGTAGCATGTCCTAAGCGAGGAGATTCTCAATATGGGACATGATTCATGAAACACAGTCATAAAGTCTATCTGATTCTGGTGACTAATAATATGTATCTTGTAATGTTACTCTTAACCCGTACTTGAGAGATATTGATTAACTTACAATCAAATGAGGTGATTATGAAAAAGCTTAAAAATCTTTTTGTAACTCTACCAGCTCTTGCTTTCGTTACCGGCACATATGCTGCCGAGGTAACTCAGGACAGTTCTGGGAGTAAAATTGGAACTGTTTCTGCTAGCGGCGCCTACTCACTTGATGATTTAACTCAAAAGCTTTCTGATAAGGCTGAATCGGAAGGAGCAAAATCCTTCAAAATAATTTCGGCTGGAGGAGAAAACAAAATGTTTGGTGTCGCTGAAATCTATAAATAATTTGCATAAGACGAGATAAAGCAGAGAGCGCTTTCGTACAATCCATTTCCGTTTTGAAATATCGAACCCTGGCATTTCATTGCTTTCATTTGTTTCGTCTTTAAACCAGAGTAATAAATAGGTGGAATTATGGAACGTCATGAAAAGATAGTTTATGAACTTGCGGAATGGATAAAAAGCAATATCCATAGCCCATTAAAAATTGAAGATGTGGCAACACGTTCTGGATACTCGAAATGGCACCTTCAAAGGATGTTTCATAGAATAATGAATATCAGTCTTGGTCATTATATCCGTGACAGAAAACTTGAATCTGCTGCAAAAGACCTTTTAGTCAGTCAGGAAACTGTAATCGATATTTCGGTTAAGTACGGATACGATTCCCAGCAGTCATTCACGCGTTCCTTTGTTAGAAAATACAATTTACCTCCTGCAAGATTTCGTCGAGTTAACACCCAGAACTTTACTACTTCAATGTAGTTTTTTATTTACGAGGAATAGACGTAATGCCCATTAAATTGGCGCCTATACCAGGCGCTATTTTGTGCTCTTTAGTAGCACTAGGTCTTTCGGGTTGTGATAACACCGCTGGCAATCAGACTCAAACGCAGACCCCTCCAAAAGTTGAAGTCATGGCTTTACATTCTCAATCGATTCCCGTCACCACCGAATTGCCTGGACGAACCTCTGCCTTCAGAGTGGCAGAGGTTCGTCCCCAGGTATCTGGACTGGTACTCAAGCGGGAATTTACAGAGGGGAGTGATGTAGAAGCGGGCCAGAGCCTTTATCAAATAGATCCCGCGCCATTTCAGGCAGCATTTGATAATGCCCACGCCGCACTGGCGGAATCTGAAGCAAATGCCCGAATCGCTCAGACTACACTCAAGCGATATAAATCTCTCGCCGGAACACAATACATTAGCCGCCAGGACTTAGATCAGGCGGATGCAACTGCTGCACAGACTTCAGCAAATGTTGAGGCAGCTAAAGCACAGTTAAACAGCGCCCGCATTAATCTTAACTGGAGCTCAATCAATTCCCCTATTGCAGGGCGGATTGGGCGATCTTCTGTGACTGAAGGTGCATTGGTTCAAAGTGGTCAGACCGATGCGCTAGCGACGGTTCAGCAACTTGATCCTATGTATGTCGATGTAACCCAGTCCAGTCAGGATTTCCTACGCCTTCAGCAGGAAATGGCCTCAGGTCGCATCCATCAAAATAATGGCAAGGCAGAAGTCAGTGTCATTATGGGTGACGGCTCAGTTTATTCCCATAAGGGCACATTAGCTTTTTCTGATGTAACCGTTGACCAGACAACCGGTTCTATAACTCTCCGCGCGATTGTCCCAAATCCTGAGCATTCTTTATTACCTGGTATGTTTGTGCGTGCAAAGCTCGATGAAGGAATTAATCCGAGTGCCCTTCTCATCCCTCAACAAGCTGTTACACGGACACCACGCGGTGATGCGACCACTCTTGTCGTCGGCAGCGACAACAAGGTTGAAGTTCGCACCATCTCGGTCTTAGAGACAGAAGGTGATAAATGGCTTGTGACGGGAGGTATTCAGTCGGGTGAACGAGTTATTGTTTCCGGGCTTCAGCGAGCCCAATCCGGTGAACAAGTTGACCCCGTGCCTCTGTCAGAGCAAAACTCCGCTTCTCCGAAAGGAACTGCCAACTGATGTCCAGATTCTTTATCGATCGCCCTATCTTTGCGTGGGTACTGGCGATTATCGTCATGCTTGCGGGCGGCATTTCAATAATGCGGCTTTCTGTTGAACAGTATCCTGATGTTGCACCAACGGCTATTCAGATAAGGGCTACTTATCCGGGTGCTGATGCAACGACACTGCAAAATACAGTAACTCAGGTTATTGAACAAAACATGAGCGGCCTTGATGGCCTGATGTACATGTCATCAACAAGCGACTCATCCGGTACGCTTGAATTAAAGCTGTCCTTCCAAAACGGAACAGACGCTGATATCGCTCAAGTACAGGTTCAGAATAAACTACAACTTGCTACCCCACTTTTACCACAAGAAGTGCAGCAGCAAGGCATAACCGTACGTAAATCCTCAAGCACATTCTTCCTGGTGCCGGCTTTTGTAGACGAAACAGGTAAAATGAGCATGGAAGATATTGCTGATTATGTAGGATCTAACATTAAAGACCCATTAAGCCGTATTAATGGTGTCGGTGATTCAACCTTATTCGGCTCTCAGTACGCTATGCGTATCTGGCTGGATCCTAATAAGCTGAATAATTTCCAGCTTACACCTGTTGATGTGATGAGCATGATTGAAACACAAAATGCGCAGATTGCAGCAGGACAGTTGGGAGGGGCTCCACCGGTAAAAGGTCAGCAGCTTAATGCTTCGATAATTGCTCAGACACGTCTCACTTCTCCTGAAGAATTTGGCAATATTCTGCTGAAAGTTAACTCTGATGGTTCCCAGGTACGTTTGCACGATGTGGCAAGAATTGAACGCGGGGGCGAAAACTACAATTTTGTTGTAAAAGTTAACGGTAAACCGGCTTCAGCTTTGGGAATACAGTTAGCGACTGGCGCTAATGCTCTGGATACGGCCAAAGCTATCAGGGCAAAAATCGCACAACTCCAGCCATACTTTCCTCAGGGTATGAAAGTCGTCTATCCATACGATACGACTCCGTTTATCAATATTTCAATCCATGAGGTTGTCAAAACGCTGGCCGAGGCCATTATCCTCGTGTTCCTGGTAATGTACCTCTTCTTGCAGAGTTTTCGTGCGACATTGATTCCCACTATCGCCGTGCCAGTAGTGCTTTTGGGTACGTTCGGCATTCTCGCTATGTTTGGTTACTCGATTAACACGCTGACCATGTTTGGTATGGTACTCGCGATAGGGCTGTTGGTAGATGATGCCATCGTCGTTGTAGAGAACGTCGAACGCGTCATGGCTGAGGAGGGACTTAAACCAAAAGCCGCAACGCGTAAATCAATGGAACAGATTCAGGGTGCTCTTGTCGGAATTGCACTGGTGCTTTCAGCTGTGTTTGTGCCAATGGCATTTTTTGGCGGCAGTACCGGTGTAATTTACAGACAGTTTTCAGTGACGATTGTATCTGCAATGGCGCTGTCGGTTCTCGTCGCATTGATTCTTACGCCGGCTCTGTGTGTCACTATCCTTAAACCATCTAAACCAGGTGAACACGGGAAAAAGCGTGGCTTTTTTGGATGGTTCAATCGCAAATTTGATCAAAGTGCAGAGCACTACACTTCGTCTGTTGGACGGATGTTACATAAATCCGGAAGATATCTGGTAATTTATGGAGTTATTGTTGCTGGTATGGCAGTGCTGTTTATGCGACTTCCAACTTCGTTTTTACCAGCCGAGGATCAGGGTGTCTTCGCTACACAGGCCATACTACCAGCGGGTGCAACTCAGGAGCGAACTCAAAAAGTTCTTGATCAGATTAATGATTATTACCTCACTAAAGAAAAATCAAATGTTGAAAACGTTCTGACAGTGAATGGGTTTGGTTTCGCAGGACGTGGTCAAAACGTTGGTATTGCCTTTGTGGGTCTTAAGGACTGGGATCAGCGCGATGGCGAGGCAAACAAAGTAGATGCAATTGTTAGCCGTGCAACTAAGGCTTTTTCAAGCATTGTTGACGGTACTGTCGTTGCCTTTAACCTCCCACCAATCATTGCCTTGGGTAATGCCACCGGTTTCGATTTTGAGTTGATCGATCAGGCGAACTTAGGTCATGACCAGCTGATTGAAGCACGCAATAAGCTTCTGGATCTGGCTCGACAGCATCCTGATGTACTCACGGCTGTTAGGCCTAATGGCATGGAAGATAATCCACAATATAAAATTAATATTGATCAGGAAAAAGCGACTGCACTTGGCGTATCTTTAGATGACATTAATTCCACGCTCAGTGCTGCCTGGGGTGGAAGCTACGTCAACGATTTTATAGATCACGGCAGGGTCAAGAAGGTGTATGTCATGAGTGATGCACCTTACCGCATGATGCCTAAAGATATGGGTGATTGGTACGTCCGTGCCAGTAACGGAAAAATGGTGCCCTTTTCCAGTTTCTCAACAGCACAGTGGGTTTATGGTTCACCACGACTTGAACGATATAATGGTCTTTCATCGGTGGAAATATTAGGTCAGCCTGCTCCTGGCAAAAGCTCAGGCGAAGCAATGGCTTTAATGGAGCAACTTTCATCTCAGTTACCTGACGGTATAGGGTATGACTGGACGGGTATGTCTTATCAGGAGCGTTTATCTGGTGATCAGGCCCCTGCTTTGTATGCTCTATCGCTGATTGTTGTGTTCCTGTGCCTTGCTGCACTTTACGAAAGCTGGTCAATACCCTTCTCAGTAATGTTAGTTGTGCCACTGGGCGTAATCGGCGCTCTCGCCGCAACAACGCTTAGAGGCTTGAGCAATGATGTTTATTTTGTCGTCGGGCTGCTTACAACAATCGGTTTAGCTGCAAAAAACGCCATTCTTATTGTTGAGTTCGCAAAAGATCTGACTGAAAAAGAGGGTAAAGGCATTGTCGAAGCAACCCTAGAGGCGGCACGTATGCGCCTTAGGCCTATTCTGATGACATCTCTTGCATTTATTCTTGGCGTTCTGCCACTGGCAATCAGCACCGGCGCCGGCTCTGGTGCGCAAAATGCTGTAGGTACAGGTGTGATTGGCGGAATGGTTGCTGCAACACTTCTTGCAATTTATTTCGTACCTGTTTTCTTTGTGGTTATCAGAAGTCGTTTCAGCGGTAAAAGGCCTGATGAAGACGATGAATAATCTATAAGGATAGGGAATAATGTAGGATTTGAGCTCCCATATCATTCTCAACCTGCTAGTTCTGAAAATTACTGCCGAACTCAGTTTTAACTGAGTTCGGTTTTTTTTACCTGAAGGAATGTAAAAAATCCATGATTGAACCTTAGCAGGCAATCAGAGAGTTAAAATGACAAAGAATTCATTTTATTTGGATGATTTAACAAAAAAATTCAGAAGCGTTATGAAAATATTATGATAATTAAATTTTCACAAATCCATTATTATTGGTTTTTTACTTATTAAGGATGTACTTTGAACAGAATAGTCATGCCTCTGATAACAGCTTTATGCTTGGCCATTTCGGCAGGACTTAGTCCTGTACAGGCTGAGAGCAATATTAAAGCATTACCTCTGATTATTTCAGAGCAGGGAAGCTTTGCTGCAGGTGGTACAGTTTATACCGCTCCGGGAAAATTTGATCCAAAAAAACCCCTGGATTCTGCTGGCCAAACCTACCATGGCGATCACGCGTATGCGTTTTATCAAATTCCTGTCCACCCACATAAATATCCAATTGTAATGCTCCATGGTGCGGGCCAGTTCTCAAAGACATGGGAATCAACACCAGATGGCCGTGAAGGGTTTCAGAACATCTTTCTTAGAAAAGGATTTTCGACCTATCTCATTGATCAGCCTCGTCGAGGTGACGCCGGAAGAAGTATGCAGGGTACAGAAATCAAACCTAAACCTGATGAACAGATGTGGTTTAATCAGTTCAGACTGGGTGTCTGGCCAAAATTTTTTAGTAATGTTCAATTTTCACATGATAAGGAAACTTTAAATCAGTACTTCAGGCAGCTTACCCCTAATACGGGCCCTTTCGACAATTACGTAATATCCGATGCTATGGCTGCTGTAATGCAGAAAACAGGTCCTGCAATTCTCTTCACGCATTCACAAGGAGGAGGGCCAGGCTGGTTTACAGCAATTAAAAGCAGTAACGTTAAAGCCATCGTTGCGTTTGAACCTGGCAGCAGTTTCGTATTTCCTGAAAATGAACTGCCGCAGCCTATGCCAAGCGCCTTTGATACGCTTAAAGGCACACCTGTCAGCACTGAACAATTCAGTGCGCTGACTAAAATTCCTATTTTAATCTTATACGGCGATAACATCCCCTCAAAACCAACGCCAATGCCTGCTCAGGACAGCTGGCGTGTGAGATTGGCTATGGCAAAGGAATGGCGTGATGTTGTCAATAAACATGGAGGTCACGTGACTTTAATTCACCTTCCAGATATAGGAATTAAAGGAAATACGCACTTTATTTTCTCCGACCTTAATAATCAACAAATTGCCAACCTGGTAGATAAATACATTAAAGATAATAATCTGGAATAATCTATTTGAGCGCACATAATTATTGTGCGCTCAAATTTTTAAGCATGTCAATAAAGATCCTAAAGGCCAGGGTCAATTCATTCCTGTCAGGATAATAGAGACAGTATCCTGAGAATGGCGAAAGCCAGTCATTCAGAACACTCATATACTCACCTGATAGCAACTTGTCTGAAACATAGTGTTCAGGCACGCAGCACAGGTAATCTCCGGTTGATATAATTTTTATCAGGATATCTACATCGTTGACAATTATTGTTGAATCAAATTTATGCTTACGCTTCTCGTTAAACTTCTCAAATTCCCAACTATAAACTCTTCCGGTTGAGTCTCTGCGATAGGCAGCGCAGGAATGATGCCTTAGATCAGCAGGTTCCTTAGGAACACCATGTTTTTGGAAATATGACGTTTTGCCTATAATCACCATTCTGATTTCCGGCCCCAGTGGGACAGCTATCATATCTTTTTCAATTTGTTCACGCAGTGCTATACCGGCATCAAACTGGTTATCAATGATATTTTTAACAGATGTGGTTATGTCAATTTCGAAGCTAACATCATAATGTTGTTCACGAATAGCTAAAACAGCAGGGTATAGATATTTCTCAAATGGATATTTTGGCGTGGTAATTCTTATAAGTCCGGAAGGCATACTTCGTAACTGACTCAGAGCGGCAAGCTCATCATTGATAGAGGTTAATGCAGGCCGTAAGGTCGCAATCAGCCTCTCGCCCTCTTTAGTCGGTGCAACGCTTCGGGTTGTGCGGTGAAGTAGCTTTAAACCAATTCGCGTTTCGAGACGACTCATTGAGTAACTTAACGCAGATTGGGACTGGCCAAGTTTGATGGCTGCACGGGAGAAGCTACGTTCATCCGCTATCAAAAGGAAAACATTAAGATCAGATAGTTCGCTTTTTAGCATGTGGATTCAAGACTTATAAAATTCAATTATAAAATCATGTCATAAATCTCAGCAATAAAAAGCGCATCTTTATTCATAAGCCCTATAAGTTAAATTCATAAATGGAATTTGTATCCTATAAGCTCCTCTGGAAATGCCTTAATGGTGAGCCAGTGAAAATATCCCAGTGAGTCATGCATTTATTGAATCAATCATTAATGAATTAGGATCATAGCCCTTATCAATATAGTCTTGATTATTTATGAAGTTAAAACAGTTTATAATGAGTCTATATTCATTAATTGCGGGTGCAGATAGTGCAGCAGACATTCAAAACAGAACCGACAGGGAAGCCTAAAAGTAGCATCATTTTAACAATAATTTTACTCAGCTATGTGATGATTGTAATTGATAACTCTATTGTTATTACTGGGCTCCCGAAGATCCGTGACGAGTTTTCGTTCACCCTAGCCGGCTTATCCTGGGTATCGAGCGCTTATGCTCTTATGTTTGGAGGTCTACTCCTTTTGAGTGCTCGTGCAGGTGATATGTTTGGTCGTAAAAAGATGCTTTGCTTGGGTCTGGCAATATTCTCAGCTTCATCTTTCGCAATTGGTCTTAGTCCAAGTGCAGAGTTTTTGGTATCAGCAAGGGTCGTGCAAGGCATTGGAGCGTCCATTCTTGCGCCATCGACTCTCGCGCTTTTACAAGCGACTTTTCCGCCGGGACACGAACGCTCGCGAGCAATTTCCTTTTACGCGGCCGCTGGAGGACTCTCCGCGAGTATTGGTTTGGTTCTTGGAGGACTACTTGCAGACCTACTTTCATGGCGGGTAGGTTTTCTTATCAATGTTCCAATCGGAATCGCATTGATCTTAGCCGCCAGGCGATACATAACCGAAACTGACCGTCACACCGGGAAGCTCGATATACCCGGTGCATTATTATCTTCCGTTGGCATGGCAGGCGTCGTTTATGGCACAGTGTCATCCGCAGATAATGGATGGAGTAATGTTACAACCCTGGCTTCTTTTATCGGTGGATTAGTATTAATTGCTGTATTCATCTGGATCGAATCTCGAACAAAAAACCCTTTGATGCCGCTTCGCCTATTTTTTAGCCGTGAACGCTCAGGCGCTTACGCTGCACGGTTTCTGTATATAGGCGCAGCAATGGGCTTCTTTTTCTATTCCACCCAGTTCATGCAGAGCGTCCTTCATTACACTCCTATTGAAGCTGGTTTCGCCTTTGTACCATCAATGATTGTTAATTTCCTTGTAGCCCTCTATGCGCCCAAATATATCAGCCGCCACGGTGGCCGAAGAATTCTTATGTTGAGCCTTTTAGTAGCTTTTGTGGGTATGTTGATGCTCAGTCAGCTCGGCCAGGGTTCAACCTTCATTGGCGGCCTCCTGCTACCCACTTTGTTGATAGGCTTTGGGATGGGTGGAGCCATGGGCCCTTTAACCACTTCAGGGATCAGCAATGTCGCTCATGAAGACGCTGGTGCGGCTTCCGGAGTAGTAAATGTAATGCATCAGGTTGGAGGAGCTTTAGGTTTGAGCATTCTGGTAACTGCTGCTGAAATCGGGAGTGATTCTTTAAAGGGTACAGACCAGTTGTTAAACCAGATTAGTAATGCGTTCACAGCGGGTACTGTCTTGATCGCTGCTGCGCTTGTATTGGTTTTGTTGTTTATGCCTCACCATAAAAAGGGTTCTTGATACTATTATGTTACTGGAGTAATAATCTTTTTACTCCAGTAACATATCATGAGCGTTAGAGCACTTACTCCAGTTCTGCTCCCCATAATAAGGGTGGATTATCCGAGAGGTCAGACTCGAAATTTAACTGAAAAATAAAGTGCGAAGGTATTTTTGCTTTCAGGTAAGGGGGCATGCTCATGGAGAGTGGTGCATTACACCTTATAATCAAAAATCTAGCAATACAGATCCTCATTTATAAATATTACTCATAAGGGCATCCTGTTTTTATACCTAATTCACTTGTGAAGTATACGCTATTCTTAATGGCATAAGTTCACGCTTTAAGAGTTCAAGGTTCAGGTATGCTCATATTCATTCAGCTCTGGTGGAAAAATAACGAACTCTGCCATCAGTAAGCTAAATAGAAATAATGTCAGGTTCGTATCGAATGTTTCTCGATTTTTCAGATAAATCTCTGGGAAGTGCATACCAATGAAATTCTTTACAGGAGGCAACATGAAAAAGCGATTTTTAGGTAACTCAAGACTTGAAGTGTCTGCTATTGGTCTAGGATGCATGGGCCTGAGCCATGGCTATGGACCGGCTGTTGATAAAAAGCATGCAATTGAACTGATAAGAAGTGCATATGATAAGGGCGTAACGTTTTTTGATACGGCTGAGGTCTATGGCCCCTATTTGAATGAAGAAGTTGTTGGCGAAGCCCTTCAACCTGTAAGAGACCATGTTGTCATTGCAACTAAGTTTGGTTTTACATTTGGCGAGGATAACAAACAACAGATCCTTAACAGCCGCCCTGAACATATCCGTAAAGCTGTTGAGGGTTCTCTCAAACGTCTCAGAACCGATTCAATCGATCTGTTTTATCAGCACCGTGTTGATCCTGATGTGCCTATCGAAGATGTCGCCGGAACTATCAGAGATCTTAGCGCGGAGGGCAAAGTAAAGCATTTCGGCTTGTCTGAGGCGGGGGTCGAAACCATTCGACGCGCTCATGCTGTTCAGCCTTTAACTGCATTACAGAGTGAATATTCAATGTGGTGGCGCGAGCCTGAAGAAAGCATTATTCCTACTCTTGAAGAACTGGGTATTGGTTTCGTACCTTTCTCTCCTTTGGGTAAAGGCTTTCTCACAGGAACAATCGATGCTCAGGTCAGCTTTGGCGACGATGATTTCCGGAGTAAGGTTCCTCGATTCGCTGCAGAAGCTCGTGAAGCCAATCAGCATCTCGTGTCTCTTGTGAAGAATATAGCACAGGGCAAAGGGGTTACTCCCGCTCAAATTGCTATCGCTTGGTTACTGGCACAAAAGGACTGGATTGTCCCGATTCCAGGCACCACAAAGTTGCATCGCCTGGAGGAAAATTTGGGGGCTGCGCCCATTACTTTAGATGGTAAAGAACTGGCCAATATCAGCAATGCGCTGAAAAAAATTGATGTAGTTGGCGATCGTTATCCTGAATCTTTGAAAGCCCGGGTGGGGCGTTAAGTTTGTCGGGAGATAATATGACTGATGAGCACAATGCGCTACGCCGTAAGTCATTGGCAGCGCTACCTGCTCTCACCTTGTTCAGCGGCACTGTAAGCAGTGCCGCTGAGGGAGATCCAGGTACAGAATCAAACGATACGCTGATTACCTATTTCTCACGTACGGGTAATACACGAGTTGTCGCAGGCCTCCTCCAGCGTAACCTGAGTGCTCATATACATGAGATTTCACCACTAACGCCCTATCCTGCAGATTATCTAAAGACGGTTGAAATAGCCAGTCAGGAACGTGACGCTGGAAGTTTACGTCCCATTCGTAAAAGGCTGACTGACATCAGCACTTACAAAATTATTTATATAGGCTTTCCTATTTGGGGAACCAGCGTACCGTCAGTAATTAAAAACTTCTTACGAACACATGACCTAAAGGGGGTTACGGTCATCCCGTTCATTACTCACGGAGGGGTTGGCATTGGTGACAGCATGGATATTTTGAATAAGCTCTGTCCTTCATCAAATTTACTGGATCCTTTTGTGATGCAGGCAGATCAGGAGCGGAAAACCATGGAAAGTGTCGAGAGTTGGCTCAGCCATAAACACACTAAAATTTCAGACAGTTAATGTACGCTTTCTATTTTTGAGATATAAATGACTAAAATTGATAACTACTTGCCTAATGCAAATAAAGGATTGATATTCATACTTATCCTCAGCGCATTAATGGCATTTACTTCCCTTTCAACCGATATATATTTACCCGCCATGCCGGTAATGGCTAAATCTTTACATGGAGATGCTGAACTCACTGTCACTGGTTTTCTTATTGGTTTCGCCATTGCTCAACTGGTGTGGGGACCTATTAGTGATCAGTTAGGAAGAAGACTACCTCTTATATTTGGTATGGTTTTTTTCGTAATTGGCTCGGCAGGATGTGCACTTTCCGCAGATATGAAAGAAATTGTTTTTTGGAGAATTTTTCAGGCCATTGGTGCATGTACTGGCCCCATGCTCGCTCGGGCAATGGTCAGAGACCTCTATTCCCGAACACGCGCCGCTCAGATGCTTTCAACGTTGATCATTGTGATGGCTATAGCTCCGATTGCAGGCCCCCTCATCGGCGGACAAATCATCACTATTACGGCTTGGCCATCGATTTTCTGGCTGCTGGCTTTAATTGGAATTATGATGCTGGCGTCATTGTTCTGGTTACCTGAAACACACCCGCCAGAGAAAAGAGTCAAAGCCTCACTCAAAGGTTCTTTCTCGAACTATCTTACACTGTTTAAAAATAAGTCCTTTATGCGTTTCACTTGGTGTGTAACGTTATATTACACCGCAGCATATGCTTTCATCGTAGGATCGCCATCTGTATACATTAATTATTATGGCATTAGTCCTCAGCATTATGGATGGCTGTTCGCTATAAACATAGTAGGCGTGGTGTTAATAAGCACGCTTAATAAAAAAATGGTTGAAAGAATCCCGCTTGAAAAGCTCCTTGAGTTTTCGACGTTAATTGCATTTGTTATGGTTAGTGCACTTTTCATATCACTTATTTTGCATCCCACTGAGCTCATTGTGAAAGTGATCTGTATATTGGTGTTTTTTTCGATGAATGGAGTCATTGCTGCAACAGCCACGGCCTGCGCACTGGATAAAGCGGAGGGAATGACGGGCTCAGCTTCGGCTTTAATTGGTTCAATGCAGTATGGAAGTGGGATTGTTTCCACTCTTCTTCTGGCCTGGTTACATAACGGCACTCCATGGCCAATGGTCGCGATTATGAGCATGTTCACCTTACTTAGCTTTTTAGTAGTATTTACACATAAACGAGATGTTGGACATGCCGAAAATTAATGTTAACTCACACAACAACTATTAAAAACAGCTATCTATTTAAATGATGCAAAGAAATTCTCTAAGGATCAATTCATTGCATCATACTAAACCAGTCGATTTTTCATCATGCTAAGGAGACACAATGCAAGATTTCACGCTAAACGACGGCTTATCCATTCCTCTAGTAGGATTTGGAGTCTTTCAGATTTCTGATCCCGCTGAGTGCGAAAAAGCAGTTGCCGACGCCATAGACGTTGGGTACAGGCTGATTGATACTGCTGCTTCTTATATGAATGAGCAACAGGTGGGTACTGGCATTGTCAATAGTGGGATTGAACGTGAGAAGCTTTACGTTGCAACCAAACTTTGGGTTCAGGACGTTAACTACAAGGGGACTAAAGCGCAGTTTGAAAGGTCGCTTAACCGCCTGCAAATGGATTACGTTGATTTGTATCTAATCCATCAACCTTATGGTGACGTTCACGGCGCTTGGCGGGCAATGGAAGAATTGCAGGCCGAAGGAAAGATCAAATCTATAGGCGTCAGTAATTTTCATCCTGACCGACTTGCAGACCTGACAGCTTTCAACAAGGTTCCGCCAGCAGTTAATCAGATTGAGGTTAACCCCTTCCACCAGCAACTGCATCCGATAGCCTGGATGCATAGTCGTAATATTCAACCTCAGGCATGGGCACCCTTTGCAGAAGGCCGTAATGATTTGTTTAACAATCCAGTGCTCTCTTCAATCGGTCAGCAATATGGGAAATCTATCGGCCAGGTGGTACTGAGATGGTTATTACAGCGAGGCGTAGTTTCACTGGCTAAGTCCGTAAGAAAAGAGAGAATGAAAGAAAACTTCGACATTTTTGATTTTGAACTGAATGAACGTGATCTTGAAAAAATCACTGCTCTTGAGACAGGTAACAGTGCCTTCTTTTCTCACCGTGATCCAGACCGCGTTGAGTGGATAACTAAACGACACCTTCCAATATAATATTGGTTTAGCATTTTTAAACCAGATGCTATCTGTTAGAAGATCAGCAGAAAGCATCTGATTGCTACTTTGACAAGATATTAACATTTACTTACCCGTTTGCGTTTGTAAATTTCCCTTTCACACATCATCTAATAATAATTGCTCTAGATGTTGATCATCTGACCTGCAAAAATATGAGACACAACAATCCGTTAGTAATGATTATTTAGTTATTCCACAGCAAAATAGTTATTTATTCCGAAATAACATAATGACAAGCTAATTACAACTTTAAGCATATCCATTGAGAGAAAGAGCGGGAATATGGGCCGGGCGAGAATACTGCTTTGAATCTCCACGGATAATCTAGACAGTTTCGAGCCGTTGATAATATTGGTTTATCATATTCTGTCAGTGACATCTGATCGCTCGAACCATGCCGACGTTTACTGTTATAAAACATTTCGATGTAATCAAAAACATCGCTGCGGGCTTCTTCCCGCGTTCCTTAAATCTTTCTCTTTATCCGCTCGCATGGAAAAGCTTTATTCAACCGCGTTATCGTGACACTTACTGCGGCGGCTCATGCTGCCCTCTAGGCTGTAAGATTTCAGGAACGACTGTCCCTCATGGCTTGTGTACTGACTACCTTGGTCCGAGTGAACCAGCACCTATTTTTGAGGATTACGCCGCCATACTGCAATCAGCAGTGCGTTAAGGACTATGTCCTTTCTCATCCGGGATTGCACATGGACTAGCCGATATCCTTACGCGAAAACAGGTCAACAACCACGCCCAGATATAGCCACCCTTTATGGGTGCTGATGTAGGTTATATCCATTACCAACCTCTCATTCGGAGCATCCGGGTTGAACTGTCGCTTGAGCCTGTTGGACGACACGATACTGGCTTCGCCTTTACGTGCTCGCGGGCTCCGGTATCCTACCTGAGTCTATCCCGACATGCTTCATCAGTCACCAGCCCCTGCTCACTCCGCACTGTTGCCCACTGTCCCGCAGATCCAGATGGATCTTGCGATAACCATAGACGCAACCTGACTCCAGCCAGAACTGTTTAATCTGTCCCGTCAGTCTCAGGTCTGTCTGGTGGCGCTGAGAATGCGGCTGCTGAAGCGAGGCGTAAAAGTCACCGGGATGAACATTAAGCACCCGACAGAGCAGACGAACAGGCCAGCAACGGGTGTTGTCACGGATAAAGGCGTATCTCAGTCGGGCAGTTTTGCGAAGTACGCCTCAGCTTTTTTAATATGTCCCGTTCGCTAGTGATCCGCTTCAGCTCCTTCTGGAGTAGGCGGATCTCGACCTGAGCATCTGCCTGTTCTTTATGAGTGGATGAGTCCGGACCGTGTTTTTTTATCCAAGCGTAAAGGATGTGGATGGTAATATTGAGACGTGCTGCCATGCTGGAAACAGAATGACCGCGAGCAACAACCTGTTTGACTGCTTCGGTTTTATACTCTTCGGGATAACGCTTACCGCTCATGGGCACCTCTCTTTTCAGTCATCTTAAATGACTCTGAGGTATCTGTTAAACTCGTGGCGATTCAAGATGAGAATGAACACAATCTAAAACCATTAATGAAGAAGAGTGAAGCATATTGGCAGCTTACACGAATTATCACTGACATACAGTTTAACATAAATAGCATTATGCGCCATTTCATTTGTAGTGGCTAAATTCAGATGTCCGCCTCTGGCTATATTGAGATGTCCGCATTATCGTCCTTTTTCCAGGGTTTCCCGGCTGAGGACGCAACTGATGACGGCTTACGGTTCGGAGTGCTTTACGATGAATGAA
This sequence comes from Pantoea sp. Cy-640, assembly GCF_011752635.1. Lineage (NCBI taxonomy): Bacteria > Pseudomonadati > Pseudomonadota > Gammaproteobacteria > Enterobacterales > Erwiniaceae > Pantoea > Pantoea sp. Cy-640. The sequence continues at coordinate 28,000 of NZ_VWXB01000009.1, read as the reverse complement.
GTTAACCGCCTCAAGATCCTGCAGGACGTCATTGATGGCCGGCTTACAACCTCGCTTGCATCACAACGACTTGGCATAACGGATCGGCACTGTCGGCGTCTGTTAGCGCGTTATCGCGAGTCCGGGCCGCTGGCTCTGGCGAACCGTCGCCGGGGATTGCGTGGTAATCGCCAAGTAGCTCAGTCTAACGGAGGTTCAAAAACCCATCTGATACCTGCCATGGGCAGTAAAGGTTTACACCGCATCTCTGTTCATACACGACCAGGCATTCAGCACAGAGTGACTGGTTAGTTTAAAAATGTTCAATTTCTAGTGAAGGGCGGTTTTTCATTCCTCAGTTCAATGCCTTCAGCATCGGTTTTGAACCGGACGGCCCGGATTGTGTGTATTTCCAGTGAGGCTACGTCAAGTTCCAGCGTTGATTTATCTGTCCGTGAACTGTGGCGGACTGGCGTCGTAGTTTCATCGCTGCCTACCCCTTGCGGATAGATTGACGGGCTGATGCTCCATAAATCATATTCAATATTTTCATACATGCTAACACCGTACTTCATAGCATTATTTTGGGAATTCCTCACCCGGGAAGACTTGCTGAAAAGCACTATGTTGTAGTCTTTTTCCTCTTTCACCTCCGGGTTTTCGCTCTGTGTAGAGTGAAACATAATACCGTCCAGATTCAGGTTATCTGACAGACTAAGGTATTCCGACACCGCCTGAGTGATCAGGTATTCACTCTCTTTACTTTTACCGAAAACGGGAATGGTCAGTTTTCGCGACAGGGTTTTCAGAAACGAGATGATCTCAATTTGCGCCCTGAAATCGGGGTCGAATAAGCTGCCATTGCTGCTTATCAGGTGCTCCAGTCCAGAAAGATCGAGCAGGTTCAGAGTGCGCAGCGGCCTGAAAGGCGCAACCACTACCAGACTGCCCACAGCGGGCCGCACTTCTGCTATGGCTGTTTTCAGGCTTGCTGCCCCGTAAAAAACCGGTACGCCGTATGGATTCATTCTGCCCGAAGTTGCCAGCTCTGATGGAGGGGGTCCAAAATTGCGTTCAGGGTGTGATAATGCAACCTCGATGTCGCGATAATCCTCAAAAACTCGAGCGCGGTATATAATGTGGCTTCCATCAATTTGACGGATGGTCGCACCTGTTTCTAGCCGCATCTTTTCGATACCAGAAAAAATTTTATCCAGAAATTCACGAAGCTCATTATTAAAGAAGCGTGTTTTTGTTTTTAAGGATTTTTTGAGCTTATTCCATGTATAGTCATATTCGCCGACCTCGAAGACCGTTCTCTCATAAAGATAGTCGTCACCGTATATCGTGTAGTCATAATCATTATGCTCTTCACAAAGGATTTCCATAATGTCGTTATACACATCTTCTTCTACGCCGAGTTCCATTGCAATAATATCTTCTGCCGGACTTCCGCTCACATAAAAATCATCAATGTGAGATGAATAATAATTTTCAAACACCTCATGCATCCTGTATGCGATATCCTCAAGGCTGACTGTAATGCCGTCACCGTTACAGTAGCTGCAGGTATTCTTATCATTACCGGTCGTTTTAATCATATTACTGATATAAGAGTCTTCAACGCAGTCGGAACAGATGCACTTTTCGTCGTCCATAAATTTTAATCGTCTGTGAGTTGGCGGAGTTGTTACAGCCGCAGTTTACTGCCTGGCACCTCTGCCGCACATGCTTTTCTTATATTTCACCAATACCAGGCATCGAGCGTAGAGTGCCTAGTGCGCCCCGCCCGCCGCGCTTTGTTAAATTTCCATTTATCTTCAGCTGGTTACCGTCATTTCCGGCTGCGACCGGCCCGCGGGCACCGCGCTTCTAAATTTGCACCGTCCAAGTGATTTTCCCTATACGGGAGAAAAGACGGATAACCGATCTGAAACAAATCCTGACCGGATCGATTTATTCCCATGGTTTTCGCTGGACAGACGGGGGAAAAAATACGTTCCATCACGCCAGATAACGGAGATTGAAAGTTTGGGTACTTTGACGCAGATTTCACGTAGCAACGTCAGCGGTCAGAATGTGACCGGTTCCGGCGCCGCGTGCTACTTTGACTACGAAAGCGCGGTGGCTCTGGGCACTTGGCCGCCGCGTACGGCACCGACATGCCGCGCTGCCTGCTCGCCCCCGAGGTAGCAGTGCAGCTCTCGAAGGAGCCCGACCTGAAAAGCGCCTCTTTATTGACGCGCTGTGGAACACCGGCGGGCGGCTCAACGAGATTCTGTCGCTGACCCGGGAGGCCTTTGCACTGGACGATCCGCTGACCGGCGCCCCGCTTTCCACACCGTTCATGGTGCTGCGCACGCTCAAGCAGCTAAAGCTAGAGGAGGCCGCGCGCAGCCGCCGGCCCGGCCGGCCAACGAAGGATGAACAGCTGGCCTTGCAAAGAAGCATAGCATCAGGCGGAGCTCAGGCTGGGCGCACTTTTCAGCGACAACTTCCGCCACTACGAATACGTTGTCGACGCTTAGGTTAAGCAGACGGGCCTGGCCATTTAACAGGTACTGAAACGGTTGACGTATTCGCCATGCGTTGATAGGTTACTATTAACAACACCTGCCTCGCCTATGTTCTCTCAGGAGATTAAGCGCAAACTGGCGGGTTTTTTTTGGCTTTTCCACAGAGCGGTGAGGTGAGCAGTGCCCAGGGGGATATCCTGCAGCAAAGTAGCTTATGAAACCTATCCAGCTTTACCGGCGATCTGATTACCAGACTGCGCGAGCGCGGACTGGTCATTAAGGACGAGTACATTACCGAAAATGCGCTCCGCTTCGTAGGTTACCACCGGCTGCGAGGCTACTTTTATCCTTTTTACCGGATGACGAAAGAGCGCGTGTCCCGGGTGCACGAACCCAAACGGTTTCTTTCAGGCACCACGCTCGGGCAGGTCATCGACCTGTATGAATTTGACCGGCGCCTCAGACTTATCATTCTGGAGCAGATCCAGAAGGTTGAAGTGGCCCTGCGCACCTGCCTGTCAGAGCACATGTCCGCCCGCTACGGCGCCCACTGGATTATGAATCTCGCCATCATGCGACCTGACTACGATCATCAGGAATTTTTCCGCCAGATAGCCGGTGCCAAAGAGGTCTTCATTCAGCACTATCGCGAACGCTACGGCACGCCCGTGTGTCCGCCCTCGTGGATGATCACCGAGGTCATGACGTTCGGGACCTGGTCGGCGATGTATGCCAGTATTCCCGTCAGCGATCAGCGCGCGATTGCGCGTATGTTCAGCCTCAACAGCCATGACGTCCTTGGCTCCCGGTTCCACACTCTTTCGCACCTGCGCAACCTTTGCGCGCACCATAACCGGGTATGGAATCGCCACTTCATGGTGTTTGCGCCCATGCATAACAATGGTTATGAGCATCACTTTACACACCGCAAGCATACCCTGTACTGCCAGGCTGGCCATCCTCAAGTATCTTTCAGATCAGGTTTCCTGGAGTGATGGGCTAAAAGAGCAGCTTGATACGCTTATGGCACAGCCGCCGGCCTGCGTCACGTGGGAAAAAATGGGCTTTCCCGAACTCTGGCGGTCTGATCCTCTCTGGACCCGGCCCGTTAACCCGCCCGGATCGGGTGCTCAGCTGGGTCAGACCGCAGGCGGGTAAGCCCGCGCTGTCACCCGTCATCCCGTGAAATGACAATGAAAACGCTACCTGAAAGCCTCAGATTTGACTGGTCGCGGCCGCAGTGAGAATTACCGGCCGACGCCATGTAGCGTGCCCCGCACGCCCGCTTTTTGACTTCCCTGCTTATGGCAGCGGGTTTGACTCGCGGCTGTACCTGGAACGCTTTTTTAACCGGTCGGGAACGCTATCTTATATGTCCCTTCTTTCGGCACGGTAAGCATCAGTGCGCCTCAATGTCACTTAACGCCAAATCACACCCATGCGCAGAGACTATATCGGCACGGTAATAGCGCACAACTTCGCCCACAATCAGTAACGACGGCGACACCGGTTTTTGCTGTTCAACAGTTTCAGGCAACCCGGCCAGCGTGGTGATCAGCACCCGCTGGTTCTGACGCGTACCGTTTTCAATGATCGCCACCGGCGTCGCCTCGCTGCGGCCATATTCCCGTAACCGGGCGCTAATCACGCTGCTCCAGCTTAACCCCATGTAAAACACCAGCGTCTGATTGGTCGCGGTCAGCGCCGCCGCATCCAGCTGCGGCTCGCCGCTGCGCCCGTGTCCGGTGATAAAGCGCAATGACTGGGCACAGTCACGGTGCGTCAGCGGAATGCCGCTGGCAGCCGCACAGCCCACGGCGGCGGTAATGCCGGGCACCACTTCGCAGACAATATTCGCCTGCTGCAGGCTGACCATCTCTTCACCGCCACGGCCAAAGATAAAGGGATCGCCGCCTTTTAAACGTACGACATTGCGCCCGCTGGCAGCCAGGTCCACCAGCAGTTGATTAATCTGAGCCTGCTTCAGGCCGTGATGACCCGGCTGTTTACCCACGTCGATACAGAGTGCGCTGCTGGCGACTTCCGCCATCACCGCTTCACTGACCAGGCGATCATAGACCACGACATCCGCACGTTGCAGCAGGCGCAGCGCCTTGACTGTCAGTAGCTCCACATCCCCCGGTCCGGCCCCTACCAGCCAGACTTTGCCTGGGCTGGACGCGTTGTCCGGCGCCAGCAGTTTGTCTAAAGCGTTAATCGCGATCATCATTCTTGCTCCGGTACAGCAACGGAAAGCAAAAGGTGTTTTAGCTCCGGCAGGCAGGAGCCGCAGTTGGTACCACAGTTGAGTGCGTTACCCAGTGCCTTGGTGCTGTGACAGCCCTGTTTAATCGCCTGTAAGATGGTGTTTTCCCCAACGCCAAAGCAGCTACAGATCGTCCGGCCAGCCACGGCACGTTGTGCCGATTGTCCCGCCAGCAGAGCATGCCGGTCCGCCGCATTCACAGGTGCCTGGCGAAAAGCCTGCGCAACCCAGTCATGATTGATCTCGGGTAAAGACGCGCCTGCATAAAAGACCAGGTGCAGCTCACCGTTACGCCAGGCCAGCAGGCGGTAATGCGGTTCCGCCGCATGAGCGGTTTGCAGTTGCAGCCCGGCCAGCGGGATCGTTGCCATGAGCCACTGTTCTGGTGAACCGTCTCCAGCCACGCTAAAGCGTTGCACGCCCTCATAGGGTGTTCGCGCCCAGTAGCGCAGCGCATCAGGCGGGCTTGCGTCGCGCTGCCAGAGCCAGCCCTGCCAGCTGGCGTTGAGCGGGTGGATACGCACAGCGGTTTGTTTAAAGGCAGGCTGTGCCGAGACTGGACAGCGGGTTGAAGCCACCAGTCCGCCAACCGTGCCCTGCAGGCTGAACTGTCGGTTCCAGTGCATAGGGACAAAGATCTCACCGCGCCGCAGACCGCTGTCCAGCGTCACACGCACCGTCACCCAGCCCGCGTCGGACTGCACCCGTGCCAGTGCGCCCGCGCACAGGCCATAGCGTTGTGCGTCCTGCGGATACAGGGCTGCAAATGGCTCATCACAATGCTGCATGAGCCGGGGAACCAGGCCGGTACGCGTCATGGTGTGCCACTGATCGCGGATCCGTCCGCTGTTCATTAATAACGGGTAAGCCGTTTCGCACACCACTGGCTGCGGCGTGGCCGGTGGCAACAGGCGGGCTTTACCATCAGGATGGTAAAAGTGCCGGTCGCTAAACAGCCGGGCGCAGCCCTCGGGATAACGAGCGTTGATTGGCCACTGTACCGGCTTCATCGCATCCCACTGTGCGTCGCTCATACCGGCCAGACCGCTGATATCAAAGGCGCGCTGGCCGTTGTTCTCAAACCCCGACAACGCCGCATGCTCGCGGAAGATGGCTGCCGGATGCGTCCAGGTAAAGCCTTCATGAAAGCCCAGACGCTGGGCGACCTGCGCGAGTAACCACCAGTCCGGTTTAGCTTCTCCGGCCGGAGGCATAAACGCGCGCTGACGGGAAATCCGGCGTTCAGAATTGGTCACGGTGCCGTTCTTTTCCCCCCAGCCCTGCGCGGGTAGCAAAATATGCGCAAAGGCGGTGGTATCCGTTTGCGCCAGCACGTCTGACACAATGACCAGCGGACAGGCAGCCAGCGCCCGGGCAATGCGATTGCCTTCTGGCATCGAAACCGCCGGATTGGTGCCCATAATCCACACAGCTTTGATTGCTCCACGGTCAATGGCGTCAAACAGATCAACCGCCGTCAGGCCGGGCTCACGCGCCATACGCGGACTGCGCCAGAAACGCTGTAAACGGTCGCAATCTTCTGCGGTGAAACTCATATGCGCCGCCAGTTGGTTGGCCAGCCCCCCTACTTCCCGCCCGCCCATCGCATTCGGCTGTCCGGTCAGCGAAAACGGGCCGCAGCCGGGTCGGCCAATCTTGCCGCTCAGCAGGTGCGCATTGAGAATAGCATTGTTGTTGTCACTGCCGCTTTGTGACTGGTTAATGCCCATGCACCATAAGGTCAGTACGCGCTCATGCCGGGTAAACAACCCGTAGAACGCGGCGATCACTTCATTGCTGATATCACAATGGGCTGCCACCGCCGCACCATCCCACTGCCGCGCGGCCCGTAAGGTTGTGTCTACACCGTCCAGATGCGGCAGCATCGTGACGTCAATGCCGTCATGCTGTTCCAGCCAGTGCAGCAGGCCCGAGAACAGGGCCGGATCGCTGCCCGGCCGGAGCGGTAAATGCAGATCGGCGAATTCACAACTGGCCGTGCGGCGCGGATCGATAACCACAACCTGCATCTCAGGGCGCTGCACTTTTGCCTGTTTCAGGCGCTGAAACAGCACCGGATGGGCCCAGGCGGCGTTCGAGCCGACAAGAATGACTACCTCGGCCTCATCCAGATCCTCGTAACAGCACGGTACGGCATCCGCCCCAAATGCCCGTTTATAGCCTGTCACCGCGGAGGCCATACACAGGCGTGAATTGGTATCGATGTTGGCGACGCCGAGAAAGCCTTTCATCAGCTTGTTCGCCACATAGTAATCTTCCGTGAGCAACTGGCCGGAACCGTAGAAAGCCACCGCCTCCGGGCCATGCGCATCGATAATCCTGCGCAAACCATCAGCCGCGGCATCCAGTGCCGTCTCCATGCTGACCCGCTGGTGATGAAGCTGAGGATGCAGCAACCGTCCGGCCTGTGTCAGGGTTTCGCCCAGTGCCGCGCCCTTTACGCATAGCCGCCCGGCATTCGCCGGATGACGGGTATCGCCACTGACCTGAGGCGACGCGCTCTGCGGCTGCGTGACCTCGACGCCGCAGCCCACCCCGCAATAAGCGCAGGTAGTTTTCATGATGCCTGCGCCATCAGGTTAAGCGGACGGTTTGCGACCCAGACCTGGCCGTCCTCCAGTTTAACCGGCCAGCAACGCAGCTGATGCTGGGGATTATCAAGGCTCTGTCCGTCACGCAGGCGTACACGCTGTTTGTAAAGCGGCGAGATCACCACCGGCTCCCCCGCAACATCACCAAGGATACCGCGTGACAGTACGCTGGCTTCGCTGCCCGGCTCACGATCCTCCAGCGCATAACAGTCATCACCCATGCGGAATAAGGCAATACGGACGCTGCCAAGACGGGCTCCGATGCCGGCCTCTGGCGGAATGGCCTCCAGTGGGCAGATTTCGCTCCAGCGTTCGGCGGGCAGATGCATCAGGGGAATACCACTGGCCTTGTGTGGCTGGCGCTGTCCGCGCACGCGTGCATAGTGCAGCGTTTCATCCGGCTGGTCGCTGTTCACTGTGGCGGTAAACAGCGCACGTCGCGAGGGATCGGCCAGCGTGGTCTGCCATTCGCATTGCCAGGTGTCCACCACCTGTTGCATTTCCTGTTCCAGCGTGGCGGCGATCCCCAGGCTGTCATGAATCACCACCTCACGCAGGTAGTCCAGCCCGCCCTCCATGTTATCCATCCAGACGCTGGTACGCTGCAGGCGATCCGCCGTGCGCACGTAGAACATCAGAATCCGGTCGACGTACTGGATTAGCGTGTCATCGTCCAGATCGCTGGCAAACAGTTCCGCATGGCGCGGCTTCATGCCGCCATTGCCGCAGACGTACAGGTTCCAGCCGTTTTCCGTGGCGATGACCCCGATATCTTTACTTTGTGCTTCCGCACATTCGCGGGTGCAGCCGGACACCGCCATCTTGATCTTATGCGGTGCGCGCAGGCCCTTATACCGGTTCTCCAGCGCGATGGCGAAGGCGGTAGAATCCTGCACGCCATAACGGCACCAGGTCGAGCCGACGCAGGATTTCACCGTACGCAGGGATTTTCCGTAGGCATGACCGGTTTCAAAACCGGCTTCCAGCAGGGTTTCCCAGATAGCAGGCAGCTGGTCCAGCCGCGCACCAAACAGATCGATACGCTGGCCGCCGGTAATTTTGGTATAGAGATCGTAACGCACGGCCACTTCGCCGATGGCAATCAGGCCCTGTGGCGTGATCTCGCCCCCCGGCACGCGCGGTACGACCGAATAGGTGCCATCTTTCTGGATATTGGCAAAGTAACGGTCATTCGTGTCCTGTAACGGTAAATGTGCCGGTTTCAGCAGGTAATCGTTCCAGCACGAGGCCAGTAGCGACCCCACCAGCGGTTTGCATACCTCGCAACCACAACCCCGTCCGTGGCTGGCCAGCAGATCGTCAAAGGTTTTGATGCCATTAATACGGATCAGGTGATACAGCTCCTGACGGGAATAGGCGAAGTGCTCACAGATGTCTTTTTTAACAGCGACGCCCAGGTTTTCCAGCTGAAGCTCCATCACCTGTTTTACCAGCGCGGCGCAGCCGCCACAGCCTGTTGCGGCTTTAGTGCAGCTTTTTATACTGGCCATATCGCCACAGCCACTCTGCACCGCATGGCAGATATCGCCTTTACTGACGTTATGGCAGGAACACACCTGGGCACTGTCCGGCAGCGCAGCGACGCCCAACCCTTTGGCCGGCGCGCCATTCAACGCAGGCAAAATCAGCGCTTCCGCTGCCGTCGGCAGCGGCATGGCGTTTAACATCATTTGCAGGAGCGTGGCATAGTCGCTGCTGTCTCCCACCAGCACGCCGCCCAGCAGTCGTGCATTGTCGGCGCTAACCACGATCTTCTTGTAAATGCCTTTTGGCCCGTTGGCCCAGTGGTAGCTCAGGCTGCCCGGCGTTTTGCCGTGCGCATCGCCAAAGGAGGCGACTTCTACGCCCAGCAGCTTCAGTTTAGTGCTCATGTCGGCACCGGTGAACTGCGCCGGTTCGGCCGCCAGATGCCCGGCCAGCACACGCGCCATCTGGTAGCCAGGCGCTACCAGGCCAAAAATCTGCCCGTTCCACAACGCGCATTCGCCGATAGCATAAATGTCGCTGTCACTCGTCTGGCATTGATCATTGATGGTAATGCCGCCGCGCGGCCCCACGCTGATGTCGGCGCTCCGGGCCAGCTCATCACGCGGGCGGATACCGGCAGAGAACAGCACCAGATCGGTGGCCAGCTCGCCGCCATCGGCAAAGTGCAGCACCAGGCTGCCGTCAGGCTGGGTGGCAATCTGTTCGGTCTGCTTCGAGGTATGCACCGTCACGCCCAGCGAGTCGATCTTTTGCCGCAGCATCAGCGCCCCGCCGTCATCCAGTTGCACGGCCATCAGGCGCGGCGCAAACTCAACCACGTGCGTCTCCAGCCCCAGCTGCTTCAGCGCATTGGCGGCTTCCAGCCCCAGCAGCCCGCCGCCGATCACCACGCCGCGCTGACTCTGGCGGGCACAAGCTGCGATGGCATCCAGATCGTCCAGCGTGCGGTAGACAAAGCAGCGCCCGGCGTCATGGCCGGGTACCGGTGGTACAAAGGCGCGGGAGCCGGTGGCCAACACCAGCTTATCCCAGGCCAGCTCACGTCCCGCGCTGTCACGCAGGCTGCGCTGCTGGCGATCGATCGCCTCTACCCGGCAACCGCTGCGCAGTTCAATTGCGTTCCGGGCAAAAAAATCCTCGCTCACCAGCGACAACTCTGTTGCCGTTTTACCGGTGAAATACTCAGAAAGGTGAACCCGATCGTAAGCCTGATAGCGCTCTTCGCCGTAGACCACAATGTGATAATGCTGATGCAGGTTACGGGCGACCAGCTGCTCCAGAAAATGGTGGCTGACCATGCCGTGACCCACCACGGCTAATACAGGTTTCGTTTGGCTCATCACAGGGTTTCCTGCAGCCAGCGGCTGCGTTTCAGGTTCATCAAGGCCGAACAGCGTATTCACAGAAACCGGTCCGGCATTATGGAGTTGGTTCAGCAGCGCGCCACTTTGCTGGCAGTCGCCATACAGCAGCACGCCGTTCAGTCGGCCGTCTTTGAGGAACAGGCGGCGATAGTGCCCGGCGATCGGGTCAAAACTGGTGACAGACGGGGCTTCGCGAACGTCACCAGCGCTAAACAGGGAAATGCCGCTGACTTTGAGACGGGTGCCCGTGGCCGCACTGTAGAAATCTCCCTGAGGCCGATCGGCCAGTTGCGCCGCCAGAATCTTTGCCTGGGCCAGACAGGGCGCGACCAGACCGAAGGTCTCGCCGCTGATTTCACAACATTCGCCTACGGCATAAATTCCGGCGTGCGCAGTGCGCAACTGGCGATCCACCAGAATGCCGCGCTGACAGGGAATACCGGCGGCCTGCGCCAGGGCGATCGCCGGCTGGACACCAATGGCCATCACCACCTGCTGCGCCGCCAGCACACGGCCATCGTGGAGGATCACGCTATCCGTGCGGATCGCCGCAAGGCTGGCATTCAGTTCACAGCGAATGCCGCGCGCCCGGAGCTGAGCCAGCAGTAATTCCCCTGCCCTGATATCCAGCTGTCTGTCCAGCAAACGTGACTGACGATGAATCAGCGTGACCTGACGTCCCTGCGCCTGAAGTCCGGCGGCGGCTTCAATACCCAGATAGCCCCCACCGACCACCACTACCGGACCGTGCCCGGCCAGCAAAGTGTTCACATCCTGCAGCGTGCGAAACGTGCTGACATGCGGCAGGTCGCTGCCTGGAACAGACGGCCTGCAGGGCTGCGATCCGGTCGCCAGTACCAGGCGGTCCCAGTGCAGCAGGCGCTGGTCGGTGCGTAAGGTCCGCTCAGCAATATTCACCTGTTCCACCGTCTCTCCCACCCGCAATGTTATGCCGTGACGGTGATACCAGTCAGGGTCGTGGATCAGCGTTTGCTCAACGGTGGTTTCTCCGGCCAGCAGCGGCGACAACAGCACACGGTTATAGTTGCCGTGCGGCTCACGGCCAATCACAGTGATGTCGTAACGCATCGGCGCCAGCTGCAACAGAGTTTCTACCATGTGCATGCCCGCCATCCCGTTACCCGCAACCAGCAGCCGTTGTCTCATGGTGTCGTCCTTATGCCGCCGAAGTCTGTTTTTCGTAGAGAAAATGCAGCACTTTCTGGCGCAGCTGGTGATAACGCACGTCATCCGCCAGCGCCACGCGTGAACGCGGCCGGACCAGGTCGATCGTCAGGATATCGCCCACCTGCGCCGCCGGACCGTTGGTCATCATCAGTACCCGATCGGACAGCAACACGGCTTCATCCACATCATGGGTAATCAGGACGATGGTGGTGTTCAGCGCCTGCTGGATGCGCATGACGCTGTCCTGCAGATGCGCGCGCGTTAAGGCATCCAGCGCACCGAAGGGTTCGTCGAGCAGCAGCACGCGAGGTTTCATTGCCAGCGCGCGGGCGATACCGACACGCTGCTTCATGCCGCCGGAGATCTCGCCGGGGCGTTTATGCATGGCATGACTCATTTGCACCTGGTTCAGGTTGTGCTCGATCCAGTCACGCATTTCCACCTTGTTCATCTTGCCTTTAAACACCTGCTCTACCGCCAGCTCAACGTTCTGATACGCCGTCAGCCAGGGCAACAGCGAGTGGTTTTGAAACACAACGGCGCGCTCAGGGCCGGGGCCGGTGACTTCGCGGTTATCGCATAACAGGACGCCGCTGGTAGGTCGGGTTAAACCGGCGATCAGGTTGAGCAGCGTGGATTTACCACAGCCGGAGTGGCCGATCAGGCTCAGGGTTTCCCCCTGATGAATATCAAAGCTGACATTATCGAGCGCCAGAAAATCGCCGCCGGAAGTGGTAAAACGCTGGCTGACCTGCTGTACACGAATGATAGGTTGCATAGTGTTCCCCTTATTTATCCCAGCTAAAGCGACGCGCCAGCAGCATCAGTCCCTGCTCCAGTAGCAGGCCGACGACGCCAATCAGCAAAATGGCAATCAGGATGTTTTCAACATTGAGGTTGTTCCACTCGTTCCAGATCCAGAAGCCGATCCCCAGGCCTCCCGTCAGCATTTCGGCAGCCACGATCACCAGCCAGGCGATACCAATCGACAGGCGGACCCCGGTCAGCACCGCAGGCAGAACGGCGGGAAACAGGATGCGGCGCAGGATGGTCCATTCCGACAGTTGCAGCACGCGCGCCACGTTGAGGTAATCCTGTGGAATGCGCTGTACACCTTCGGCGGTATTAATAATCATCGGCCAGATAGAACAGATAAAAATGGTCCAGCTGGAGGCCGGTTCGGCGCGCTGGAACAGCAGCAGGCCGATAGGCAGCCAGGCCAGCGGGCTGACCGGACGCAGTAGCGCGATAACCGGATTGAACATGCGTGCCACAAAGGCAAAACGCCCCAGCAGAAAGCCTGCGGGAATCCCCACCAGCGCGGCCAGGCCAAAGCCGATAGCGACGCGCTGCAGCGAGGCCAGCACATTCCAGCCGATGCCCTGATCGTTAGGGCCGTTGTTATAGAACGGATCGGCGAACAGGATTTTCGCCGCTTCCCAGGTGGCGTACGGGCCGGGAAAGCCTTTGCTGGAAAGGGCCGCGATCTGCCAGATCAGAAGCAGAAGCATCACACCGCACAGCGCGGGAATGGCACGCTGCAAAAACGGACGCAGGCGCGCAGGCGAGCGCATCTTTTTTGGCGTGACCTGAAGGGGCACCACCGTGGCCCGGGTGGGCAGCGTCTCAGGCTGCGTCAGGGAGCGAGTCTGGCTTTTCATCACGACCTCTCTTTGTGGTTAATGGCAAAGCTGGCGGCGTAAACGGCAGGATTCGTGCCATCCCACACCTTGCCGTCGATCAGGGTGCTGCTGCGCATCTCACTGCCGGGCAACGTGATGTTGCCGACGGCGCTCGCTGCCTGTTTGTAGATATCAATTCGGTTGATCTGCTTTGCGACGCCCAGATAGTCCGGATCCTCGGTCAGCATTCCCCAGCGCTTAAGCTGGGTGAGGAACCACATGCCATCGGACAGATACGGGAAACTGACGCTGCCGTCATGGAAGAAGCGCATCGCATGCGGGTCCTGCCATTTCTGTCCCAGCCCGTTTTCGTACTGGCCGAGCATGCGACCCTGCAGAATCTCAGGTTTGGTGTTGATCCAGGCGCGTCCGGCCAGCACCTGCGCCGTTTCGCGGCGGTTATCATCGGAGGCATCGATCCAGCGTGCCGCCTCCAGGACAGCCGCCGTCAGCGCGCGCGCCGTATTGGGGTTCTCTTTCACCCACGCGGCGCGGGTGCCAAGAATTTTTTCGGGGTGATCGGGCCAAATCTGCTGGCTGGTAGCGACGGTAAAACCAATATCATCACTGATAGCGCGCTGATTCCACGGCTCGCCCACACAGAAGCCGCTCATATTGCCAATCTTCATATTCATCACCATCTGCGGCGGCGGCACGACGACAGTGCGCACGTCATCAAATGGATTGATACCGGCATTCGCCAGCCAGTAGTAGAGCCACATCGCGTGGGTACTGGTCGGAAAGGTATGCGCAAAGGTGAGACTGCCTTTGGCCTGGCTGTCGATGGTCTTTTTCAGGCTGGCGGCATCGGTGACCTTTTGCGCTTTAAGCTGGTTCGACAGGGTGATTGCCTGGCCATTGTTATTGAGCGTCATCAGGTTCGCCATCGCATGCTGAGGGCCGGCAACGCCCAGTTGCAGGCCATAGATCATGCTGTACAGGACGTGTGCCGCATCGAGCTCACCGGAGATCAGTTTGTCGCGGACGGCTGCCCAACTGGCTTCTTTACTGGGCTGTAGCGTCAGACCATATTTTTTGTCGAAGCCTTTCACCGAGGCCATGACGACCGGCGCACAGTCCGTCAATGGAATAAATCCCACCCGCACGGTGGCTTTTTCTGGCGCATCGGAACCCGCCGCCCATACGGCGTTGCGCAATCCCGGCAACAGCCACAGCCCGCCAGCGGCGGCGCTGGATAACAGCAGTTGACGTCGAGACAGTGAAACTGGCGATTTGCTCATCTTTTGCCACCCTCAGGAAATAAAAAAAGGCGTCCTCTCCACTGCTTTCACAGGGAGATGGACGCCTTTATCCAGAAGCACTCGCTTTACCGCCGTTGGCAAAGCAAATGCATACACTTAATAGGGTTAAGCAAACTGCATGCCAGCTTTGAAACGGCCCTGCGCGTGGCGATCAGGGCTTTACCCGGGCTGGTTTTTTAACTGATTTTGCACGTTTGTGACGCAGACCACGCACAAGCATTGTGCAGCTAACGCTTTAGAGTTATCGCTTCATTGTGGCTGCTACCGTGACGATCGCCTGGGCGATTTCCGGTAGCCGTTTATTCTGATCCATCGCGCTTTTACGCAGCCGTTGCCAGGCGTGCTCTTCACTCAGCCCATGCTGCTGCATCAGCCAGGTTTTAGCCTGGTCGAGCAGTTTGCGTTCTTCCAGCGTGGCGCGCAGGGTGGCCAGCTCATTGGCCTGATGCTGTAAACGCTGAGACTGCTCCGTGATCAACGACAGCAGTGAACGCCCTAGCTGGGGTGCCAGCCCGTCGCTGTTTAGCGCACCGGACTCGGTGGGCAGCCAGTCCACCCCGGAGACATATAAAGTAAAATCGCAGCCCGACTGCGCCACATTCAGGGGTTCAGCTGCCTGATGCTGTGCCAGTGCGATCGCCTCGCGGCAGCGCAACATCAGCGTGGCTGACAGCTGATCCTCCAGCAATTTCATTTGGTCGATGCGCTGTGACAGCAGCGAAAACCAGTGCAGCGCGCCACTGTCGTCCCGCCGACCGTCGGTACAGGCAATGCGTCGCAGCCGTTCAATTTCGCGACTGGCCTGCGCCAGCGGCTGCCAGTGGTGTAAAACTGCCTCATCGGCAAACTGCTGGAAGGTCAAAAAACTTTGTTCCTGTGCTTCAATTAAGGCCACCATGGCGCTGCGCTGCTCCGAACTGAATTGTCCGGCAGCAAAGCCGGCCGCTCCCAGGGCACGTTCCTGTCCCGCCAGCTCTTTGCCCTGCATAAAGCTGAACAGCGCAATGAGCGCGCGGGTAATGTCAGGATGGCTGGCGGTGTCGGCGGCCTCAAAGACCAGGTTCAGTAAGCTACGGATTATGGTACTGAACGCCGCAACGGCCTGCGCGTGCGCGATCTGCTGTTGCGTAATCTGCTGGCGCAACGCCGGTAATCCGGCCAGGGCCTGCAGCGCGGCGGCGATCAGGTTGCAGAACCGGCTGTATCCCGGCTGGGCTTCAACTCTGGGTAAGGCCTGGCAAAAATCCCGTTGGCAGCGCGTCACATCCTGCTCACTGGCGAGCCGCTGCTCGCCGTAAAGCCTGCCTTCTGAACATATCCACAGATTGCTGGCCCCCCGCTCGCGCTGAAGCTGATGCACCAGTTCGCTGACGGTGGTAATGAGTTTGCCGGTCTGGCGAAGGCGTTGCAGGCTGGCAATATCGCTTTGCCTTGAGGCCTGTAACCAACTCAGTGCGTCATCCATTGCTCCCCACCCTTTGATACCAAAAAATGAGTCAAGCAAAAGCCGTGCCGTTTTCGTATCACATTTTTTTGCATCAAGACCATTTATGATCAATCCAACTGTCTTTCCTGTCATCAACGATGCAAAAATGAGCCCCCAACGGTAGGAAATTGATCAAGAGGGTAAGCCGCTCACCTGAAAGCGCCGTCAATGTGTCAGATTTCTCCCTTCCGCGTTATCCTTCTTAAAAACATCAGAAGTACTACCTGCACTGCGGCGCAGATTTTCACAGTCTGTGCAATGGCTATCGGGCAGTTTCAACGCTCTGTACACTGGCCCGGATACAGGGCAAGGGCAGCTTATGGTAGGGTCACAACAACCAACCATGTCCCCGTAACGGTTTACCGGTTGATATGTCCCAGCAGAGTTAAACAGATGTGTCCGGTGATTTTACTGGATATCCACAAATTTAGCGGTCCAGTTCAGCCACCGCGATCACTACGGGTGTCTATGGGTTTGCGCGCGCTCTGAAGAGGGATGATTATCTATGTATGACTCAAAAAAAGAAGTAGTGAACAGTAAAAGTTATCCGGCAAAGTGCCCGAACAACGCGCCTGTCACACCAGATAACGCCATTGCAAGAGTACTCCAGAAACTGACTCGTATAATGCTTCGCATCACCGGTGCTCCGCCGGCTCTGGCTGCAACGGCCCCCAGAGCTATAAGTGCCAGTAGAGCTGATATAACGATACCAGCTATACCGGGATACGCCAGTGCTACAACGAGTGGAATTACCGCCCCCACGGTAAAACTACCCGCAGAAAACAGCGCAGCCTGAAGTGGCCGCGCAGCTGAGATATCAGAGATGCCGAGCTCATCGCGGGTATGTGCATCAAGGGCGTCATGTTTCATCAAAGCAGTGGCAACGTCATGCGCTAATTCCCTGCTGAGGCCACGTTGCAAGTAAATGGTGGCAAGTTCGTGAGTTTCAGCCTGGAAGTTGCTTTCCAGTTCAGCCTGCTCTTCAGCAATGGCGGCGCGTTCGGTATCAGACTGCGATGAAACAGAGACGTATTCACCTGTTGCCATAGACATCGCTCCAGCCACCAGCCCGGCCACACCTGCGAGAAGAATATTCTGAGCTGAGCTGTTGGCAGCTGCCACGCCAGTCAGGAGACTGGCTGTAGAAACAATGCCATCATTGGCGCCCAATACTGCGGCACGGAGCCAGCCAGAGCGTGAAATTTTATGAGTTTCTCCAGGGATCACGATCACTCCTCTTATTGAAAACTCTGTGCGCCTCATGACGCGCGCATAATTGTTATTTACGGACTATGATATGGCTGTTTTTCTTGCCAGAAACATATGCAATAAACCCATCAGGCCGTGCGCATAAAAATATATTTCGATGAACGTCGTCAGAAATTTATGTAGATCAATATAGTATTCAGTTGTATCAGATGAGGCTTTCAGAAATGCTTCCGCAATAAACCAAATTCCGCCGGAGCTTGCAACAACGATGAGTGCAAGAACACCAAGTCCCTGAACAGCAGCTGCAATGCCACCCCGGGAAGCTTCGGGCAGCTTGAACTGACTTATCAGTTTGATATCGCGCCTGATGCCGCTGAAGTCTAACATGGCCCATGCGTAGTACCAGCGGAACCCTCTCTGTGAGATCATCCATGCCAACAGTGCCACGCCCAAAAAGAGCAGCAAAAAGCCTGAGACAATGTGTATCCATGTCATTATCCCTTCGAAACTGCTGTCGGAAAGCAACTCTGCGTCAATGAAGTTGGAATTTACAATCTGCGATAAAATAAGTAGTGCAATAGCAATGTGAAGCCCGCGAAAGAAGGGGGCATAGCTATGCGGAATTGCACCCAATAACTTAGATTTCATGACCGCTCCAGAAAAAAGACTTTTCAAATATCTTAAGTTGGAAATATTAGTTTTTCCTTAGCGGTACGAATATGTGAGCGAAAGAACTCAGTATACAGGGACGTTATTGAATGAAAACTATTCCCGTCGGCATGATAATGCGATTCCAAGAACACCGGTCAGGTTTTAAGTTGCATCCCGTACCTGATTACACATCATAAATCTAACTGATAACGATATTTTTTATCATGGATTTTACGTGGTACCAGACACAGTTCTCTGTAAATACAAAAAGTTCAGCAAGCTTGAATGGGCTAACAGAAAACTTCTGCTTTCGCCCTCCAGAATATCTTAATAGCACATTAAATGCATTGACCTGCTCCCCGTTGATTAACACACCGCGATGTTAATAATGGCTTCACAAGCTACATGAGGACATCCTCATGTAAAAGCGTTTTTCCGACGAACAGATCTTCAGTATCCTTCGCGAGGCTGAAGCCGGGGGTTCTGCCCGTGAACTCTGCCGTAAAGTAGCCGAGATTCGCGGCTTAGCGCCATCACTGGCAGATGTGGTTAGCCTTAACCAGAAGTGGAAAAGTAAACGTTTCCCGCTGCCTGAAGTAGTTCCCGTTTACGATTATCTGGAGTGGGACATGCTGTATGTCCGCGCGCTGAAGATCCTCTACCACCTGCGTAACTTCACAGCATAATCAGATCTGGCGCGCAAAAAGTAAAAACCCGCGTAATGCGGGGTTCCGGGGATTATGATGGGCAGAATCCGACAACCGGTGTCGTATAGAGGGAAATTATCAGGACGATGAATTTCTGCACAGTAAGCTGAATTTCATTAGGATGCCAGCCACTGAGATCAACATGCATGCCTTTGTTCCAAGGAAGGAATCCTTTGGCACCTATACCGAGTTTGCTTAAACGATCCTCATACACCCGGCCTTTGCCGTTGTAGATACGAACATCGCACTGATAATATAGTCTGTTGGCCCTGATTTTAGCGCCGTTGACTGTCTGCTCTTCGTCAAAGACAAGATGCTCATACCAGGTCAGCAGGAACATGTATGAGCGGCTGGTCAGCCCCTGTTGCTGGAGCCCACGCTCTATCTTTTCGCCTGCAATTTGGGGTGCTTCCACTTCAATGCCGGCATCGTCGGTAAAGTAATAACATCCGAGTGCAATTCTGCCGGCAACAACGTTTCTGGTTTCATCCAGATAGCCAGAATCAAACAAATGCTTGATAACGTCTTCGTCAGAAGCAACATTTGCGGTCAGCTTTACTATGGCTTTGATGATGCGGGCATGATCATCGTCAGCAGCACCTACACGATCAATAGTGATGTAGGTGTCGATCTCATCGTCTGGTTCAATGAGTTATAGCTGAGATAGCTTATAGAGTGCGTCAGAGGTTAAAAAATAGCCATAACGACGAAGGCAAGTTTTAGTTGACCACTTCAGTTTACCGTGAGCTTTTACTCTCTATAGCTTATATAAGCTATAAGGAGTGGCTATTCTGGCATGATCATAAGCTATAGTGAGTAAAGATAAGCTTTAGGGGGTGATGTGAGTTCCGATATTTTATAATTGTTAAGCCAGAATAGCATATAATTCATTTAAAATCAGAAGGATAGACTCAAGTGAGAAAGACTCTGACTTGTTAGTCATAAGCTGTAGTGAGTAATCAGTTGCTTGCCATCACTGCATAAGCTGTAGTGAGCAAAAAAAGCGGTAATTTGCGTTTTTATAAACTGTAGTGAGAAACATCCTCCAGTGGGAGGGGTTATATAAACTATAGTGAGTAACACCTACTCCTCAGCGCATAGATATAAGCTATAAGGAGTAAAACGCGTCTTTTGCGCCACAAACCTAAGCTGTAGTGAGTAAGTTTTTTTATAAAATTAATAAAATACAGCGAGTTAGTATAAGGCTGTACTTACAGCCTCATTGATTCTTTGCTCTTCAGAGAAGAGAACAACTCATCACAGCTTATGTGCTACTGAGACTTAAAAATCTTTTCCAGATCCTGAAGAGAAATACCGAGCTTATCCAGAAGTTCAATCTTTTCCTGCAGTTGCGGATCGAGTGGCTCTTTTGTTTTCGTAGTTGTCTTCGGTGCTTCCAGCTGCTCCGTCTTGGGCGCTCTGAGCTTTGGATAGCGATTATGGACCTGGAAGTAGACACTGCGTCCCTTCTGGACTTCGCTATAGTCCAGATAACCAATCTCTTTGAGCTGCTCCATCGCACGGCGCACTGTCTGGTTCTGCGAAAACACAGGAGAGCGCAGATTAAGCCTTTCGCGGAGGCGTGCCAGGGAGATAGGGGCCGGGTTCTTGGGAAGGCTTTCAATGTAGGTATAGAGCGCCTGAGCGGACTCACGGCGTTTAAGCGCGTTGATCGCCTTGAGCTGCAGTAACACC
Source organism: Pantoea sp. Cy-640 (assembly GCF_011752635.1). Taxonomy (NCBI): domain Bacteria; kingdom Pseudomonadati; phylum Pseudomonadota; class Gammaproteobacteria; order Enterobacterales; family Erwiniaceae; genus Pantoea; species Pantoea sp. Cy-640. The sequence continues at coordinate 7,874 of NZ_VWXB01000009.1, read as the reverse complement.
TTGTGATCAAACTCGTAGAGCTCGAAAAGCTTCGGGTCAGCCTGCAGGATAACAATGTCCTTTTTGGTATCGTAAAAAGCAGACTGGACCAGATGCGTGATGTATTCTTTTGCGTCGTCGCCGCTTTTTGAAGAGAAAGAGATGGTGGTGCTGGCAATACGCTTCAGAGACGGGCTGATACGCTCTCTGAGCTGCTTTGAGGAGCGGCTTGAGGGGATGCCGCAGAGCTTGGCAAACTCTACAAATGAGAGCTGTACCTTGTCGCCAATGACCTTGTCTTTGTGCTTTGCAAAGGAATGGATGATCCCAACCCAGGTCTTAAAATCGTTATCCATATCCAGCCGCGGGCCGACTATCTCAACCTTTTCATAGCCTTCCGCTTTTGCAAGTGACAGACGCGTCAATTCTTCGGTCGCATCGGTTGTTGAAGATGTGTTTTTCTTGCTGTTTTTTAACGACTTAAGCGTAGGGACAAATACGCCCAGGCGCATCAGTGCCACCGGCTGCACAGTATTATTGGCATTCGGCGTCAGGGTTACGATTTCCCCGGATTTCGTGTCTTTTTCTTCAAAAAGCTTTGCTAAGTCAAGATTGTCGCTGGCCACAAGCGTTCCTGCACACGTTTCAGAGGATCGTTGAGCATGATCAACCGATCCGGATTGTGAATTGTTAGATAACAACTCGCCAATGATCGAAGTAACTATCTGACAGGCAATCAGATTAGTTATCCACAATCAAAACGGGAAATGAGCGATAAACTCACTATAGCTTATGTGTTTTCCTAATTACAGCTTATATTTTACTTTCTATAGCTTATTGTGATCTCTGTATAGCTTATATTTTACTTGCTATAGCTTATACGGACCCCTGTTCAGACCAGAGCTGGTGCGGCCTGCGGCGATCGGGGATCTCTTTAGGATCTATAAAGGATCTCATTAGGATCAATTTATTGGGATCTATCGCGTGGATAAGTGGATAACTCTAAGGGCTCTCTGCTTAACAGGCATACCAGCACAATCATCAATGGATCATTTACAGCCGATCTCTGCTGCAGATAAACGTCACTGTAGACCGCTCTCAACCAGCCTGTATTTATGTAGTGATGAAAGCCCTGTGGTGCTATGGGGTAAAAAAGAAAAGTTATGAGAGACCTCTCTGAAATTGTCTGACAGCTGTTTTGCGCCCAGTAACGGTTAATCAGACTTTCTCTCTTATACGATCGCTCAGCAGTAATCTGCTCATAAGAGGAACGAAAATTATGCTCTGATGTCACATCCCAAATGTTAGGGACTACAAAATGGTATGTGAAAAAAGTATTGTTTTTTACTTTTAACTCATTGTATATAAGTGATATTTTTAATTTTATTAGACTTAATTGTATGTTTTTTGTACATGCCCATAAGATATACAAAGTAACGTTATCAGCGCGGCCACCACAACGATCGGAGAAGTTTTTTAAAACAAAATATACGCTGAGACGCTACAAATATTCCTTCTCCTATTGGTCAAGCCGTGGACAACAAATAGCGGTTCCAGTTAACAGACCATATGGCGTCATGAGTGGTGCTACGCCATCAAAGTGGTCATTGTGATTCGCCCTTCCACTTTTGTATGATTAATCGATGATTCTCTAGAAGCTGAACGTTGAGGATTCAGGGGCCTGGCAGATTAAGCAGTTGAGTCATCTGTGAACGCAAAACCCTACATAAAAATAATGTTCAGTGATGGGAATTTCAGGTTGAAATTTTTCCAAATTAGCGAGATGTAACAGCAGGTTAGAGAGATTTCCTGGTGGGTATCCAATAAAAAGGGGAGATACTCACTGGAGTAACTCCCCTCCCCTTCTTTTCGCGCTGGATTGAAAATTATTTTGCTAGCATCTTTTCAATAACGGCTTTCACAGCATCATCCAGCTCTGCCTGCCAGGCCACAGGAAGACGCGAAAACTCATACGTCACAAGGCGCTTTTCGGCGTCTGTTTTTTTCCGTGCAAACTGCTTTTTATCGCCGAATTCCGCTATTTTTTCGGTCACGACTTTTTTCGCATCACGCGCTGACTTAGGTTCAGCACTGGCTGCACGAAAGTAACCAATAATCTTTACCTTAACAGCCGGATCATCTTGCTCAGTAAGCGCATCATGCGCAATACGTTCACGCACGCCCTCTGCCAGTTCCCGGACACTGATTTGCCTGCTCGCCGCCTTCTCTGCAATATCCAGTAAGGTCTTATAGTCGTTTATAGAGAGCTCGCCGACGGACGGAAAGACCGCAATCATTTCATCGGGTACCGACGCCGCCTGGAAAGCACGCGTGACTTTTGCCGGCGACAGCCCTTCCGCTGCAGCAATGTCAGACTGATTCATATGCTGCGGGTACATCAGCTTAAGGCGTTTACCCAGTTCACGCAGTGTGTGCTCTTTTGCCGTCTGAATGTCGATGGCCAGCTGCCGGGCGTCTGAAAGCGACAGCTCATCTTTCGTCACTAACACTTCAAATGGCATACCGCTGTAGAGACACGCGGCCCTGCGGCGTGAACCGTCCAGGACTTCAATACGCCCGTCTACCTCACGGCCAATAGCCGGAAAGAACTGCTGCAGTTTAATGGTGCGTGAAATATCGCTGACGGATTCTTCAGTTAAAAAGGCCTGATCGCGGCCGTTAATCGTGGCATCCACATAAGTCTGCGTTTCGATGTCATCGTGCAGAATCTTGGTAAGCGTAAACCGCGCGGTGGCACCGGATTTAAGGGTAAAAGTACGGGCACTTTCCGTTTCGCTCAGCATTTTGCTGAAGCTGGAGTTACCCAGGGTACGTCCCATTTTCTTCAGTTCTTTCATTATTGCATCCCTCTGACGAACTCAATCCGTTTAAACACGGCCTGAGTAAAGCGTTCGGCTTCACGTTTGGCATTTTTGAGCGCTTCTGAACTGCCCGGATATGACTGTGGATCGGCACTGACGATTGTGTCGAACGTTTCCCCGCAGCGCTCAAACCCATCCAGTCGGGGAAGCGTGGCGTCCAGGATGTAAGACGTAAACACGTCCCGGGCCAGCCCATGCGTCATTTCATGATCACGTTTGGACGTCATCTTGGACATGAAGCCGATATTTCCTTTTATACGCGGTGTAATCCCCTCCTCTTCCAGCTGCTCCAGCATATCGGGTAAGCGGGTGAGATATTTCAGGGTTGAGTGGAAATCCACCTGCGCAGGCGGTGTTGGCGTGAGAAGCAGATCGCTTGCCGCAATGGCATTAAGCATGAAAGCGTCAAGATGAGGCCCGGTGTCGACGAAGATGAAATCATAGTCGCTTCCCACCCTGTCGATAATGTTTCGGCGCAGGACTTCAGAAGGCAACACGCCGGGCAGATGTTCCTGAACCAGGCGATCCCACTGGCTGGCCACAAATCCATCATCAATGGAAGCCGGAATAATATCCACACCCGGAATGATGGTTGGCTTGATGATTTGTTCTCTAAGCTGTTGCGCATCAAGATCATTCAGCATGGCCTGAGCGGCGGTTTCGACAATCGACCCTATGCTGTTTGCCTGATTCAGGAACATGGTGCTGGATGCCTGCGGATCCAGATCGATAACCAGATTACGCAAATCATACTGCAGTAAGTCAGGGTGAACGCGTAATCCATGAGCAAGCGTCACGGTACTGACCGTTTTGGACACCCCACCCTTGAGATTGACGACGAAGATCACAAAAGGGCCTTCGCCCTTATGGATGTCGCGGTACTTTGGCACCTTCCGGTGAGCGTAGATATCAACAACGTCCTGAACAGTCAGCGCGTAATGTTTCGCATTCCCTGCATCCTTTTTGCCAAACACATGCCCTTTGGATTCCATTTCTTCAATGGCCTGTTCAACAGCACGGCGGCTGAGCTTAGGCAGGTTGGCCACGGCATTACGTGTGAACGTCTGATAGAACTGATCGAGACCGAATTCCTGGCGCTTATCGATAATGTCATCACTCATGCTGCGCAACATAGCATTCGCTCTGCGCGCAGTTTCATCCACTCCACCATAGTTACTTTTCATCATCCGCTCCACTGACAATTAATTTCTCCAGTGTACACTTATTAATGCTCTGTGCAATATTTTACTGTATTTAATAAAAAGTTGTACGCGCCGGGTTGTATGAATTTATTGCCTCTTGTTCTGCTTTTACCGGGGATCTGGTAACAGGCTGCGGGTGAAATGCCCCAAGCCCCCTGCCCTTTGCCTGCCATGCATCTCGCGTATCTGGGTCTGAAAGTAGGGTGAGGTTCCCATGCTAATTTCAGTGTTAGTTTATTGATTTATAATGATTTTATTGGTTGGTTTCAATATGAAATTCCCAAGAAATCTACTGCTTACTCACGGTTTGAACAGGATTTTAACCTGATAGTCAGGTGGATGGACATCCGCACTTAGCGGACCATTTCGTAGTCACCAACGCAGGTGCCCATACCCAGCCAGAACCCATGGAAATACCCGCGCTGCATGGCAAGGGTAATCATGGCGATATTGGCAATGCCGATATCGAGATACAGCGATAAACTCAGTAAAAAGCCGTTTGAGAATTCGATCATAATATAAAACCTTTAATCTTCTGGTCGTATTCAATCATGTCGACCGTTTTGCCAAGACGGTTGAGCAGCATTGCAGCTTCTTCAAGCTGATGATGCGGTGAATAACGTTGCAGGAACTCCTCGGCTTTTCCGGTATCACCCCGAAGAACGGAGCAAGTCATCGCACTGGCCAGCGCGGTTAAAGTCGGTCTAACCGAGGCGAGATCCACTTCATAATGGGTTCCATTCCAGTACAGGCACTGATGTTCCGTCAGCCATTTAAGCTGAATGTACGCCGCCCCGGCATCGGGATAGTCGCAGGGACCACGACGCAGATACCGAAGCATCTGCAGAAGAAATACTCTCAGCTGATACGTTTCATCCAACTGCAGTGCCTGACGGGTATCCTCTGTGAGGTTCATCAGCAGACCAAACACGTCAGCTAGCGCCTCCTGGATGACCATGGATCCCCATCGGTCCTGCTTGCTCAGGCTGCCGAACCTGATTTTTTCAATGACAATGGAATGCCCCAAATCGTGACCTCTGAACCACGCAATCAGGTGACGGACACAGATGCTGCTTTCCGGAATAACATTCTGTTGCCAGCCGAGCAGAGAGGCTTAGGTTCGGGCGAAGCGTTCGAAGAGGTTAAGATACGTATTTGCAAACACGATGGTGCGTTTTTGAGGCGCGTACTTGACGCCTTCGTCTTCAGGGAAGAAATAAGCAAAGTGTTTGGGATAGCTGTTGGCTTCGCCGGCAATCGCAAACAGATCAACGATTTTGTAACGGCAGCCGGGCAGGGCAATCAGCCGCGCATCAATATGGCGCTGCAGCCAGGTCAGATTATCTGAAAAAAGTTCGTCCACCACATCGGAAACTTCCTGCAGGCCGCGATTGGGTAATCCAAACCATGCGAAATAATGCTGTGCCCTGGATTTTCTCACCCATGTCGACATATAACCAATACCCTGCACCAGCTCCTGTTCATCAAGACCGGCTATCTGCGGGAGCAATTCGCCTGCCGTAAGGGGATCTGAAAGCACATCAGCGCGCAGTTGCAATGCTTTTCGGGTGTCCGGGTCGCTAAATTCCCGGGCGAGCTTAAAACAAATAATGCTGAGCTTTTCTTCAACGGACTGAAGCAATGTGGTGCCGGTTCGCGTGGCAACTGGATGGACATGATTTGCCGCATCGGCAAGCCGGGTAGCCTGATGGATAAGATCCAGCACAGCCGGAGAAAGTGAGTCTGGCAGAGGAATATCCATCATATGAATGTGATATGAATCAGTAGCAGGCCAGAATGGTGTCGTAAACATGAAATTCCCTTTCATAATGATTAACGAGACACTCACTTAACCAGTCCGCATGTTTTTGGTATTGGAAAGAATTGCGCTGTATCTTCAGATCACTTTAATGGGCAGGCATTCAGTCAATAACAGTGTCTTGTTACTACTGAGAATGGGCCTTATTAACCCTAAATTGAAGTCAGATATCGCTTGTCCGGCGGCGGATGCTTTTTCTAAGAGGAGAAGGGGAGGAAATATGACAGACCTGACATTACGTCAGCAGAACGATATCTTAGTTATCACTGTTCCGGATGATGTGGCTGACCGGGCCGGCTGGACGCCTGGCATTCGACTTAACGTCACCGTCGAGGGTGAGACAGTGTCACTGACACCTGCATCGCGCCTGCCCCGCGGCCGTAAAACGCTGGCGCATCTGCTGTCCGGTATCGATCAGAGGGAGATTCGCTACCTCAACGAAGAAAGTCACGACGGACTTAGTAATGCACCGCAAGGCAAAGAATCAATCTGAGAGTTGTGCGTTCATCACAGGCCCGGTATTTAGCTGGCCGGGGCCTGACCACATTCAGTCGGGCTGATGACTGGCATATTGCATTTATAAGGCCTGCCGCCTGCTCGGGAATGAAAGCTTGGCTATAAATAATTTTGCTATGGCAGACAGAGGGCGATATTGAAAAAATAGACCATGATATATATGATTTATAGACTGTAATATATAAAGGTGGACATGTGTGGCTCATTGAAACCACGGATTTATTCGTGGAATGGCTCAAAGAGCAGGACAGGGCGATGCAGTTGGATGTGCTGCTGCACTGAACCTTCTGAAGCAGGAAGGTCCGCATCTTGGTCGGCCCCATGTGGATACGCTTTACGGCTCAAAAATCCCGAACATGAAAGAACTGAGGGTGCAGAGCAACGGGCGGCCCGTAAGAGGGTTCTTTGTGTTTGACCCCATGCGTAAAGCGATTGTCCTGTGTGCGGGTAATAAAGAACGCCCAGATGAAAAGCGCTACTACAAGACCATGATTAAAACAGCGGAAAATGAGTACCACCGACATCTGGACCAACTGAAACGGAGCGGGAAATGAAAACGCTTGATGACTTGATGGCTGATTTGACATCTGATGAACTTACTCAGGTACATGAAAAAGTCGCGGCAGTGCGACTTGATTCTCAGCTGTATAAACTGCGTGAGGCGCTGTCGAAAACACAAAAGCAGCAGGCTGAAGCCATGGGTATTGCACAGCCTTCCGTTGCGGCTATTGAAGGGCGCGGTGAAGATCTGAAAATTGCCACGCTCAAACGTTATGTTGAAGCACTTGGCGGTCAGCTGACGATTGGAGTTAATATGCTTGGCGGCGAGCACGTCGATTTTACCCTCTGACTGATGCTGACATCACGGAAGATGCGTTAGAGGAAATACGCCTGACGCATTTTTTCGACAAGTGCCGGTGTGCGCTGAGCCTGATAGTAACGCAAAACAAGGGTGTTATGCCCGGCTTCAGGGCCTGTTCGGTAGAAAATTTGCCATACAGACTCTCTGAAAAGAAAACAGGAGATATTCCGTTTGCTTGCCCCGCTATAATACGCGGGCAACTGGAATGTCATCCCAGCGCGTGGTCCATGCCGGCGAAAGCATCTCGCGTTTCATCTGCCACTCATTACTAACACCTTGACGGGCAAACCACATTTGCCCTAGCCCGGACTGATTGATGCCGTCCAGCACCTTCATCAGCTGCGCGCTGTTCGCCCGCGGTTTGTCCTCATCGAACAGGTTCAGCTGACTGACGCCGTTGGGGGTGAAGTCATCGAGTATTATGCCGGCCTTCATGTAGCGCCGCCCGTCAAGCCAGATGCGGTCGAGCGATCGCATCGCCACCCCTATCACGTCGCGCGTATCCTGCGTGGGTAGGGTGAGATTCTCGCCGGCGCTGTTGCCGTAGAAGACTTCTCCCTGCGCGTGCGGCGAGGTCCGGATAAAAACGCTGATGCGCCGGCAGAACTGGCGCT
>NZ_VWXB01000008.1:0-231052 GCF_011752635.1 Pantoea sp. Cy-640 | reverse complement strand
TTGCCTGGCGGCAACAGCGCGGTGGTCCCACCTGACCCCATGCCGAACTCAGAAGTGAAACGCCGTAGCGCCGATGGTAGTGTGGGGCCTCCCCATGCGAGAGTAGGGAACTGCCAGGCATCAAACCCGTAAAAAAGCCCCGGACGAGAGTCCGGGGCTTTTTTACGTCCGTACTTCAGCAAATTTCCCGCTAAAAACCGTGTGATTAGCGGTTTTTTAGCCATTGAACAATATACTCTGCAACCTGATCAGGCTGATTAATATCCAGCACCGGTACCTGAAGCGCTAACGCTTCATCCGTCGCTACGGCAATCACCCAGTCGTCCAGCAATTCATCAATTTCCCCCTTAACGCCGCGCCGCCATAGCACCATCCTGGGTACAGGTTCCTGTTTAAACCCTTCGACCAGCACCAGGTCCAGCGATGCAGCGTCCATACGGCCTGCCAGCTGCGCTAAACTAAGCGGCTGTTGCGGCGTCTCGCACATTAACGCCCAGCGTTGCTCGCTGGCGACGATCACCTGATCGGCTCCCGCTTTGCGCAGCAGATAACTGTCTTTTCCCGGCGTATCGATATCCATCTGATGATGGGTATGCTTGATCAGCCCGGGGCGAATGCCCTGCGCTCTCAGTAGCGGAATCACCTGTTGTAACAGGGTGGTTTTGCCGGTGCCACTCCAGCCCACCACCGCCAGTAACGGCACACTCATCACGCACTTTCCTCATTAACCAAATCGTCAGGCGTATTGATATTGCGGAAGGCGGCTTCATCATCATCAAACAGTACGCCGTGTCCGCCATGTTCTCGCATGAACTGCATCAGACGACGTTCTCCGCGCAGCAGCCACGCTTCCAGATCATCGGCCAGCGCACGATGCACCAGGGCCAGCGCCGGATGATCACGCTGACCCGATGTCACCCACACGGCGGCGGCTGCACCACGCTGCTGCCACAGCCGTGCAACAAAATCCTGCGGTAGCCACGGCGTATCGCAGGCGCAAAACGCCACCCATTCGGTCTGGCTGTGCCGCAGGCCGCTGAGCATTCCTGCCAGCGGACCGGGATAATCAGGCAGCGAATCACGAATCACCTGACAACCACTTGCCTGATAACGATCAATGTTACGGTTGGCGCTAATCAACACAATATTGACCTGCGGCTGTAAACGCTGCAGAACGTGCTGATAAAGCGGTTTGCCCTGTAATGGCAGCAAGCCCTTATCCTGACCTCCCATACGGCTGCCTTGCCCGCCTGCGAGGATCACACCGGTAAATGCGGTCATCTTCGTCTCCCTGTTTATTCTGGACGATACTTAACTCGCGGTAGCGAACCACCTGCGCAAAGGAATCAATGATGAAATATCACCGACTCAATGAACTGCTCGAACTGCTGCAGCCTGCCTGGCAGCAAGAACCCGATCTCAACCTGCTGGCATTTTTACAAAAACTGGCGCAGGAATCAGGTTTCAGTGGCCCATTAAGTGAATTAAGCGATGACGTATTGATTTACCATCTCAAAATGCGTGATGCCGGTAGTCAGGCTGTGATCCCGGGTCTGAAGAAAGATTATGAAGTGGACTTCAAAAGCGCGCTATTACGTGCGCGCGGTGTGATCAAGGATGATGAGTAGTGTTATCCTTGCGCGTTCAACGCACAGGTAACACACAGGCACAATGATGAGCGAAGCCGCTTTTAATTTTCAGACGCTGAATCCCGACGTCATCCTCGATGCGCTCTGGGATGCCGGTCTGCGGGTCGAGTCCGGCTTAACCGCCCTGAACAGCTACGAAAACCGCGTCTATCAGTTCAGCGATGAGGATAAGCGGCGCTATGTCGCTAAGTTCTATCGTCCGCAGCGCTGGAGCGCCGCGCAGATCGCTGAAGAGCATCGGTTTGCTCAGGATCTGCTGGACGATGAAGTGCCGGTTGCCGCACCGCTGGCGCTGCAGGGCAATACGCTCAATCAGCACGCTGGCTTTATGTTCGCGGTGTTCCCCAGCCTCGGTGGCCGGCAGTATGAAACCGACAATGAAGAGCAGATGGAGTGGGTAGGTCGTTTCCTTGGCCGTATCCATCAAACCGGACGCAACAGCCCGTTCCGCCAGCGGCCCACTCTGGGCCTGCAGGAGTATGTGGTTGAGCCACGTCTGCAGCTGGAACAGAGCGCGCTGGTGCCCGCCTCGCTAAAGGATGCGCTACTGAAGGCGTTAGATAAACTCAGCGCCACGCTGCAGCAGAGCTGGCACAGCCAGTGGCAACCGCTCCGGCTGCACGGTGACTGCCATCCCGGCAATATTCTGTGGCGCGATGGGCCGATGTTTGTCGATCTTGATGACGCGCGCACCGGCCCGGCAGTGCAGGATTTGTGGATGCTGGTGAACGGCAGCCGTCAGGAGCAATTGATCCAGTGGGATATTTTGCTGGAAGCGTATAACGAATTTGGTGATTTCGATTTACACGAATTGACACTGATTGAGTCTTTACGCGCCATGCGCATGGTTTATTATCTGGCCTGGGTGGTACGCCGCTGGCAGGATCCCGCTTTTCCGCGCGCCTTCCCCTGGATGACCGATGAGGACTTCTGGCGCCGGCAGATTGCACTATTTATCGAGCAGGAAAGGCTGTTACACGAACCGCCGTTACAGCTTAGCCCGCAATTTTAATGAAGTACTCAGGAGATGTTCTCACGATGAAAAAGATTTGGTTTGCGCTGGTGGGTTTGATGCTGGCATTTAGCGCCTCAGCGGCACAGTTCAACGACGGCAAACAGTACGTTACGCTGCCAAAACCGGTCGCCGGTGAGCCGCAGGTTATGGAATTCTTCTCTTTCTTCTGCCCGCACTGCTACCAGTTTGAACGCATTTACCACGTCAGCGATGCGGTGAGAAAGAATCTGCCAGCGGACACCAAAGTGACCAAATATCACGTTGATTTCCTCGGCGGCGACTTCGGTCCGGTGGTCACGCATGCGTGGGCAGTGGCAATGGCGCTGGGTGTGGAAGATAAAGTGACCGCACCGATTTTCGACGGCATCCAGAAGACCCAGACCATTACCGACGCAGCCAGCCTGAAAGAAACCTTCATTAAAGCAGCGGGTATCACCTCTGAAGATTACGATGCAGCGTGGAACAGCTTCGCCGTGAAGGCGCTGGTTGCACAGCAGCAGAAAGCGGCTTCAGATGTTAATCTGCAGGGCGTACCGGCGATTTTCGTTAACGGCAAATACATGGTTAACAACGGCGGCCTGGACACCAGCTCAATGGATAACTTCGTGGCGGATTATGCCAACGTCGTGAAATTCCTGGTTGAGAAAAAGTAATTAAGCGCTGAAAACGCGATGGCTTATGCTGTAGCGGCGCGGTTATCACCCGCCGCTACAGTGAAACCAACCCACACCACATCCTTAATTCACTAAGCTATTCATCCCTCACCGCCAGCGTTTTTTGATTACCCTTTCGCTTAATATCCACATAGACGATCGCCTTTTTAAAAAGGTGTTTCGTATCACGGCAAGATTATAACTGACTGATTGTAAAAACATTTTAATCGTAAAGTGATTGCAATTAACGTAAATAACAATACGTTATGAATTTTACGCACAAAGTTATCCACAAGATGATCCTTGCGATCCGCGCCGCGTAACCGCGAAAAAGATCCTCACTTTCTGCTGTTACTTCAACATTGTTCGCTGGTTGTGGCATCCTTATAACCCTGATTATCGCAACGAAGAAAATACAAACCTATGGCGCAAATTGCAGAAAATCCCCTGATTCTGGTAGATGGCTCTTCCTACCTCTACCGTGCATATCATGCCTTTCCGCCGCTGACCAACAGTGCGGGTGAGCCAACCGGCGCCATGTATGGTGTGCTCAACATGCTGAAAAGCCTGCTGATGCAGTATCAACCCAGCCATGTGGCTGTGGTCTTCGATGCCAAAGGCAAAACGTTCCGCGATGAGCTGTTTGAAAATTACAAATCGCATCGTCCACCGATGCCGGACGATTTACGCGCGCAAATCGCGCCGCTGCACGAGATGGTAAAAGCCATGGGGCTGCCGCTGCTGGCGGTGTCCGGCGTGGAAGCCGATGACGTGATTGGCACGCTGGCGCTGGAAGCGGAAAAGCAGGGGCGTGCGGTGCTGATCAGCACCGGCGATAAAGACATGGCGCAGCTGGTAACGCCGGGCATTACCCTGATTAACACCATGACCAACACCGTGCTCGGTCCGGAAGAAGTCGAGCAGAAATATGGAGTACCGCCTTCGCTGATTATCGATTTCCTCGCCATGATGGGCGACAGCTCGGACAACATCCCGGGCGTTCCGGGCGTGGGCGAGAAAACCGCACAGGCGCTGCTGCAGGGGCTGGGCGGCATGCAATCCATCTACGACAACCTTGATAAAGTGGCCGGGCTCTCCTTCCGTGGAGCAAAAACCATGGCGGCGAAGCTGGAGCAGAATCGCGATGTGGCATTTCTCTCCTACCAGCTGGCGACCATCAAAACCGATGTGGAACTGGAGCTGGCCTGCGAGCAGCTGACGGTTAACGAGCCTGACGTCGAAGCATTGCAGACGCTGTTTAGCCGCTATGAATTCAAACGCTGGCTTGCCGATCTGCAGGAAGGAAAATGGCTGCAGGGTAAAAAGAGCAATAGCCAGGCGCAGAAATCGCTGCCGGATGAACCCGCCGTGGCCGCAGCGGAAACGGTCAGCGTGCTGTCATCCGACGGCTATGTCACCATCCTCGACGAGGCGACCTTTGCCGACTGGCTGAAAAAACTGCAAAGCGCCGACGTGTTTGCTTTTGACCTGGAAACCGATTCGCTGGATACCCTGAGCGCCAATATTGTCGGCATTGCCTTCGCCGTGGCACCGGGCGAGGCCGCTTACCTGCCGGTGGCGCATGACTATCTTGACGCGCCACCGCAGCTGGATCGCGCCGCGGTGCTGAAGCAGCTGAAACCGCTGCTGGAGGACAGTAAAGCAGCGAAGGTCGGGCAGAACCTGAAGTACGATCGTGGCGTACTGAAAAATTACGATATTGAGCTGAACGGCATCAAATTCGACACCATGCTGGAGTCTTACTGCCTGAACAGCGTCGGCGGCAAGCATGACATGGACAGCCTGGCGGCCCGCTGGCTTAACCACAAAACCGTCACTTTCGAAGAAATCGCCGGTAAAGGTAAAAATCAGCTCACCTTCAATCAGATCGCTCTTGAGCAGGCGGCGCACTATGCGGCAGAAGACGCTGACGTCACGCTGCAGCTGCACCTGCAGATGTGGCCGAAGCTGGAGCAGGAAGCCGGTCCGAAGCAGGTATTCGAGGCGATTGAGATGCCGCTGGTGACGGTCATTTCCCGCGTAGAGCGCAACGGTGTCCTGATCGATCAGAATATCCTCGCGAAACATTCGCAGGAGCTGACCACGCGTCTGGCCGAGCTGGAGCAGAAAGCGCACGAGCTGGCCGGCGAGCCTTTCAACCTCTCCTCCACCAAACAGCTGCAAACCATTCTGTTTGAGAAGCAGGGGATTAAGCCGACGAAGAAAACGCCGGGCGGCGCGCCATCGACCAGTGAAGAAGTGCTGGCTGAGCTGGCGCTCGACTATCCGCTGCCGAAAGTGATTCTTGAGCATCGCGGCCTGTCGAAGCTGAAATCCACTTACACCGATAAGCTGCCGCAGATGATCAATCCGATCACCGGCCGGGTACACACCTCTTATCACCAGGCGGTGACGGCCACCGGACGACTCTCCTCGACCGACCCGAACCTGCAAAACATTCCGGTGCGCAACGAAGAGGGACGGCGCATTCGTCAGGCGTTTATTGCGGGCGCGGATAAGCGCATCGTGGCCGCCGACTATTCGCAGATTGAGCTGCGTATCATGGCGCACCTGTCGCAGGACAAAGGCCTGCTGGATGCGTTTGCGCAGGGTGAGGATATCCACCGCGCCACGGCGTCCGAAGTGTTTAGTGTGGCGCTGAGCAAGGTTTCCGGTGAGCAGCGCCGCAGTGCGAAAGCGATTAACTTCGGACTGATTTATGGCATGAGCGCATTTGGTTTGTCGCGTCAGCTGAACATTGGTGCCGGCGAAGCGAAGAAGTACATGGATCTCTACTTTGAGCGCTATCCGGGCGTGCTGCGTTATATGGAAGCGACGCGCGCGCAAGCTGCGGATAAGGGGTACGTCGAGACGCTGGATGGGCGTCGTCTGTGGCTGCCGGACATCAACTCCAGCAATGCTATTCGCCGTAAAGCCGCCGAACGAGCAGCGATCAACGCACCGATGCAGGGCACCGCGGCGGACATCATCAAACGTGCCATGATCGCCGTTGACGGCTGGTTGCTGCAGCAGAACAGTGACGAGGTGAAAATGATCATGCAGGTACACGATGAACTGGTATTTGAGATCCACAAAGATGCCGTCGCAGGCGCCAGCCAGACGATCCGCGAACTGATGGAGAACAGCATGAAGCTGGATGTACCGCTGCAGGTTGAAGTGGGAACCGGCGATAACTGGGATCAGGCGCACTAAGGGCCTGCTGCCCGCCACAGATGCTGGTGGCGGGCAGCGTCATAAGAAAAAAGTTTACTTAATCGGTTCAGCCGGTCATCAAAACTGCCGGTAAAATACAGGTTTAGTAACTGCTTATCGGCTAAGCATTTTTTTGGTAATTAAACTACATGCCCTGCGCGAAAATGTGACGAAGCTGGTAAAAAAGATGTCGAATTCTGAAACTTAACAACAAAAAACCCTTTGTTGGTCAGAAAAAATCGGGTAAAGTTCATCGCGTAGGGTACAGAGGTAAGATGTTCTATCTTTCAGACCTTTTACTTCACGTAATCGGATTTGGCTGAATATTAGCCGCCCCAGTCATTTATGACTGGGGCGTTTTTTATTGGGCTTTTTCTGAAAAAAGCGGACGTAAAGGTCCGCTCAGGCGCTACTCTGACAGCGCTTCACCGTCGCCTTCCTGCGCCGGGGTCAGCTCGCTAAACCAGGTATCGAGTTTCTGACGCAGCTTATCGACGCCCAGTTTTTTCAGCGATGAGAACATCTCGACCTGGACATCGCCCATAAATGCCAGCGATGCTTCACGCACCATGTTCAACTGCGCTTTACGGGCACCGGAAGCCAGCTTGTCGGCTTTGGTCAGCAGAATCATAACCGGAATACCGCTCTGCACCGCCCACTCAACCATTTGCTGATCGAGATCTTTAAGCGGATGGCGGATATCCATCAGCACCACCAGTCCTTTTAGGGCCTGACGTTTCTGCAAATATTCACCCAGCGCGCGCTGCCATTTACGCTTCATCTCTTCCGGGACTTCCGCATAACCGTAACCTGGTAAATCCACCAGGCGTTTGCCTTCCACCACTTCAAACAGGTTAATCAGCTGCGTGCGGCCTGGCGTTTTACTGGTACGCGCCAGGCTTTTCTGGTTGGTCAGAGTATTCAGCGCGCTGGATTTGCCTGCATTTGAGCGCCCGGCAAAGGCAACTTCAATGCCCGTATCCGCCGGTAGATGACGAATATCCGGCGCGCTGAGCATGAAATGGGTGACGTGATAGTTCAAAGCAGACAATGTAAAACTCCAGCAGAATGATCGGGCAATGGCGCTGATTATACCTGTTATGGCGCAAAAGTGCCCGACAGGCGTCTTAACGCGCCATTTTGTAAGAGATCGCCGCTAACTGCTACCAGTGATGACGGATTCATGCAACATTCATTCATTATATTACTGTTTATTTTCATGGGCTTACGCTAAATATGAAAAAGGCCGCTCTAAATTAGAGACAAGTCTCACTTGTTCAATTTACTGTTTGGTCTACATTTGTTGTCAGTGCACGGCAGCACCCATCAGGATGATGAGCTCAGGAGCGTCGGGGATGACCGCGAGCATGGCAGGAGAGCGATTCAGGCAGGAATCGGACAGGGACAGGGATTACTCGCAGGAGCGATGTGGCGATGGAGCAACCGGGACGTTGTGAGCCGTAAAGGATTTGACGCGTGTTTCCTTCGTATGAAGGTGCGAAATAAGGCGATAGCACAGGCTATCGCCTTTTTTCTTTGTCATCTTTCTGCTAGATTTCGCCGCAATTCTATACTGAACTCACCAGGCATCGCCGAGACCGAACACATGAAGCAACCTGCACCAGCCCAGCGTGGCAAACCTGCTGCTAAAGCGAAACGCAAATCGCGTGAAGAACTGAACCAGGAAGCCCGCGATCGCAAGCGCGATAAAAAGCACAGCGGCCACAAATCCGGCAGCCGCGCCAACCCGGAAACGCAAAGCGCCGGTAAAGGGCACAGCAAAAAGAGCGCCGATCCGCGCGTGGGCAGCAAAAAGCCAGTCGCGCTGGTGGCGGACGGCAAAACTCTGCCCGAAAAGAAAGTGGCGAAGCCAAAACCCAAAGCCGAAAAAGTGCGCCTGACGCCGCAGGAAGAGCTGGCGAAGCTGGAGAACGATGAGCGTCTCGACACGCTGCTCGATCGCCTCGAGAGCGGCGAAACCCTGAGCGCAGAAGATCAGGCGTGGCTGGATGAGACGCTGGATCGCATCGACGAGCTGATGGAAACGCTGGGCATTGCGCTGGATGACGACGCCGAAGACGAGCAGGCAGAAGAGGATATGATGCGCCTGCTTAAGGGCCACTAACCGCCATTTTTGATCGGCATGCGGCTTTGCGCATGCCGCGCTAAACAGGTATTCACCTATGTTTTGGCCTGGATCAATTTTAGCGCTGCTGCTGACGTGTTATCTGCTGTGGTTATTGTTTAAACTACGCCGCCTGTCGCGGCTGAAATCGCGCTTACGGCGGCGTTCCGCCCAGCGCTTCGTCTCCTCTTCTGCCACGCGACCCGCCCTCAGACGACGTCACCGTAAGGAGTGAGCATGTCATCGCAGCAGATTGAGTGGGATCAGCGGCTCATAGAAAAATACAATTACGCCGGTCCGCGTTACACCTCCTATCCCACCGCGCTGGAATTCAGTGAAAGCTTTGGCGCGAGCGATTTTCAGCGCGCGGTTGAGCGCTATCCCGAGCGCGCGCTGTCGCTGTATGTGCATATCCCGTTCTGCCATCGTCTGTGTTACTTCTGCGGCTGCAATAAAATTGTGACGCGCCAGCTGCACAAGGCCGATCGCTATCTGGAGGTACTGGCGCAGGAGATTCGTCAGCGCGCACCGCTGTTTGCCGACCGTCGCGTTACGCAGCTGCACTGGGGCGGCGGCACGCCCACCTTCCTTAATCAGCAGCAGGTCAGCCGGCTGGTGGCGCTGCTGCGTAGCCATTTCGACATCGCTGACGACGTTGAGATGTCGATCGAAGTCGATCCGCGTGAAATTGAGCTGGAGATGATCGATCATCTGCGCGCAGAAGGCTTCAATCGCCTGAGCATGGGCGTGCAGGATTTCAACAAGGCGGTGCAGGAGCGGGTCAACCGCGTTCAGGATGAAGAGACCATCTTTGCCCTGGTGCAGCGTGCCCGCGCACAGGGGTTCCGCTCAGTCAGTCTGGATTTAATCTACGGCCTGCCGCTGCAGACGCCAGAGAGCTTTGCCTTTACGCTGCAGCGGGTGATTGCGCTCAATCCGGATCGCCTCAGCGTCTTCAACTATGCGCACATGCCTGCGCTGTTTGCCGCTCAGCGCAAAATCAAAGATGAGGAGCTGCCGACTGCGGCGCAGAAGCTGCAAATCCTGCAGCAAACCATCGCGACGCTGACCGGTGCGGGTTACCAGTTTATTGGCATGGACCATTTTGCCAAACCGGATGATGAACTGGCGGTGGCGCAGCGCGCCGGCGTACTGCATCGCAATTTCCAGGGTTATACCACGCAGGGCGAAACCGAACTGCTCGGGCTGGGCGTTTCGGCCATCAGCATGCTGGGAGACAGCTATGCGCAGAATCAGAAAGAGTTAAAAGCCTGGTATGCCAGCGTTGAGCAGCAGGGCCATGCGCTGTGGCGCGGTTTAACCCTGAGCGAGGATGATTGTCTGCGGCGGGATGTGATTAAAGCGCTGATCTGTAACTTTGCGCTGGATTTTGCCGACATCGAAGCCCGGTGGCCAGTGGTGTTTGAACGCTATTTTGCTGAGGATTTAGCGCTGCTGGCGCCGCTGGTGGCGGACGGCTTGCTTGAGATCGGTGAGCGCCGGCTGCAGGTCACCGGCATTGGCCGTCTGCTGATTCGCAACATCTGCATGTGCTTTGACCGCTATCTGCGGCAGAAAGCGCGCATGCAGCAATTTTCGCGGGTAATTTAAGCATAAAGGGAGCCAGCGCTCCCTTTATGTTAACTGAACAGACTGACGCTGATGGCGCAGACCACGGCGGCCAGCGCGGTTTGCGGTGAGTGAGTCACAGCATTACCGATTGCCGCCACGTTATGCGCGATCAGCTGGATGACAGATTGCAACATGTTAGCCTCTCCCGATTGCCGCCCGTATGATACTGAACGGCACCGGTCTGTACAGATGTTACGCGCAGAAAGTGTGCAATAAATAACCCTTTTACCCTTTTCCGCGTTATTCCATGCCCAGTTCTTTCAGTTTACGCGTGAGCGTATTACGGCCCCAGCCCAGTAAACGTGCCGCTTCCTGCTTGTGGCCCTGCGTATGACGCAGTGCAGTGGTCAGCAGCGTACGCTCCATCTCCGGCTGTGCTTCTGACAGCAGGTTTTGATGACCGGAACGCAGCGCGCGGTCTGCCCACTGCGCCAGCAGCGTTGCCCAGCTGTCCGGCAGCGACTGCACCGGATTTTCCGGCGTACTCGACTCAAACAGCTCCGGCGGCAGATCCTGAATCAGCACTTCCTGGCCCGCGGCCATCACCGTCAGCCAGCGGCAGGTGTTCTCCAGCTGGCGCACGTTACCCGACCAGTGCAGTCGCGTCAGCGCGGCTTCAGTCTCCGGATGCAGAATTTTCGCTTCTACGCCCAGCTCACGCGCTGCGACCTGCAGGAAGTAGCGCGCCAGACGCGGGATATCCTCGCGACGTTCACGCAGCGGCGGCAGATGCACGCGAATCACGTTGAGGCGGTGGAACAGGTCCTCACGGAATTTGCCTTCCTGCACGCGCAGCTCCAGATTCTGGTGGGTAGCGGCGATGATGCGCACATCCACTTTGACCGGCGCATAGCCACCAACACGATAGAACTGGCCATCGGCCAGCACGCGCAGCAGGCGCGTCTGCACATCAAGCGGCATATCGCCGATTTCGTCGAGAAACAGCGTGCCGCCATCGGCCTGCTCAAAGCGGCCCTGACGAATCTGGTTCGCGCCGGTAAACGCGCCTTTCTCGTGGCCAAACAGCTCCGATTCGATCAAATCCTTCGGGATCGCCGCCATATTCAGCGCGATAAACGGGGATTTGGCACGCGGGCTGTGGCGATGCAGCGCATGTGCGACCAGCTCTTTACCGGTACCGGACTCGCCGTTGATCAGCACGCTGATCGACGAACGCGACAGACGGCCGATGATGCGGAAGACATCCTGCATCGCCGGCGCTTCGCCGATGATGTCGGTGGTCGGGCCGCTTACCGGCTGATTGCGCGGCTGCTGCTGCTCCTGATAGTGACTGATGGCGCGCTCTACCAGTGCGACCGCTTCATCAATATCAAACGGCTTAGGCAGGTAATCAAACGCGCCCTGCTGATAAGCGCTGACCGCCGCGTCGAGGTCCGAATGCGCGGTCATAATGATGACCGGCAGCATCGGATGACGCTGTTTGATCTGCTTCAGCAGCGCCAGACCATCCATGCCTGGCATACGAATATCCGACAATAATACGTCCGGGGTTTTGGTCGAGAGCGCATCCAGCACCTCGTTGCCGCTGTCAAAGGTGGCGCAGCTTAAACCGGCTCCAGTGAGCGCACGTTCAAGCACCCAGCGGATGGAGCTATCGTCATCGACGATCCAGACTATCCCTCGTTGCATAGAAACCTCACTGGCGAATAGGCAGGTAAACCGAGAATTCGGTGTGGCCTGGCCAACTGTTAAATTCAATTTTTCCCGAATGCTGATCGATCAGGCTGCGGGCGATAGAGAGACCTAAACCGGTACCGCCTTCGCGTCCGCTGACCATCGGATAGAACAGCGTATCCTGCAGCTGGGCCGGAATGCCCGGGCCATCATCTTCAATGTCGATACGCGCCACCAGCCGGTAACGCGTGCCGTGTAACGTCAGCTGAAACGCGGTACGGGTACGGATGACAATGGTGCCGCCCGCTTCGCCCAGCGCCTGCAGCGCGTTACGCACCACGTTGAGCAGCACCTGTTCAATCTGGTCCGGGTCGTGCGGCAGCTCCGGCAGGCTGGGGTCATAATCACGCACCAGCGAGACGTTTTCCGGCAGCTCCATCGACACCAGGTTAACCACACGTTCAGCCACCTGATGGATGCTCTGGGTCACGTGCAGTCCGGGCTGCTGCGGACCCAGCAGGCGGTCGACCAGGTTACGCAGCCGGTCGGCCTGCTCAATAATCACTTTGGTATATTCATTCAGCGCCGGATCGGGCAGGGCGCGCGATAACAGCTGCGCCGCGCCGCGCAATCCGCCGAGCGGGTTTTTAATTTCGTGCGCCAGGCCACGAACCAGATCGCGCGCGGCAACCTGCTGGGCGTGCTGAATCTGCTCCTGGCTGAGACGGCGCTGATTATCCATCGGCGCCATTTCCAGCAGAATAAATCCGTCGGGTAGACGCTGTGCCGTGAGCGACATAATGTGCGCGCGGCCATCCACCACTAACGTGACTTCGCTATCGGTAAAGCCCTGGCCTGCCCCTAAACTCTCGCTCATTACCTCAATGTTCAGCGAAAAATAGCCGGTAAGTTCCGGTAAGGGCGTGCCGAACAATTTTCGTGAGCTTTGCGCCAGTAACTGCTGGGCCGCCGGGTTGGCGTAGTGGATAACCAGATCGTTATCGACCAGCAAAATACTGTTGATCAGGGAGTTGAGAATCTGCCCCGCGTCGGGCAGCGTGCCAGTTGCCATACAGCGTTCCTCTGCACTAAATTAGTGCATTATAGCCTTTGGGGACGCAAATCTATCCGTCGAACGATGAATTCGCGGTGAAAAAAGCCCATCCGGAGATGGGCTAAAGTTTCCACGGCAACAAAAAATCTTCAGCGCCAGGATTAGCACCGTCGCGGCGTTGGCGGCTACGGTGCATCTGCGCGAATCTTTTAAGGATTAAACGCTGTAGTACAGTTCGAACTCAACCGGGTGCGGCGTCATGCGTACGCGGTCGTTGTCAGCTTTACGCAGTTCGATGTAAGCATCGATAGCGTCATCGGTGAACACGCCGCCACGGGTCAGGAACTCGCGGTCTTCGTTCAGTGCGTTCAGCGCTTCTTCCAGTGAACCGGCCACTTTTGGAATCTCAGCTTCTTCTTCCGGCGGCAGGTCGTACAGGTTTTTGTCCATCGCATCGCCAGGGTGGATCTTGTTGATCACGCCGTCGAGGCCGGCCATCAGCAGTGCGGTGAACGCCAGGTATGGGTTAGCCGCTGGATCCGGGAAGCGCGCTTCGATACGACGTGCTTTCGGGCTGGCCACCACCGGGATACGGATAGAGGCAGAACGGTTACGCGCTGAGTAAGCCAGCATTACCGGTGCTTCGTAGCCTGGGACCAGACGCTTGTATGAGTTGGTGGTCGGGTTAGCCAGGGCGTTGATGGCTTTTGCGTGCTTGATGATACCGCCGATGTAGAACAGGGCAGTTTCAGACAGGCCGCCGTATTTGTCGCCAGAGAACAGGTTTACGCCGCCTTTAGACAGTGACATGTGGCAGTGCATACCGGAACCGTTGTCGCCAAACATTGGCTTCGGCATAAAGGTCGCCGTTTTGCCGTAGGCGTGCGCGACGTTGTGCACGACATATTTGTAGATCTGAATTTCGTCAGCTTTCTTGGTCATGGTGTTGAAGCGGGTAGCCACTTCGTTCTGACCAGCAGTAGCCACTTCGTGGTGATGCGCTTCTACCACCAGACCCATCTGCTCCATGGTCAGACACATGGCAGAACGGATGTCCTGTGATGAGTCAACCGGTGGCACCGGGAAGTAGCCGCCTTTCAGACCTGGACGGTGACCTTTGTTACCGCCTTCGTACTCTTTACCGGTGTTCCAGGCTGCTTCGATGTCGTCGATAGCCACGTGTGAGCCGGAAGTTGAAGAGCCGAAACGGATGTCGTCAAACAGGAAGAACTCTGGCTCAGGTCCGAACAGTACGGTGTCGGCGATGCCGGAAGAACGCAGGAACTCTTCTGCGCGCTTGGCAATGGAGCGCGGGTCGCGATCGTAGCCCTGCAGCGTACCTGGCTCGAGAATGTCACAGCGGATGATGAGCGTCGGATCTTCGAAGAACGGATCCATTACGGCAGTTGTTGCATCCGGCATCAGCACCATGTCTGATTCGTTAATGCCTTTCCAGCCGCCGATGGAAGAGCCATCGAACATTTTGCCTTCTTCGAAGAAGTCAGCGTTAACCTGGTGAGCAGGGATAGTAACGTGCTGTTCTTTACCTTTGGTATCGGTAAAACGCAGGTCAACAAACTTAACTTCGTGCTCGTTCATCATCGAGAGAACGTGTTCAGCGGACATACTCAACTCTCCTGGAAATGGTCATTTTGTCGTCGTGGTGAGAGAACTTCTGTTGCCGGGAATGTGTCACGACTACTGACCACCCCTGACCAAGATCTCGGCAAGCTCTTCAACCGTTGTGCAACTGTCGTTTTCGCTTAAAAGATATAAAGCGAATTCTGTGCCAACTTTATTACAATGGTGAAAATGGCGCTGTGATGCGCCCTGCGGTGAGACGACGGCTGCACCAGCGTGGATGGAATGCACCAAAATAGTGCCGTCAGTTTAGGGGTGAGCACTTAAATGGTGCAAAGCGCCATCAAAGTGCAGCTTAATGCACCGTAATTGGTGCTAAAAACGCGCACTGCGAGAATCTTTCGGCGAAAACTGTGATCATGTTCAGTCTTTCGCTTAATCCGTGTACAATACCGCGTTATTTCTATAATGCCTGAGGCAAAGCTGTGATCGAAAATTTGCGTAACATCGCCATCATCGCGCACGTTGACCATGGTAAGACCACCCTGGTTGACAAACTGCTGCAACAGTCCGGTACTTTTGATGCCCGTACCGAAGCGACTGAGCGCGTGATGGACTCCAACGATTTGGAGAAAGAGCGTGGGATTACCATCCTCGCGAAAAACACCGCCATCAAATGGAACGACTACCGTATCAACATCGTTGATACCCCGGGACACGCCGACTTCGGTGGTGAAGTTGAGCGCGTCATGTCCATGGTGGATTCGGTGCTGCTGGTTGTAGACGCGATGGATGGCCCTATGCCGCAAACCCGCTTCGTAACCAAGAAAGCCTTTGCCCACGGTTTGAAGCCGATTGTAGTCATCAACAAAGTTGACCGTCCTGGCGCGCGTCCTGACTGGGTTGTTGACCAGGTATTTGACCTGTTCGTCAACCTCGACGCGACTGACGAGCAGCTCGATTTCCCGATCATTTATGCGTCTGCGCTGAATGGTATCGCCGGTCTGGATCACACCGACATGGCTGACGACATGACCCCGCTGTATCAGGCCATCGTCGACCACGTTTCTCCACCGCAGGTTGAAGTTGAAGCCCCACTGCAGATGCAGATCTCGCAGCTGGACTACAACAACTACCTCGGCGTAATCGGTATCGGCCGCATCAAGCGCGGTAAAGTGAAGCCAAACCAGCAGGTTACTGTAATCGACAGCGAAGGGAAAACCCGTAACGCGAAAGTCGGTAAAGTGCTGGGCCATCTGGGTCTGGAGCGTATTGAATCCGACCTGGCTGAAGCGGGCGACATCATCGCTATCACCGGTCTGGGCGAGCTGAACATCTCCGACACCATCTGCGACACGCAGAATGTGGAAGCGCTGCCAGCGCTGAGCGTGGATGAGCCAACCGTAACCATGTTCTTCAACGTCAACACCTCACCGTTCTGTGGTAAAGAAGGTAAGTTTGTGACGTCGCGTCAGATCCTTGAGCGTCTGAACAAAGAGCTGGTGCACAACGTAGCGCTGCGCGTAGAAGAAACTGAAGATGCTGATGCATTCCGCGTATCCGGTCGTGGTGAGCTGCACCTGTCAGTTCTGATCGAGAACATGCGTCGTGAAGGCTACGAGCTGGCGGTATCCCGTCCGAAAGTTATCTTCCGTGAATTCGAAGGCCGCAAGCAGGAGCCATTCGAAAACGTTACCCTCGACATCGAAGAAACCCATCAGGGTTCAGTGATGCAGGCGATGGGTGAGCGTAAAGGCGACCTGAAAAACATGGATCCGGATGGTAAAGGCCGCGTACGTCTCGACTACGTGATCCCAAGCCGTGGTCTGATCGGCTTCCGTAACGAATTCATGACCATGACTTCCGGTACCGGTCTGCTGTACTCCACCTTCAGCCACTACGACGACGTGCGTCCGGGCGAAGTGGGCCAGCGTCAGAACGGCGTGCTGATCTCCAACGGTCAGGGTAAAGCGGTTGCCTTCGCCCTGTTCGGCCTGCAGGATCGCGGTAAGCTGTTTCTCGGTCACGGTGCGGAAGTGTATGAAGGCCAGATCATCGGTATTCACAGCCGTTCTAACGACCTGACCGTAAACTGCCTGACCGGTAAGAAACTGACCAACATGCGTGCGTCAGGTACTGACGAAGCTACCACCTTGGTACCACCGCAGAAAATGACGCTGGAGCAGGCTATCGAGTTCATCGATGACGACGAACTGGTAGAAGTGACGCCGCAGTCAGTACGTATTCGTAAACGCCACCTGACCGAGAACGATCGCAAACGCGCGTCTCGCGGCAGCAAAGAGTAAGCGAAATCGTCTGATAATGAGCCCCGCACCCGCGGGGCTTTTTTTTGCCTGCCGTCTGAGGCAGCGTGACCCGCACGAAATCAGACCCCGCTTGCGGAATGCGGATTTCCCCTAAGCGTACCTGTTCAGGCTTGCCTTTTACCGCTAGAGTGAATGATCCAGGGAACGTAGAGGAGAGGTGTCATGCTGTACATCTTTGATTTAGGCAATGTGATTGTTGATATCGATTTCAATCGGGTACTCGGCGTCTGGAGCGATCTGGGACGCGTGCCGCTTGCCACGCTGCAGAGCCGTTTTCGCATGGACGAGACCTTCGAGCAGCACGAGCGGGGCGAAATCAGCGACCCGGAGTTTGCTGCGCGGCTGTGTGACCAGCTCGATATTGCCCTGAGCTATCCGCAGTTCACTGCGGGCTGGCAGGCGGTGTTTGTCGGCGTGCGTCCGGAAACGCTGGCGATCATGAACCAGCTGCGCGCCAGCGGCGAGCGCGTGGTGATTCTGTCTAACACCAACCAGCTGCATTTCGAGTTCTGGCCAACGCAGTATCCGGAAGTGCAGCAGGCTGCCGACCACATCTATATGTCGCAGGATATCGGCATGCGCAAACCGGAAGCGCGCATCTGGCACTACGTACTGGAGCATGAAGGCTTCACCGCCGATCAGGCGGTATTCTTTGATGACAACCAGGCGAATGTTGATGCGGCGCGCGCGCTGGGCATTGAGAGCGTGCTGGTCGAAGATGCGAAAACTGTGCCTGACTGGTTTGCGAGCCGTCGCTGAGTGACCATGCGAACTCATCTGCGCCACTCGGCGCATGCGTTTTTCCTGTGGATCAAACTGCTGTGGCGCCGCATCGATGAAGACAACATGACCACGCAGGCCGGTAATCTGGCCTACGTGTCACTGCTGGCGCTGGTGCCGCTGATTGCCGTGGTATTCGCGCTGTTTGCCGCCTTCCCGGTGTTCTCCGACATCAGCGTGCAGCTGAAGAACTTCATCTTCACTAACTTCATGCCGGCCGCCGGGGATGTGATTCAGCGCTATCTCGATCAGTTTGTCGCCAACGTCAACAAAATGACGGCGGTGGGAGCGGTCGGGCTGATTGTCACTGCGCTGCTGCTGATGCACTCGGTCGACAGCGCGCTCAACGCCATCTGGCGCAGCGACAAGCCGCGCCCGATGGTCTACTCCTTTGCGGTCTACTGGATGATTCTGACGCTGGGACCGCTGCTGGCCGGTGCCAGTCTGGCCATCAGCTCCTATCTGCTGTCGCTGCGCTGGGTGAACGTGACCGGCGTCACCAGCCTGATCGATCAGGCGCTGCGCATCTTCCCGCTGGTACTCTCCATTCTCGCCTTCTGGCTGCTGTACAGCATTGTGCCGACGCGGCGCGTGCCGGGACGCGATGCGTTGATAGGTGCGGTGGTCGCGGGTCTGCTGTTCGAGCTGGGTAAAAAAGGCTTTGCGCTCTATGTTACGATGTTTCCTTCGTATCAATTAATTTACGGCGTGCTGGCGGTGATCCCCATCCTGTTTCTGTGGGTTTACTGGACCTGGTGTATTGTGTTGTTAGGCGCGGAAGTGACCGTCACGCTGGATGACTATCGCCAGTTAAAACAGCAGGAACGCGATAAAGAACGAGAGGAAACATGATTGCTTTGATTCAGCGTGTGACGCGCGCCAGCGTCAGCGTGGATAACGCCACGGTGGGCGAAATTGGCGCCGGTCTGCTGGTGCTGCTGGGGGTGGAAAAGGGCGATGACGAGCAGAAATCACAGCGCCTGGCGGAGAAAGTGCTGGGCTACCGTATCTTTGGCGATGAGAACGACAAAATGAACCTCAGCGTACAGCAGACAGGCGGTAGCGTGCTGGTGGTTTCGCAATTCACCCTGGCGGCCGACACGCAAAAAGGCATGCGTCCCTCTTTCTCTGGCGGCGCGCATCCGGCGGAAGCCGAGCGCCTCTATCACGACTTCAGCGATCGCTGCCGGGCGCTGGGCGTCACCACCGCCAACGGGCGCTTCGCCGCCAATATGCAGGTTTCGCTGATTAACGATGGTCCGGTGACCTTCTGGTTACAGGTGTGAGATTTTTAGCCGAGCGGCAAGGGATCAGCCACGCAAGCTCCGAACGAGAGAATCACTTTATGTATCATCTTCGCGTACCGCAAACGGCGGAAGAGCTGGATATGTATTACCAGTTCCGCTGGGAAATGTTACGGAAGCCGCTGCGCCAGCCGCAGGGCTCAGAACGTGATGCCTGGGATGCGCTGGCGCATCACCAGATGGTGGTGGATGAGCACGGCAAACCGGTAGCGGTGGGCCGCCTGTATATCAATGCGGAAAATGAAGCGGCGATCCGCTTTCTGGCGGTGCACCCGTCGGTGCAGGGCAAAGGGCTGGGTACGCTGGTGGCGATGACGCTGGAGTCGGTGGCGCGCCAGGAAGGGGCCAAACGCGTCACCTGTAGCGCGCGCGAGGATGCGGTGGAGTTCTTTGCCAAGCTCGGCTTTGTTAATCAGGGCGAAATTACCGCACCGCAAACCACGCCGGTGCGCCACTTCCTGATGATTAAACCGGTGGTGACGCTGGATGATATTCTGCATCGCGCCGACTGGTGCGGACAGCTGCAGCAGGCGTGGTACGAACACATCCCGCTGAGCGAAAAGATGGGCGTGCGCATTCTGCAGTATACCGGGCAGAAGTTTGTCACCACCATGCCGGAAGCCGGCAACCAGAACCCGCACCACACGCTGTTTGCCGGCAGCCTGTTTTCACTCGCCACGCTTACCGGCTGGGGATTGATCTGGCTGCTGCTGCGCGAACGCCATCTCGGCGGCACCATCATTCTGGCCGATGCGCATATACGCTATAGCAAACCCATCAGCGGACGGCCCGGCGCCATCGCCGATCTCGGCTCGCTGAGCGGCGATCTCGACCGGCTGGCGCGCGGACGAAAAGCACGCGTACAGATGGAGGTGGAGCTGTTTGGGGATGATGAGCTGGGTGCGGTGTTTGAAGGTGTCTACATCGTGTTACCCGCCGATCCCGACGGACCGCTGGAAGAGGGCGGTTCAGGCGCGCGTATTAATTAACCACGCAGCGCGCAACAAAACCACAGGGTCACTCTGCATGGCGTAATGTGTGTCAGTTAAGATTCAAATGCATTCAACAACAGTTGCATTTTTGGTAGCGGCGCAATTTATTGCGCGATAAATCGCGCCGCTACAAGTATTGTGCGATTGGCGATGGCCTGACTCGCCCGCATCGCGCTTTTCAGCGCGATCGGTCATGCAATCATCACTGCACCTGCCCGCCACGCATCGTCTGCTGCACCGACTGCGTATCCGTCGTCACCGACAAACTGCCTTCTGCGCTGGTACGCAGCGGGGCGCCCGCGCTGAGCGATCCCTTCAGCTGCAGCTGCAAATTACTGCTGCCGCTCAGCGGCAGCGCAGGCCAGCCCCAGTTTTGCAGCACGTTTGCCGGTACCGCCTGGCCTTTCAGGTTCAGCGTAAACGGACGCTGTGCTTCCTGCCCTGCGGTTGCCGTGCCTTCCAGTAATCCGCTGCCGTTAAAGGCGCTCATCTCGCTGACCTCAATCTGCCGATCGCTGGCGTTCAGGCTAATCGACGGATGGCGCAAATCGGTGCGGTTAAAGGTGGCTTCCGCCGCGTTAAAGCTGGCTTTGCCGGCCCAGATGCCCCATTGATGCTGGCGCGCCAGCAGCAGATTCTCTGCATTACCGTCGAGCGCGGTCATCTGGAACGGGAAGGCCGGATTGATATCAATCACCAGGTTACGGTTAGCGGTCGCACGCTTCACCAGCACGCTATCCAGCCAGCCCGGCAGCGTCTGCTGCCAGCGATCGCGCCAGTTTTGCGGCAGCGTGTATTCCAGGCCGGCAATGGCTAAATCGTCAAGCGTCAGGCGCTTATCGCTGCGCGTCCAGCTGCCGCTGGCGCGAATCACGCCGTTGACCCAGCGGGAGCTGAACTGCGTCAGCTGAATGCCCTGCGGTGAGAATTCGGCGTTGACGATCGGATCGTTGAGTTCAAAGCTGCCGTTAATAAAGTTGCCGGCGTTCATGGCCAGCGAACCGTCGTCGCTCTGCCAGTCATCGCCGCGCAGCGTGATGTTCTTCAGGGTCAGATCGAGATCGGTCACCGCCCAGTCCGGGCCCTGCAGGCGCGCATCGGTCATATCCAGCCGGTTAATGCTCACCGAAGGCACGTCACGCAGCGGACTGAGGAACTCGCTCAGGCTCTGCTGGGTTTGCAGGCGAATATCGTTAAGACGCAGCTGGTTGATTTGCCAGTTACCCTGCGCGTCGCGCTCGGCCCGTCCGGTCATTGAGCCGCGCGCCAGATCGGCGCCGATATTGCTCAGCACCAGCCGGCGTTTGGCGATATTGCCCTGCAGCAGCACGTTGTTACCGGCGACGCCGTCCAGCGTCATGGCACCTGCGCTCATCTGGAACTGCGCATCGCTGCCCAGCATATCGTCAGGCGTGGGCTTCCACGGCACAATGCCGCCGTTGACCCGCTGCGCCGCCAGCGGCAGGGCGCTGTGCGGGCTTTCGATCTGCACATTATTGAGCTGCAGCCGGTTGGCCTGGATCGGCAGCGTGGTTTGTGGTGACTGGTTAGCGAGGTTGATGTCGCCGTCGCGCACTTCAATGCTGTCGAAATGCAGCGGATCGCTGAACTGCACCAGTGCCAGACCGAGATCGACGCGCTTCGCCACCAGCACCGCCGGCTGGCCGTCGTGGCCGAAGCTGAAGTCATCCAGGATGATGTGGGAAGGCGAGGAGAAGTTGTGCTCAATCTTACTCAGCGACAAATGCCAGGCGGTTTTATCGCTTACCCAACGGCTAAACCAGCCTGCGCCCCACTGGGTTTGCAGCAGCACATAGAGAACCACCAGCGCCAGCAGAATCAGCAGTAACAAGGTAAGGAAAAACTTGCCTAAAAATTTCATCGCATCCATCCATCCCGATATTTATCCGGTGAGTGGTTGTTATGCCTGAATTACCGTTACAGCTCAACAGCCTGGATGAAAAAGCGGATAAATAACAGGCAGGCCGTAGCCTGCCAGCAGCATTACTTTTCCTGCGGAAAGACGAGGTTAAGCACGATAGCGGTGATACCCCCGGCGGCGATGCCGGATGACAGCAGGGTTTTCAGCCAGTCCGGGGCAAATTGCAGAATCAGCGGCTGTTGCGATACGCCGAGGCCCACCGCCAGCGACAGCGCGATGATCATAATGGCGCGGCGATTGAGCGGTTCGCGCGACACGATGCGCACGCCAGAAGCGGCAATGGTACCAAACATCACGATGGTGGCTCCGCCCAGTACCGGTTCCGGAATATGCTGCACAAAGCCGCTCACCGCCGGGAACAGGCCGAGTACGATAAGCATCAGCGCTACCACAAAGCCCACGTAGCGGCTGGCCACGCCGGTCAGCTGAATCACCCCGTTGTTCTGACCGAAGCAGGAGTTAGGGAAGGTGTTGAACAGCGCCGACACAAACGAGTTGAGACCATTGGCCAGCACGCCGCCTTTCAGACGCTTCATATACAGCGGACCGCTGACCGGCTGTTCGGAGACATCGGAGGTGGCGGTAATATCGCCGATGGTTTCCAGCGAGGTCACCATAAACACCAGCATCAGCGGGATCAGCAGATTCCAGTCAAAACCCAGGCCGTAATAGAGCGGCGACGGCACGGCCAGCAGCGCCTGGTTGGTGGGTGCAGAGGTAGCGGGCAGCATATCCAGCGCCCAGGCCAGCGCATAACCCACCGCCATGGCGATCACCAGCGACGCGACGCGCAGATAAGGGTTGCGCTGGCGGTTGAGCAGGATGATAACCACCAGTACGGCACCGGCCAGCAGCAGATTTTTCGGCGCCCCAAAGCTGTGATCGTTCATGGCGGCGAAGCCACCGCCAATCGAGGTCAGGCCGACCTGAATCAGCGACAGACCGATAATCATCACCACAATGCCGGACACCAGCGGCGTGATGATGCGGCGCGCGAGGTGCAGCACGCGTGACAGCAACATCTCAGTACAGGAAGCCACCATCAGGGTACCAAACAGCGCTGCCATCATGGTCGGCACATCGGCACCGCCGTTTTTCAGCGCCATACCACCCATGATCAGCGGCGTGACAAAGTTAAAGCTGGTGCCCTGAATCGACAGCAGGCCAGAGCCCACCGGTCCCCAGGTTTTGATTTGCAGAATGGACGCCACGCCCGAAGCAAACAGCGACATGCTGATGATGTGCTGCGTGTCCTGCGCCGGTAAGCCGAGCGCCTGGCAGATCAGCAGTGCCGGGGTAATCACCGCCACAAACATCGCCAGCAGATGCTGGCAGGCAGCAAACAGCGTTTGCGGCAGCGGCGGACGATCTTCAAGACGGTAAATCAGTTCACTTTTGCTCTCGCCTGGCGCAGTGGCAGGCTGGCGGGATTCAGCAGTATTGACGGACATGGTGGCTTCTCAATAACAACAAAGGGGCGATTTTAAACGGTTGCGTTGTGAAAGCAATCGTTTGCAATGCCCCTTTTAGTTGCGATTGATCTAGAGCGTAAACACGGTGCGGCAACGGCTGTCATCCTGCTGCCACGCCTGCTCTACCTCACTCAGCGGACGCTGCTGAAAAGCGATGGAGAAATCACTTTCAGCGGCGGCGTTCAGCATCTCACCAATGCAGGCGATCAGTTCGCTGTCAGAGACGCTGCCCAGTCCGCTGCCCATCAGCGTCAGTCCGGATGAGCGCAGCAGTTTACTGTGCAGCGCGATCTCCTGCCCGCTGAGCGAGCCAATCTGCACGAAGCGCACCGTTTTCTCACCGCCGGCCACGGCCGCGTGCATGATGTCGAGCGCACTCTGGCCCCACAGATAATCCAGCACCACATCAATGCCTTGCTGCATCAGCGCTGGCAGCGCGCCGGGCAATTCATCCAGCGTCAGGATGATATCCGCGCCCTGCGTGCGCAGCTGCTCCAGCACCGCGCGGTTACGGCCGGTGGCGATGATTTTCCCGGCACCGAGGTGACGCGCAATACGCACCGCCAGCCCGCCGGAGGTGCCGGTTGCGCCGTTGATCAGCACGGTTTCCCCTGCCTGAAACTGTGCGCGGCGCGTCAGTGCGGCCCACGAGGACATGCCGGGATTGGCGATTGCCGCAGCCAGCAGCGGATCAAGCGTCGGCGGCAGCGCAACCACCGCCGCAGCCGGCACCCGGGTCTGCTGCGCCATACTGCCCCACGGTGCGCTAAAGGCGACAAAATAGACCGGATCGCCGTTGCTCAGCGTGCCGGTGCCATCAATGCCGGCGATAAACGGATAGTGGCTACCGGCGCTGTAATGGGCGCCGGCAGCTCGCGCTTTGGCCAGCTGGCTGATGGCGGCGGCCTTCACCGTTACCACCACATGCTGTTCATCGGCCTGCGGTGGCGGGAAATCGCCCCATACCGGTTTCTCACCTGCGGCACTGACAATGGCTGCTTTCATGTTTCACCTTCAGTTCATCGGATAATATGTGTAATATGCACACATTAGGCCTGCTCTGGGATGACGTCAATGAAAAGCGTGCAAAATACACATAATAATGCCAGCTTCGATGATTTGCACAACGCGCTGCTGATGATCGTCGGCACCTTTAATCGTCCGCAACGTGATGAATTATTAATAAAAGAGTCCGGTATCCAGCTGGATCGTGCCCTGTTTCCGCTGTTGATCCAGATTGGCCGCTTTGGTCCCCTCGGCGTGGTGGAGCTGGCCGATCGCGCCGGGCGCGATTACACCACCGTCAGCCGTCAGGTGGCGAAGCTGGAAGAGCTGGGGCTGGCGCAGCGGCAGAAAAATGCCAGAGACAAGCGGGTCAATGAGGCGGTGATCACGGCGGCGGGAAAAGCGATGACGGACAAAATCGACGCGGCGCGCACCCAGATCTATCAGCAGCTGTTCGCTGACTGGCCAGCTGAAGAGCGCGCTGAGTTAACGCGCCTGTTACAGCGCTTCGTCGGGGATTTTATGGCGGTGGAGCGACAGCCGCAGCTGGATTAAGCGTGGCTGTAGCGCTCGGTTTCCGGCAGCCAGCGCTCGATCAGCGCCTGAGCCTGTTCGGGATAATGCTGGTGGATATGGCGCGCCACGCGCTGAACTTCCGGAATCATGCTTTGATCGCGCAGTAAATCGGCAACTTTAAACTCGGCGTTGCCGGTCTGGCGCGTGCCGAGCAATTCACCCGGACCGCGAATTTCCAGATCGTGCTGGGCGATGACAAAACCGTCGTTACTGTCGCGCAGCACCTGCAGGCGTTTCTGCGCGGTTTTACTCAGCGGCGCTTTGTACAGCAGCACGCAGTGTGAGGCGACGGCACCGCGGCCAACGCGTCCGCGCAGCTGATGAAGCTGTGCAAGACCAAGTCGTTCCGGGTTTTCGATGATCATCAGGCTGGCGTTGGGCACATCCACGCCGACCTCAATCACCGTGGTGGCCACCAGCAGCTGGATTTCGTTGGCCTTAAACGCCGCCATCACCGCCTGTTTCTCTGCCGGCTTCATGCGCCCGTGTACCAGACCGACCTGCAGGTCCGGCAGCGCCACTTTCAGCTCCTGCCAGGTGGCTTCCGCCGCCTGCGCTTCCAGCACGTCGGATTCATCGATCAGCGTACACACCCAATAGGCCTGACGGCCTTCATGGCAGGCGCTTTGCACCCGGGTGATGATGTCGCTGCGGCGGGTATCGGGAATTGCCACCGTGGTCACCGGCGTACGGCCCGGCGGCAGTTCGTCAATGGTTGAGGTATCGAGATCGGCGTAGGCCGTCATCGCCAGGGTGCGCGGAATCGGGGTGGCGGTCATGATCAGCTGATGCGGATGGAAACCCTGCTCTTCGCCTTTTTCCCACAGCGCCAGCCGCTGATGCACGCCGAAACGGTGCTGCTCATCAATGATCACCAGCGCCATGCCGTTGAACTTCACCTGTTCCTGGAACAGCGCGTGCGTGCCCACCACCATCGCCACCTGACCGCTGGCAATCGCCTCCTGCTGCGCTTCGCGCGCTTTGCCTTTCTGCTTTCCGGCCAGCCAGCCAACCTCTACGCCAAGCGGCGCAAACCACTGGCGGAAATTACTGGCGTGCTGTTCAGCCAGCAGTTCGGTCGGCGCCATCAGCGCTACCTGCTTGCCGTGGGCGATTACGTTCAGCGCCGCCAGGGCAGCTACCAGCGTTTTACCGGAGCCGACATCACCCTGCACCAGGCGCATCATCGGGAAGTCGTGCGCCAGATCGCGCTCAATCTCTGCGACCACGCGCCGCTGCGCCGCGGTGGGCGAGAATGGCAGCGCGGCCAGCAGTTTATCCACCAGTTGGTGGCGTGCCGGCATGGGCAGGGCGTGATGGCGCTGCGCGCCGGCGCGTACCGCCAGCATGCTGAGATTGTGCGCCAGCAGCTCTTCGAGAATCAGACGCTTCTGCGCCGGATGACGGCCGGTTTCCAGCTCGCTCAGGCGCAGGTCCGGCGGCGGCCGGTGCAGGGTGCGTAGCGCCTCTGGCAGGCTGATCAGACCGCCGCTCAATTCCGGCGGCAGCAGCTCGGCAATCGGGCAGCTCTCCAGCAGCGTCAGTGCCTGATCGGTGAGATTGCGCAGCGTGGCCTGGCGAATACCTTCGGTGGTGGGATAGACCGGCGTCAGGGTTTCCTGCAGCTCAACGCCACCCAGCTCGCCCTGGACGCGATACTCCGGATGAATGATTTCAGCGCCGCGCTGGCCGCGTTTGATCTCGCCATAAGCGGTGACGCGACGGCCCGGTGCCAGGCTGTTTTTCATGCCGGCGTTGAAATTGAAGAAGCGCATCGTCAGCACGCCGCTGCCGTCGCTGATCTGGCATACCAGCATACGGCGGCGGCCAAAGGTGATTTCGCTATGCAGCACTTCACCTTCCACCGTCGCCCAGATGCCGGGCAGCAGATCGTTAATTTTGTACAGCTGGGTGCGGTCTTCGTAGCGCAGCGGCAGGTGCAGCAGCAGATCCTGAATGGTAAACAGGCCGAGTTTCGCCAGCTTACCTGCCTGGCTGGCGCCGACGCCGGTCAGGGTACTGAGCGGAATGGCATCCAGCAGACGGCCTTTCATTTTTTACCCGTCGCTTGCATGGTGGACCACCAGACGGCATCGGCTTCGACTTCGCCCTGCGCGTTGATGTGCGGATAGGGCAGGCCTTTCTGCTTCGCTACGCGCGCCAGCACCGGATACCCGCCCTCAAACAGCAGGCGCTGCTGCTCATCCTCGTCCAGCAGGCTGTGCTGGCGGCGATACATGCCGGCGTTTTGCCGCTGGCGCTGGGCTTCATACAGAATCAGCGCGGAGGCCACGGAGACATTCAGCGACTGCACCATACCGACCATCGGAATGATGATATCGCGGTCGGCCATCGCCAGCGCTTCAGCAGTGATGCCGGTTTTCTCCTGGCCCATCAAAATACAGGTCGGTTTGGTGTAATCGATCTCGCGGAAATCGACCGCTTTGTCTGACAGATGAGTCGCCAGCACCTGCATGCCGCGATCTTTCAGATGGCGCACCGCATCAGCAATGTGGCGATGGGTTTTCACCTTCACCCAACTGTTACTGCCCGCCGACGCGGACACCATGGTGCGCATACGTACGCTGGGCCATACGGCGTGCACTTCGTGGATGCCGACGGCGTCGGCGGTGCGGATCACCGCAGAGACATTGTGCGGCTTATGCACCTGCTCCATGCAGACGGTGAGATCGTGCTGGCGCATGGCCAGCATCTCCTGGATACGAGCAAAACGTTGAGCGTTCATGCACTAATTACGGTTACGGTGAACTTTAATCACGTCCGGCATCACGCGGATTTTACGCATGATATTGGCCAGATGGACGCGATCGTTCGCGGTGAGGCGGATGAAGGCGCTGTAAACGCGGCCGTCACGCTCTTCGGTATTGAGGCTTTGAATATTCGAACCTGCGGTATTGATTGCCGCGGTCAGGTTGGCCAGCGCGCCCTGGTGGTTAAACATATCCACCTTAATCTCGGCGACAAACTCCTGATCGGTCACTTTATCCCATTCAACCGGCATGAATTTTTCCGGTTCTTTCTGGTAGCCGCGAATGTTGCGACAGGATTCGTGATGCACCACCAGACCTTTACCGGGACTAACGTGCGCGACAATCGGATCGCCAGGGATTGGACGGCAGCACTTGGCGAAGGTAATCAGCACGCCATCAGCGCCCTTGATCGGCAGCTTTTTACTGCGCTTGCTGCTGCCAGATGACGGTTCGCTACCGGATTGCAGCAGGTTCTTCGCCACCACCACGCTCATGGCATTGCCGAGGCCAATCTCCGCCAGCAGATCGTCGATGCTGGAGAGCTTCATACGCTCCAGCTCCTGCTGAATATTCTCCGCCGGAATCTCGGCCAGCTTTTTGCTGCCGCCGAGTGCGTGGCTCAGCAGACGACGACCGAGGTTAACGGAATCTTCGCGCTTGAGGTTTTTCAGCAGCTGGCGAATTTTGGCACGCGCTTTTGAGCTCACCACAAAGTTGAGCCACGCGGCATTTGGCCGGGCGCCAGGTGCGGTAATGATTTCAATCGTCTGGCCGCTGGTCAGCGCCTGCGATAGCGGATACGGCTGGCGATCGACGCGCGCACCGACGCAGGCGTGACCGATATCGGTGTGCACCGCATAGGCGAAATCCACCGGCGTGGCGCCAGCGGGCAGTTCGACGATGCGGCCTTCCGGCGTAAACACGTAGATCTCATCCGGGAACAGATCGGATTTTACGCTCTCGATAAATTCAAACGAGCTGCCAGCGCTCTGCTGCAGCTCCAGCAGGCTTTGCAGCCAGCGCTGGGCGCGAATTTGCGCGGTGGTACCGCTTTCGCCAGCTTCTTTATAAGCCCAGTGGGCCGCTACCCCCATCTCCGCCATCTGATCCATATCTTCGGTACGGATTTGCACCTCAACCGGCACGCCGTGCGGGCCGATCATCGAGGTGTGCAGTGACTGATAGCCGTTGGCTTTGGGAATGGCGATGTAATCTTTCACGCGTCCGGGACGCGGTTTGTACAGGCTGTGCATCTGACCAAGCACGCGATAGCAGGTATCGAGGTCTTTCACGATGACGCGAAAGGCATAAATATCCATGATCGAGTGAAATCGCTGCTCTTTCAGGTGCATTTTGCGGTAGATCGAATAGAGATGCTTTTCACGTCCGCTGACGCGGCACGGAATGCCGGCTTCCTGCAGACGCCCGTCGATTTCCGACAGGATCTTCTGAATCATCTCTTTACGGTTACCGCGCGCCGCTTTCACCACCTCTTTAATCACGCGGAAACGGTTTGGATAGAGTGCTTCAAAGCCGAGCTCTTCCAGTTCCGTTTTCAGGTGATGAATACCGAGGCGGTGCGCCAGAGGACTGTAAATCTCCAGCGTTTCCAGCGCGATGCGCCGTTTTTTATCCGGACGCAGCGCACCCAGCGTGCGCATGTTGTGCGTGCGGTCAGCCAGTTTGATCAGGATGACGCGAATGTCCTGCACCATCGCCATGATCATTTTGCGGAAGTTTTCAGCCTGCGCTTCTTTCTTGTCGCGGAATTTCAGCTTATCAAGCTTGGAAACGCCTTCTACCAGCTCGGCCACGCTTTTTCCGAACAGCTGTTCCATGTCCTGATAGGTGGCGGGCGTATCCTCGATCACATCATGCAGCAGCGCCGCCATCAGCGTTTCGTGGTCGAGCTTCATCTCGGCCAGAATGCAGGCAACCGCAACGGGATGGGTGATATAGGGTTCGCCGCTGGAGCGTGTCTGGCCCTCGTGGGCATCACGTGCGACAAGGTAAGCTTGCTTGAGGCGCTTGATTTGCTCCTCAGGCAAGTATTTTTCAATCAGCTGATTGAGGCTTTCAAACAGATACAAGGTTGACCTGCAGAGTGCTGTTAACGACGACCTTCAGCGATAGCGGTAACGGCTTGTAACTCAGCGGCTTCCTGCTCTTGCTGTTCCTGACGATCACGGACATCCAGAATCTGGTTGGTGATCAGGCCTTCTTCGATTTCGCGCAGGGCGATAACGGTGGCTTTATCGTTCTCTTCCGGAACCAGCGGATCTTTGCCGCCTACCTGCATCTGACGTGCACGACGTGCAGCGACCAACACCAGGTCAAAACGGTTACCAACTTTCTCTACTGCGTCCTGAACGGTTACGCGTGCCATAGGTGTGCTACTCCACAGATGATGAAGAAATGACTGGGCATAATACTGAAAGTGACTTCAGACTGCCAATAGTTTGCTGATTAAAGCATCATGTCGCGCTTTCTGGCGACCCATACGCAGACGTTCTGCGCGAATAATGGTTTTCAGATCCGACAGCGCCAGATCGAAATCATCATTAACAATCAAATAATCGTATTCGGCATAGTGGCTCATTTCTGCCACTGCCTGCGCCATGCGGCGGGCGATCACCTCTTCGCTGTCCTGACCGCGGCCGCGCAGACGGCGATCCAGCTCTTCGGTGGACGGCGGCAGAACAAAGATGCTGCGGGCGGCCGGCATTCTCTGGCGAATCTGCTGTGCGCCCTGCCAGTCAATGTCGAGAAACACGTCAACGCCGGTCGCCAGCACCTGCTCAATCGCCGCGCGTGAGGTGCCGTAATAATTGCCAAACACTTCCGCATGCTCAAGGAAAGCATCCTCGGCGATCATGCGTTCGAATTCAGGCTTTGAGACGAAAAAGTAGTGTTCACCATGCGCTTCGCCGGGGCGCACGCCGCGGGTGGTATGAGAAACAGACACCTGCGTATCGTACAGCGGTTGTGTCTTTAACAGCGCCTGAATCAGGCTGGATTTACCTGCGCCGCTGGGGGCGGAAACAATATAGAGCGTGCCTTGAGCCATGGTTATCTTGAATTGAGTAAAGAGCGGAGTCGATTTCCTGCACAGTATACACGGCTTAAGCGCAGCACGCAGCGTTTGCCGCCCGCACGCGGCAATTCTTTTTCTGTGCGCGCCCTCCAGCGGCAGCGCAACTTTCTGCAATTCGCACAAAAATCCGTCAGCCTCGCTCCACAATCGGCTTTTTAACGCTGGTGTCACTCACCGCGGCACGCTGCAATCAGCAAAAAAGGAGGCGACGATGAAAGGATGGAGATGGCTGGGTGCGATGTTGCTGGCGGGATGTGCGAATGGGATGGCGGTCTGTCCCAACTGGTCACCGGTGCGCGCTGAAAAGGAGATGGGCGTGCTGCACAACCAGCTGCGCCACTGGGATGATGCCTACTACCGTCAGGGGCAAAGCCCGGTAAGCGATGCCGATTACGACAGCCTGCAGCAGCGCTTACAGCAGTGGCAGCGCTGCTTCACGCCGGCGTTGCCCGGCTATGCGGCACAGCTCAGCACCGACGGCAGCACGCTGCATCCGGTGGCGCATACCGGCGTGCGCAAGCTGCGTGACAAGCTGGCGGTGGCCTACTGGATGCAGGATAAACCGGCACTGTGGGTGCAGCCGAAAGTCGATGGCGTGGCGGTGACGCTGGTGTATCGCCACGGCGAACTGGCTGGCCTGATCAGCCGGGGCGACGGACTGCGCGGTGAACAGTGGCTGGCGAAAGCACCGCATATTGCGGCGATCCCGCGGCATATCGCGACCGACCGTGCGGAAGTGGTGTTACAGGGCGAACTGTTTCTGACGATGACCGATCACCAGCAGGCGCGCGACGGCGGTCAGAATGCGCGCGCCCAGGTGGCGGGCGCCATGATGCGGCGCGAAGCCAGTCCGCTGCTGTCGCGCATTGGCGTGTTTATCTGGGCATGGCCGGATGGGCCGCCGATGATGCAGGCGCGGCTGGCGCAGCTTACGCAGTGGGGCTTTGCCCTGACGCAGCAGTGGAGCCGCCAGGTCAGTAATGAAGAGGCGGTCGCGGCCTGGCGTGAGCGCTGGTATCGCCAGCCGCTGCCTTTTGTCACTGATGGTGTGGTGATTCACCAGTCACCGCAGCGCGTCGGGCGCGACTGGCAGCCCGGACAGGGCAGCTGGTCGGCCGCGTGGAAATATCAGCCTGCCGAAGTCAGCAGCGAGGTGCTGTCGGTGGATTTCAACGTCGGACGTACCGGCAAAATTGCCGTGGTGCTAAACCTGCAGCCGGTGCAGCTGGAGGATAAAACCGTCCGGCGGGTCAATCTGGGCTCGCTGCGTCGCTGGAAGCAGTGGGATGTGATTGCCGGCGATCAGGTCACGCTGTCGCTGGCCGGGCTGGGTATTCCGCGGCTGGAACGGGTGATCTGGCGCGTGGCGCAGCGCGACTATCCGCTGCCGCCACAGGACGACGCATTCAATCCGCTAAGCTGCCTGCACTTCAGCGCAGGGTGTCGCGCGCAGTTTCTGTCGCGCCTCAGCTGGCTGAGTCATAAGTCGGTGCTGGATATTGCTGGCATGCAGCGCAGTAGCTGGCAGCGCCTGCTGGACGGTGGCAGCATCAGCCACCTGTTCTCCTGGCTGACGCTCACGCCAGAGCAGATTGCGCAGGCGCAGGGCATCTCCACCGTTCGCGCCCGGCAGATCTGGCATCGCTTTAACCTGACGCGCCAGCAGCCGCTGCGCCGCTGGATCAGCGCGCTGGGCTTACCGCTGCCGCGCACGGCACTCCAGGCGTTGCCCGATACGCAGTGGTCGCAGCTGCTGGCGCGTTCAGCCGACAGCTGGCAGCAGCTGCCGGGTATCGGCAACGTCCTGGCACAGCGACTGGTGACGATGCTGCAGGATGCGCGCCTGCAGTCGCTGATTCACTTTCTGCAGCAGCAGAATATCCCGGCGCAGCCGTCAGTGCTCGGGGTGGGGGTAGTTGAAAATCGGCAGACCGAGGCGGAAGCGCAGCGCCAGCAGGCGGGCGAAGAAGCCGAACAGTAGCGTGATGATCACCACCACTTCATGCGCCAGCGGTGTTTTCAGCAGCAGGATATACATCCAGCCGGAAGCAAAAGCGATGCCGGCGTACAGCTCTTTCTGGAATACCAGCGGAATGCGGTTGCAGAACATATCGCGCAGCACGCCGCCAAAAACGCCGGTGATGACTGCGGCGATGGCGGCGATGATCGCCGCATGGCCGGAATCCAGCGCAACCTGTGCGCCGATAATCGAGAACACCACCAGACCCAGCGCATCCAGCACCAGAAACACTTTACGCAGATGATTCATCAGCGGCGCGACAAAGGTGGTGACCACGGCCGCCGCCGCGACGATCATGATGTATTCCGGGTGTTTCACCCAGCCGAGCGGATAGTGGCCCAGCAGAATATCGCGCACCGAGCCGCCGCCAATCGCCGTGACTGACGCAATAATAATGACGCCGAACAGGTCCATTTTGCGTCGGCCTGCCGCCAGCGCACCGGTCATTGCTTCGGCGGTAATACCAATGATGTACAGGACG
The DNA here is from genome assembly GCF_011752635.1 of Pantoea sp. Cy-640. NCBI lineage: Bacteria > Pseudomonadati > Pseudomonadota > Gammaproteobacteria > Enterobacterales > Erwiniaceae > Pantoea > Pantoea sp. Cy-640. The sequence continues at coordinate 197,731 of NZ_VWXB01000008.1, read as the reverse complement.
GTTAATAACATAGAGCACTCCAGTAAACTGGCGGCAAGGCTAAAGATTTCCCAGAGTGTAGACCACTGAGATTTTCTAAAAAAAGGTTTTCGGATTAGCCATCTTGATGGTGAGCCTGCTGATGGGCTTGTTACAGAGGAACTGCGGTTATCAGCCGGTGTTTTCGCATCAATAAAAATGATGCGAGACGGCGGAACGACCCTGATTTAAGTTTCGCCGATGATGTGTCGTACCTGATTAATGCCTGCTCATTCAGGCTCATCATTTACGGGCGCGACGTGCAGCAACTCTGGACAGGCATGAAAAAACACAGCGAAGACATCCTCTATTACTCCTCCGACAAGCTGGCGGCACTCGGGCTGGAAAGCCTGCTGACGGCATTACCGGTAGGCTGCCGGGCGCATGAGCTCTGGTCGCTCAGTACCGTCATCTCGCAGTGTGAAAAGCTGCGACCCCGCTTGCTGGTGTTTATCTTTCACGAAAATATGCCGCTGAGTGGCACCTTCAAAGTGCTGTATGCGCTGCAGCAGCAGTTTCCGGCTATGCAGGTGCTGGTGCTGACGCGACGCCTGTTGCCGATGATGCACGCTCTCAGTCGTTATCTGCCCGGACTCAACGTCCTCGATTTGAAGTCCTCACACACCGCGCTATGTCGTTGCCTGCTGGCCTGTATCGCCGGCGGGATACCGCAGTTGCAGGAGGGGGCTGACATTCTGCTACCGGACCGGCAGCTGCGGGTACTGCTGATGATGGCGTGGGGCTACAACACGGAGCAGATTGGTAACCGGCTCGGTATCAGCCATAAAACGGTGAATGCACACAAGCTGAATGCGCTAACCCGCCTGCAGGTGAAAAGCAAAAACGACATGGCCGATCTGTTTATGGTGATTGACGAGCTGCGCATGCTGGTGGGATGGCTGCGCCTGCACCGCAATGGCAAGCTGAGCGAGCTGGCTTATCATTCGCTGGAAGAGTTACTGGAAGCATAAAAAGAAAAAAGCGTGCTGGTAACCAGCACGCGAACGCATCTTGCAGATGCCCAGAGCCCACCATACAGACTTGTTGTTATTATCCGTTTCTTGCTCGCACTGCGGCGAAAGCTTTCAGGCTAAAACGGTACTCCGGCTGGAACCAGGGACGCCCGTAGTAGCAGTAGATCAGCATTCTGATGGAAACCATCGCCAGGTAACCCCAGATGGCGCACAGCACTGACGGCGTCAGCCACACGGTAAACAGCGTGACCGCCAGCCCTGCCAGCACGGAAGACGTTTCCGTAAAGGCAATGCGCGTAAATTGTTTTTCCCGTTGCAGGATGGCGCGATAGTGCTGCCCCTGCGGAATAATAATAAAGATGACGGAAATCATCTCCAGCATAATTGCCAGTTCCGGCTGTCCCATTACTCGGCTGTAAATGTCACTGCCGATAAACAGCGCGGCAAAAATAAATAGACCGCTTAATACATTACCCCAGTAAAGCGTCGAGAGTTCGCTGTTATTTAAACTTTGATAGCGAATAAGTGCGTTACCGAAGCCGCGATCGGCTAGTGTATCAATCACTAATAAGATCACTACGGCAATCGCGAGCAAATTGAGCTCATTTGCCTGCAGGATTTGCGCCAGCAGTGAAAGCTGTAATACCCCAATGCCAACGATTTTTATGGATGACAACACTGACCATTTGGCGCTGGCCAGATTTCTTTCGCGTATCGCCATACTCTGCTCATTATGGTACATGTACCAGTGCAATTAAGGGTTCACCCGGGCGGCGGCCCAGAGTACAGATCACATCAATGCAGCGCTTCCTGTCGCAGTCCTGAGATACCTTTCAGTGCCGGCCACGTCGCGATGCTGTTAATTAAGTGATGCTCTGATAATAAAATGATGCCCCTGGCGCGTAATTGTTGTGGCGTCTGCGCGGTATCTCCTCCGGTCAGGAGGAAATCCGCGAGATCGTTATAAAATCCTTTTGCATTATTATATTTCCCGGCCTGTATCCGTCTGGCAATCTCAACAAATTCTTTTTCAGATAACAAAGGATAGGTTGAGCGATCCATGTTATGTCCCTGCTGTTTTTATTATTAAGTACTGCTGTGTGTGAAGGAGTTATACCGTGTTTTATTTAAATTAACACCATAAGAAAACTCCTATAAATCGACTGCAGGAATAAATGGTTTCAGAATATGGATGTGAATATATAAGTTCTGGTCTTTACAATTTATTAGTCCTTTTCCACCTTTTATGGCGCTGCAAAGTTGAACAAGTCAGCGCACAGGAAAAAACAGAGTTAAATCAGAAGCACTCAGCTCTCGCCAGTCCGGCACGTCCAGGAATTTTCACGGTTACGACGCTTTAGCCAGACTGGTGAATGGTGCGAAAATGCGCTTTGCGCGCGGTGAAACAGTTAAACACTGCTGCGCGAAAAAAATGGCGCTTTTTAGCGATTGCGTCCAGCGCAGTATAAAGGGCGGCTGGTGGGATAATGCATTGATTCTAATGGGTTAACAGATGCAGGAGGCGCTCAAGATCGCGTTTTACCCAGGCAACATCCCCGGCGAACTTCTCGTCAGACATCAGCGGCTGGCGATAAACCACCATGACGACTTCGGCACCCTGCTCGTTGGCAATGACCCGCATCGGCATATAAATCTCTTTACCGCTGCCGGTGTCAATCCAGTGATCCATCACGCCAAACGGGTTATAGGGAGTGAAACGAATCTTCACTGTGCCTTCCGGGCCTTTCGCTTTCCAGTACTGGCCTTCCTGCGTCAGCGTGCTGCTGCTCAGGCCGCTGGCCCACTTCGCAAAACATTCGGGTTTCCAGATGGTTTCGTACAGATCTAACCAGTTACGGGGAATGGTGAGCGTCACTGTCTGAGATGGCAGCATGGAGCCTCCGCGGGGCAGGTAAACGACAAATTAAACCTGAAACATCGCCTTTCACCTTAACTGAAGGTCACCGGACTGCAAACGGCCCGGTGACGGAAGTGTGCTGCAACAGCGTTTTCTGTCAGATAAAACGGCCGCGCCCCTGAATGTCATGCAGTTCGGCGCTGCCGTCGGCCTGACGCAGCACGAAGCGATCGGATTGCGCTACCACCGCACAGCTGTGGTTAGGGAAGATGCGCAGCAGGGCACCAACCGCAGGCGCATGTTCGCCATAGGTTAAAAAGCCGTGTTCTTCCGACAACTTCTGCACTTCATACTGATGGCCATGCTCGTCCACCGCGATGCCGAAACCGCTGGCATTGGTGCCGTGCGGGCCTTTGTCCGAGCTCAGCATTTTGGAGCCGGCATCAATGATGGCGTAATAAGGATTAACGGCCACCACGCGCGTCACGACCGTTAACGCCAGCGCATCCGCCTCACACAAGCCCAGACGCCAGGCAGTGAGATCCAGCAGGGCATAATTACCGGGACGAATTTCATCGCTGCCAGCGGCTACCGGTGCCGCCAGCGCCGTGGGCGTGGAGCCAACCGAGACGGGACAAGGAACAAAGCCGGCATCCAGCAGCCGCCGTTGCAGGTCACGCATCAGCGCGATCTCCTGCTGCGCCACCTCAGCTATCGCCGTGGCATGACCCGCACCGTACGCATGACCCGCATGCGAGATCAGTCCGGCGAAGGGCAATCCGCTGGCGACAATCTGCCGCGCCAGCGTCAGCGCGCTATCACTATGTGGATCGACGCCAACGCGATGCAGACCCACATCCACTTTAATGGCGATCGCCAGCGCGCAGTCCGGCTGCTGCTGATGGGCGGCGACAATGGCGCTTACGCCCGCCGCGCAATCTGCGATGCAGGTAATGCGTGCCTGATGCTGTGCCGCCAGCTGCAGCAGTTCGGTCAGCGCGGCGGCGTGCACCACGGGATAGGCCAGCAGCACATCGCGTGCCCCGCCGTGCACAAAAGCCACGCCTTCGCTCGGTTTCGACACGGTAATGCCGCGCGCACCCAGCTGGCGCTGCTGTTCAGCGATCCAGACGCTTTTATGAGTTTTGATGTGGGGACGCAGCGCGACGCCGGCGGCATCGGCTTTCTGTTGCATCCGTTGCAGGTTACGCTGCAGGCGCGCAGCATCAACTTCCAGGTAGGGCGTAAGCCGGTCGGCGTGCAGCGGTCGCAGCCAGCCTGCTGTCTCAGAATGTTCCATTATAATAGTCCGCAGGTTATGTCTTGGTGCGGACTATCATTCACGAGCGCTGGTTAGACGTAAAGTGAAGCTTCGCCTGGCGGACGGGTTTTAAAGCGGCGATGCAGCCACAGATATTGCTCAGGTGCACGCAGAATTTCTTTCTCAATCACCCGATTCATGTACGCCGCGGCGGCCGCTTCATCATCATGCGGGTAGTTTTCCAGCTGCGGCTGAATGATCAGCTGATAGCCGTCTTTGCGCGCATTACGAATCAGCACGATGGTCAGCATCGCCGGTTTCGCCAGCCGCGACAGCACAAAGGTGCCATTAGTGGTGGCCGCTTTCTCGACCGCGAACAGTGGAGCAAACACGCTGCCTTTCGGGCCGTAGTCCTGATCCGGCGCGAACCAGACGGCTTCGCCCTGTTTCAGCGCCTGAACCATGCCGCGCAGATCGCGTCGATCAATCATTGCTTTATTGGATCGCATGCGCCCTTTGGTTTGCGCCCACTCCATCGCCTGATTATTGTGCGGGCGATACATGGCCATCATTGGCTGGCACAGTCCGGTGATACGGCCGCCCAGCTCCAGCGACATAAAGTGCACGCCAATCACCATCACGCCGCGCTGCTGGCTCTGCGCCAGCTGAAGATTGGCGATGCCGTGCACCTGAAACAGCTGTCGCACGCGCGCATCGGACCAGAACCAGGCGATGCCGGTTTCCGCCAGTGCCATGCCCAGCGACTCAAAATTGCCGGCAATCATCATCTCTTTCTCGTCTTCATTAATGTGCGGGAAGCAGAGTTCGATGTTACGCCGCGTAATGCGTTCGCGCCGCTTCAGGAAGTGGCGTGATAACCGGCCCGCCGTCGCACCCAGCCGGATTAATAAAGGATAGGGGAGCTGCACCAGCAGCCAGAGCACTGCCAGCCCGAACCAGGTAAACCAGTAGCGGGGATGCAAAAGTTTGGAACAGAACTGCCCGGTTTTCTTCATAGCGCCTTCATGTCAGGAGTGAATGTAACGCGCGAAGAAGTCGGTCCATGGTTCCCGGTGCGGTACAACTGTAGTTATTACGACCGGCACTTTAGCAAATAGTGCCGTATAAGATATGTAAACTCTGCAATCTTCAGGATTCAGATGATTGATGGATCGTGCACTAACTGGCGTGAGAATGAAATCGGATTGGGTTTAAACTGCTTAAAAACAATAGGTTGGTGGATTGGCTGGCCAGATTTGTATGTCATTTTCGGTCAGTAACAGACACAGTTGTTCATCATTCAGGCAATAATCCTTACATTGCAAAAATTAAATATTGGTCTACCACTGCAACTGGTAGCTTCTGCAAGCCAGTTTTAGACACAGTAGTGTCCATTTGACGCTAAAAAAGCCATGATCAGACACTATTGTGTCTATATGGAAGCGTTTACCCTATGGCTACGGTGTGCAGCAAAATCGCGCTGCATACCTGTGGGCAGGCTGTAAAACCATGCGATCCAGCCACCAGGCGCTATACAAACCGGCGTAATGGCTGCGGTTAGCAAGGAAAGATAAAGCCCTGAGCAGGGCTTTATAGAGAGATAAGCGTTACTCAATGTTCTGAATCTGCTCGCGCATCTGTTCGATCAACACCTTAAGCTCAATCGCTGAGGCGGTGATGTCCGCATTGATCGATTTAGATGCCAGCGTGTTCGACTCGCGGTTGAACTCCTGCATCATAAAGTCGAGGCGGCGGCCGACGGCTTCTTTCTTCTTCAGAATGTTGTAAGTCTCTTTCACGTGCGCATCGAGGCGATCCAGCTCTTCGGCTACATCAATACGCTGGGCCATCATCACCAGTTCCTGCTCAAGGCGATTGTTCTCCAGCTGTACCTCAGCTTCTTCCAGCTTGCTCACCAGACGCTCACGCTGCCATTTCAGCACTTCCGGCATCTGTGCACGCACTTTACTGACCTGCTCGGTCACGCCCTGCAGTCGCTGTTCAATGAGCGCTTTCAGCGCGTTGCCTTCACTTTCACGCGCAATGATGAAATCGTCCAGCGCACCATCCAGCGCCGCCAGCAGTTCCGCGTTGATGGCGTCCAGATCCTGCTCCTGCGCGGTCATCACGCCCGGCCAGCGCAGAATATCCAGCGGGTTAATCGCGCCTTCATCACTCTGCATCTTCACCCAGTTCGCCGCCTGCACCAGCTGTTTAGCCAGCGACTCATTCAGCTGCAACTCACCCTGGGCGCTGGCATCGGCGTCGAAGCGCAGGTTGCACTCGATTTTGCCGCGCGTCAGGCGGTTACGGATGCGTTCGCGGATCACCGGCTCCAGGCTGCGAAACTGCTCCGGCAGGCGGATATAGGTTTCGAGGTAACGCTGGTTGACGGAACGCAGTTCCCAGGCGGCGCTGCCCCAGCTGCCTTTGGCTTCACGGCGTGCGTATGCGGTCATACTGCGGATCATAAGCTTCTACTCATTCAGGAAATGTTCTTCGAATTATAGCGAGGGTGCTCCCGGCATGATAGGCGTAAACGCACAGCAGGGTGCCAGGCCTTTAACAATCGCGTTTATTGTTATTTACCGATGTTTTCAGGCGATAAAAATATCAAGGTTGTGAATGCAGCGATAAATAACGTTTTAATCTGGCGAAAAAATAGCTACTGCGTGAATTGGCCTGCGTTAATTATCGCCAGCTTGTGAACGGGCAGGCTTTTTCCCTTGATTAAAATCATTAAAACACCGGTGCAAAACTGTGAATTATGTCAATTCATTGATTTTAATGGATTTAATAACCGTTAAAACATAATGGATTTGTGAGTGTTGTTTTTGATCATATATAACGAAAATACCGTTGCGCAGGGCAGAATTGATCTCTATCGTTGGCACCACTTGAGGACGACAACCACAAAAATGATGTGGACGGCCATCAGGAAAAATATAAGTAATTAAATTTTTCTATACACAGCAAATTGAATAAGACCGACGCAGAATGCGCTCCTTGTTTTATTCACCTAAATGGAAATCAGCAAATGAACATGAACAAAATCGTTGTGGCTTTAGGTCTGTCTATGTCTCTGGTGGCGGGTTCCGCGCTGGCAGCAGGTGAAGGTAACGGTACTGTGACGTTTAAAGGTGCGATTGTTGATGCGCCATGCTCCATCGAGCCGGGTTCAATCGACCAGACGGTTGAACTGGGTCAGATTTCCAACGTGGCGCTGAAAGATGGTGGCCGTTCTACGCCGCGTCCATTCCAGATCAAACTCGAGAACTGCGATGCCGCAACCAAAAAAGAAGTGACAGTAACCTTCTCTGGTACTGGTTCTCAGGCTGTTCCAGGCAAGCTCGCAATTAGCGGTACCGCATCAGGCGCGGCAATCGGCATTAATTTCGGTGAGAGCGAGATTGAACTGGGTACCGCCACGCCAGCGCAACAACTGATGGACGGCAACAACCAGCTCTCCTTCGCAGCCTTCCTGCAGGGTGGCGGCGCCTCCAGCACCATCGTCCCGGGCGAATTCCAGAGCGTGGCTGACTTCGCACTGAACTATCAGTAATGGTCAGAGACTGGCGGGCTACCTGGTCCGCCACTCTATCTTTTCGCTTAAGGAACTGCGGCGATGAGTCGTTTTATGCCTGCGGCGATAGTTTCGGCATCGGTGCTTTTCATCAATGCCTGCCGCGCCGAACCGTTGATCGACCGCGGCCGCGTTGCGTTACGCGGCACCATTAATCAGGGTGCCTGCGCCATTAAGGTCGATGATGCTGAACAAACCATCGCGATGGGGGTGATGCCGCTGGCGCGCCTGCAGCGTGACGGTAAAGGGCCGGGTTTTCCCTTCTCTATCCAGCTGGTCAATTGTCCGGTGGAGTACAGCGCGTCGGGAGGCGTGGCTCGCACCTTTTCTATCACCTTTGACCATGATGGCCCGCCGGGTCAGCAGCGCTTTGCTGTGTATGGTGATGCCAAAGGGGTAGAGCTGATGATTACGGATACGCAGGGCAACACCATTGCTCCCGGTGAGGCGCAGCCGATCGATCAGCATCTGACGCAGCAGCACGACCTGCGTTATCGGCTCATGCTGGTCAGCAACCAGCAACAACTGCACAGCGGGAGTTACGCCGCCGCGATTCGTTTTCACATTAATTACAACTGATCTTTCACGGTTTACGGACACCGCTTGCCATGAAAAAGGCTTCATTAACTGCGCCAGCCTCATGTGCGCGCAGGCAGCGTATCAGGCTGACGCCGCTCAGCGTGGCGTTAATGTTAGCCCTCGGCTACAGTGCTCCGCTCTTCGCTGCCGGTGCGGTCTCATTCAACACCGATATTCTTGATCTCAACGATCGGCAAAACATCGATCTGTCGCAGTTTGCTCAGGCCGGCTACATCATGCCGGGCGAATACATGATGGAGCTGCGCGTCAACCAGACACAGATTCCGGAAATGCTGGTGCGCTATTACGCACCCGAAAACGCGCCGAATGAAAGTCTGCCCTGCCTGACACCCGAAATGGTGGATAAACTGGCGCTGAAACCGGAAGTGCTGAAAAACGCGTCGTGGCTGCAGGATGGCCAGTGTCTGGCGGTGGATTCCATCTCCGGCATGCAGGTGCGCGGTAATCTGGGTGAATCTCGCCTCAGCATCACCATTCCGCAGGCTTGGCTGGAGTACAGCGCCGCCAACTGGGAACCGCCGTCGCGCTGGGATAACGGCGTCCCGGGCCTGTTAATGGATTACAACCTGTTTGCCTCTACCACGCGTGCGCAACACGGCGCTAACAGCCAGAGTGTGAGCGGCAACGGCACCGGTGGCGTTAACGCCGGTGCCTGGCGCCTGCGTGCAGACTGGCAGATGCAGCAAAATCGCGGCGCTGGCAGCCACCGTCAGGAATTCACCTGGACACGCTTTTACGCCTATCGGCCGCTGCCTGATCTCCAGGCGAAAGCCACGCTGGGCGAGAACTATCTCGATTCCGGCATGTTTGACAGCTTTCGCTATCTTGGCGCAGCGATCACCAGCGATGACAACATGCTGCCGCCCAACCTGCGTGGCTATGCGCCGGAAGTGACCGGTATCGCCAAAACCAACGCCAAAGTCACCATTAGCCAGCAGGGGCGGGTGATTTATGAATCGCAGGTGGCGGCCGGTCCATTTCGTATTCAGGATCTCAATGATGCCGTCTCCGGCCAGCTTGACGTGCGCGTCGAGGAGCAGGACGGCAGCGTACAGACCTTTAGCGTCGATACCGCCACTATCCCGTATCTGACCCGTCCGGGCCGCGTGCGTTACAAATTCGCCAGCGGCAAACCGGGCCGTGAAGAGCACAAAACGCAGGGACCCACGTTTGCCACCGGCGAATTCTCCTGGGGGATCAGTAACGGCTGGTCGATGTACGGCGGCGGGCTGGCCGCAGGCAATTACAAAGCGTTATCGATGGGTCTGGGACGCGATCTGTTATTACTGGGCGCCATCTCGTTTGATGCCACCCAGTCGCAGGCTGGCTTGCCGCAGCAGGGCAACAAAAGCGGCGGCTCTTATCGCCTGAGCTATTCCAAACGCTTCGAGGAACTTGATGGTCAGGTGACGTTTGCCGGCTACCGTTTTTCGCAGCGCAACTTTATGAGTCTGCCGCAGTATCTCGACGCGCGTTATCGCAACCAACAGGTTTCTAACAGCAAAGAGCTCTACACCATTACGCTCAATAAGCACTTTCGCAGCCTGAACCTGAGTAGCTATCTCAGCTACAGCCATCAGACCTATTGGGATCGTGCCCCGCTGGATCGCTGGAGCTTTTCCACCTCGCGCTACTTTGATGTCGGTCGGTTTAAGAATCTGAGTTTAAGTCTGTCGCTCAACCGGACGCAATATAACGGCAAAAACGATGACAGCGTTTATCTCAACTTCAGTATGCCGATTGGCGGTGACAGTAGCCTGAGCTATAGCCAGCAAACCAGCGGTAAGCAAACTACCCACTCGGCCAGTTTTTATGACCGGCTGGACAGTAACAACAGCTACAGCCTGAGCGCCGGCCTTAATAGCGATCGCCGTCAGTCGTTCAGCGGGTTTTACAGTCATCAGGGCAGTCTGACCAGCATGACGGCCAGCGCCAGCGCGCAGCAGGGACAGTACCGCAGCGCCAGCCTGTCACTGCAGGGCGGTTTAACGCTCACGCCACAGGGCGCGGCGCTGCACCGGCTGGGCATGCCCGGCAGCACGCGTCTGATGGTCGATACCGATGGCGTCTCCGGCGTGCCGGTCAACGGTGGCGGCAGTAATACGTACACCAATTTCTTTGGCAAAGCGGTGATTTCGGACGTGAACAGCTATTACCGCAACACCGCCAGTATTGATGTCACCGGACTGGCCGACAACGTGGAAGCGTCGCGCCCGGTAACCCAGATCACCCTGACCGAAGGTGCCATCGGTTACCGGCGTTTCGGTGTGATTAAAGGCATCAAAGCCATGGCCGCCATCCGGCTGGCAGATGGCAGCTGGCCGCCCTTTGGTGCCAGCGTTCAGAGTAACGGACGCGAAGTGGGCATTCTGGATGATGACGGCCTGGTATGGCTGAGCGGCATTGAGCCCGGTGCCAGCATGGATGTGCGCTGGAACGGCGAAACCCAGTGTCAGCTGGCATTACCCGATCCTCTGCCGCAGCAGTTGCTCGACGAAGGACAGAACTTGTTATTACTTTGCACGCGCCGCGCCGCGCCTGCTTCTTCAACGTAAGGAAAGAGTTAATCATGCTGGTAAAAACGCTGAGTGGCGCCTTGCTGCTCTCCACGCTGACGCTATCACTGCAGGCTCACGCGGCGATTGCGCTTGATCGCACCCGGGTCATTTTTAACGGTAACGAAAAAAACGTCTCGCTGAATATCAGTAATGAAAACAAGCAGCTGCCTTATCTGGCACAGGGCTGGATTGAAGACAGCAGCGGTAAAAAAATTACGTCACCGCTGGTGCTGCTGCCGCCGGTGCAGCGCGTTGAACCGGGCGAGCGCAGCGTGGTGAAAGTGCAGTCGCTGCCCGCCATCAAGTCTCTGCCGCAGGATCGTGAGTCGGTGTTCTATTTCAGCATGCGTGAAATCCCGCCGCGCAGCGATAAAAGCAACGTGCTGCAAATTGCGCTGCAGACGCGTATCAAGCTGTTCTATCGCCCGGAAGCGATCGTGGTGAGCAATCCGTCGGTGGTGACGCCATGGCAGGAAAAACTGACGCTGACGCGCCAGGGGGCACGCTACCAGCTCAACAATCCCACGCCTTACTTCATTACGCTGGTGGATGCACAGCCAGCGAAAGGCCAGTCGCTGAAGAAAAGCTTTGAACCGGTAATGGTCGCGCCAAAAACCAGTATCGATCTGGGCGTGAACGCAGCAGAACTGGGCAGCGCGCCGCTGTTAACTTACATCAACGACTACGGCGGCCGTCCAACGCTGGCGCTGAAGTGTGCCGGCGACAGCTGCAGTGTCGTCAGTAACAAGGTGGAGCAGTAAGCGATGCGTGTGCTGTTGCTGGTGCTGACGCTGTTGAGCCCGACTCTGCAGGCGGCAACCAACGGTGTGGTGCATGTGTATGGCGCGCTGCAGGAGAGTCCATGCTGGCTTGACGTCGGTAACAATGATCAGGCGGCTGGCCTCGATACCACGCCGACCGCCGCGCTGCAACAGGTTGGTGAGCAGGTGATGAAGCAGGCGTTAACGCTGCATTTGCAGGACTGCCCGTACAGTATCCGCAATGTCGCCGATCCGCTATGGCTGCAACATGTGCCGTCCATCAGCATCGACTTCTTTGCCCCGCAAAGTCTGGCCGACCCGCAGCTGATTCGCGTCCAGGGCTCTGACGGCGTGGGCCTGCAATTGTTTGATGAGAACTATCAGCCGCTGCCGCCCACCTTCCGCAATCTGCGCGTGCCGCTCAGCGCCGGCAGCAATGTGCTGAGCTGGCTGACGGTAGAGGAACGCACCGCGCTGCCGCTGCAGCCGGGCGCCTGGTCAGCCAGCGGTCAGTTACAGGTGAACTATGACTAAGCATCGACTTGTTACGTTGATGAAGAATTACAGCAGGCTGCTAACCGGTAGCCTGCTGCTGTGCATCTGCTGGCCACTGCATGCGGTGGAGCTGCGCCTGCACGGTACGCTGATTGAGAATCCGCCCTGCACGCTGAATGACAACCAGAGCCTGATGATTGAGTTTGGCGATGCGCTGAGCGTGAAAAAGATCGATGGCGTCAACTACCTGCAGCGCAAGGCGATACCGGTCAAGTGCACCGAGGATCCGGGTGCGGCATTGCAGGTGCGTCTGACCGGTACCGCTTCCGGTTTCGACAGCAGTGCACTGCTCAGCAGCGTGAGTGCGCTGGGTATTCGCTTTTATCTGGCCAGCAAGCCGCTGGCGGTCAACAGCACGCTGCCGATTGTTTTCCCCGGCACGCTCGATCTCGGCGCAGTGCCGGTTCAGCAGCCGGGGGTGACGCTGGAGGGTGGGGAGTTCTCCGCCAGCGCGGCGCTGCTGCTGGAATATCAGTAAGGAGAGGCGATGAGAGCGGGCGTAATGCTGGTACTGGGATGGCTGCTGGTGCCACAGGCACAGGCGATAGAGATGAAGCTGCACGGCACACTGGTGGCGGAACCCTGTTCGCTGGAGCCGGATCAGCAGCAGCTGGAGCTCAACTTTGGCGACATCGTCGCGAAATCGCTATATCAGAATCCGCGCACGCCGGCGCGTCCCCTGGTGATGCGCCTGAGCGGTTGTGATACCGAACTGGGTAAAGACGTCGAGCTGGTGTTCAACGGCATTGCCGATGCCGAGCAGCCCGATCTGCTGGCGCTGGCCGGTGATGCCGGCGCCAAAGGCGTGGCCATTGGGCTGAGTGATGCGGGCGGAAAGCTGGTGCCCATTAACCGCGGCGTGATGCATTTTCCGCTGCAGCAGGGCGACAACCAGCTGCAGTTCAGTGCCTGGTTGCAGGCTTCGGCAAGCGCGATTGCCGAGCGCACCATCGAGCCTGGCAACGTATCGGCGATTGCCACTTTTTATCTGAACTATCCCTGAGTGCCTGTTATGTGGTTGATAAATCAACATATCACGTTTGACCCGGATCGGCGCCTGTTGCGCGATCGGCATGATAACGAGCTGCTGCTCAACCAGAGCAGCGCACGCTGCCTGGCGCTGTTTCTGCAAAAGCCGGGTGAGGTCATTAGCCACGAAACGCTGCTGGACGAAGGCTGGCGTAGCCAGGGGGTGCACGTGACGGAAAACTCGCTGCGCCAGATGCTGTCGATGCTGCGCAAACAGTTTCTGCAACTGCGGGTGGAAGGAGAAACCTTTGTCACCGTTCATCGTCAGGGCTACCGGCTGCATGAGTCGGTGCGGGTGGAAGCCTGTTTACCGCTGGCTGAAGCCGTGGAAGAAGCGCGCATCACGTCGGAAGCGCGTATTCAGCCACTGGTGACCACCCATGTGCACACGGCGCCGCTGCCGGTAATAGCGCCGCCGCCGGCCACCGCCACCGTGGAGGAGGAAACGCCCGCTGCGGCGCCACGCAGCCGTTCCGGGCTGGTGTTAATCGGCATGTTGATCAGCGCGGTGTTGTTACTGGTGCTGGCCTTACTCGGCATTAAGGTGCTGGAGATTCGCGATGTGGTCACCGTGACCTATGCACCCTATCGCCACGTGCAGGGCCGGCAGTGGTATATCCAGGATGACTTCAGCGCCACCGAACGTGAAGAGATCGATCAAAACCTGCAGCTGGTGAGTGACAGCATGGCGCGCTTTATCCAGCTGGCCGAAGAGGAACGCCACATCTATATCAACCGCACCAAGCTGGCTGACCGTTACAGCTGGTTTATCTGTCAAAACCCTATCGAGCAGAAGGATGCGTTATGTCGGTCAGCCATATATTTCGTCGCCGAGTAACCTGGGTGTTGCAGGGGGGATTACTGATGCTGGCGCTGGTACTGGCGGCCATCCTGATTTATCAGCTGTCACGTCGCATTCCCCATTGTGAAGCGGATTCGATTCTGATCTCCAGAGAGGCGGGACAGCTGGTGGTGTCGCACGGCCAGTGGAAAGTGCAAAACAGCCTGTTTCAGGCCACCGGCAATTACAGCGGTATGATCAGCTATTACTCGCCACAACAGCAACTGCAGCGCCGCGAACCGGTAGACGTCTCTTTTGAGCTGCGCCACAGCTTCTCCGGCGCCGCGCTGCGCAGCGAAACCACTGCCATTTCCTACAATCTCGCCAACCGCGCCTCACCACAGAATATTGAACGCTATATCTCCGCCGGACTGGCGCCCGGCCATGTCAATTACGGCTGGATTTATCGTCTGCAGAATGTGCGTTATGTGATTGGGAACAATGCGAATCCGTCGGTGATTTGTCGCAGATAGTTAAGGCTACGTATAGTGAGTATAAGCATCGATTAAAACTCTGGGCCCCCATAGTTACTTAATGGAGACCTTCATTGATAACAACTCCGTTCGAAAGGAGAATAATGGGCGAGTTTATCAAAGGAATGTATTTTAAATTCTTTATTATTAAATGAGAAACTTTCATTTCTTATGAAGCAGGGGGGATGGAGTGTCATTAATAAGATTGGTTTTTTTCTTTTCTTTTACTCTGTTTTTTAGTAAGGGAATATATGCGCAGCCAGATCTAACATGTTGGGGGAACCCGGTTTCAGATATACAACGGAAACTAAGCGAGATTAAAATTAACGGTAACACCAGGGGGTCTACAGGTAGTGGATTTTATGATTTTGACACCCCATATCCTGTGTTCTGCACTAACGCCTCATCAGATGAGAAAAGAATACCTTATTATATCAAAGGCATTTCCGAACTTCCGGTGTCAAACATTAATCCTGGATATTTTATCTTATCTGATGATCTTGATATAATGATAAAGGTGAAGGGGTACTCCATTTATCATAAAGTTCCTTTTGATGTGGAAGCTGAAACCATTATACATTTTCCGGGCGGAAGTTTTCCGGATGAGCTGGCTTTTCTTACACATGGTAATATTGAGTTGAAGTTGAGGCGAGATGTTATCGGAGGTGCGGTTGTCATTCCTTTTGGAAAAAAACTCGTCAGTAATTATCTAACTGCGAATCCGCGGCGAGAATATGCAACACTCCCCCTTTTTAATTTAATTAGCGAGCTTCAGATCATTCCTGTGCCAATTGTATGTAATATTAATGATGGCATTGAAATTAATGTTGAATTCAATCGCATCGCAATTGAAACTCTCTCTGAATCAGTAACAAGTGTTGTCCACTCTAAAGACATACCTTTACAAGTGAGGTGTAATGTAACTTTAAATCAGGAAGTCAATTTACGCTTAGTCGCCGGAACCCCCTCTTTCTCCGATGAACTTATCGCCACCAATTATCCTGATCTGGGCCTTGCAGTTAAACATAAAGGACAATTGCTCAAACCGATGGGCACTTCTGCTGTCCGGTTAATCAACGGCATGGCGTCAGAAGTTATCACCGTGTTCCCGGTGAAAAAGAAAGGACAACCGCTGAGCGGTGGTGAATTCAATGCTTCAGCAACATTGCTGATCAGCCTGCCATGATGATGCTTTAACGGCGTCTTTGATATTAATGTTAATTAATCTTTTTATGATGGTTAAAGCTAAACACTTATCAGAGGGAGATCGGCTTAACCTGCAGCGATACAGGTTCACGGTGTTTGAAAATATTTTTCATGATCACAGCGCTGTGAATCACCATGATTCACGGGGGTTTTCACACCATTCACAGCTTTTTGGCCGTACATTTTCTCAAGCCAAAGTCTATCAACCATTATTCAACGAGACAGTTTTTGGCCTGTTTCGGCAATTGGGTTTGCTATGCTCTTTCTCTGTTTTATGTCGTGGTATCTGTCCGGACGAGACCCGCGTGTTACCCCGCCTTTGCTGATGCAGCAATTCCTGCAGCGGCGGCGTCGGGGACAGTGCGGTGAGAAAGTCGCCTCTTTCCCTTTCGCTTCGCTGGCCTGTCTTATCTGTTTTCTCCCCACGCTGATCTATCTGCCCAACAGTGGTGGCAGTGGCTTTAATCTGCCGCTGAATTTACTCACTGCAGGCTGCCTCGCGCTGCTGGCGGCCACGCTGTTGTTGAAGAACTGGCGCCAGCCGCGCGATTTAATTGATGACAATGTCATGACGCATGCGCTGTTGCTGATGCTGTTTTGCTTTGCGCTGGCGGTGATCCTGCAGGAGAACGATAACGGACTGATGACCGGCGTTATCCGACTACTGGGGCTCAGCGCCATACTCATTCTGTGGCTGCTGCTGGGCCTGATGCCGCAGCTCTGGCAACAGCGTCAGCGAATCATTGCCGGCATCGTATTGCTCAGCACCTTGCAGGCGCTGCTGGCGATTGTGCAGACCTGCTTTCCGGTTCAGCTGCAAACGCTGATGGAGTTTCGCTATCACGCCGGCCAGATTCGCCCTTACGGTATTTTTCAGCAGTTCAATTTGCTGGCCAGCTTTCTGGCGACTGGCCTGGCGGCAACGGTCTGGCTCTGTCTGCAATCTGACATCAGGCACCGCTTCTTGCTGCTGCCGGCAGTCCTGATTAACAGCCTGGCGCTGCTTCTGACGCAGTCGCGTACCGGTGCGTTTGGCTTTGCGCTGGCGCTGCTGGTGATGCTGCTGGTGTGCGATCGCCGCCAGCGCGCGGTAATCATCAGGATTGTCATGGTGATGGCGCTGGCCGTGCTGTGCGCCCTGCTGCTGCGCAGTGAATTAGCGCCGGGCATGCGTGAATTTGCGTCGTCCGACCTGGCGCGCCAGCAGCTGCTGGAATACACGCTGCGCATGATTATGGAAAAACCGTTCAGCGGCTGGGGCTTTGGCCAGTTTGAGTTTCATTTTTCACGGATACGCATGGCGGACGCGATTTACCCGGACGATTTTAATGCCACCCATCCTCATAACGAGTGGCTGTATAGCTGGGTGGAAGGCGGGGTTTTGCCGATGGTAGGCTTTACCGCCGTGTTGCTGGCATGGCTGACGCCGCTGTGGCGCTGGCGCAGTCAGCCGCAGCGCCTGATGCTGTGGAGTCTGACGCTGCCCGTCATGCTGCATAACATGGTCGAGTTTCCGCTCTATCAATCGCTGCCGCATCTGTGGCTGCTGATGCTGCTTATCCATCTGGCGTTACGTCAGCCCGAAGACCGTTCAATGATTGAACCTGCGACGCCGGGTCTGCCGTCGCGTATGCTGCGCCTGAACATGGCCGGCGGCGCGATTGCGCTGATGTTGTTCTTCTTCAGCGGCCTGCAGACCAACGCGCTGCTCACCCAGGCGGAGCGCGGTCAGTTCCTCTCGTATCCTTCACGCGATCAGCTGTGGAATCCGTGGATTCAGGGTGAGCGCTATGAATTCGGCGAAATGGTGCATTGCCTGATGCGCTACAACCAGACGCGGGATGAGCGCCTGCTGGCGCGCTTTGTGCAGCAGTCGTCGCTGTGGCTGGAGCGCCATAACGATCTCAACGTGTTCCGGAATGCGGTGATGATTGAGTGGCATCTGCGTCACTATCAGCGCTCGCGCAGGCTGCTGCGTCAGGCGCTGACCCTCTATCCGACAGATGAAAGCCTGCTGCAGCTGAAGGCAAAAATGATGACGGAATGGTCATCGGCGGCCTATGCTGTGACAGATGAGACAGGCAACTTCTGAGGCTAAGATGTTGAATAAATGGATGAGGCCGCTGGGCTTCGCCATGATGTTAAGCGGATGTCAGACTTCTCCGCCCACCCCGCAGGTTATTCTGCCGCACACCGCGCCCGTGGCCGTGTGCGGGGCCGGCGAGATGATGATGCAAACCACGCTGTGGTTTGACCTGCCGTCCTCCGCTGGCGCAGCGGGCTGGTCGCAGTTTGCTGAACGCGACATCACGCCGCACTTTCCCTCGCCGCTGACGATTTACGATGCCCGCGGCCCGCAGGGGAATCGCAAGGTACTGGTACTGCTTCATCCGGCGGATCGGGCCAGCTCCGAAAGCATTAACGCGCTGCGCGACAAGTTTAAACATCGTTTTGCGACACAATCGGTGACGCGTATTGACTCGCTGGTGTGCGCGGCGCTGTAACACGTGCTGCCTGCACGCGGGCAGGACAGCCGCCTGTGAAGTCCGTATAATGCGCAGCCAAACCCAAGCAAGCCGGAGAGAAACCATGCGTCCAGCAGGCCGTAGCACTTCTGAAGTGCGTCCCGTCACCCTCACTCGTCACTTTACCAAACATGCGGAAGGCTCGGTTCTTGTCGAGTTCGGCGAAACCAAAGTCCTGTGCACCGCGACCGTTGAAGAGGGCGTGCCGCGTTTTCTCAAAGGCAAAGGTCAGGGCTGGGTAACCGCTGAATATGGCATGCTGCCGCGTTCGACGCACAGCCGTATGGCGCGTGAAGCCGCCAAAGGCAAGCAGGGCGGACGTACGCTGGAAATCCAGCGCCTTATCGCCCGCTCGCTGCGTGCGGCGGTTGATCTGCAGGCGCTGGGTGAATTCACCATCACGCTGGACTGCGACGTGATTCAGGCCGACGGCGGCACGCGCACCGCGGCGATCACCGGTGCCTGCGTGGCGCTGGCGGATGCGCTGAACGCGCTGGTGGCAGCCGGTAAACTGAAAGCCAGCCCGCTGAAAGGCATGGTGGCGGCGATCTCGGTCGGCATCGTGGCCGGTGAAGCGGTGTGCGATTTAGAGTATGTCGAAGACTCCGCCGCAGAAACGGATATGAATGTGGTGATGACCGAAGATGGCCGCATGATTGAGGTGCAGGGCACCGCAGAAGGCGAGCCGTTCAGCCATGACGAATTGTTGCAGCTGCTGGCGCTGGCGCGCGGCGGCATTGAGCAGCTGATTCAGGCGCAGAAAGCGGCGTTAATTGATTGATGTAACAGGCGACCACAGAGTCGCCTTTTCTTTATTTGAGGAGTGAGAAATGAAAGCCTGGCAGCGTCAGTTTATTGAGTTCGCCCTGAACAAAGGGGTGCTGAAGTTTGGTGAGTTCACCCTGAAGTCTGGCCGCAAAAGTCCCTATTTCTTTAATGCCGGTCTGTTCAACACCGGGCGCGATTTAGCGCTGCTGGGCCGTTTCTATGCGCAGGCGCTGGTGGATGGCGGCGTCGATTTCGACCTGCTGTTTGGCCCGGCCTACAAAGGCATTCCGATTGCGACCACTACCGCCGTGGCGCTGGCCGATCATCATGACCGCGATGTGCCGTACTGTTTTAACCGTAAAGAGGCCAAAGATCACGGTGAAGGCGGTTTACTGGTGGGCAGTCCGCTGCAGGGCAAAGTGATGCTGGTCGATGATGTGATTACCGCCGGCACGGCAATTCGTGAATCGATGGATATCATCAATGCCCACAACGCCACGCTGGCCGGCGTGCTGATTTCGCTCGATCGCCAGGAGCGCGGCCGTGGCGAGATTTCCGCGATTCAGGAAGTGGAGCGCGATTATCAGTGCAAGGTCACCGCGATCATTACGCTGAGCGAGCTGATTGATTACCTGGCGGAGAAGCCAGAGATGGCCGACCATCTGGCAAAGGTGAAGGCGTATCGTAAAGAGTACGGTATTTAAGGTTTGCCGCGGTAGTCAGCGCCGCACGATAGCGTAGCGGCGCAATTTATTGCGCGATGGATCGCGCCGCGACAAATCCGCTGTGCGTATTAAACCAGCTGTGCGGCAATCAGCGGCCAGCGGCTGTCGAAATCGGCGGTCGGGCGATAACGGAACTCCGAGCGTACATAGCGTGACAGCAAACCTTCGCAGAACGCCAGCAGCTGGCTGGCGAGCAGCGTCTCATCGGTCTGGAAACCTTCGCCGTCGCGCATCTTCTTCTCTTTCATCACCTGGCGCAGCTGAACTTCGATACGCTCAAACAGCTGATTAATACGTCCCTGCAGGCGATCCTGTTCAAACATCAGCGCGTGGCCGGTCAGGATGCGCGTCAGCCCTGGATTACGCTCACCAAATCCCAGCAGCAATTGCACGATCAGGCGCAGACGCGCCATCGTCTCTTTTTCATCTTTCAGGATCAGATTGATGCGGGTAATCAGACTGTCTTCAATAAACTCAATCAGGCTATCAAACATGCGCGTTTTGCTGGGAAAGTGGCGATATAACGCCGCTTCCGAAACGCCGACATTGGCGGCCAGCTTGGCGGTGGTGATACGCTGACTGCCATCGCCCGACTCCAGCATTTGCGCCAGCGCCTGCAAAATCTCTTCGCGACGATTCCGTTTCGCGACTTTTTTTTCTGCCATGACCTTCAACACCCCTGAAATTCACCAAAAACAGGCAATACTGCCTTATCTGCCACAGATAAAGCGGCCTGTGGCGACAAGAAATAAAAAGATGGCTATGCGAAAAGTGAGCGTATTACTGACGGCCAGAGTGACCGAAACCGCCTGCGCCGCGATCGCTGGCGTCAAAATCTTCCACCAGGTTAAATTCGGCCTGCACCACCGGTACAAACACCAGCTGAGCCAGGCGATCGCCAGGCTGCAGCGTGAAGCTATCCTGGCCACGGTTCCATACTGAAACCATCAGCTGGCCCTGATAGTCGGAGTCAATCAGCCCCACCAGGTTGCCCAGTACGATGCCGTGTTTGTGACCGAGACCGGAGCGCGGCAGGATGACGGCGGCCAGTGACGGATCGGCAATGTGAATCGCCAGGCCGGTCGGCACCAGCGTGGTCATGCCCGGTGCGATTTCCAGTGCGTCATCAAGGCAGGCGCGCAGATCGAGACCCGCGGAGCCAGAGGTCGCATAGGTGGGTAGTGGAAATTCCTTGCCTACGCGCGCATCAAGTATTTTTACGTCGATTTTTTTCATCATAACGGCTGACAATCTCGTCTATTAATTGTTGGCCAAGGAGCGTCTTATCACTGAGCGGTAAGACTTTCTCTCCCTCCTGCCAAAAAAGGTGAAGAGCATTGGTGTCGCTATTGAAGCCCTGCCCGGCCTGCGCCACATCATTGGCGCAAATCAGATCCAGGTTTTTCCGCACCCGTTTTTGCCGCGCGTATTCTTCCACATTCTGGGTTTCGGCAGCAAATCCCACCACGAAAGGGCGCTGCACTTTGAGCGCCGCGACGCCTGCGACAATATCCGGGTTCTTCACCAGCTGCAGCGTGACGTTATCATCGCCACCCTGTTTTTTAATTTTCTCTGCGGCAATGTTTGCCGCCCGGTAGTCTGCCACGGCTGCGCTGGCAATGAAAATATCTTGTTGGCTGATTTGCGCCATCACCGCCGCTTCCATCTCCAGTGCGCTGTTGACATCAATGCGCGTCACGCCGGCGGGCGTGGCTAAGTTCACCGGACCGGAAATCAGCGTCACGTTTGCGCCACGCTTCGCCGCTGCCGCGGCAACCGCATAGCCCATCTTGCCGGAGCTGTGATTACTGATATAGCGCACCGGATCCAGCGCTTCACGCGTCGGACCGGCGGTGATCATAATGTTGAGATGTTGCAGATCGTTGACGGGCGCGGCCCACTCCAGCGCATGCGCAACGATGGCCAGCGGGTCCAGCATGCGGCCCGGGCCGATATCACCGCACGCCTGGCTGCCGCTGTCCGGTCCCCAGACCAGCACGCCGCGCTGCGCCAGACGCTGCAGATTCTCCTGCGTCACGGCCGCGCGGTACATCTGCTGGTTCATGGCCGGCACGATGGCGACCGGTGCCGCGCTGGCCAGGCAGGCGGTGGTGACCAGGTCGTTTGCCATGCCAGCGGTAATGCGTGCAATCAAATCGGCGGTTGCGGGCGCAAGCACAATCAAATCGGCCCATTTTGCCAGTTCGATATGGCCCATTGCCGCTTCGGCCGCCGGGTCGAGCAGGTCACCAAACACCGGATAGCCGGAAACCGCCTGCAGGCTGAGCGGCGTAATAAAGGCTTTGGCTGCATCGGTCATCATCACGCGGACATCCGCGCCGCGATCGCGCAGACGGCGCACCAGTTCCGGTGCTTTATAGGCCGCGATGCCGCCACTGACGCCCAGCAGAATTTTCTTTCCGGCTAATCCCATCATGTTGTTTGCCTCACTTCAACGCAGAGTGCCGCGCCTGGCGCGACAGATGCAGGCAACTTTATCACAAAATCGGCGACCCGCCTTTTCACTGCCTGCGCCCTTTGCGAGCCGGCTCTGGAATTTGTCACGCGCCGCTGGTGGCCTGCAATGCACCGGCGCAGAATGGCTGCATTGCAGGGAGGGCGGAACGATGACGGAACTGGCACCACGGGAAAAACTGACGCTGCTGGGCGCCGAGGCGCTAAGCGATGCCGAACTGCTGGCGATCTTTTTACGTACCGGCACGCGCGGCAACAGCGTGATGGGGCTGGCGCGGCTGATGCTGAATGAATTCGGTTCGCTGTATCGCATCATGACCGCCAGTAAAGAAGAGCTGGGGCAGATAAAGGGCGTCGGCAGCGCCAAAATGACGCAACTGCATGCCATTGCGGAACTGGGACGGCGCTTTTTTGCCAGCCAGCTGGCGCGCGAAAATGTGATGGAGAATCCGCAGGTCACGCGCCACTACCTGCAAAGCGTGCTGGCACATCAGGAGCGTGAAATCTTTATGGCGCTGTTTCTGGATAACCAGCACCGCGTTCTGCAGGCGCAGAAGATGTTTTCCGGCTCCATTGCCAGCGTGGAAGTGCATCCGCGTGAAATCGTGCGTGAGGCGCTAAAGCTCAACGCGGCGGCGGTGATACTGGCGCACAATCATCCGTCCGGCATGGCGGAACCGAGCCGTGCCGATCGCGAGATTACCAGCAAGGTGGCGCAGGCCTGCGCGCTGCTGAATATCCGCTTATTAGATCATCTGGTGATTGGTCACGGCGAGTTTACCTCTTTCGCCGAGCGCGGCTGGCTGTAATTCGCGGCGTCAACTGGGCAGAAATCCGGCGTTTTTGCGCGATCCGGAGGGATCTTTATCTGTTCGGGACTTGAGCACTTCGGCTTAGCGGCGTATACTACGCCACCTTTGAGAATCTCGGGTTTGGCGTTTGGGCCAGCTTAGCGGGTTCACATGGAACTCGCCTGGGCGGGCTAAGGCCTGACGAGGCGGCCAAAACCTAGTTTTTAAAGCTCGAGCTGATTTGATTTTTGGAGAATAGAAATGTCACGAGTCTGCCAGGTAACTGGAAAGCGTCCGGTGACCGGTAACAACCGTTCCCACGCAATGAACGCGACGAAACGCCGTTTCCTGCCGAACCTGCACTCTCACCGTTTCTGGGTTGAGAGCGAGAAGCGCTTCGTTACTCTGCGTGTATCTGCTAAAGGTATGCGTGTTATTGATAAAAAGGGCATCGATACGGTTCTGGCCGAAATCCGCGCCCGTGGTGAGAAGTACTAAGGAACTGAATCATGGCTAAAGGTATTCGTGAGAAGATCAAGCTGGTTTCCTCTGCTGGTACAGGTCACTTCTATACCACCACGAAGAACAAACGTACTAAACCTGAGAAACTGGAACTGAAAAAGTTCGATCCGGTTGTACGTCAGCACGTGATCTACAAAGAAGCCAAAATTAAGTAATTTTGGTGTTCTTGCGAAAAACCCGGCTCCGGCCGGGTTTTTTGTTTCTGCGCTACGTTGAGGAGATGAGATGCCTGAATTACCTGAGGTAGAAACCAGCCGACGCGGTATAGAACCTCACCTGGTGGGAGAAACCATTCTGCATGCCATTGTGCGCAATCCGCGTCTGCGCTGGCCGGTCTCCCATGAAATCCACGCGCTGAGTGACCAGCCGGTGCTCAGCGTACAGCGCCGCGCCAAGTATTTGCTGCTGGAGCTGCCGCACGGCTGGATCATCATTCATCTTGGCATGTCCGGCAGCCTGCGCGTTCTGCCCGGCGAACTGCCGGCTGCGAAGCACGACCACGTTGATTTGGTGATGAGCAATGGCAAAGTGCTGCGCTATACCGATCCGCGGCGTTTTGGTGCCTGGTTGTGGACTACCGATCCGGAAGGCAGCAGCGTGCTGGCGCACCTCGGTCCGGAACCGCTGAGCGATGCCTTCAGCGGCGGGTATCTGTATGAAAAGTCGCGTGGCAAACGCACGGTGATCAAGCAGTGGCTGATGGATAACAAAGTGGTGGTGGGCGTGGGTAACATCTATGCCAGCGAATCGCTGTTTACCGCCGGGATCTTACCCGATCGTCCGGCGATGAGCCTGAGTGAAGCGGAAGCGGAACTGCTGGCGAACACCATCAAAGCCGTACTGCTGCGTTCGATTGAGCAGGGCGGCACCACGCTGCGTGATTTCCTGCAGACCGACGGTAAGCCAGGCTATTTTGCGCAGCAGCTGCAGGTGTATGGCCGTACCGGCGAGCCCTGTCGCGCCTGCGGTACGCCGATCCTCAGCGGTAAACACGGTCAGCGCAGCACCTTCTGGTGTCCACGCTGCCAGCACTGATTACGGCTGCGCCAGCTTCGCCAGCAGCGCCTGATGCACCACGGCAGGCAGAAATGCCTGCACGTCACCCTGATGGCGCGCCACTTCCTTGACCAGCGACGACGAGACAAATGAGAAGCCTTCGGACGGCATCAGAAACACGCTCTCCAGCGTGGGCAGCAGATGACGGTTCATGTGCGCCAGCTGCAGCTCATACTCAAAGTCCGATACCGCACGCAGACCGCGCACCAGCACGTTCGCGTTCTGCGCCTGAGCAAAATTCGCCATCAAATCGCTAAAGCCAACCACCTCAACATTGGGCAGATGGGCCGTGACCTGGCGCGCCAGATCGACGCGTTCATCAAGGCTAAACAGCGGCTTCTTACTCGGGCTGGCGGCAATCGCCAGCACGATGCGATCAAACATCTGCGCTGCGCGCGTGACGATATCCAGATGGCCCAGCGTCATCGGGTCAAACGTGCCGGGATAAATCGCTTTAGTGCTCATACGCGGCCCTGTGTTGAGGTGTGATGCAGCGCCCAGAGCGCCGAGTATTTATTAAAGGTGTATTGTGCGTTGACCACCGCCAGAATCCAGCCCTGTTTACCATCGAGAAAACCGGCGCGCAGCAGCAGCGTCTTAATAAACGCGCCCGCGGTGTGGCTGAAAACAGAGAGAATACTGCAGCGCTTGCCGCGCTGAAAGCGCTCCTGCGCCCAGGCTTCGGCATAGTTCATCTGCTTACGCTGGAAGGCGATCAGGTCGCGGCAGGTCAGGTGTTGCAAATCACCCGGCAGCGCCACCACCGGCGTGCCCTGCGTCTCCAGCGATTCGTGCACCAGATTGTCGTTATAGCGCAGATGGCGCGGATAGAGGCGCAGCACGCGGTCGGGATACCAGCCGCTGTGGCGCATAAAGCGGCCGAGAAACAGATTACTGCGCCCGAGGCTATAAACCTTATCGCTGGGCGGCTGTGTCAGCACCTGCTCAATGGCGCGGCGCAGTTCTGGCGTAACCCGTTCATCGGCATCCAGCATCAGAATCATATCGCCGCTGGCAAAGGCCTGGGCGCGCTGACGCTGCTTACCAAAGCCGGCCCACCCGTCTGCCTGATAGACCTGCGCACCGTGCGCGCGTGCCACCTCGATGGTCGCATCGCTGCTGCCCGAATCCAGCAGAATGATTTCATCTGCCCAGCTGACGGAAGCCAGCGCCTCCGGAAGGAGTTCAGCTTCGTTTTTGGCGATCATCACCACGGAGAGACGTTGGCGTTGTGACATGCGTTAATGAGCTCGTGGAGGCAGATACGGTTCGAGTAACTGTAGCAGACGCTGCAGTGCGCCCTGATTCTGGTGCAGCACGTCTACCGCGTGGCGGCCGTAGTAGCGGCGATAATCGTCATCCTGCAGCAGGTTCGCCACTTCTTTTTCCAGCGACACCACATCAGTAACGGTGATCAGCCCTTCCGCCTGTTGCAGACGGGCGCAGATATCTTTGAAGTTCCAGATGTGCGGGCCCATCAGCACCGGAATGGCATGCGCAGCGGGCTCGAGCGGATTGTGGCCGCCGCGCTCCACCAGGCTGCCGCCGACAAAGGCCAGATCGGCGATGCCGTACAGCAGCATCAGTTCGCCCATGGTATCGCCAATCACCACCTGCGTGGCGCTGGAGGGAATCTCGCCGCTGCTGCGCAGGGTAAAGCTGAAGCCGCGTTTTTGCGTCAGGTTGCAGGCATCTTTAAAGCGTTCCGGATGGCGCGGCACCAGAATCAGCAGCAGATCCGGGAACTGTTGCAGCAGGCGGCGATGGGCGTCGAGCACGATGGCCTCTTCGCCTTCGTGCGTGCTGGTGGCGATCCACACCGGCCGGCGCGACGCCCACTGGCGGCGCAGCGTCACCGCGCGTGCTGCCAGTTCCGGCGTAACGGAGATATCAAACTTCAGACTGCCGGTCACGGCCAGGTGCGAGCGCTTCAGGCCGAGGCTGAGGAAACGATCGCCATCTTCGACGTTCTGCGCGGCGATCAGCGAAATGCGCTGCAGCAGGTCACGCATGAAACCGCCGAGCTTTTTATAACCTCTGGCGGAGCGTTCAGACAGGCGCGCATTGGCAATCACCAGCGGAATCTGGCGCTGATGCAGAATGCGAATGATGTTCGGCCACAGTTCGGTTTCCATGATAATCACCAGCCGCGGGTCGACGGTATCGAGGAAACGATTGATTGAACCGGGCAAATCGTACGGCAGATAGACGTGATGCACGTCTTTGCCGAACGCCGACTGGGCGCGCTCGGAGCCGGTGGGCGTCATGGTGGTCACGGTAATGGGCAGCGTCGGATAGCGATGACGCAACGCGCGCACCAGCGGCACGGCGGCGAGCGTTTCACCGACCGAAACCGAGTGCAGCACGATGCCGTGTGGCGCTACTTTACCGCTGCAGTAGCCGTAGCGTTCCGCCCAGCGTTTACGATAGGCCGGTGCTTTTCGACCGCGCAGCCACAGGCGCAGCCAGATCAGTGGCTGAATCAGATAAAGCAGGGCTGTATAGAGAGTCGTCATAGTTAAGGTTACGACCAGTTCGCGTCAAAAAACACAGGAAAGGCGGCATGTTAACAGAAACTGACCGCCTGCTCATACCACTTCGTCAACGGGTTTGCAGGACGTGCTGATAAAGCGAAGTCAGCGCCTGCGCCAGTCTTTGCGGACCATAAGGTTCAATTTTGCGACGTGCGGCTTCGCCCAGCGCCGGATTGTGCGAAAGTGCGGGCGTTGCGATTACCGCTTCGTTTAACGCTTTGATATCCAACGCATCGCAGACAAAACCCTCTTCACCGTTGGTGATAAATTCTGCGCCGCCGCAGCCGGTGCTGGTAATGATTGCCAGCCCGCAGGCCATCGCCTCCAGCACCACATTGGGGAACGGATCGTACAGCGTTGGCAACAGCAGCGCATCGGCAGCGTGATAAAACGGCTGAACGTCCTGCTGCACGCCCGCAAAGCGCAGGCGGTCAAGACAGTTAAGCTGGTTCGCCAGCTGCTGATAGCGCGCCAGCTGTTTGTCCTGGCCGACCACCACCAGGTAGCGATCGCTATTAGCGACCGCTTCGATAGCGGCCTTTAGCCCTTTGCGTTCGAAGCCGGAGCCGACGTAGATCATCACCGTGGCGTCCTGCGGCAGGTTGAGTCGCTGACGCGCGGCGTGACGCAGCGTGTCGCTGGCAGGCTGAAAACGCTGGCTATCGATGGCATTGTGAATCACGTGGATTTTGCTGGCATCCAGCGCGAAGTGACGCAAAATATCCTGCTTTACCATGTGTGAATTACAGATTACCGCTTTCAGCGAGGGCGCGTTGAACATCTCCGCTTCCGCCTGCAGCACATAGCGATGGTACGGGCTCAGGCTGGCGCTCAGCCGCTGCCACGGCGAAACGATGCGCGCGCGCTGCTCCAGCCATACGCGATGCACACCGTCGCCGGCGCGGAAAATATCGCAGCCGGCGATGCGCTCGTGGCTCTGTACGATATCGAACTTTTCCCGCTCCCAGCAGGCGCGCGCCGCGCGGGCAAAGCCGCGTTCACGCGAGATGCGGCCGAACTTTGCCGGATTGCAGATGTGCAGGTGCCAGGCCGGGTTCGGCGTGCCCTGCCAGCTGCGGGTAATGATGTTGAGATCGAGCTGCTCGCCGTCCAGCGCTTCCAGCGCACGTGAGATAAAGCGCTCGGCACCGCCGTCCGGCCGGTATTTCTGCCGGACAATCGCCAGCCGTAACTTAGTCATGCAAAAGGCTCCTGGCGGCGGCAAGCACATCCTCAACCGGGATGGCAGACAGATAGCGCTGCTCGGTATTGGTATTGATCGAATCCGGTGACGGCAGCGGCGCATAGTCGCCCGCCCAGATAACGCGGTTATTGTCGCCCCACGGGCGCCAGTGCTGCAGCTTGGTCGGGCCGAACAGCGCCAGGCACGGCGTCTGCAGCGCCGCGGCCATGTGCATCGGTGCGGAATCGACGCCAATAAACAGCTGTGCGGCGTCGATCAACGCCGCCAGCTGCGGCAGCGAGAGCTGGCCCGCCAGCGACACCACGTTCGGCGTGCGGCACAGCGACTGGATATGGGCGATCATCGCCAGCTCTTTCTGATCGGGCGCGGCGGTCAGTACCACGCTGCGACCATCAGCGGCCAGCGCATCAATCAGCTGCGCCACCTTTTCATCTTCCCAGCACTTAAAAACCCAGCGCGAGGTGGGCTGCAGCACCACAAACGGGCCGGTAATCGACTGCTGAGCGAGGACATCCTGCACTTTTTGCTGGTCGGCGGTGCTGAAATGCATGGAGGCTGTCGCCCCGGCGGTGGGAATGCCGAGCGGCTGCAACGCCGTCATGTTTTGTTCCACGGTATGCAGCTGATGGTGACGGTCGGTGGAAACCAGCTGGTTATGGCACCAGCGCCAGAACGCGTTGTCGCGCTTGCGGTACGCAAAGCCAATGCGCACCGGGGCACCGGACAGGCCGGTAATAATGGCGCTGCGCCACTGATCGGCCAGATTAATCACCACATCGTAATGGCAGGCCCGCACCGCCCGCACCAGCGCGACCTCATGGCGAAACTTCTGCCAGCCGCCTTCCTTTTTCCAGTTGCGATCGATGATATGCAGCTGACGGATCGCCGGATGCGCTTCCAGCATCGGCCGCGTCTCTTTATACAGCAGCACATCTATGTTGGCCTGCGGATAGCGCTGGCGCAGCGCATTGATGGCAGGCGTGGTCAGCAGCATATCGCCATGATGACGCAGCTTTATCAGCAAAATATTTTGCGGTGCAAAGTGGGCTGGAATCGGGCTTGCCATACTCAAATCATCTCAAAATTCAGTGAGCTGATTGTAGGGCAAACCCTGGAGGGGTTAAAGCCGCGGCGGGCGCTTATTTATTGCGCCAGCGATAAATGCGGCTCAGCCACAGCAGCAGCTGATACCACTGACGCGCGCCGCGCGCATTGCGCAGCATGCGTTTGTGCGTCTGGCTGCTAAACAGATCGGCGATCATTGCCTGGCGCGCTGCGGCGTCCGGTTCGCGCCGGATAGCGTGGCACACGCTGAGCGCTTCGCGGGTAATCTGCGCGTGGAAGCTCGGGTAAATCTTCACCTTGTGACGATAGCGCGTATTGATCTCTTCCAGCATGCGCGCGATTTTCAGGTAGTGACGCTGATAGTCGACGTTGTGCTGGCCGGTGCGCTTGCGGTTGCTGATCGACGCATCGTGCATGTAGTAGCGATACAGCACCCGATCGGTGTAGCGCACGCGCTTAACGTTGAGCATGAACTCGGTGGTCCACGGGATGTCCTGATGATGCAGACCGGGTTCAAACTGCAGATTAAGCTGTTCGATCAGCTCACGGCGGTAGATACCGAGCCACACGACGTGCAGGTAACGCCGGGTTTTCAGCGCCTTGTCGAGCCACTCCGGCCCGCTTAATACACCGGTGCTGGTGAGGCGATCCCGCGGAATCATCGGCTTAATGGTCTGGCTGGCCTTGAAAAACCACTCGGCGTTGCACTGCGCAGCGTCCAGCCGATCGCGTTCCGCCATGTCGACCAGCGTCTGGTACATCGCCGGGTCCATGGTGTCGTCGGCGTCGGGAAAGCTGACGTATTTACCCCGCGCCACGGCCAGCCCGGCATTACGCGCACGCGACACGCCACCGTTCGGCTGATGAATCACCTGGATATGTGGGTACTGCTGCGCCAGCGCGTCGGCGCGCTCGCCGGAACCGTCGGTAGAGCCATCGTCAACAATGATGATCTCCAGCGACGTCAGGGTTTGCGCCAGCAATGCATTGATACAGCCGGTAAAGTCAGCACCAGCGTTAAACATCGGGATAATGAGACTGAGTAGCGGGGATGAGCTATCGGGCTGCGCTGTCATGTTCTTCGTTGTTCCGTCGCGCCAGGCGCTGCTGCTGCCGGGTGCGGATAAAATCATGGATATCATTTAGCTTGCGTTCATCCAGCTCGAACAGCTGTTCAACCGGATGGGCAAATTTGTATTGCGCAGCGAACACAAACGAAGAGGGCGCGATGTGGTTCGGGCCAATTAAGAGCACGTCACCCAGCGGCCTTTGCTCCTCTACGCAGCAGGGACCATAAATTAAAATCACCGGTACCTGTTGCGCGTCGGCAATATACACATTGCCGGAATCCGAGGCGATATAGAAATCCATCTCGTTAATGGCGGCAGGCAGCGCCTCGAGCGGGATTTTACCCACCAGACTCACCAGATTGTTTCGCTGACCGGCAACTTTAAACAACTCCTGAACGCGTGATTGTTCATTCGGTGCGCCGAAAGCAAAAAAAGTGCAGGGGAGATCGCTCAGGTGGTCGAAAAGCCGACACCAGATTAACGGCGGAATGGTTTTGGCCTGATTCCCTGCCGTTACGCTAATACCAATACGGATGCCCGGCGCCTGCGTAATTTCCGCGGGCAGGGTTTCCGGTTGCCACAGTGGCAGGGTGGCATGTTTGGGATAACTCTCTTTGGTAAAAGAGCGATCGGCCAGTTTCAGGTAATTTTCCAGCGTTAAGGTATTTTTCTCGTGATAAACCACGCCGCTGGCCGTTAAATAAAACAGGCCCTGATAGCCTTTGCGCCGATAGCTGGAAAGAAATTGCTTGTTGCTGGCATTGCAGCAGGCGGCAATAAATAAATTGAGATTGGTGGGATGCAGCAAATAAATATTGTCGTAGCGATTGAGCAGCTGCCACACCAGTTTTATTTTTTTCATCAAACCGGAGCGATGATCTTCGATATACCAGATGTGCTCCAGCGTGGCGTCACGTTCAGCCAGCGGGGCGACACTATAGCTCAGCAGGGCATCGCTTTTTCCCAGGTGGGATAATAACGGCGTGATATTAATATAGTCGCCAATTTTAGCGGTCTGTATCACCAGGTTTTTACCGGTGCGGCCATGAACAAACTTCATCACCCATTTGACCGGCGAAAAAAGAATAAACAGTAGTACGTACGTCAAGTAGTCATCCCCATGATTCGGTCACACCGTCATGGGGGACCTGTTAACCTGAAACGTGCTGCGTGGTTGAAAATGACGTCTCCGCCACCTGAATAAGCTGCAGGTATTGCTGGCAAACAACGCTCAAACTATAAATGCTTAAGTCCAGATGTTGCAACCTGGGGGGAGTTGTATAAATTTCTCGCATTTTTTCTGCCAGCGATGTTGCATTCATCTCTGCCAGACCGCGTGACAGTTCGCCGGTGAGGATCGAAACAGGACCGCCCGGACAGCGCGTACTGACCACCGGGGTGCCGCAGCTCAGGGCTTCGACCAGCACATTACCAAAACCTTCACTGTCGGAACTGACCACCAGCAGGCGCGCGTGCCGTATCCAGGGATACGGGTTGCGCTGAAAACCCTCGAAGCGCACGCGCTCCGCAATGCCTGAATTCTGCGCCTGCTCACGCAATTTTTGCGTTATTTTTTCGCTTCCCTGTCCCAGCAAAACCAGCGGCGCGGTGATGCCACTCAGGGCATAGGCTTCGAGCAGGCGGTCATGGCGTTTGGTTTCATGGAAGCGTCCCACATGCACCAGGAAATCGGTGCCGGCTAACGGGCAGGGTTCAGCGGCCAGTCGGGCAAGGCTGTCAAAATCGAAAGGATTGGCGATCACTTTGGCCTGGAGGGGCTGTACGCCAATGTTTTGCACCATATCGTCGATGACGTACTGCGAAACCCCGACGATTTGGCGATCCTGATAAACGTGACGGATTTTCAGCCGCTTCAGCCACAGCGAGAAGCCGGTTTTACGTGCCAGATACGAAGCAGAAAACACGCCGTGCAGACAGAACCAGGTCCTGTCTCCCTCGAGCGCAGGCGTTTGCCTGACAATGCGGTCAGTTTTATGCAGATGAGAGAGGATCAGATCAAATTT
This sequence comes from Pantoea sp. Cy-640, assembly GCF_011752635.1. Classification (NCBI taxonomy): domain Bacteria; kingdom Pseudomonadati; phylum Pseudomonadota; class Gammaproteobacteria; order Enterobacterales; family Erwiniaceae; genus Pantoea; species Pantoea sp. Cy-640. Next base: position 165,255 of record NZ_VWXB01000008.1, on the reverse strand, counting down.
GCCGTGCCGCGCTTCACTGTCGCGCACCGCACGATCCAGCAGGCGCGCGCGGCGCCATGTTTCTGTCAGCTTGCGCCACGGGTGGTTACAGCGATCAAGAATCACCTGGTAATCCACGCCAGCCGGAATAGGGTAATCACATACCTTCCGCAATGAGAAGATCGAAACCTGGTGTCCCTGACTGAGGAAGCCCCCCGCCAGAGTCAGTACGACTTTTTCGGCGCCGCCGCCCGGCAGGCCATCAATCACCATTAAAATGCGTTTCGACAAAATTTTTTACCCCTACATGCCAGTCTGCTGTAAAGACTTAGCTGCTATCATTCCCGGTGCTATCAGGACTTAATATAAGAAAATTCAATTAATTATTTTTATGGCCAGGTAATTTTACACGAACGTGCGCTCGGTTAATTGCTAAAATTCAGGCCAGTGAAGAGTTTAAATTATTCTAGTTTAACTAATCTTATACCGCTATCGACTTCCCCCTGAACCCGCATGGGAAAAGTTTGCGCCCGTCAGGAGCGTTGCGTACCATAGCGATTATAACACTGTAATTCACCGGATAAGTTATGGAAAAACCTGCCTTTTTAATTACCCTTGATACCGAAGGGGATAACCTGTGGCGCAATCGCAGCGGCAAGGTCACTACCCATAACGTCCGGTTTTTACCGCGCTTCCAGGCGCTGTGTGAGAAATACGCTTTTAAACCGACCTGGCTGACCAACTATGAGATGGCCAGTGACCCGGCTTATGTCGAGTTCGGGCGCGATCTGCTGGCGCGCGGTCAGGGCGAAATCGGTATGCATTTACATGCCTGGTACAGTCCACCTGAATATGCGCTGACCGACGATGAGTGGCGTTACCAACCTTATCTGATCGAATATCCGGAAAACGTCCTGCGCGATAAAGTCGCCTTTATGACCGATCTGCTGGAGAACGCTTTTCAGCGTAAAATGACCAGCCACCGCGCCGGCCGCTGGGCTTTTAATGAAGTGTACGCCCGCGCCCTGATCGATCAGGGCTATCTGGTTGACTGCTCGGTTACGCCGCGTGTGAGCTGGCGTAATGCGCAGGGTGCACCGCAGGGACAGGGCGGAACGGATTACAGCCATTTCCCCGATCGCGCTTATTTCCTTGATGAACAGGATATTTCCAGGCCGGGCGACAGTCCGCTGCTGGAACTGCCAATGAGCATTCAGTATCGCTATGGCGCGTTCACCAATCAGCTCAAAAAAGTGTGGAATGGTATCCGCGGCAGACAGCGTGGACCTTCAGTGAACTGGCTGCGTCCGGTGGGGGGAAATCTGGCCCAGATGAAACAGGTGGCAGAACAGACGCTCGCACAGGGCAACGACTATGTGGAGTTCATGCTGCATTCATCCGAGTTTATGCCAGATGGCAGCCCCACGTTTAAAACGGAGGCTGATATTGAACGCCTGTATGACGATCTGGAAGGCCTGTTCAGCTGGCTGGCGACCCGGACGCAGGGCATGACGCTCACGGAGTTTGCCCGGCTGAAGCAACAGCAGCGCTAAGCCGCCAAATCGCGTTACAGCGCGATCTCAGCCAGCATGGCCATCACGTCGTCAGGCTGAATGTCTGCCATGCTGCTGCTGCCCTGCGCGGGCCGTAACGCATGCTGATTCCTGCCGTAGCCACCAATCAGACCTGGGTCAGTCGGGCCGAACAGGGTGATGTTGGGGCGATCCAGCGCGGCGGTCAGATGGCTCAAACCGGTATCCACCGAGACCACCGCACGGGCGCCCGCCAGCTGCTGCGCCACCTGCTCCAGCGTCAGCTTCGGCAACACCTCTGCATGATCAAACCCTGCTGCCAGCCGCTGCGCGCGCTGGTGCTCGTGTTCGGCGCCCCACGGCAGCCTGACGCGCAGGCCAGTGGGCTGAACCCGCGCGATGAGCTGGCGCCAGTGATCTTCCGGCCAGTGTTTGTTGTCGCGCGTTGTGGCGTGCAGAAACACCAGGTACGGTTGGCCATCCTGCGGTTGTGCCGCGAGAAAATGACCGGCAATGGCATAGTCGCCCTGCGTGGCCGGTTTTTCATAGCCCAGACTTTTCGCGAACAGTTCGCGCGTGCGTTCCACGGCGTGCTGCTGCTTACCAATCTCATGACGCTTGTCATACCACCAGCTGGCGAACGGTTCGCGTGCGCTGCGGCTGTCCTGACCATGTTTGATGCCTTTGGCGAGGCGCGTCACCAGCGCGGCGCTTTTAATCAGCCCCTGGGCATCAATCACCACGTCGTACTGACGTGACTGCAGCTCGCGTTTGAATTGCACGCGCTCTTCGCGCTGCTGGCTGCCAAACCAGTGTTTGCGCCAGCGACGAATCGCCACCGGCAGGACTTTATCGACGGCCGGATGCCAGCCAGGAATTTGCGCAAAATTCTCTTCCACCACCCAGTCGAAGCGAATGCCGGGAATCGCCTGCATCGCGTCGGTCAGCGCCGGCAACGTGTGCAACACATCACCCATCGACGAGGTTTTAACAATCAAAACGTGCATGGTTACTCCTGCACCGGATGCAGTAACTCATTGAGTTCCTGATGCACGCGTGCCGGTTGAATATCAATCAGGCTCTGGTGATAGCCTTCTGCGGCATCGCCTTTGCGCACTTTGTGGTAGCCGGTAATCAGGCGAATGATGCGCGCATGATGGGACAGCGGCGGCGTGAAATCCGGGCTGCTCGGGCCATACAGCGCCACCAGCGGCCGGTTGAGCGCGGCGGCAATGTGCATCAGTCCGGAATCATTGCTGACGACCGCAGCACAGTGGGCGATCAGAATCACCGCCTGCTCCAGCTGCGTTTCGCCCGCCAGATTGCGGCAGTGCGCGCGTGCCGTGTCCGGCAGCGCCTGCAGGATCGCCTCGCCGGTTTCCCGATCTTTAGCCGAGCCGAACAGCAGCACCTGATAGCCTTCAGCAATCAGCTGTTCTGCCAGCGCGGCGTAGTGATAGTGTGGCCAGCGCTTCGCGGGACCAAATTCGGCACCGGGGCAGAAGCCGATGGCCGGGCGATCGGCCGACAGCGCAAACTGCGCCGCGGTCATGCGTTTTTCATCGTCGTCGACGCGCAGCTGCGGCCACAACAGCGGCTGCGGCAACTGTGCTGCCGCCGCAACCGGCTGGTCATAGCCCAGCGCCACATAGCGCTCCACCATTAAGGGAAACGCGGCTTTGTCCAGCACCCGCACGTCATTCAGCACGCCATAGCGCATTTCACCGCGCCAGCCGATGCGGCGTTTAATGCCGGCAAAAAACGGCACCAGCGCCGATTTAAACGAGTTTGGCAGCACATAGGCGCGATCGTAACCGCTGGCCCGCAGCGCTTTGCCCAGGCGACGGCGCTCACCCAGCGCCAGCGCACCGTGGCCAAGCGGCATCGCCAGCGCCTGATTCACTTCCGGCATGCGTGACAGCAGCGGCCGGCACCAGGCCGGCGCCATCACATCAATTACCGCCTCAGGGTGCGCCTGTTTCAGCGTGCGATAGAGACTTTGCGACATCATCATATCGCCGACCCAGGAGGGGCCAATAACCAGAATTTTCATCGCTGGTGCCGGTTTCCTTATGCGTGACGGTTCAGCCAGGCCATGTATTCACCCACGCCCTGCGCAACGGTTTTAAACGGTTTGTCATAGCCCGCGGCGCGCAGTTTGCTGAGATCCGCCTGCGTAAAGGCCTGGTAGCGCCCTTTCAGTTTGTCCGGGAACGGGATGTATTCGATCTGGCCTTGCTGGTGGAACTTCAGCACCGCATCCGCCACTTCCTGGAAAGATTCGGCGCGGCCGGTACCACAGTTATAGATGCCGGATACGCCGTTTTCCCAGCACCACAGATTGACTGCCACTACATCATCAACGTGGATGAAGTCACGACGGAAGCTGTCGCTGCCCTCGAACAGCTTAGGATTTTCACCGTTGCTGATCTGCGTATTGAGGTGGAACGCGACGCTCGCCATGCTGCCTTTATGGCCTTCACGCGGCCCGTATACGTTGAAATAGCGGAAGCCGCACACTGGCGAATCTGCTTCCGGCAGAATCTGGCGGACATAGTGGTCGAACAGCATTTTTGAGTAGCCGTACACGTTAAGCGGCTGCTCGTACTGGCGCTCTTCAATGAAGTTCTCGTTACGCCCGCCGTAGGTGGCGGCCGATGAGGCATACAGGAACGGAATTTCACGTTCGAGGCAGAAGTGCAGCAGATCTTTTGAGTACTGATAGTTGTTGTCCATCATGTACTTACCGTCCCACTCGGTGGTGGCCGAACAGGCACCTTCATGGAACACCGCTTCAATCGGACCCAGATCTTCACCCGACATGATGTAGGTAAGGAACTCCTCTTTATCCATGTAATCCGCGATGTCCAGATCCGCGAGGTTCACGAATTTGGTGCCATCTTTCAGATTATCCACCACCAGAATATCGGTATGACCGCGATCGTTGAGCGCTTTCACAATGTTGCTGCCAATCATGCCCGCGCCGCCGGTTACGATAATCATATGCTTTGCCTTTAAACAGTTGGGGTGAAACAGGAGGTTTCACGCACGAATACCTAACATCATAACATTTCAGCCCGATGCGGACAGCCAGATGACGCCGATCGCGCTGCACAAATCCTGCGCGCCGCGTGAACTATGCTGCAAAACGGAGATTTCCCTGGCTGAATTGTCGTCCATTCGCTTTTCGATCAGTAATATGTGCCAAAATTTTGCTATCTGAGGAGCAGAATCATGTCCGATCAGTTCTATTCACAAATCCGGCAACAGCTTGAGACAACGCGGCAGGACGGATTGTTCAAACAGGAGCGCACCCTGACCTCGGCGCAGCAGGCGGAAATCAACGTCGCCAATAGCCCGCCGGTGATTAACTTCTGCGCCAATAACTATCTCGGCCTTGCGAACCATCCGGCGCTGATTCAGGCCGCCAAAGACGGCATGGACACACATGGTTTTGGCATGGCGTCGGTGCGTTTTATCTGCGGCACGCAGGACAGCCATCAGCTGCTGGAGCGCCGGCTGGCGGAGTTCCTCGGCATGGAAGAGGCCATCCTGTTCTCCTCATGCTTCGACGCCAACGGCGGCCTGTTTGAGACCCTGCTGGGCGCGGAAGACGCGATTATCTCGGATGCGCTCAACCATGCGTCGATCATCGACGGCATCCGCCTGTGCAAAGCCCAGCGCTATCGTTACGCCAACAATGATATGGCTGAGCTGCGCGCGCGCCTGCAGGAGGCCCGCGACAAGGGCGCGCGCCATCTGCTGATTGCCACCGACGGCGTGTTCTCCATGGATGGCGTGATCGCTAACCTGCAGGGCATTTGCGACCTGGCCGATGAGTTTAATGCGCTGGTGATGGTGGATGACTCGCACGCGGTGGGCTTTGTCGGCGCAAGCGGACGCGGCACGCATGAATACTGCGGCGTGATGGATCGCGTGGATATTCTGACCGGCACGCTGGGTAAAGCGCTGGGTGGCGCGTCCGGCGGTTACGTGGCGGCAAAACGCGAGGTGGTTGAATGGCTGCGTCAGCGCTCGCGCCCTTATCTGTTCTCTAACTCGCTGGCACCGGCGATTGTGGCTGCGTCGCTGCGCGTGCTGGATCTGCTGAACGAAGGCGATGGCCTGCGGCAGCGGCTGTGGGAAAACGCCCGCTTCTTCCGGGAAAAAATGACCGCCGCTGGCTTTACGCTGGCCGGTGCCGATCACGCCATCATTCCGGTGATGCTGGGCGATGCCAAAGTGGCGCAGCAGTTTGCCAGTCTGCTCCAGCAGGAAGGCATCTACGTTACCGGCTTCTTCTATCCGGTGGTGCCGCAGGGCCAGGCGCGCATTCGCACGCAGATTTCTGCCGGCCACACTCAGGCGCAGCTGGAGCACGCGGTGGCGGCCTTCACGCGCATCGGACACCAGTTAGGGGTTATCACTGCAGGAGCCAACGGATGAAAGCACTGGCTAAACTGAAAGCGGAAGAGGGGATCTGGATGGTGCACGACGCGCCGGTGCCGGAGCCCGGTCATAACGATCTGCTGATTAAAATCCGCAAAACCGCCATCTGTGGCACCGATGTGCATATCTATAACTGGGACGACTGGTCGCGCAAAACCATTCCGGTGCCGATGATCACCGGCCACGAATACGTGGGCGAAGTGGTCGGTATCGGTCAGGAAGTGAAGGGTTTCGCCATTGGCGATCGCGTATCGGGCGAAGGTCACATCACCTGTGGCCACTGCCGCAACTGTCGCGCCGGCCGTACCCATTTATGCCGTAATACCGTGGGTGTCGGGGTCAATCGTCAGGGCTGCTTCGCCGAATATCTGGTGATCCCGGCGTTTAACGCGTTCAAAATTCCCGACAATATTTCCGACGAGCTGGCGGCGATTTTCGATCCGTTCGGTAACGCGGTGCATACCGCGCTCTCGTTTGATCTGGTAGGTGAAGACGTGCTGATCTCCGGTGCCGGACCGATTGGCATTATGGCGGCAGCGGTGTGTAAGCACGTCGGCGCACGAAACGTGGTGATCACTGACATCAATGAGTACCGCCTCGGGCTGGCGCGTGAAATGGGCGTGACGCGTGCGGTCAACGTGGCGCAGCAGAATCTGCGCGAGGTGATGACGGAACTGGGGATGACCGAAGGCTTTGATGTCGGACTGGAGATGTCCGGCGCGCCGCCGGCGTTTCGTACCCTGCTGGAGACCATGAATCACGGCGGACGCATCGCGCTGCTGGGCATTCCGCCGGGTGAGATGTCGATTGACTGGAATCAGGTCATTTTCAAGGGGCTGTTTATCAAGGGAATTTACGGCCGTGAGATGTTTGAAACCTGGTACAAAATGGCCGCGCTGATTCAGTCCGGCCTCGACCTGACGCCGATCATCACGCATCGCTATCACATCGACGACTTCCAGCAGGGCTTCGACGAGATGCGCTCCGGGCGTTCAGGCAAAGTGGTGCTGAGCTGGGATTAAACGACACACCGGCCTGCGGGCCGGTGACGCTCAGGATTGCTGTTTTTCCGCATCGGTCAGATAACGCACCTTTCGCGTGTAGTCCTGGCCTTTGAAGCTCAGCGGCTGGTGCGGATCCTGCAAATATTTTTGCCATTCGCTTAAGGGGAAGCCGCCATGCGCGCCAATCACCTGCGGTGGAATCACGGCCGACTGACCACCAATGCGTTTCGACACCGGCCAGTTAGCCCATTCGCCCAGATTGACCGTGCGGACATCCAGCAGGTCGAGCAGGGCAGCGAGCGGTAGCTGATCGGTTGGCGGCTGGTCGTCGTTCATCAATTCCCAGGTATCATTAAATAACGTCAGCCACAGCGGACAAATACGCTGCCATGTGCGACGGGAGGCCGCCAGGTAGGCGCCATTCACGTGATCCTGCAAATAAGGGCGAACGGTGTGGTGGTAATAGGCCGGAATATGTTCTTCTGGTGCGCCGGCCAGTTTGGCGATCATCTTGCCCTGACGAAAGCTGCTATACAGATGATGCTCACGCATCGCAATATCCGGCGTTTTTAATAAATTGAGATCGGAATCGATCATCAATATACCTTCACCGGTCGCCTGCAAGGGGGCCTGAAGTTTTATCAGGCGGCTGCGGTAGATCTGTTTATAACGGTAGTTTTCTTCTCGAAACGGCACTTCCAGCGTCACCACGCGCACGCGTGCCGGCAGCGGCGGAAAAGCGCTGGAAGGCTGATCGCTGACGATGACAATTTCGCTGATGGTGTCGGCGCAGCGGCTGGCAAAATAAGCGCTGAGCACCGCTTCTTCAATGTAATCAGCGCCGGTACAGGGAATGACCACGGAACTGACGGCAATGGTGCCCTGCGCATCCGCCTGAGTGGCGGGAATGTTGTGGCGCGAGAGAATATAGCGACGGTGTTTATTTAAAAAATCAAACATGCTTTTTTCTCTCCATGACGTTTTCCAGAATGTTTTCCACGCCCGACACGTAATGTTCAATGCTGTAGCGCTCGCGCACCCGGGCGGCGGCGGCGGCGATTAAACGCTGACGCAGTGCAGTATCCTGCCACAGCGCGCTAAGATGCTGACTAAGCTGTTGCGTATTGCCATAGTCAAACAGTAAACCGGTCTCGCCGTGTTGAATTAATTCCGACGTACCGACGACATTCGAACCTATCACCGCCGTATTCACCAGCATCGCTTCCAGCACTACGCGCGGCAGCCCTTCACTGGCTGAGGCGAGAATAAACGTATCGAATGCCGCCAGATAATCCAGCGCGTTATTTTGAAAGCCGGTAAAAATAACCTGCGCGGCAATCCCCTCTTTTTGCGCCAGCTGCTGTAAGTGCTGCTGCTCCGGGCCGGCACCGACAATCACCATTTTCCATTTAGCGGCAGGATGCGCGCGGCTGAATGCACCTAACGCCTGCAAAATATGATGATTGGATTTACGCGCAATCAGGGAACCGATGGAGCCGAAAATAAAGGTATCCGCGGGATAATCAAAGCGCTGACGCACCGCCTCACGCACCGGCAGCGGCTGATGAATATCGATAGCGTTGGATACGGTAAAGCAGCGCTGCGCATCAACACCGCTTTCGCTTAAGGTGCGGTGTACGCCCTGTGACACGGCAATCACCGCATCACAATGCCGATTAATCATCTTGACCAGCGCATTATTGAGTAACGGATCAATGCGGCAGTGCTGAATTAACGCCACGTGAGTCTGTTCAGCGGCGAGATAGCCTTCAACGTTGGTGCTGGGCTGATTATTCATGTACAGCGCATCATAGCCACCGTCGCGTAAAATCGTCGCGATTTGGCGGGCGTTAGGCTGCATGCGCCACTGGCGATCGATGCGGTCGATGGCGTTTTTTTTCACCGCGCGGTTAAAAAACAGCAGGGTGCGCAGCAACTCTTTGGTGATTTTTGCCCAGAGCGGCTGGCGGCGCTGCGCAATAAATAGCACCGGAATGCCGATCGCGTCTAATACCGATGCAATCGTCTCCTGATTGCCACGCGCATAATTCTGATAAAAACAGCAGGTGATAGCGAAACGCTGGCGATCGATGCGCTTGAGCAATTCCAGCATGCTGTTGGTGCCGCCGCCCCATTCGCGCCCGGTATCCAGCAGCAGAATTTTCTTTCTGGTTGACGTCATCTGTTCCGATATCCTTGCGCGGAAAAGGTGTGGCGTTAAATAAGGCGCAGCCCGCTGCGCCTGATAATCAGAATAGCTGTTTAAGCGACTGCACGAGTGGACTGCCGGTAATGCTCTCTGTCACCACCTCCACCGCACGACTCTGCGGTACGGCAGGCAGCGGCTGTGCAGGCTTACACACGCCCGGCGCACGGAATACCGGGGTGCGCGGTTGCACCGGCGTGCTGGCCGGCGGCGTAGCGCCCTGGCGCAGCGGTTCGTTGAGCAACTGGCTGGGGCGGACGAGGGTGATATCGCCCGGTAGCGTCGGCAACATCTGCTGCAACACCCGTACCGTGGTGGGATGCGGATGGCCAATGGCGATAGCGTAGCCATCACGCTGTGCCAGCTTCACTGCGCGGGTGAACTGGGTGCGAATCGCCGCTTCATTCTGGCTGTCGTCGAGGAATACGCGCCGCTTCAGCACCTTAACCTGCGTGCCCTGTGCGGCCGGGACCGACTGGCTGTTGCCAATGGTCATGCTATCGAGGAAGTAGTAATTATAGTGATTGAGCACCTGCATCACTTTCTGCATGCCGGGCAGGCTGGAGGTCATTTTGCTGCCCATATGGTTGTTCAGGCCAACCGCATACGGCACTTTGTTGCTGGCGTCACGCACGATGCGCGCGATCTCTTCGCTGCTCATCTCCGGCGTTAACGTATCCTTTTCCAGCGGCTGTTTGCTCAGCGGCGCCATCGGCAGGTGAATCAGCACCTCATGACCGCCCTGATGCGCTTTGGTTGCCATATCCCGCGCATGAGGCGCGTTGGGCAACACCGCCACAGAAATCGCGGCGGGCATCTGCAGCACTTTATTCTCTTCAGTCGGGCGGTAGCCGAAGTCGTCAATGACGATAGCCAGTTTTCCCGCATGGGTGGCAAAGGTGAAAAACAGCCCGCATAGGGCGGCGCTAAGCTTTTGGGACTGAAACAACACTTATCTTCCTAACCACGGCTGTGGGTTGACGGCCTGTCCCTGACGACGAATTTCAAAGTAGAGCGAGGGCGTGCCGCGGCCGCCGCTGGTGCCCACGAGGGCGATAGGCTGTCCTGCCTTCACCTGCGCACCGACGCTCACCAACGCGCTCTGATTGTAGCCATAAAGGCTCATATCGCCTTTACCGTGTTCGACGACCACAACCAGGCCGTAGCCTTGCAGCCAGTCGGCCATCAGCACGCGACCATCAGCAATGGCTTTGACTTCAGTGCCTTCCGGGGCATCAATCACCAGACCTTTCCAGCGCAGTTCGCCCTGCATTGCTTCACCAAAGCGATGTTCAATGCGACCGCGTACTGGCCATATGGCCTGTCCGCCCGGCCGGCCAAGGCCGCCGGTGCGCGCCATCAGCTCGCGCTCGCTTTGCGTAGGGGAATAGCTGGAGCCTTTGGCTTTTGCCTGGGCCTGACGCTGGCGCACTTTTTCCGCCTCGCGCGCTTCGCGTTGCGCCCGTTCGCGCGCCTCACGTTCGGCCTTGGCGATTTTGTCCTGCAGGCGGCTTTCGTTCTGACGCATCTCGACCAGATCGGCCTGGTCTTTCTCGAGCGCGCTCTCCAGTGCGGACAGCGTTTTCTTGCGTGCGGCGCTGGCGGTTTCCAGTTTGTTCTGTTGCGTCTGCTGCTGCGCTAACAGCGACTTTTGCTGCTCCTGCTTGCCCTGCAGCGCCTGACGCTGCTGCGCCAGTTCCTGCTGAGTCTGCTTAAGCTCATCGATATTTTTCTGCCGGGCGGCATTGAGGTAGCCAAAATAGGCCAGAATACGTTCGCTGCGCTGTGCTTCTTCACCGCCGAGCAGCAGCTGCACGCCGTTGTGCTGGCCCTGACGAAACGCGGCATCCAGCTGCTGCGCCAGCAGTTTTTCCTGCTGCGCCTGCTGCTTTTCCAGCCGGGCAATCGCGGCGGTGGTTTGGGCGATTTCGCCGTTCAGCGCGCTCAGGCTATTGCGGGTTTCACGCAGCTGGCGACTGGCCTGGGCAATCACTTTTTCCTGACTCTGCAGCTGATCGAGCAGCTTACTGCGCTGCAGCTTCTGCGCTTTTACGCTTTTCTCTTTTTCAGCGATGTCCTGCTGAATGGACTTCAGCTGCGTTTTGCTGTCATCGGCGCTATGCGCGGCGACGGGCAACAGCAACGCACCCGCACAAAGCAGGCTGAGGGAGATATCGGACCAGCGAAATGACAACGGAGATGCCGGGTCGTTGTAACGGGTCCTTGTGTGTGTAACGGTCGCTTTTCCCTTCATAGTCGATAATTATTCCACGATGAACAGCCGCTTACCAGTTATCCCGGCCGGGTTTTGCTTTACGAAAGATGTCGGCTACAGCTTACCGGGATAAAGATTGTCTCAATTTTGCGATTAGAACACTTTTTTTGGAAAATGACGCACAAATCGTAACTCTGCCCGCTTCGCGACTGTACATGCGAAGTGGCGCAGGTATACTCAGAACCCTTGTTTTAGCTTATTAGCCCCGGTCTGGAGTCGTTACCCCTCATGCAAGAAATTATGCAGTTTGCAAGCAATCACCCCATCCTTAGTCTGGCATGGGTCGCTTTACTTATTCTGGTGATTGTAACCACCGTTAAAGGTATGTTCTCTAAGGTAAAAACCATCAGCCGTGGTGAAGCAACCCACCTGATCAACAAAGAGGACGCGGTGGTGGTAGACGTTCGTTCACGCGACGACTATCGCAAAGGACACATTTCAGGGGCTATTAACATCGCCGCAGCCGATATCAAAAAAGGCAGCTTCGGCGAGCTGGAAAAGCACAAGTCGCAGCCCATAATTGTGGTATGTGCCACCGGCCAGAGCGCCGCAGAACCGGCAGCCACCCTCAGCGCAGCGGGTTTTGACAAAGTGACCGTGCTGAAAGATGGTGTGAGCGGCTGGAGTGGCGAAAACCTGCCGCTGGTTCGCGGTAAATAACTTCCTGAGGTATCACCGCATGGCTAATGTTGAGATTTACACCAAAGTGACGTGTCCTTACTGCCACCGGGCGAAGGCGTTGCTGGATCAAAAAGGCGTGTCATACCAGGAGATTCCCATTGATGGGGACGCGGTAAAGCGCGAAGAGATGATCAAACGCAGCGGCCGCACCACGGTGCCACAGATCTTTATTGACGCGCAGCACATTGGCGGCTGTGACGATCTCTACGCGCTGGACGGGCGTCAGGGACTCGATCCCTTGCTCCGCGCATAATATTTCGACCGACAATTTTCACTTAAAGGATTCAGTAACATGTCAGAGCATAGCAGCAACGAAATGCAGTTCCAGATTCAACGCGTTTACACCAAAGACGTCTCATTTGAAGCGCCAAACGCACCTCAGGTTTTCCAGAAAGAGTGGGAACCGGAAGTGAAGCTGGATCTGGACACCGCCTCTTCTCAGCTGGCGGATGAAGTGTATGAAGTCGTGCTGCGCGTTACTGTCACCGCCACCGTGGGCGAAGACACCGCGTTCCTGTGCGAAGTACAGCAGGCCGGTATCTTCACCATCAGCGGTATCGAAGGCACGCAGATGGCACATTGCCTCGGCGCTTACTGCCCGAACATTCTGTTCCCGTATGCGCGTGAATGTGTCACCAGCCTGGTGTCACGCGGTACCTTCCCTCAGCTCAATCTGGCGCCGGTCAACTTTGATGCGCTGTTCATGAATTATCTGCAGCAGCAGGGTGAAGGCGAAGCGCCACGTCAGGATGCCTGATGACTACACTCAACGCTTCGATTAGCGTCATCGGTGCCGGCTCGTACGGCACCGCACTGGCCATTACGCTGGCCCGTAATGGCCATCCGGTGCTGCTGTGGGGCCACAATCCGCAAAACGTGGCGCAGCTGCAGGCTGACCGATGCAATACCGCTTTCCTGCCCGATGTTCCTTTCCCCGATAATCTCGTTCCTGAAGCCGATCTGGCCCGCGTCGTCAGCGCCAGCCGCGATCTGCTGGTGGTGGTGCCAAGCCATGTGTTCGGCGATGTGCTGATGCAGCTTAAACCGCTGCTGCGTGCCGACTCACGCATTGTCTGGGCGACCAAAGGACTGGAAAAAGAGACCGGACGACTGCTGCAGGATGTGGCGCGCGAAATCCTCGGCGACAGCATTCCGCTGGCGGTGATTTCCGGCCCGACCTTTGCCAAAGAGCTGGCGGCTGGTTTGCCGACGGCGATTGCGCTGGCGGCCACTGATGCGCAGTTTGCCGACGATCTGCAGCAAAAGCTGCACTGCGGCAAAAGCTTCCGCGTTTACAACAATCCGGACTTAATCGGCGTGCAGCTGGGCGGCGCAGTGAAAAACGTCATTGCGATTGGTGCCGGGATCTCCGACGGCATTGGCTTTGGCGCCAACGCGCGTACGGCACTCATCACCCGCGGTCTGGCGGAGATGAGCCGTCTTGGTGCTGCGCTGGGTGCCGATCCGACGACCTTTATGGGCATGGCGGGTCTTGGCGATCTGGTGCTGACCTGTACCGATAATCAGTCGCGCAACCGCCGTTTCGGCATGATGCTGGGGCAGGGCGAAAGCGTGGATGAGGCGCAACGCATTATCGGACAAGTTGTAGAAGGCTACAGAAATACCAAAGAAGTCAAAGCATTAGCTGCGCGTGTGGGCGTGGAAATGCCAATAACCGAGCAAATTTATCAGGTATTATATTGCGAAAAATCGGCGCGAGAGGCAGCATTGAGCCTGCTTGGTCGTACAAGGAAGGACGAGAACAGCCAAAGCTAAAGCAGGACGCTTAAGCATTATCACCTGTAGCGCCTAATCGGGCGCTTTTTTATCGGGAGCAAACAGCAATGTCGTCTGAAGAGTTAGAACTGGTCTGGAACCATATCAAAGCCGAAGCCAGAGCGCTGGCCGATTGTGAACCGATGCTGGCCAGTTTTTACCATGCGACCTTGCTCAAGCACGAAAATCTCGGCAGCGCGCTCAGCTACATGCTGGCTAACAAGCTCGCTAACCCGATCATGCCCGCTATCGCCATCCGCGAAATTGTTGAAGAAGCCTATCGCCAGGATCCTGAGATGATTGTCTCGGCCGCGTACGATATTCAGGCGGTGCGTCAGCGCGATCCGGCGGTCGACAAATATTCCACGCCATTACTCTATCTGAAGGGCTTCCACGCGCTGCAGGCGTACCGTATTGGTCACTGGCTGTGGAAAGAGGGACGGCGCGCGCTGGCGGTGTATCTGCAAAACGAAATCTCGGTCTCATTCGCCGTGGATATTCACCCGGCGGCGCGCATCGGGCGCGGCATCATGCTGGATCACGCCACTGGTATCGTGATTGGTGAAACGGCTGTGGTGGAAAATGACGTCTCCATTCTGCAGTCGGTCACGCTGGGCGGTACCGGTAAAACCAGCGGCGATCGCCATCCGAAGATCCGTGAAGGGGTGATGATTGGCGCAGGGGCCAAAATCCTTGGCAATATTGAAGTCGGGCGCGGTGCCAAAATCGGTGCCGGTTCGGTGGTCTTGCAACCGGTGCCGCCCCATACCACGGCGGCCGGCGTGCCGGCGCGCATTGTCGGCAAACCAGCCAGCGACAAACCGTCGATGGATATGGATCAGCACTTCACCGGCGCCGGGTTTGAGTACGGCGACGGCATCTAGCCTTTGATCAGCGCGCCCGCATAATCCAGCTGGCGCCACGCCTCATACACTACCACTGAAACCGCATTCGACAGGTTCATGCTGCGGCTCTCCGCGCGCATCGGAATGCGGATCTTCTGTTCTGCCGGCAACGCATTAAGAATTTCTGGCGGTAAGCCACGGCTCTCCGGGCCAAACAGCAGATAGTCGCCCGGCTGATAGCTGACGGCGCTGTGCGCCGGTGTGCCTTTGGTGGTCAGCGCGAATAAGCGCTGTGGCGCTTCCGCCGCCAGAAAAGCGGCGTAGCTGGCGTGCTTTTTCAGCGCGGTATATTCATGGTAATCCAGTCCGGCGCGGCGCAGGCGTTTATCATCCCAGGCGAAGCCTAACGGCTCAATCAGGTGCAGCTGAAAGCCGGTATTGGCGCACAGGCGGATGATGTTGCCGGTATTTGGCGGGATTTCAGGTTCAAATAAGACAATGTTTAGCATAAGGCCCCCGGAAACGAGGGCCGCAGCATAGCAAATTATTGCCGGGCGGAGTACAGCGGCAGCCACAGCGTCAGGCGCAGACCGCCTAACGGGCTGTCATCGGCTTTCACCCAGCCGCGGTGCTGTTGCACGGCGGTTTCGACAATCGCCAGCCCGAGCCCGGTGCCGCCGGATTCACGGTCACGCGCTTCATCGGTGCGGTAGAACGGACGGAAAATCTGCTCGCGATCTTCCGGGCTGACGCCGGGACCGTCGTCGTCGACGTGCACGGTGATGCCCTGAATATCCACCGCAAAGCTAACGCTGATGTGCGTGTGCGAATAGCGCAGCGCGTTACGCACAATGTTCTCCAGCGCGCTTTCCAGCGCATGCGGGTTACCGTACAGCGGCCACGGACCGGGCGGATACGGCACGTCCATGGTTTTACCCATCTGCTCCGCTTCGAATTTGGCATCTTCCAGCACGCCGTTCCACAGCTGGTTGGCCTTCATCGCTTCGCTCACCAGCGCGTTCTTGTGCTGGGTGCGCGACAGTACCAGTAAGTCGTTGATCATGCCGTCCAGACGCTGCGCTTCGGTCTCAATACGCTCCAGCTCTTTGCCTTCGCCATGACGCCGGCGCAGTAGCGCCGTCGCCAGCTGCAGGCGCGTCAGTGGCGTGCGTAATTCATGGC
This sequence comes from Pantoea sp. Cy-640, assembly GCF_011752635.1. Classification (NCBI taxonomy): domain Bacteria; kingdom Pseudomonadati; phylum Pseudomonadota; class Gammaproteobacteria; order Enterobacterales; family Erwiniaceae; genus Pantoea; species Pantoea sp. Cy-640. Next base: position 149,326 of record NZ_VWXB01000008.1, on the reverse strand, counting down.
TGATATCCGACAGCAGACGCTGCTGTGCCGTCATCATGCGTTCGAGCGCGCTCACCATCTGGTTGAAACTGGAGCCGGCAGCGAGAAATTCCTGCGGGCCCGATTCCAGTTCCGGATGCTGACGCAAATTTCCGCTCGCCACTTCATCCGCGGCATGTTTTAGTTTGCGTGCCGGACGCGCCAGGCTCCACGCCAGCCACAGCAGCAGCGGTGAGCTGATTAACATGGTAACGATGAGCAGCAGCAGAGGACGGTCAAACAGCAGGTTGACGAAATCGAGCTGGGAACTGGTGGCGGGACGGATCAGATACAGCTGGTAATTGTCTTCGCCGTCGCGCACCGCGAAGGGGCCGACCATCTCGACGCGGCCATACTTTTTCTTCTGCGGATGATCGGCATTATCGGACTGGCCGATAAAGTTGCGGATCACCTGCATTTCATTGTGCTGCGCACCGATCACCCGTCCTTCGCTGGTCACCAGCAGCAGGCGCTGACCGGGCGGTGCCCATTTGTCGATGGCGCGAAACAGCCGGCGCCACCACATCAGGTCGTTGGGCGGATCCTGTGACAGCTCCGCCTCAACGTGTTGCTCAATCATGGTGCCCTGGCGCTGTTCGCTCTCCATCAGCGAGGTCATCTGGCGCGAATCGAGTTTGGGCACCATCAGTACCAGCATCAACACCAGCGCCAGGGTGAGCCAGAAGATGGCGAAGATGCGGGTGGTCAAACTTCCAATCATGATGCCGAAACCATCAGATAGCCGCGTCCGCGCAGAGTTTTGAACCACGGATGACCATCACGACGTTCCGGCAGCTTACGACGCAGGTTGGAGATGTGCATATCAATGGCGCGGTCAAACGGCGTCAGGCGCTTGCCCAGCACTTCCTGGCTGAGATGCTCGCGTGACACCACCTGGCCAAGATGCTGCGCCAGTAAGTAGAGCAGGGTGAACTCGGTGCCGGTGAGATCCAGCGTTTCACTGTCGAAGCTGGCTTCCTGACGGCCCGGATTCAGGCGCAGGCAATCCACTTCCAGCGTCGGTGAGCTGTTATCGTGCTGTTGCTGCTGTTCGCTCCAGTTGGAACGGCGCAGAATCGCACGGATACGCGCCACCAGTTCGCGATCGTTGAATGGCTTTGGCAGATAGTCATCCGCGCCCAGTTCCAGGCCCAGAACGCGGTCCAGCTCGCTACCGCGGGCGGTCAGCATGATGACAGGGGTTTGATGTTGCTGGCGTAGCTCTTTTAACGTGTCGATACCGTTCTTCTTCGGCATCATGACATCGAGCAAAAGCAGGTCGACGGTGTTGTCCAGCAGATTGAGCGCCTGCTCGCCATCGCTGGCGACAATCACCTCAAAACCTTCCATTTCAAGCAGTTCTTTAAGCAGCGAAGTCAATTCGCGGTCGTCATCAACCAACAGGATTTTATTCATTTTTTGTTGCCCTCCGCAGGCAAAATACCGTGTTCCTATAGTGGCAATCCAACGCTTTACGTAGTTTTACACCCCCTGACGGATGTTTGCAGCTGTCGCCGTACACTAGCTCTCGTTGAATCGCAAAACGGAACGAACCGGGAGTAAACGATGCGCTACTTAACCGCCGTCGTCTTTGCCTCAGCGATGGTTCTCAGTCACGCCAGCGCAGAAGCAGCAGACACGACGACGATTGACGAGATGCATCATAACGGCGGATTGACGACAGGCAGTATGACGCAAAATCCGCAAAGCCACATGTTCGATGGCATTGAGCTGACTGAACAACAGCGGCAACAGATGCGCGACCTGATGCAGCAAGCGCGTCATGAACGCCCGGTGTTAAGCGTTCAGGACATAGAAACTATGCATGACCTTGTCATTGCAGACAAATTTAACGAATCGGCTATCCGCCAGCAGGCAGAGAAACAGGCCCGCGAGCAGGTAGAACTGCAAATCGAGATGGCCCGGGTTCGTAATCAGATGTATCACCTGCTAACGCCTGCACAGCAAGCGACATTGCAGAAGAATTTTGAGCGGCGTCTGAACGAAGCGCGTCGGCTCTCCGGATTGCAGCCATCATCACCGCTGCAAGCAGTGAGTAGTACCAGCAGTAACCAGTAACATAGTATCCCTGTTTTCCTTGCCATAGACACCATCCCTGTCTTCCCCGCCATGATGGCGGGGTTTTTTTTGCCCTGAATTCGCGGGCAAATTGCATCCGTTTCGCTATCCTGTCACGCAGTCTGCACGGGACGGTGATAAACTTGAGCCATTTTCCACTGCATGGCGTGCTGCAGCGCCTGACGAGGCAAGGCATGGAACCTTCCTACGCAAAACTGGTAAACCGCGCGGCGCTGGCGGCGACCACGCTGGCAACGCTGTTGCTGATCGTGAAAATTTTCGCCTGGTGGTACACCGGTTCGGTCAGCGTGCTGGCGGCGCTGGTGGATTCTCTGGTCGATATCGCCGCATCACTGACCAATCTGCTGGTGGTGCGCTATTCACTGCAGCCTGCCGATGACGATCACACCTTTGGTCACGGTAAAGCGGAATCGCTGGCGGCACTGGCGCAAAGCATGTTTATCTCCGGATCGGCGCTGTTTCTGTTTCTTACCGGGCTGCAGCATCTGGCCACACCGGAAACGCTGCGCGCGCCGCTGGTGGGCGTAGTCGTGACGCTGATCGCCCTCAGCTCCACGCTGGTGCTGGTCGCTTTTCAGCGCTGGGTGGTGCGGCGTACCCGCAGCCAGGCGATACGCGCGGACATGCTGCATTATCAGTCGGATGTGGTGATGAACGGCGCGATTCTGGTGGCGCTGGGCTTAAGCAGTTATGGTTTTAAGCGTGCGGATGCGCTGTTTGCGCTCGGCATCGGCGTATATATCCTCTATAACGCGCTGCGCATGGGCTATGAAGCGGTGCAGTCGCTGCTCGATCGTGCGCTGCCGGAGCAGGAAAAACAGGCGATTATCGCGCTGGTAAGCCACTGGCCCGGCGTACGCGGTGCCCATGCGTTACGTACGCGGCAGTCTGGCCCGACGCGGTTTATTCAGCTTCATCTGGAGATGGACGATCATCTCCCGCTGGTGCAGGCGCATCAGGTGGCGGATCAAATTGAGCAGGCATTACGGCAAAAATTTCCCGGCTCAGATGTGATCATTCATCAGGACCCCTGTTCTGTCGTGCCGCAAAATCAGCAGGGTTTTTTTCAGTTTTAGCCGTTATAAAACATAGGATTGCGTGAAAAAAATGACGTAACGCTAACAACTCTGTAAAAAATTAGCGAAAACTTGTCTGACCTGAATCAATTCAGCATCAAGCCTTTGATATACTATCTGCAACTATTAAGCCGTGCGATCGCGAGCTGGTCCACACCGGTCGACAGGCAGGAATAATCCTTAGTTTTGAACAATCCAGAGGTTGTCATGATCAAAAAAATCGGAGTACTGACCAGCGGCGGCGACGCCCCAGGCATGAACGCAGCCATTCGCGGAGTTGTCCGTTCCGCGCTGAGTGAAGGCCTTGAAGTTTTTGGTATTTATGACGGCTATCTGGGTTTGTACGAAGACCGCATGATCAACCTCGACCGCTACAGCGTGTCGGACATGATTAACCGCGGCGGCACCTTCCTCGGCTCGGCGCGTTTCCCGGAGTTCCGCAACGAAGAAGTGCGTCAGGTCGCGATCGAAAATATGAAAAAGCGCGGCATTGATGCGCTGGTGGTGATCGGCGGTGACGGTTCTTACATGGGTGCTAAACGCCTGACTGAGATGGGCTTCCCGTGCATTGGCCTGCCGGGCACCATCGATAACGACGTCGCCGGTACCGATTACACCATCGGTTATTTCACCGCGCTGGAAACCGTAGTTGAAGCGATTGACCGTCTGCGCGATACCTCTTCTTCGCATCAGCGTATCTCCATCGTAGAAGTGATGGGCCGCTACTGCGGTGACCTTACCTTAGCGGCGGCCATCGCCGGTGGCTGTGAGTTCATCGTGCTGCCTGAAATCCCTTACACGCGCGAAGAGCTGGTGGCAGAAATCCAGGCTGGCATTGCGAAAGGTAAAAAACACGCCATCGTGGCGATCACCGAACACATCTGTGACATCGACGATCTGGCGCACTTTATTGAAGCGGAAACCAAGCGTGAAACCCGTGCCACCGTGCTCGGCCACATCCAGCGCGGCGGTGCGCCATGCGCTTACGACCGCATTCTGGCATCACGCATGGGCGCTTATTCAATTGAGCTGCTGCTGCAGGGCTACGGCGGTCGCTGCGTGGGTATTCAGAACGAGAAGATGGTGCATCATGACATCATCGACGCTATCGAAAACATGAAGCGTCCGTTCAAGCGCGACTGGCTGGATACCGCGAAAAAACTCTACTAATCAACGATAAATCGGGCGCGATCGCTTTCGCGCCCTTTTTTATGCCTTGCTATATTCTCCATAGTTATAACAGCTTATTTTTAATTCTTTAATCCATGGATTGCTTTGTGTCAGTCTTGTTCTATAACGACCTCGGGAGAGCAAGCAATGAACAAGTGGAGTATTGGTGTCACCCTGTTACTGGCTTCAACCAGTGTTCTGGCAAAGGATATTCAGCTGTTAAACGTCTCTTACGATCCAACCCGTGAGCTGTACGAGCAGTACAACAAAGCGTTTAGCGCGCACTACAAGCAGGAAACCGGCGATAACGTGGTGATCCGCCAGTCGCACGGCGGTTCGGGTAAGCAGGCGACGTCCGTGATCAATGGCATCCGCGCAGATGTGGTGACGCTGGCGCTGCAGTCCGACGTGGATGCTATTGCTGACCGTGGTCGTATTGATAAAAACTGGATCAAGCGTCTGCCGGACAACTCGGCACCTTATACTTCCACCATCGTGTTCCTGGTGCGCAAAGGCAATCCTAAAGGCATTCATGACTGGCCGGATCTGATTAAGCCAGGCGTTTCCGTGATCACGCCAAACCCGAAAACTTCCGGCGGCGCACGCTGGAACTATCTGGCGGCCTGGGGCTGGGCGCTGGACCAGAACCACGGTGACCAGGCCAAAGCGCTGGCTTACGTCCGGGCGCTGTTCAAAAACGTTGAAGTGCAGGATTCCGGTGCACGTGGCGCGACCAATACCTTCGTTGAGCGCGGTATCGGTGATGTGCTGATTGCATGGGAAAACGAAGCCTATCTGGCCGTTGATAAGCTGGGCAAAGACAAGTTTGAAATCGTTACGCCGAGCGAATCGATCCTCGCCGAACCGACGGTCTCCGTGGTCGATAAAGTGGTGGATGAGCAGGGCACGCGTAAGGTGGCGGAAGAGTACCTGAAATATCTCTACTCACCGGAAGGCCAGACCATCGCGGCGCAAAACTTCTATCGCCCGCGCGATCCTGAGGTGGCGAAGAAGTTTGCCAGCAGCTTCGCGCCGGTTAAGCTGTTCACCATCGATGACAAGTTTGGCGGCTGGAGCAAAGCGCAGAAAGCACACTTTGCCGACGGCGGCAGCTACGATCAGGTCATGAAACCGTAACCGCGTTTTCATCATGACGAAACGGTCAGCCCTGCGCTGGCCGTTTTGCTTTACGGCGCGGAAAAAACCGTGACTTTCCGCTGGCGACAGGTGAGGATGCTGACAGCTCATCACAGAGGATCTGGCCATGCAGGCGCGCCGCCGTAGTCTCACGTTGCTGATTATCGCGTTCATCCTTCTGATTGCCGGGCTGATCGCCGGTGCGCTGCATTTGCATAAAAACGCCGACGCGCTGTGGCAGATTGTCAGCGAAAAGTGCGTACCGGACATGACGCAACGCGGTAATCCTGACCCCTGTCAGCAGGTCAATCTGGCGCAGGGTTACGTTACGCTCAAAGATCTGAATGGCCCGCTGCAATATCTGCTGATGCCGATAGCAAAAATCACCGGCATGGAGAGCCCAACCCTTCTCGAACCCACTACGCCGAACCTGTTTGCTGCCGCCTGGCAGCAGCGCCGCCTGCTGGCGCAGAAGCGCGGTGCGCCTGTCGACGACCGTGTGCTGTCGCTGGCCATCAACGCGCAGTATGGTCGTACGCAGAATCAGCTGCACATTCATATCTCCTGCCTGCGACCGGACGTGCGTCAGCAGCTGGATACGCTGGCACCGAAGCTGAATGCGCAGTGGCAGACGGCGACGCTGCTGCGGCATACCTGGCTGATTCGCACACTGAGCACCGCCGAACTGGCGCAGCAGAGCGTGTTTATCCGGCTGGCTGAGGAGGTGCCGCATGCGCGCGGTGAGATGGGCAAATACGGGCTGGCGCTGGCCCAGCTGCCGGATGGACGCCTGGCGCTGCTGGCGCTGGAGCGCAACTGGCTGAAGCTGAATCGCGGTTCGGCGGAAGAACTGCAGGATCACCAGTGCCGTTTGCTGGAGTGAGTGGCACCGCGACCGATTAAGGCAATAAAAAAGGCGGCTCATCAGCCGCCTTTCTCTGCGTGAGAAACTTACGCGTTTTTCGCTGCTGCAGCGGCTTTGACGATCACCGCGAAAGCGTCGGCCTTCAGCGATGCACCGCCCACCAGCGCGCCGTCAATGTCCGGCTGGGTGAACAGTTCTGCGGCGTTTTTGTCGTTAACCGAACCGCCGTACTGAATGATTACCTGCTCAGCGATAGCGGCATCTTTCTTCGCGATGTGGTCGCGAATGAATTTGTGTACTGCCTGCGCCTGCGCTGGGGTCGCTGATTTACCGGTACCGATGGCCCAGACTGGCTCATAGGCGATAACCGCGCCTTCGAAGGCCGCTGCGCCCTGGGTTTCCAGCACGGCGTCGATCTGACGTGCGCACACTTCTTCAGTTTTGCCGGCTTCGTTCTCAGCTTCGGTCTCACCGATGCACAGTACTGGTACCAGGCCAGCGGCCTTCAGCACGGCGAATTTCTTCGCGATGAACTCGTCGCTCTCTTTATGGTAGGTGCGGCGCTCAGAGTGGCCGATGATGATGTATTTCGCACCGATGTCTTTCAGCATCTCGGCAGAGGTTTCACCGGTGAAAGCGCCAGACAGGTTCACGTCCACGTTCTGCGCACCCAGCGCAATGTGGCTGCCGGAAATGGCGTGTTTGGCCTGATCCAGATAGATCGCCGGCGGAGCAATCGCCACACCGCAGCCTTCCACACCTGACAGCTCTTTGCGCAGGCCTTCAATCAGCTCGCCCGCCATGTGCTTGCTGCCATTCAGTTTCCAGTTACCCATAACCAGTGGATGTCGCATTCTTTCCTCCGCATAACGCGATTCATGAAATAGCGCTGCCATCGGGGCAGCGATGTCTGCCAGACAGTATAGAGATCAAATGGGGCGCTGGCTTTGCTTTTCGTCATTTTTGCCGGGGAGATCAGGGGCTAGCGAGCGCCAGTTTAATGGGCTCAACGGCGAAGGTCAGTCCCTTGTCGCCGTTGTCTGCGACCACAAAGCGCAGCGCACCTTCGGTGCGGGAAAAATAGCGTGTGCCCTTGCCGGCGCTGAGCAGGCCGTCGAGCTTCTTGTGTCCCTCTTCCGCTGACAAACCGGGCACAAAAAAGCGCAGTAGCGCAGTCATGTAATCCATGGCGCGTGTCTGTGCCGCTTTCATATCCGGGCCCGGCACCGGCAGCCAGGTAATCTGCAGCGTTTTAATCTTGCCGGTGCCCTGTTCCAGCGCGGTAGAGGCATACAGCGTTTCGCTGATTTTGCTGGCGGCACGTGTCAGGTGGCTCTTGTCATCGCGGTTATCGATGGCGCGATACTCCTGCAGCGGCAGGTCAGGATTGGCGGCGTTGTACTTTTCGCGGAACTGCGCGATGGTCATATCAAAGGTGGGCGCACCCGCCAGCAGATACGGCGCCGCAGGCAGGTGATCGTTGCGATCCTGCGCGGGCGCGTCCTCCGCCCAGGCGGGAAATGTCAGTGCGACGCTGAGCAGCAGCGCGACTGGCAGATTCTTCATTGCTTCGGCCCTAAATCATTCACTTAGCCCACGATTAGAACGGTTTTTACCGCTGAAAGTCAAAACCCGCGCCGGGAAAAATCTGACATTTTGCTGCCGGCGCGATTACCAGTAATGCTCGCTGGTCATGTGGCCGGGTTTACGTTTGAAATGCTTACGCATATCACGGGTCTCTTTCAGCAATTGCTGGGTATCGCGCACCATCTGCGGGTTACCACACAGCATCACGTGGCTGGTGTCGGCGTGCATCGGCAGGCCCACGGCGTTTTCCAGTTCTCCGCTCTCGATCAGCTGCGGTACGCGGCCATGCAGTGAACCGGGCATCTGCTCGCGGCTGACCACCGTCTGAATGTGCAGCTTGCCCTGATAACGCTGCTGTAGCTGCTGCATCAGCGGCAGAAAACTCAGGTCGGCGGCATAGCGCGCAGCGTGTACCAGCACAATGTTGTCGAAGCGTTCCAGCCCTTCGCCCTGTTGCAAAATCGACAGATACGGGCCGATCGCCGTGCCGGTCGCCAGCATCCACAGCGTCTGGCAGTCGGGGATCTCATCCAGTACAAAGAAACCGGCCGCCTCTTTGGTCACCATCACCTGATCGCCAGGCTGCAGCGCCTGCAAACGCGGGCTGAGCTTCCCTTCCGGCACCGTTACCAGATAGAACTCCAGCAGCGGATCCTGCGGCGCGTTGACGTAGGAGTAGGCGCGCTGCACGCGCTCGCCGTCGACTTCCAGCGCCAGCTTGGCAAACTGGCCGGCGGTAAAAGGGTCGATGGGCGCAGTGACGCGCAGGCTGAACAGTGCATCGGTCCAGTTTTTCACTTCTTTTACTTCTGCATTGACCCACTCTGCCATGTTCGCTCCTGATGATTGATAATTGGTCTCTTTCTATCTTCGTCAGCCCGGCACCAGATTTCCAGCCCCGCAGCGGGCAAAGGGCTCTCTGCGACAAATCGTCCGCACACATCAGCAACTGTAGCGACCACGTTACAGCCTGGTACAGAAGCTTGACGGTGCCTGAGCTATCGCTTTACGCCCGCCTCTCGCTTTGTGCGCAATTCCTGATATTTTTGCCGCCCTAACTCTCCGGCAGCCCTGTTTAGTGCTGTCATTACTTTGTTTCTCAGGCAGACATTTTGTTCCATGATGATGAGTAATACGCAAAACCGCTTCCTGCTGTTCATGCTGATTGTGCTGGTGGCGGTGGGACAGATGGCGCAGACCATCTATGTGCCCGCCATGGCGAACATGGCAGAGGCGCTTAACGTGCGCAGCGGCGCCATGCAGCAGGTGATGGCGGCCTATCTGATGACCTACGGCGGATCGCAGCTGATCTACGGCCCGCTGTCGGACAGCATTGGCCGGCGTCCGGTGATCCTCGCGGGCATGACGATTTTCGCGGCGGGCGCGCTGATCGCCCTGTTTGCGCCGTCGCTGAGTGTGCTGGTACTGGGCAGTGCGGTACAGGGACTGGGTACCGGCGTGGCTGGCGTGATGGCGCGCACCATGCCGCGCGATCTTTACTCCGGCATTGCGCTGCGCCAGGCCAACAGCCTGCTCAACATGGGCATTCTGGTCAGCCCGCTGCTGGCGCCGGTAATCGGTGCGCTGCTGACCCATCTGTTTGGCTGGCACGCCTGCTTTGCTTTCCTGCTGCTGCTGTGTGTTGGCGTAACGGCGGCAATGGCACGCTGGCTACCGGAGACCCGTCCGGTGGATGCGCCCGCGACACCGTTTCTGCGCCGCTACATCACGCTGCTCAGCGACGGCAACTTTGTGCGTTATCTGCTACTGCTGATCGGCGCGCTGGCGGGCATTGCGGTATTTGAGGCCAGCTGCGGCGTACTGATGGCGGGCGTGCTGGGGCTGGACGGGCTGACGGTGAGTATTTTGTTTATCCTGCCGATTCCGGCGGCCTTTTTTGGTGCCTGGTTTGCCGGCCGCGAGCAGAAATCCTGGCATACGCTGATGTGGTATGGCGTGAACAGCTGCCTGCTGGCGGGCCTGCTGATGTGGCTGCCGGCGTGGTTTGGCGTGATGACTATCTGGACGCTGCTGGTACCGGCCGCGCTGTTCTTCTTCGGCGCGGGCATGCTGTTTCCGCTGGCAACTTCTGGCGCGATGGAGCCCTACGCGTGGCTGGCCGGCAGCGCCGGTGCGCTGATCGGAGGCCTGCAGAATCTGGGTTCCGGTGTGGTGGCGTGGCTCTCAGCGCTGCTGCCGCAGCACGATCAGTCGAGCCTCGGTATGCTGATGTTTGTGACGTCGCTGGTGATGCTGCTGTGCTGGTGGCCGCTCTCGCGTCATCCGGAGAGCGGCAAACAGACGGTTACAGGATAAAAGGGTGCAGCGCCGCGTCTTTGCGGTCCAGATAGTGGATCGACTGAATGCGGCGAATGGTGCGCGATTTACCGCGCACCAGCAGCGTTTCGCTGGTGGCGATATTGCCCTGGCGCGTGATGCCCTTTAGCAGATCGCCCGTGGTGATGCCGGTCGCCGCGAAAATCACGTTATCGTTACGCGCCATCTGTTGCAGCGTCAGCACTTCCCCGGCGTTGATGCCCATTTCGGCACAGCGCGCCAGCTCCTGCTCACCCAGACGGCGGTTTTCGGCCGAATCTCCTTTGACCTGATGACGAGCCAGCAGGCGCGCCTGCATGTCGCCATCCATGGCGCGGATCACCGCCGCCGACACCACGCCTTCTGGCGCACCGCCGATGCCATACAGCACGTCCACTTCGCTGTCCGGCATACAGGTGAGAATCGAGGCCGCCACGTCGCCGTCCGGAAAAGCAAACACGCGCACGCCCAGCTGCTGCAGCTGCGCGATGACCGCATCGTGACGCGGTTTGGCGAGAATCGACACCGTCAGCTGGCTGAGCGGTTTATTGAGCGCCTGCGCAATCGCCTGCAGATTGGTGGCGAGCGGCAGGTTGAGATCGATAGCGCCGCGCGCGCCCGGACCGACAATCAGCTTTTCCATATACATATCAGGTGCGTGCAGGAAGCTGCCTTTATCGCCCACCGCCAGCACCGCCAGCGCGTTGGCCTGGCCCATCGCAGTCATACGCGTGCCTTCGATAGGATCAACTGCAATGTCCACCGCATCGCCGTGGCCGGTACCGACTTTTTCACCAATGTAGAGCATCGGTGCTTCGTCGATTTCGCCTTCGCCAATCACGATCTGGCCGTCGATGTTGATGGTGTTGAGCATAATGCGCATGGCGTTGACGGCGGCGCCGTCGGCGGCATTCTTGTCGCCGCGTCCTAACCAGTGATAGCCCGCTAACGCAGCGGCTTCGGTCACACGGGAAAATTCAATCGCGAGTTCTCGTTTCATGGTCTGCACCTGACAAAAAACAGGCGGGCAGTGTAGCACAGCGGGGCAGGGGGACGGGAAAAACCCGCGGCAGGGCGCCGCGGGTCAGCACAGTGTTACTCTTCTTCTTCCCACGCCTGGGCGCGCGCCACGGCTTTTTTCCAGCCGGCATAGCGTACGTTGCGTTCGGTGGTTTCAATGCTTGGACGGAACTCGCGTTCCACCACGGCTTTGGCACGAACTTCTTCCAGATCGTTCCAGAAGCCGACCGCCAGACCGGCGAGGTAAGCCGCACCCAGCGCGGTCACTTCACGCACTTCCGGACGCTCCACGCGCGTGCCGAGAATATCGGACTGGAACTGCATCAGGAAGTTGTTGGCCACCGCACCGCCATCCACGCGCAGCGACTGCAGGCGGGTATCGGCATCGTTCTGCATCGCTTCCAGCACATCACGCGTCTGGTAAGCAATGGACTCCAGCGTGGCGCGAATGATGTGGTTGGCGTTGGCACCACGGGTCAGGCCGAAGATTGCGCCGCGCGCATACGGGTCCCAGTACGGTGCGCCGAGACCGGTGAAGGCCGGCACCATGTACACGCCGTTGGTGTCTTTGACTTTCATTGCGAAGTATTCGGAGTCGCCCGCATCGCTGATCAGCTTCATCTCATCGCGCAGCCACTGAATTGACGCACCACCGATGAACACGGCACCTTCCAGCGCGTAGTTCACCTCGCCGCGTGGACCGCAGGCGATGGTGGTCAGCAGACCGTGAGTAGAAGTAACCGCTTCGGTACCGGTGTTCATCAGCATAAAGCAGCCGGTGCCGTAGGTGTTTTTCGCCATACCAGGCTGTACACACAGCTGGCCATACAGCGCAGCCTGTTGGTCACCGGCGATACCGGCGATAGGAATACGCGTACCGCCCTTACCACCAATGTTGGTCTGGCCGTAGATTTCGGACGATCCTTTCACTTCCGGCAGCATTTCACGCGGAATATCCAGAATCTCCAGCATGCGCGCATCCCACTCCAGCTTGTGGATGTTGTACATCATGGTACGCGATGCGTTGGTGTGATCGGTGATGTGCACGCGGCCCTGGGTCATTTTCCACACCAGCCAGGTGTCGACGGTGCCGAACAGCAGTTCGCCGCGTTTCGCCCGCTCGCGTGCGCCTTCCACGTGGTCGAGAATCCATTTCACCTTGGTGCCGGAGAAGTACGGGTTAATCACCAGACCGGTGGTGTGCTGGATGTACTCTTCCAGACCCTCTTTCTTCAGCTTGTTACAGTAGTCGGCGGTACGCGGATCCTGCCAGACGATGGCGTTGTAAATCGGTTTGCCGGTCTCTTTGTCCCAGACAATCGCGGTTTCACGCTGGTTGGTGATACCGATGGCGGCGATCTGGTCAGAACGGATATCAGCGTGTGCCAGCACTTCCACCAGCGTGGAGCTCTGTGAGGCCCAGATGTCCATCGGATCGTGTTCAACCCAGCCGGCTTTCGGGTAGATCTGGGTGAATTCGCGCTGTGAGACGGCGACGATGTTGGCGTCATGATCGAGCACCACGGCACGTGAGCTGGTTGTGCCCTGATCGAGCGCGACAATATATTTTTTATCAGTCGTAGTCATTATGGTTTCCTGATGATTAACGATGAAACTTACGCTTTACGCTGCTCAGCGCGCGCGACCGGTTTTTCTGTTTTACTGGTTTCTGCAAGGTTGCCCGGCAGGTGACGGCCAATCAGCGCACGGTAACCGAAGGCTCCGAGGCAGGCACCGACCAGCGGGCCAAAAATTGGCACCAGGAAGTAAGGAATATCTTTACCACCGGTGAACGCCACGTTACCCCAGCCCGCGAAGAAGGCGAACAGCTTCGGACCGAAGTCACGCGCCGGGTTCAGGGCGAAGCCGGTCAGCGGACCCATGGAACCGCCAATCACCGCCACCAGCAGACCAATCAGCAGCGGCGCCAGTGGGCCACGCGGTACGCCGTTGCCGTCGTCGGTCAGCGCCATGATCACCGCCATCAGCACGGCGGTAATTACCATTTCCACCAGGAACGCCTGCGCCACGGTGATGTGCGGGTTCGGATAGGTGGAGAAGATACCGGCCAGATCGAGGCTCTGCACGCTGCCGCGTACCATCTGGTGGCTGGCTTCGTAATCAAAGAACAGATTGTAGTAAAGACCGTAGACCAGCGCCGCCGCACAAAACGCGCCAGCGATTTGCGACACAATATAAGGTAAAACTTTGCGGCCTTCGAAGTTGGCGAACAGGCACAGGGCAACCGTGATTGCCGGATTGAGGTGAGCGCCGGATACGCCTGCGCTCAGATAAACCGCCATGGAGACAGCAAGACCCCAGATGATACAAATTTCCCACTGGCCGAATGCGGCACCGGCCAGCTTCAGCGCCGCCACACAGCCGGCACCAAAAAAGATGATCAAACCGGTACCGAGAAACTCGGCGATGCACTGACCTTTGAGTGTGTTCGTTGTCTGACTCATAATGGAATTCCTGAAGCGAGGTTAAATTTTATCAGTTTTTGTTCTCAATCCTTGAGTCGCCCAGCTCTAATGTAGGGTTGATGTGAATTTATCGTTAACGAGCATAAACGAGAAATAGCGAAATCGAATTTTGTGTGCCGTGTCATAAAAATGCGCGTTTTCGCGTCTTTTGCCTGTGTTTAGGGCCAAAAACCCCCGCTGCGCTGCACCCTGCGCGTGTGACCGCGCGCAAAATGCGCGAAGTTGCGCGTTTTCCAGGTATAAACTGAAAAGTGTTACAGACTTCCCTCGCAGGCCTTGTGCTGCTGGACTTGCCGGGTGTGGCTACATACAATCGGGACATCGTGGCTGGACGCACTATTTTAAGGCACGCCCGGTCTATCAACGCCTTGCACGATTTAGGAGAGGTCAGAAAGATGTCATTTGAAGTATTCGAGAAACTGGAAGCGAAAGTACAGCAGGCGATTGATACCATCACCCTGCTGCAGATGGAAATTGAAGAGCTGAAAGAGCAGAACAATAACCTGAAAAATGAAATGAGCCAGGCATCCGGCAATCACGAAGCGCTGGCGCGTGAAAATCAGCACCTGAAAGAAGAGCAGCATGTATGGCAGGAGCGCCTGCGTGCACTGCTGGGAAAAATGGAAGAAGTTTAAGCCTCAGCGCTTAAACCAACGGGTGCTGCGGCACCCGTTTTTGTTTGTCGCTTACTCGATGTCGAGTGCGTCTTCAGACAGGATCATGCCGGTGTTGTCGGCGTAGAGATGATCGCCGGAGAAGAAGGTGACGCCGCCGAAGTTAACCCGCACGTCGCTCTCGCCGATGCCTTCGCCTGCGGCGCCAGCCGGAATGGCCGCAATCGCCTGAATGCCGATCTCCAGCTCTTCCAGCTCATCGACCTGGCGAACCGAGCCGTACACCACGATGCCTTCCCACTCGTTTTGCGCCGCCAGTCTTGCTAACTGTGCGTCAACCAGCGCGCGCCGCACTGAGCCGCCGCCATCGACCAGCAGCACGCGACCGCGACCGTTCTCTTCGAGCAGGTCATACAGCAGGCCGTTGTCTTCGAAACATTTCACTGTGGTAATTTGACCACCGAATGAGGTGCGCCCACCAAAGTTCGAAAAAAGCGGTTCAACAACGTTCACTTCTTCATGGTAGATGTCGCAGAGTTCAGATGTATCGTATTTCATAGGGATGTCGTCTGTTTGCCACAGGAGCGGTAAGTATATCGCTATCTGACGATTGTTGGCAAAATCATCAACCGCCAAAAAAAGCGCTGCATCAATATCCTGCGTAATATTTTGTCTGCGGCGGAGAGAACAGCGGCGCGTGGCGACAGCGCCGCAGGGGAAGCGTTACACGGCGGGCTTCTTGAAGGCCTGCTTGTGCGAGATACGGGAAATCAGCTCGGTCAGCGACAGCACCATGGTGGATCGCACCATCTGCAGGTAGCGCTGCTGCTGCATGGCGCGCAGCGCGGCGTCGTCGCGGGTGAAATCGGGTTGTGGCGGCCAGGCCAGCACGCAGTGCAGTTCGCCGAACGGGCCGAGTATTTCATCGTCGGTAAAGCGGTAGTCGCTGGTGTCGTGATTCAGCTCCTCACGCAGCGCCAGCAGCAGCTCGCAGTCTTCGTATTCGTGGCGATTGATCACCCCCAGGCCGTAGATGAGCTTCAGGCGCACCGACAGCTCGCCCAGCGGGCCGTCACCCAGCAGCAGCGGTTCCACCGCATATTTCACCGCGTAGTCGTCTTTGCGAAAGACCTGCAGCACCAGCAGATTGACTGCTTCCGCCAGCAGTTCGACAGCGGCGATCAGGAAGCTTCTCACCGAACGACCGGCGTTCAGCCGCTCAAGCACCCGGTTTTCAAAAGCCTGCTTCTCTTCCATTATTGCCTGCATCATTCAGCTACCGTCGACGGGCACGCGGCTGCCGTGCCCGAATTGACCACTAAAGGGCGCGCATTATGCCATAGCGTGGTAAGCGCTCACCACTGAGCTCACCACTTCGCTATTGGCATCAAGGCCAGAAATCTCCGCCAGCGCCGCCTGTGGGCCTTTCTGCGCGATCAGTGACGCCAGCTCCTGCGCCTGCGGATCGGCTTCGCTGCGATAGTGCATCGCGGCAGCAATACCCTGCACCAGGCTGGCGTGCGGCAGCTGATACTCCAGCGTGCCCAGCGTCGGCTTGATCAGGCGATCGCCGGCGCTCAGCTTACGCAGCGGCTGACGGCCCACGCGCTCGACGTCATCTTTCAGGTACGGGTTTTCGAAACGCGTGAGGATTTTCTGGATATACGCGGCATGTTTCTCCCCATCGAAACCATAACGCTTGATCAGCACCGCGCCGCTCTCCTGCATCGCGCCCTGCACCACGGCACGTACTTTCTGGTCAAGAATGGCTTCGCGAATGGTGGCGTGACCGGCCAGCTTACCGAGATAAGCGGTAATGGCGTGACCGGTGTTGAGGGTAAACAGCTTGCGCTCGACGAACGCCATCAGGTTATCGGTCAGCTCCATGCCAGGAATGTCCGGCAGCGCGCCTTTAAACTGCGTTTTGTCGACAATCCACTCGCTGAAGGTTTCTACCGTAACTTCCAGCGGATCGGTGCTGCCGGCTTCAGATGGCGGCACGATGCGGTCAACTGCCGAATCAACAAAGCCCACGTGCTCTTCAACCAACGCATGATACTGCTGCGGCAGCGCCTTCAGTACGTGCTGCTTCAGCTGGCTGGTGCCGCGCACCATGTTTTCACAGGCGATGATATTCAGCGGACGGACATTACCGTTGTCACTGCGTTTGGCCAGACCCTGCGCCACGCTGCCCGCGATGCGCTCAAGGATCTGCGGACCAACCGCCGTGGTAACGATATCAACCTCAGCAATCAGCGTGACGATGTCGTCGCTGGTGCTGTTCACCGCGCTGACGCCGGTAACGATTTCAACCTGCGCCTGCTCGCCCACTACGTGAACCGGATACTCATGACGGGCGTTAAGGGCATCAAGCACCACCTGATTCACATCAGCAAACACCAGTTCGATACCGGCATCCGCCAGCAGCTTACCGATAAATCCACGGCCGATGTTACCTGCTCCAAAATGTAACGCTTTCATAAATTTGACCCATATCAAATGACGAAAGGGCGGGCATGTCCGCCCCGGAAAGTGGGGACGGGCTTGCCCGCCCCAGGGAAGTTAAAACCGCGAATTACGCGTTGGCAGTGCTGCCAGACAGCAGATCCAGCACGTCCTGCACGCTGGTGGTGTTCGCCAGCTTCTCAATTACGCTGTCGTCGTCGAGCGCATTGGTCAGGCTGGTGATCACCTGAATGTGTTCGTTATTGCGTGCGGCAATACCAATCACCAGTCGCGCGACTTCGTCCGGCTCATCGCCAAACTGCACGCCGGCCGGATACTGGCAGAATACCACGCCGGTTTTCAGCACGCGGTCTTTGGCTTCGACGGTGCCGTGCGGCACAGCGATGGATTCACCGAGGTAAGTTGGCGTCAGCTGCTCGCGTGCCAGCATCGCTTCAACATATTCCGGCTGCACGTAGCCGCCTTTCACCAGCTGCTCGCCGGCGAAGCGAATCGCCTGCTCTTTATTGCTGGCGCTCAGGCCGAGGAACACGTTATCAGCGCCCAGTTTGAACAGGTGCGCGCTGCCGTCGTCATAGCTGTCTGCCAGCGCGGTCTGCACCGTTTCACGGTGGGCTTCGCTGCGGTTCGCTGCCACCAGACGCTCGGTAAGGTTGGTGTACAGCGCGCTGTCGAGGAAGTTGTTCAGCGAGATGTGCTGCGCCTGTGGCGCCTGACGCATCGCACGTTCGGTCAGATCGCGGTGAGTAATCACCAGATCAACATCGCCCGGCAGCGAGTTAATCGCGCTGTTGGTCACAGAGATATTGCTCAGGCC
The DNA here is from genome assembly GCF_011752635.1 of Pantoea sp. Cy-640. Classification (NCBI taxonomy): domain Bacteria; kingdom Pseudomonadati; phylum Pseudomonadota; class Gammaproteobacteria; order Enterobacterales; family Erwiniaceae; genus Pantoea; species Pantoea sp. Cy-640. The sequence continues at coordinate 131,654 of NZ_VWXB01000008.1, read as the reverse complement.
TGCATCCTGCACCTTCTTGCGCAGCACGCCTGCGCCCATCGCGCTGGAGCCCATACCGGCATCACAGGCGACGATGATTTTGCGCACGTGGCTGACGTCAACGCTGCTGGCATCGGCAACCACCGGTGAACCGGCAACGGCCTGGCCTTTTGACTGCGCTTTCATGTCTTTCATGCGCTGGGTCGCTGCTTCAATGTCGTCTTCTTCTTTTACTTTGCTGGTTTTCAGCAGAATCGAGGAGACCACGAAGGAGACGGCGAAAGCCGCAACGATAGCCGCGATGTTAGCGAAGTAAGCGCCTTTTGGCGTCATCGCCAGCACGGCCAGAATCGAACCTGGTGAGGCCGGTGATACCAGACCGCCGTTCAGCAGCGTCAGGGTGAACACGCCGGTCATACCACCGAGAATTACTGCCAGCAGCAGGCGCGGCGCCATCAGCACGTACGGGAAGTAAATTTCGTGGATACCGCCAAGGAAGTGGATGATCGCTGCACCGCCCGCCGACTGCTTGGCGCTGCCGCGGCCGAAGATCATATAAGCAACCAGCACGCCCATACCCGGACCCGGGTTCGCTTCAATCAGGAAGAAGATCGATTTGCCCGCTTCGCTGGCCTGCTGGATACCCAGCGGCGAGAAGATACCGTGGTTGATGGCGTTATTGAGGAACAGGATTTTCGCCGGTTCAACAAAGATTGAGGTCAGCGGCAGCAGGTTGTTCTGCACCATCAGGTTTACGCCGGCGGCGAGAATGTGTGACAGACCTTCTACCAGCGGACCGATAGCGAGGAAGGCCAGCAGCGCCAGCAGCATACCGATAATACCGGCCGAGAAGTTGTTAACCAGCATCTCGAAGCCGCTTTTGATTTTGCCGTCAACCGCGCGGTCAAACGACTTGATCGCCCAGCCGCCCAGCGGACCGGCAATCATCGAGCCAAGGAACATCGGCATATCGGCACCGACGATCACGCCCATGGTGGTGATGGCACCGACCACGCCGCCGCGATCGCCACCCACCAGACGACCACCGGTGAAGCCGATGAGCAACGGCAGCAGGTAGGTAATCATCGGGCCGACCAGCTTGGCCAGCGTTTCGTTAGGAATCCATCCGGTTGGAATGAACAGTGCTGTGATGATACCCCAGGCGATAAACGCACCGATGTTTGGCATCACCATATTACTCAGAAAGCGACCAAAGCTCTGAACCTTGACCTTGACTGATGAGGACATAAACCCACCCCTTATTGAGACGCGCTGCAATAAGAGAGCGCGTTTGTTTTTGTTAAGACGTTACGGCGGGGGCCGTGGCATTACTGTATGCACGCGGACTCTAGCACTAGTTGATTACACTGCGTAGCGTCAGGAAAAAGTGTGATACATATCACGCTAAGTTGGGGTGGGCAGGGGGATTAAAGGTGACTTTGATCACAAAAATACCCTGTAAGAAAGCAACGCCGGCGAAAAAATGCGCGCATTAGCGGTAGAAATGTGACAAAAATCACCTTTCATCTGGGCCGGTTTGTTTCACAAATGTGATTGAGATCACAAACTATTTTTGGTTGAAAATGCGCCAGATCACACTCTGTGCTGACAGAAAAAGGCGATGTAAGGAAGTGACGAAAATCTGAAAAAGCGGGCAGGGGAGAACTGCCCGCTGAGCGGCTTACTGCAAACCACCCTGTACGGCATTTTGTGCCTGGGTCAGCGCCTGCGTATTGCTGGCGAGATTACTCATCAGCGTGTTGTACTGCGTGGCCTGCTCCTGCGTCGGGAACTGAACGCCGCCGTCATTGAAGCTGACGCGTGCGCCCTGCGACTGCAGATAATCGCCGGCCTGAACTGCCGACTGGCTCAGCGCCTGCAGCTGCGGCAGCAGCGGAATCAGCGTGCTGGCTGGCTGCGTCACCACTTTGGCGTACACGCTGTCGTACACTTTCTTCAGATCGTCCGGCTGCTTCAGCGTGGCTTTGCTGCTGTCGGCCTGCATTTTGGCGCTCTGAATCTGCTGCGTCAGCACGCTCAGATTGCCGCTCGCCTGGCGCAGGCTGTCGCGGCGCGTCAGGTAATCCTGCGGCACGCGAATGGCCGCCAGCTCATCAACCACCGGGCGCATGCCCTGATCCACCGCCTGATTCACCTGCTGCGAGAAGCCATACAGGATGGCGTAATCACTGGCGTAGTTACCGAAGGTTTGCTTCTGGTTTTCGCTCAGGCTGGGCAGATGTTCACCGCTGCGCATCACGGTGTTTTGCAGAAAATCAGTAAAGGCTTTGCGCTGATCGCCCTCTTTATCGCCGCAGGCGGTAAGCTGCAGCACAAGTAGCACGCCGGTCAGCAGCATGCCGCTACGCATCCAGATGCGGGAAATTCCTGACGCCATAATTCAACTCCTGTTGTGACGATGGCTAAATTCGATTCGCTGGGAAAGGTCCTAAAGAATAGTGCAATGGCCCCGGCTGTACAACGGCTGGTCTGCAGTGCTTCACGCTGGTGCGTGCCTGCTGCACAACTGTGCAGCGCAGCCTGCCTGCAAGCGCAGCGCTGTGCAATAACGCATGTAATTCAGGCTGATAGCAACCTGGCATTGATATTGCCTGCTTTCTGGCAGATGCAGGAGCGATCGCGGGCAACCGACGTCGCCACACAATTTGCAATGGGTCACTAGGGTTCCGATCGCGAGATGCTGGTCCGAGAGTGACCGACCGTCCTCTGACGGTTACACGGCGGGAAAAAAGCCCGGGAGGAAAGCGAGAACGTTGCTCGCCGCCTCCTGCCTGATTTTCGTCCGTTAACGCCAGAGGAATCATCATGATTAAAGCCTGTCTGCGTCTGCTACTGATTTGCAGCGTCGCCCTGTTCAGCGTTCCGTCGCTGGCCGCCGCTAAACCTTCCTTTAAGCTTTGCTGGTCCATCTACGCTGGCTGGATGCCGTGGGATTACGCCCAGCAAAGCGGCATCGTGAAAAAGTGGGCCGATAAGTACGGCATCGATATTCAGTTTGTGCAGGTTAACGACTATATCGAGTCGGTCAATCAGTACACCGCAGGTGGCTTTGACGGCTGCACCATGACCAATATGGATGCGCTGACCATTCCGGCCACTGGCGGCGTCGACAGCACCGCGCTGATTGTCGGCGACTACTCTAACGGCAACGACGGCATTCTGCTTAAAGGCGCGGACAGCGTCAGCGCGCTGAAAGGCAAACCCATCAACCTCGTCGAACTCTCGGTCTCACACTATCTGCTGGCGCGCGCGCTGGAGAAATCCGGCATGAGCGAGAAAGACGTCAGGGTGGTTAACACCGCCGATGCCGATCTGGTGGCGGCGTTTGGCACTGCTGACGTTAACGCCATCGTCACGTGGAATCCGCTGCTGGCGGAAGCAGAGAAGCAGCCGGACAGCCATCTGGTGTTCTCCTCGGCGCAGATCCCGGGCGAAATCCTCGACCTGCTGGTAGTTAACACCGCCACGCTCAACAAATATCCTCAGCTCGGCAAAGCGCTGACCGGCGCCTGGTACGAGACGCTGCACAGCATGGCCGGACAAAGCGACAGTGCCAAAGCGGCGCGCACGCAGATGGCGCAGGCATCCGGTACCGATCTGGCCGGTTTTGATCAGCAGCTTGCCGCAACACACCTGTTCAGCGATGCCAAAACCACGCTGGATTTTGTCGACAGCCCGCAGCTGAAAGCCACGATGCAGCTGGTGGCCGAATTCTCCTTTAAACACGGCCTGCTGGGCGAAGGCGCGCCGGGGGCCGATGCGGTAGGGGTCGCTACCCCGGCCGGTAACTGGGGCGATGCCGGCAACATCAAACTGCGCTTTACCGACACCTTCACCAAACTGGCCGCTGCCGGTCAGCTGTAAGCGAGGCGCTGCCGATGCGTAAATTGATCAACTACCAACCGCTGCCGCTCGGCCGCCTGCTGCTTGGCATTCTGCCGCTGCTGGCGGTGCTGCTGGTCTATCTGTTCGCGTCGGATGCGCGCCTCAGCCTGAACGCGGCAGACAAACTGCTGCCGGGATTCAACGCCATGGGCGAGGCCATCAGCCGGATGGCGTTTCAGCCCAGCCCGCGCACCGGCGAGTATCTGCTGTGGAGCGATACCGCCGCCAGCCTGCTGCGTTTGCTGAGTGGCGTTGCTATCAGCGCGCTGCTGGCGCTGGCAATCGGCCTGTTCACCGGCGCGCTGCCGGTGGTGCGCGCGGTGCTGGCGCCGCTGGTGACGCTGTTTGCGCTGGTGCCGCCGCTGGCGATTCTGCCCATTCTGTTTATCTGCTTTGGCCTTGGCGAAGTCTCCAAAGTGGTGCTGATCGTTATCGGCATCACGCCGCTGATCGCCCGCGATCTGCAGCTGCAGGTGCAGAAAATCCCGCAGGAGCAGCTGGTCAAAGCGCAGACGCTGGGTGCGCATAGCGCGCAGATTCTGTGGCGGGTGATTCTGCCGCAGCTGATGCCGCGCCTGTGCGATGCGGTGCGGCTGTCGCTCTGTTCGGCGTGGCTGTTCCTGATTGCTGCCGAAGCGATTGCGGCCACGGAAGGCCTCGGTTATCGCATCTTCCTGATGCGCCGCTATCTGGCCATGGATGTGATTCTGCCGTACGTGGCATGGATCACCCTGCTGGCCTTTGCCCTCGACCTGCTGCTGCGGCTCGTCAGCCGACGCTGCTGGCCGTGGTATCACGCCAAATAAGGAGCGCGCGATGCCCTTACTGCAACTGAAAAATCTGGAAAAACACTACGGCGATCAGGTGGTGCTGGAGCGGCTGAATATAGAGGTCGAGCGCGGCGAGTTCGTGGCGATTGTCGGCGCCTCCGGCTGCGGCAAAACCACGTTTCTGAATATGCTGCTCGGCACCGAAGCGCCGACCAAAGGCGAGCTGCTGCTGGATGGCGCACCGATTCCCGACGAGCCGGATGCCCATCGCGGCGTGGTGTTTCAGCGCTACTCGGTGTTTCCGCATCTGACGGTGCTCGGCAACGTGATGCTGGCCGACGAGTTCAGCAGCGCACGCTGGCTGGGACGCGTCTGGGGGCGCAAACGTCAGGCGATTCGTCAGCGCGCGCAGGCAATGCTGGCGCAGGTCGGACTGGAACAGGCGCAGAGCAAATATCCGCATCAGCTGTCGGGCGGCATGCAGCAACGTCTGGCCCTGGCGCAGGCGCTGATGAAACAGCCGCGCATTCTGCTGCTGGATGAACCTTTTGGCGCGCTCGATCCCGGTATTCGCAGCGAGATGCATCAGCTGATTACCCAGCTGTGGCAGCAGCATCATCTGACCATTTTCATGATTACCCACGATCTGAAAGAGGGCTTCAGCCTCGCGTCACGCCTGCTGGTGTTCGACAAACTGCGCCACGATCCGCACGCGCCGCAAGCCTGGGGCGCCACTATCACTTACGACCTGCCGCTGGATCGCACTCAGCCCGCCGCTGAAGTGCTGTCCGCAACGCAGGTGGCTTAAAGGAGAGCACGATGCAGCCATACCAAACCCTGCTGCCCGCCGGGGCGCACTGGTCATTTGTCATGCGCAGCGGCAGCGCGCTGACGCTGACCGATGTGGAGGGCGGCGCCAGCGCCAGCCTGCTGTTTTATAACCCGGAAAACCTGCTGGAGCGCTACAACGCGCCGGACACGCTCAAGTGCCAGCACACTTTTCGGCTCACCGCCGGCCACTGTCTCTACTCGGACATGGGGCGCATTTTCTGCGGCATTGAACACGACAGTTTCGGCTGGCACGAGAGCGTGTGCGGCACGCTGAACGCGGCACAAACGGCCGCGCGCTATGGGGTCAGCGACTATCAGCAGGCGCGCAACCTGCGCCATCAAAACGGCTACGACAGCTTCCTGGTCGAGCTGGCGAAATATGGCCTTGGCCAGCGCGACATGGCGGCCTGCCTCAATCTGTTTGCGCAGGTACGCGCCGATGACAGCGGGCGCTTAACGCTGGAGCGGCAGGGCGAAGCCGGCGCGCAGGTTCGGCTGCGTTTCGCCATGGACACGCTGGTGCTGCTGCACACCTGTCCGCACCCGCTCAGCCCGGCGAGCGATTATCCGTGCCAGCCGCTGCAGCTAACGCTGGATGCGCAGCGCGCGCCGCTGCCGGAAATCTGTCTGCAGCGCGCGGAAAACCAGCGCGGCCTGCGCAATAACGCCCTCTATCAACTGCAGGGAGAAGTGTGATGATCAAAGAGAGTGAACGAAACCCGGCGCAGGCGCGTCTGCAACAGCAGATCGACGCCGGTGATTACTGGCTGCAGCGCATTGCCGCTGGAGAAACGCTGCGCATTACCGATCTGGAAGGCAATCAGGCGGCGGATACGCTGTTTTTCAACGCCGACGATACCGCCGAGCGCTACAGCATGAGCGAGACGCTGCGTGGCCAGCACAACGTGTTTCTCACGGCCGGCAGCGTGCTGCGTTCTAATCTTGATCGGCCGATGCTGACCATCACCGCCGATACCTGTGGCCGTCACGATACGCTCGGCGGCGCCTGCTCGTGCGAGAGTAATACGGTGCGTTATGACCTCGAAAAGCGCCACATGCACTCCTGCCGCGACAGCTGGATGCTGGCGGTCGCCGCGCATCCGGAGTCTGGCCTGACGCGCCGCGATATCACGCACAACATTAACTTCTTTATGAATGTGCCGGTGACCCACGACGGCGGCCTGACGTTTGCCGATGGCATCTCCGCGCCGGGTAAGTATGTTGAGATGGTGGCGCAGATGAACATTCTGGTGCTGATCTCCAACTGTCCACAGCTCAACAATCCCTGCAACGGTTACAACCCGACGCCGATTGCCGTCAGCGTGTGGTGATTCTCTGACGCAACGGGACGACCCGTTTTACGCCGTCACAGCTGGTGCAGGACGACCTGCCGCAATAAGAGTATTCAGTCATGATTGATCGCGTATTGATTGCCAACCGTGGCGCGATTGCCGTGCGTATCATCCGTACCCTGCAGGCCATGAATATCCGGGCGATTGCCGTCTATGCCGAAGCCGATCGCCATGCGCGCCACGTGCGGCTGGCCGATGAAGCCTGGTCGCTGGGCGAGGGCCAGGTGCGCGACACCTATCTCAACCAGGACAAACTGCTGGCGATTGCCGCGCAGAGCGGCGCACAGGCGCTGCATCCGGGCTATGGCTTTCTCAGTGAAAAACCGGAGTTCGTCACGCGCTGCGAAGCAGCAGGCCTGCATTTTCTCGGGCCGGATGCGGCGCAGATGCGGGCGTTTGGCCTGAAACATCGTGCGCGCGAACTGGCTGAGCAGAACGCGGTGCCACTGCTGCCGGGCAGCGGCCTGCTGACCTCCCTGCAGCAGGCACAGGCCGCCGCGCAACAGATTGGCTATCCGGTGATGCTGAAAAGCACCGCCGGCGGGGGCGGCATTGGGATGCAGCGCTGCAACAGCGCGGACGAGCTGGAGGAAGCCTTTACCCGCGTGAAGCGGCTGGCAGGCAACAACTTCGCCGACGATGGCGTCTTCTTAGAGAAATTTATCGCCCGGGCGCGCCATATCGAAGTACAGATTTTTGGCGATGGCCACGGCAACGTGATTGCGCTGGGCGAACGCGACTGCTCGGCGCAGCGCCGAAATCAGAAGGTGCTGGAGGAGACCCCCGCGCCGCGGCTCAGCGATGCGGTGCGCGCGCAGTTGCAGGCCACCGCCGTACGGCTGGCGCGCGCGGTTAACTATCGCAGCGCCGGCACGGTGGAGTATGTCTACGATGAGGTCAGCCAGCAATTCTGGTTCCTCGAAGTGAATACCCGCCTGCAGGTCGAGCATGGCGTCACTGAACTGGTATACGGCGTGGATCTGGTGCGCTGGATGGTCGAACTGGCGCAGCAGCGTTTGCCGCCGCTGGCGACGCTACAACCGGTGGCGCAGGGCCATGCCATTCAGGTGCGGCTGTACGCTGAGGATCCGGCGAAGCAGTTTCAGCCGAGCGCCGGACTGCTCAGCCACGTGCAGTTCCCGACGGCGCTCGATCACGCTACGCTGCGCATCGACAGCAGCGTTGAGAGCGGCATGGAAGTTTCACCGTTTTACGATCCGATGCTGGCGAAGATCCTCGTGCACGCGGCCGATCGCCAGCGCGCGCTTGATGGCATGATCGCGGCGCTGGCGCAAAGTGAGCTGTACGGCATCGAAACCAACCTGCGCTGGCTGCGTCAGCTCTGTACGCTGCCAGACGTGCAGCAGGGGCGCATTATTACCGCCACGCTCGGCAGCGTGACGTGGCAGCCGCCAACGCTGGATATCCTCAGCGGCGGTACGCTCACCACGGTGCAGGATGCGCCGGGCCGCGTCGGCTACTGGCACGTCGGCGTACCGCCTTCCGGGCCGTTCGACAGCCGCGCCTTCCAGCTCGGCAATCGCCTGCTGGGTAATGAGGCCCAGGCGGCCGGGCTGGAAATCACGCTGCGCGGCCCGACGCTGCGCTTTAATCAGGCATGCAGCTTTGTACTGAGCGGCGCGCCGCTGGCGGCCACCCTCGACAGCCAGCCGCTGGCGATGCATCAGGTGCTGCATGCGCAGGCCGGGCAAACCCTGACGCTGGGCGACGTGCGCGACGGCTGCCGCAGCTATCTGCTGCTGGCGGGCGGGCTGGATACGCCGCGCTATCTGGGCAGCCGCAGTACCTTTACGCTGGGTAAGTTTGGCGGTCACGCCGGGCGGGCGCTGCGCGCCGGCGACGTGCTGCAGCTGGCCGCGCCGCGTCAGGCTGCGGCGGCGCGCCTGCCTGAGACGCTGCTGCCGCCGCTTAACGGTGAATGGCAGCTGCGCGTTATTTATGGTCCGCACGGCGCACCCGCCTTTTTTACCGATGACGATATAAGCGAATTTTTCGCTGCCGAGTGGCAGGTGCACTACAACTCCAGCCGCACCGGGATTCGGCTGATCGGCCCGAAACCTGACTGGGCACGCAGCGACGGCGGCGAGGCGGGCATGCATCCGTCCAATATTCACGACAACGCCTATGCCTTTGGCACGGTGGATTTTACCGGTGATATGCCGGTGATCCTTGGTCCGGACGGCCCTTCGCTGGGCGGCTTTGTCTGTCCGGCGACGGTGATCGACGCCGATCTGTGGAAGCTGGGCCAGCTCAAAGCGGGCGATCGACTGCGCTTTGTGCCGATCGCCCTTGCTGATGCCGATCGTCTGGCGCAGGCGCAGCGTCGCGAGATCGCGCACCTGCAAGCGGAAGCGATGTGCGTGGCGCCAGCACTGCCGCTGATCGATCCGATCTTGCACCAGCATGCAGCAACCGCCGGGCGGCCTGCACTGTGCGTGCGCGCCGCGGGTGACCGTTTTCTGCTGGTGGAGTATGGCGCGCTGACGCTGGACATTGCGCTGCGTTTCCGCGTTCACGCCCTCATGCAGTGGCTGGAGGCGCATCCGCTGGCGGGTCAGCTGGAGCTGACGCCCGGCATCCGCTCGTTACAGGTGCATTATGATGCGCAGCAGTGCGCAAGAAGTGAGCTGTTGGCGCAAATTTTGCACGCTGATAATCTGCTGGGCGACCTCGCCGACGCGGCTGTGCCATCGCGCACCGTGTGGCTGCCGTTCAGCTGGGATGATGCCGCCTGCCGTGAAGCCGTGACACGCTATAGCCAGTCGGTGCGTCCGAATGCGCCCTGGTGCCCGAGCAACATTGAGTTTATCCGGCGCATTAACGGGCTCGATAGCGTGGAGGCGGTGAAACAGATTGTGTTCAGCGCCTCGTATCTGGTGATGGGGCTGGGCGATGTCTATCTCGGCGCACCGGTGGCGACGCCACTCGATCCGCGACACCGCCTGGTGACCACCAAATACAATCCGGCGCGCACCTGGACAGCGGAAAACTCGGTGGGCATCGGCGGCGCGTATCTGTGTGTTTATGGCATGGAAGGGCCGGGTGGCTATCAGTTCGTCGGACGTACGCTGCAGATGTGGAATCGCGATCGCCGCACCAGCGCCTTTACCCAGCCGTGGCTGCTGCGTTTCTTCGACCAAATCCGTTTTTATCCGGTCAGTGCCGACGAACTGCTGCAAATCCGCGAACGTTTCCCGTGGGGCGATTATCCGCTGCGCGTGGAAGCCGGAGAATTTCGCCTCGCCGACTATCAGGCGCTGCTGACTGCCCAGGCGACGGAGATCGACGCATTCCAGCAGCAGCGTCAGCAGGCGTTTGACGCCGAGCTGGCACGCTGGCGCGCCGATGGCCAGTTCACCTTCGACAGCCAGCTGCAGGCGCAGAGCAGCGAGGAAGTGGTGGTGCCGGCGGGCTGCCACAGCGTGGAGAGCCAGGTGGCGGGCAGCGTGTGGCAATGGCTGGTGGCGGAAGGCAGTGACGTAACCGCGGGTGCCACGGTAGGCATTCTCGAATCCATGAAGATGGAAATCCCGATCGTGGCGCCGGTCAGTGGCAAAATCCACAGCCTGCAACGCCAGGCCGGGCAGCAAGTGCAGGCGGGTCAGTTACTTATGGTGATCGATCCGTTTGCAGTATAAGAAAGAAGAAAAAATAATCAGGAAACAGGCAGCAAAGCCGGGGATCTGACCCATACTTAGAGACCCGGTTCAATGTTGCATTGCCCTGACATCTTTTCGCAGTGTGCAACAGGCTGTGTCCCGTAACGGTTTCATTAAAACACTATTTTCGCCCTGATAAGGGAAAACTGTTTCGGGATACAGCCTGATAAGGCCGGTTTCAGCGCCTGGTGGCGCTTACCTCTCTACTTTCACGTGCTTCATAGTGAGTTTTAAGGAGTTCTCTATGGAAATAAAAGATCCAATGGTCGAATTACTCAGCAGTCTTGAGCAAATTGTTTTGACACGTGATGCACAGACTCCCGTATCAGAAATTGCACTCAATACCGTTTCCGTTCCCGAACCGCAGCGTTTACGCGAGATGACCGGCATGCAGGTGGATGAATTCGCCCGCGTGATGGGGGTGAGCGTCTCGTCAGTAAAAAGCTGGGAAGCGCAACGTACGCGCCCATCCGCCACGGCTCGCAAACTGATGAAACTGCTGCAGGCCAATCCGTATCTGGGCCGACAGCTGCTGGAATAACGCCGACTATCGGTTCTCTGTGACCCGCCTGCACGGCGGGTTTTTTTCAGCTTAAGCCACCGTATTTCGCCGCCTGTTTGACAAACCAGCTCTCCGGCACGCAGTACGGCGGTTTCGCCAGCTGCGCGATGCCCTGTTCAATGATGTGATTCGCCTGCTGCCACAAACGCCGATCGCCCTGCTGTAACAGCTGAATCTGAATCTGTTTCTCGACCAGGTAAACCCGGGCAAAATTGGGATCGAACTGCACGATGGCACGGGTGTTATCGATGATATCGGCCAGCTTGATGGTTTGCGCCTCGGGCGAGGCTTCGGCAGTGTGGCGAAAGTGTGCCAGCTTACGGGCGGTACGATTTTTCGCCTGCGGCTGGGCGCTGTCGGTAAGCATGTCCACCAGATGTGCAACGCGCGCACCAAAGTGTTCTTCAATATCCTGTAAAGTACTGGCGGTGTCCTCCACCGTGTCGTGCAGCCAGGCGGCAGCGATCATCGCTTCGTCATCGCTGACGCTGCGCACCAGCTCCGCGACGGCAGCCGGATGCACAATATAGGGTTCGTCGGTGTATTTACGACGCTGGCCCGCATCGGCATGTGCCTGCGTGGCATAACGGCGCGCCTGCTCTTCCAGTGAATCACGCATCTTCACACTCCAGGAAAAAGTTGCTTGCAATTATCTAGCGCGCTATCTATATTGAGTCGCATGAACAGTAATCAAGATGACAAAAAAGTGAAGCCTGCGCCACTCCAGCTTGATCAGCATCTGTGTTTCGCGCTCTATTCGGCGAACCTGGCGATGCATAAAGTCTATCGCCAGCTGCTGGCGGCGCTGGAGATCACCTATCCGCAATATCTGGTGATGCTGGTGCTGTGGCATCAGGATGATCTGACGGTATCGGAGATTGGTGAAAAGCTGTTTCTCGATTCGGCCACCCTGACGCCACTGCTGAAACGACTGGAGAGCGCTGGTCTGCTGCGCCGCCAGCGTTCGCGTCAGGATGAGCGCCAGGTCGTGGTCACGCTGACCGACCAGGGACGTGCGCTGCAGGAAAAAGCCGCCAGCATTCCGGAAGCGGTACAGTGCGCGACCGCCTGCGATACCGACACCATGGCGGCGCTGAAACAGCAGCTGGACGATCTGCGCGGCAACCTGAATCGCGCCACCTGAGCATCAGGGATGTCGCTGCGGCGGCATCCTGAGAGTGAAGTTTTCCCCTGTGCCTTATAAATAGCACGCGATTGTATAGCGAATAGTGAGGTTATGATGTCTTTAGAAAAAGTAATTTACACCGCCAAAGCCAAAGCAACCGGTGGCCGCGATGGCCGCGCCACCTCGTCTGATAACGTGCTGGACGTGAAGCTGGGCGTTCCAAAAGAGATGGGCGGCGCGGGCGGCGAGGTGACGAACCCGGAGCAGCTGTTTGCTGCCGGCTACTCTGCCTGCTTCCTCGGCGCGATGAAATTTGTCGCCGGCCGCGACAAAATCGCCATGCCAAAAGACGCGTGGATTGAGGGCGAAGTAGGGATTGGCCCTATCCCCACCGGTTTTGGCATTGAAGCAAAACTGAATATCCATCTGCCAGAGATGGACGCGGCGGAAGCGCAGAAGCTGGTTGATGCGGCACACATTGTTTGTCCGTACTCAAACGCGACGCGCGGCAACATCGACGTGACGCTGAATATCATCAACTAAGTTGATGCATGCATAAAAGGCTCCTGCGGGGGCCTTTTTTATCACGAACACCATCCCGCATCCCATCGAACTAAAGAATTTTCTGGTCTTACCATTGGTTAAATGTTCTACTGCTGCGCTCCGTGCATCATCGTAATTATTTGGGTTCAGATTCGTCCCGATCCTACTCGCCAGGTCACGCTTTTCTGCTACGCAAGCGAACCTTACGCTCTTTGCACAGTCACATTTACGGTTGAAGCATCGACACCAGGTCGGGAACAGAAATTTATATGAATTACATTAAAAGTTTAACGCAGCAAAAGTTGTCGCTTTTGCTGGCGCTCTATCTTGGCATCTTATTGAATTTGCCAATTTTTTATCGCCGTTTTGACGGCTTCTTAACGAAATCCACCGTCACCAATTGGTTATCCGCCGCGGCGGAAGTGACCGCGGCCGTACTGCTGACCTTCTTCCTGATGCGACTGCTGTCGCTGGGTGGCAAATGGTTTTATCGCGTGATCGCCAGCCTGCTGGTGGTGATTTCTGTGGCCGCCGCCTATTACATGGCGTTCTTTAACGTGGTGATCGGTTACGGCATCGTGGCGTCGGTCATGACCACCGATGTCGATCTCTCTAAAGAGGTTATCGGGCTGCACTTTGTGCTGTGGATGGTGCTGGTGAGCGCACTGCCGCTGCTACTGATCTGGCGCAATAACCTGAGCCTGACGCTGATTGAACAGCTGAAAACCCCCGGTCAGCGCCTGAAACCTACAGTGATCCTGCTGCTGAGCGTGGCGCTGGTATGGCTGCCGATTCGCTACTTCGACAAGCTGCAAAAAGCCAATGAAGAGATCACCAATATTGACCTGCCAAGCTATGGCGGCGTAGTGGCGCACTCTTATCTGCCTTCGAACTGGATCGCGGCGCTGGGCCTGTTCGCCTGGACCAAGGTGGATGAGAAGCTGGACAGCCAGGAGTTACTCGATCCGGCGAAGAAGTTTACCTATGTAGCGCCGCCTGGCATTGACGATACCTATGTGGTGTTTGTGATTGGCGAGACCACGCGCTGGGATCACATGGGCATGCTGGGCTACAACCGCGATACCACGCCGAAGCTATCGAAAGAGAAGAATCTGGTGGCATTCCGCGGTGAATCCTGTGATACCGCCACCAAGCTGTCGCTGCGCTGCATGTTTGTGCGCGAGGGCGGCACCATGGATAACCCTGGCCGTACGCTGAAAGAGCAGAACATTTTTGCGGTGATGAAAGAGCTGGGCTTCACCTCCGAGCTGTTCGCCATGCAGAGCGAAGTGTGGTTCTACGACAACGCCGATGTGAATAACTTCTCGTTCCGCGAGCAGATTGGTTCTGAGAAGCGCAATCAGGGCAAAGCGGTGGACGATATGCTGCTGGTGCCGGAACTGCAGGCTTCACTGCAGCGCTTCCCGAAAGGCAAGCATCTGGTGGTGTTGCACACGAAAGGTTCGCACTATCTCTATTCGCAGCGTTATCCGCGCGAGTTTGCCCGCTATCAGCCTGAGTGTATAGGCGTGGACGATAAGTGCAGCAAAGCTCAGCTGATTAACGCCTACGACAACTCGATTCTGTATGTTGATACCATGCTGGACAGCGTGCTGGATCAGCTGCGTGATAAGAAGGCGATTGTGTTCTATGCCGCGGACCACGGTGAGTCGATCAGCGAAAATATGCACCTGCACGGTACGCCGCGCGAGATGGCGCCGCCGGAGCAGTTCCGCGTGCCGATGATTGTCTGGGCATCAGATAAGTATTTGCAGGACCCAACTAACCGCAGCAACTTTGAGCGGTTACAGGCGCAGCAGCGCGTCGGCAAAACCCATCGTCACGTTGAGCTGTTCGACACCATTTTAGGGTGTCTGGGTTATACCTCGCCGGATGGCGGTATTAAAGCAGCGAATAACTGGTGCCAGGCACCTGCCACTGCCAGCGGTGCGAAAGCGCTGTAATTCGTGCCTGGATCTTATTGAGCAGGCAGGTGTTTAAGGCACTGCTTGCTTTCCAGGCAATCAGGCGGATTTTCGGGAAAAGGGATTGACGCTCTAAAGTCACGGCAGTAATATTCGCCCCCATCGGCGAGTAGCGCAGCTTGGTAGCGCAACTGGTTTGGGACCAGTGGGTCGGAGGTTCGAATCCTCTCTCGCCGACCATCATTTAAGAAACCTGCTTTGCAAAAAGCAGGTTTTTTTTCGTCTGTAGCAAAAGAGGATGAGAACCTCCGAAGGAGGTTTGAGCCGAGCGCAGCGAGACAACGTTGCGCCAGCAACGGCCCGCAGGGCGCTTCTCGCAGAGAAGCGTAATCCTCTCTCGCCGACCATCATTCAAGAAACCTGCTTTGCAAAAAGCAGGTTTTTTTTCGTCTGTCGTTTTTGCAGTTTCAGGGTGAAATACGGGGCCGCTCCGTAAAGACGCTGTCTCGTCCCTGATCGCTCGGCACACGCCATCCCTGGCGTGTGACGCTTTACTCCACGGCCCCGCATTCCACCCTTTATCCGGCTTCGGTGATGGCTGAAGGTTTACTGACTGCCGTGCACATCTTCCTGGTGCGTATGAATACGCACCCTACAAAAGTACATAATCCTGTAGGGGTGCCATTCATGGCGACTGGACGGCCGCGCCGGAATCCACGTCCATCATTCAGCAGCGCACCCCCTGTAGGGGCGCCATTCATGGCGACCGGACGGCCGCGCCGGAATCCACGCCCATCATTTATCAGCATATTCGCTGTAGGGGCGCCATTCATGGCGACCGGACGGCCGCGCTGGAATTTACGTCCATCATTCAGCAGCACATTCCCTGTAGGGGCGCCATTCATGGCGACCGGATGGCCACGCCGGAACCTACATCCATCATTCAGCAGCACATCTCCTGTAGAGGCGCCATTCATGGCGACCGGATGGCCGCGCCGGAATCCACGCCCATCATTCATGGCGATCTGATGGGTCTTTACCTGAACCAGACTCACATCCCGGCAGCCATCAAGCAAAGGCATCAATTTACGCGTTCCATTAATCATCACCGGGATAAACCGTATTATCCTTCAACACCGCTCTTCATCCCTTGCTGCATCAAAGCAACTCTCTTAATTCGCGACACATTCTGCTTATGACCGGCTTTTGCTTTTTGCTGATTTCTTATGCCATTACGCCAGCATATTTCGCTGCCTGAACGTCATAACGCACGGGGAATCGTTCAGATATTCAACATTTACCGACAACTTTAAGACGTTTTTTAACGGTGATAATCACTGTCATCAGGCGCTATTGCCAGAGAATCACACGGCATTGCGCGCTTTATCACCTTTTTAAATTTTGGCTTAGCGTGCAAACACTGTTTTTTATCGTTGCTTGCACTTACTCACACTCTGTGTAAATAACCCCACGTTGTATTGACGTTCATTGCAACTGTTGACAAATTGATGCGTCAATAAGATGCAGAGACGGCCAGCGCTGGCAGGTTCCACGGCGTCAGCGCTACAACAATAACCGCTCGCATTTTGGTCATTACATAACTGACCTGCCCGAACCGCATAAAAAAATCAGAGGTCGGGCGACGCACACAACATCACATCACAATGGAGCAAAACATGATCTACTCCCTGGCCAAATCCAGGATGCTGAAGGTCGGTCTTAGCCTGATTGCTATGACCGTGGCCGCGGGCGTTCAGGCGAAAACCCTCGTTTACTGTTCAGAAGGTTCGCCGGAAGGCTTCAACCCGCAGCTGTTCACATCCGGCACCACTTACGATGCCAGCTCAGTACCGATCTACAACCGTCTGGTTGAGTTCAAAACCGGTACCACCGAGCTGCAGCCGGGCCTGGCAGAAAAATGGGACGTCAGCGAAGATGGTAAAACCTATACCTTCCATCTGCGTCAGGGCGTGAAGTGGCAAACCACCAAAGACTTCAAGCCGACCCGCACCTTCAACGCTGATGACGTCGTGTTCTCCTTCGAGCGCCAGCTCGATAAAAACAACAAGTACCACGGTGTCTCCGGCGGCAGCTACGAATACTTCGAAGGCATGGACATGCCGAAGCTGATCGCCAAAATCGAAAAAGTGGATGACTACACCGTACGCTTCACGTTGACCCGTCCGGAAGCGCCGTTCCTCGCCGACCTTGGCATGGACTTCGCGTCAATCCTGTCGAAAGAGTACGCCGACAACATGCTGAAAGCCGGCACGCCAGAAAAACTGGACCTCAACCCGGTGGGTACCGGTCCGTTCGTGCTGCAGCAGTACCAGAAAGACTCACGTATTCTGTACAAAGCCAACCCGGACTTCTGGGGCACCAAGCCAAAAATCGATCGTCTGGTATTCTCCATCACGCCAGATGCTTCGGTGCGCTACGCCAAACTGCAGAAAGGCGAGTGTCAGGTGATGCCGTATCCCAACCCGGCTGATATCGCCAGCATGAAGAAAGACACCAAAATCAACCTGATGGAACAGCCAGGGCTGAACGTCGGTTACCTGTCTTTCAACACCGAGAAAAAACCGCTGGATAACGTCAAAGTGCGTCAGGCACTGACCATGGCGGTGAACAAACAAGCGATCATTGATGCGGTCTATCAGGGCGCCGGTCAGGCAGCGAAAAACCTGATCCCACCAACCATGTGGGGCTACAACAATGACGTCAAAGACTACGCTTACGATCCGGCCAAAGCCAAAGAGCTGCTGAAAGAAGCGGGCATGCCGGATGGCTTCAGCATTGACCTGTGGGCGATGCCGGTACAGCGTCCGTACAACCCGAACGCCCGTCGCATGGCGGAAATGGTTCAGGCTGACTGGGCGAAAATCGGCGTGAAAGCCAAAATCGTTACCTTCGAGTGGGGCGAGTACCTGAAGCGTGCTAAAGCCGGTGAACACCAGACCGTGATGATGGGCTGGACCGGTGATAACGGGGATCCGGATAACTTCTTCGCCACCCTGTTCAGTTGCGCGGCAGCGAAAGACGGTTCCAACTACTCACGCTGGTGCTACAAGCCGTTTGAAGATCTGATTCAGCCAGCGCGTGCTGAAGCCGATCACAACAAACGTATTGAGCTCTACAAGCAGGCGCAGGTGGTAATGCACGACCAGGCGCCAGCACTGATCATCGCGCACTCAACCGTGTACGAGCCAGTGAGCAAGAAAGTGAGTGGCTATGTGGTTGATCCATTAGGTAAACATCACTTCGAAAACGTCGACATCCAGGAATAACCTTTCGGATTATCGCGGTCAGGGCCAGCATGGCTGGCCCTCGGGCGGCACCTTCGCCGCCCGTGCTCCGCACTTTATTTCCGGCTAATTTCTTATAAACCCTCACTACCTTGCGCTGATGCAGCGTGAAGTATGACGGGGATTTTGAAGCGCTTCTTGCGTCGCGTCCGGCTATGCCGGCTGCGGATTGTGAGCAATGTAGTCCATGGCGTTAGCGCCACGGAAAATGACTGAGAATCCGGCTTATGCTGCAATTCATACTCCGACGTCTGGGCCTTGTCATCCCGACGTTCATCGGTATTACATTATTGACCTTTGCCTTCGTTCACCTGATCCCCGGCGACCCGGTGCTGATCATGGCCGGTGAACGCGGCATCTCCCCCGAACGTCATGCGCAGCTGATGGCCCAGTTTGGTCTCGATCAGCCGATGTGGAAACAGTACATCACTTACATCAACGGCGTGCTGCATGGCGATCTCGGCATCTCGCTGAAAAGCCGCATCCCGGTGTGGGATGAGTTCGTGCCGCGCTTTAAAGCCACGCTCGAGCTGGGTATCTGCGCCATGATCTTCGCCGTTGCCGTGGGTATTCCGGTCGGCGTGCTGGCGGCGGTGAAACGCGGCTCAATTTTCGATCACACCGCCGTGGGCATCTCGCTGACCGGCTACTCAATGCCGATCTTCTGGTGGGGCATCATGCTGATCATGCTGGTGTCGGTGCAGCTCAACCTGACGCCGGTCTCCGGCCGCGTCAGCGACACCATCTTCCTTGACGACAGCCATCCGCTCACCGGCTTTATGCTGATTGATACGCTGCTGTGGGGCGAAGAGGGCGACTTCAAAGATGCGGTGATGCACATGATCCTGCCGGCCATCGTACTGGGCACCATTCCGCTGGCGGTGATTGTGCGTATGACGCGCTCTTCGATGCTGGAAGTGCTGGGTGAAGATTACATCCGCACCGCGCGCGCCAAAGGCCTGACGCGCATGCGCGTGATCGTGGTGCATGCGCTGCGTAACGCCATGCTGCCGGTGGTCACGGTGATCGGTCTGCAGGTGGGCACGCTGCTGGCGGGCGCCATCCTCACCGAAACCATCTTCTCCTGGCCGGGACTCGGCCGCTGGCTGATCGAAGCACTGCAGCGCCGTGATTATCCGGTGGTGCAGGGCGGCGTGCTGCTGGTGGCAATCCTGATCATTCTGGTCAACCTGCTGGTTGATCTGTTGTACGGCGTGGTGAATCCGCGCATCCGTCATAAGAAATAAGGGGGAATCATGTCTGCTGTTGATCCCGCAAGCGTCACCGCTGCACCGAAGCCGATGACCCCGATTCAGGAATTCTGGCACTATTTTAAACGTAACAAAGGCGCGGTTATCGGCCTGGTTTACATCATTCTGATGCTGCTGATCGCCATCTTCGCCGATGTGCTGGCACCGCATGCCCCGGCTGAGCAGTTCCGCGATGCGCTGTTGCACCCGCCGGTGTGGCAGGAGGGCGGCAGCTGGAAATTTATTCTGGGCACCGATGACGTCGGCCGTGACATCCTGTCGCGCCTGATGTTTGGTGCGCGCCTGTCGCTGCTGGTGGGCTGCATGGTGGTGGTGCTGTCGCTGATTCTGGGCGTGATTTTCGGCCTGATGGCCGGTTATCTCGGCGGCGTGGTGGATGCAGTAATCATGCGCCTCGTCGATATCATGCTGGCGCTGCCAAGCCTGCTGCTGGCGCTGGTGCTGGTGGCCATCTTTGGCCCGTCGATTGTCAACGCCTCACTGGCGATCACCTTCGTTGCGCTGCCGCACTACATTCGCCTGACGCGCGCGGCGGTGCTGGTGGAAGTCAATCGCGACTACGTAACCGCCTCCAGCGTGGCCGGTGCCGGTACGCTGCGCCAGATGTTCATCAATATTCTGCCTAACTGCCTGGCACCGCTGATCGTGCAGGCGTCGTTAGGTTTCTCCAACGCCATCCTGGATATGGCCGCGTTGGGCTTTCTCGGTATGGGGGCGCAGCCGCCGACGCCGGAGTGGGGCACCATGCTCTCCGACGTGTTGCAGTATGCGCAGAGTGCCTGGTGGGTCGTGACCTTCCCCGGAGTGGTCATCCTGCTGACGGTTCTGGCCTTTAACCTCATGGGCGATGGTTTGCGTGATGCACTCGACCCGAAACTCAAGCAGTAAAGAGGCACCGAGATGGCGTTATTAAATGTAGAAAAACTGTCGGTGCATTTCGGCGACGAAAAGGCACCGTTCCGTGCGGTTGACCGTATCAGCTACCAGGTAGAACAGGGCCAGGTCGTCGGGATTGTCGGCGAGTCCGGCTCCGGTAAATCGGTCAGCTCGCTGGCGATCATGGGGCTGATTGACTATCCCGGTCGCGTGAAAGCGGAGAAGCTGGAGTTCAATCAGCGCGACCTGCAGCGCATCTCCGAAAAAGAGCGCCGCCAGCTGGTGGGCGCAGAAGTGGCGATGATCTTCCAGGACCCGATGACCAGCCTCAACCCGTGCTATACCGTGGGCTACCAGATCATGGAAGCGCTGAAGGTGCATCAGGGCGGCAGCAAGCGCACACGGCGTCAGCGTGCCATCGACCTGCTGGAGCAGGTGGGCATTCCCGATCCGGCGTCGCGGCTTGATGTCTATCCGCATCAGCTGTCTGGCGGCATGAGCCAGCGCGTGATGATCGCCATGGCCATTGCCTGTAAGCCGAAGCTGCTGATTGCCGATGAGCCAACCACGGCGCTCGACGTAACTATTCAGGCGCAAATCATCGAACTGCTGCTGGAGTTACAGAAGCAGGAGAACATGGCGCTGATCCTGATCACGCACGATCTGGCGCTGGTGGCCGAAGCGGCGCAGCACATCATCGTGATGTACGCCGGTCAGGTGGTGGAGAGCGGCAAAGCGGTGGATATCTTTAAAGCGCCGCGTCACCCGTATACGCAGGCGCTGCTGCGTGCGCTGCCGGAGTTTGCCGCCGACAAAGCGCGGCTGGCGTCGCTGCCGGGCGTGGTGCCGGGCAAGTATGACCGCCCTAACGGCTGTCTGCTCAATCCGCGCTGCCCGTACGTGACCGACCGCTGCCGTACTGAAGAACCTGAGCTGCGCGATATTCCGGGCCGCCAGTCCAAATGTCACTTCCCACTGGATGATGCCGGGAGACCGACTTATGAGTCTTGATAACACGAAGCAGGATTACCTGCTGCAGGCGATTGACCTGAAAAAACACTATCCGGTGAAAAAGGGTCTGTTCGGCCAGGAGCGCCTGGTGAAGGCGCTGGACGGCGTCTCCTTTAACCTTGAGCGTGGCAAAACGCTGGCGGTGGTGGGCGAATCCGGCTGCGGTAAATCCACGCTCGGACGCCTGCTGACGATGATTGAAACGCCGACTGCCGGCGAGTTGTACTGGCACGGGCAGGATCTGCTGAAACACGATCCGCAGGCGCAAAAGCTGCGCCGGCAGAAAATCCAGATTGTGTTCCAGAACCCGTATGGCTCGCTCAATCCGCGTAAGAAAATCAGCCAGATTCTGGAAGAGCCGCTGGTGATCAATACCGCGCTGAGCAAAGCGGAACGGCGGGAAAAAACGCTGGAGATGATGGCCAAAGTGGGCCTGAAAACTGAGCACTACGATCGATATCCGCACATGTTCTCCGGCGGTCAGCGCCAGCGTATCGCTATTGCACGCGGCCTGATGCTCGATCCCGACGTGCTGATTGCCGATGAGCCGGTCTCGGCGCTCGACGTCTCGGTGCGCGCTCAGGTGCTCAACCTGATGATGGATTTACAGCAGGATCTCGGCCTGTCCTATGTGTTCATCTCGCATGACCTGTCGGTGGTGGAGCACATCGCCGACGAAGTCATGGTGATGTACCTCGGACGCTGTGTGGAGAAGGGCAGCAAAGAGGCGATCTTCAGCAACCCTCGCCATCCGTATACTCAGGCGCTGCTGTCGGCCACGCCACGCCTCAATCCGGACGAACGCCGCGAGCGCATCAAACTGACCGGTGAGCTGCCGAGCCCGCTAAATCCGCCGCCGGGCTGTGCGTTCAACGCACGCTGCCGCCGTCGTTTCGGTACCTGCGTGCAGCTGCAGCCGAAACTGAAGCAGTATGGTGAGCAGCAAATCGCCTGCTTCGCCGTCGACCAGGATGAGAATCAGCCGGTGGCGACGCCGTAATTACGGCCAGCCAGTGCGAAAGGCTCCTGCGGGAGCCTTTGTTATTGGTGGCCTGATACATGAGTAAAATTAACCTGACGTGTCTTAATCGCCTGCGATGGCAGAAATGTATTACGCGACTGAATCTTTAAATCGCTGGTCCTGAACCACAGCGAAAAGGTTAAGGCAAATTCTGAATCCGTGCCGCATTGTGTGAGCGCCGTCACGGCCAGAGATAACTGCACATCTCAATGATATGTTGTTTACTATCAGTGAATTAGCTTAATTATCTTCCGGCTGCTATTTCCGTTAATCGATTTTTATTAATCCTGCTCAATTAATCAGTGCATGCTTTTTGCATCTGCATATTTTCAATCTTTCAGATAAAACTCTTTTGTCGAATCTGCGGTTTTAATAATCAGAATTCTCTCACCGTGTCTTAACGTGTGTGTTATATTCGCGGAAATTACCCCTCCGCTTTAACAGGCTCTGATCATGAAGAACTACGACGATCTGCAGCGTTTCCAGGAAAAAACGCAAACGCTGGACATTGCTTTTAAGGATATGTCCGGGCAATCGCTGGAAGCCGATCACAGCCAGTGGGCGATCATCCGTCAGCTGGCGACGGATGATGAGCCGGAGCTGGGTAGCGGCCAGCGCGTCGATCTGCCGCAGCCGCAGCCGATTCGCGGCGATGAGTTTGTCGCGCCGCCGCAGGCTCTCAATCCGGCGCCCGTCGCCCTCAGTGAAAAGGCATCGCTGCTGCAGAGCCTCGCCGCCAGCGCGCCGGCACCCGACACAGAAACACCGCGCAGCGCGCTGTTTCCACCGGCAAGCAGCGCGCCTACTGCCGCATCCGTGTCGTCGCTGGCACCGGCAGCCACGCACGTAGCGCGTCAGGCGGCCACTTCACTGTTCCCACCGCCGCCGGTCAGCGCGCCGGTCGCTGAACAGGCGGTTGCCCCTGCTGCTGCTGCACCGGCCACTGCGCCCGCCGTGGCGCAGCCGGAGCCTGCTACGCCCTCGCGCTTTGGCGCACTGTTCCGCTCGCGTGCGGCGGAACCGGTTCATTTATCTAAAGAAACACTGCTCAAACCGTTACTGGAGAAGATCGCGCTATGCCATTAGTTTGTGTGTGCTCGCCAAAAGGGGGAGTAGGAAAAACCACCATGGCGGCCAACCTGGCCTGGAGTCTGGCGCGTGCCGGCAGCAAAGTGCTGGCGATCGATTTTGACGTACAAAATGCGCTGCGCCTGCATTTTGGCGTACCGCTGCACGACAGCCGCGGCTTTGTGGCGCGCTCGGAAGAGCAGGCTGACTGGAGTCAGTCGATCCTTACCACCGGCAGCAACATCTTTGTCATGCCTTACGGTGAAGTGACCGAAGCGCAGCGTGAGCGCTTCGAACACAACCTGGCGCACGATGCCCATTTCTTAAAACGCGGCCTGGATACCGTTCTGAATTATCCGGGTCTGGTGATTATTGCAGATTTTCCGCCAGGACCCGGTCCGGCGCTGAAAGCCATGCAGGCGCTGGCCGATATGCATTTAGTGGTGATGCTGGCGGATACTGCCTCGGTGGCGCTGCTGCCGCAAATTGAAAACCATCGCATGATTGGCCAGCCATTAAATAATCAGCACGGTCATTATTTCGTGCTCAACCAAAGTGATAATCGTCGGAATATCAGCCGTGAAGTAACCGCATTTATGCAGCAGCGGCTGGGCGATAATTTACTTGGCGTGGTGCACCGCGATGAAAGCGTGGCTGAGGCCAATGCCTCGCAGCAGTCAATCTATGATTTCAGCCCGGCTTCAGCAGCGGCGTTTGATATTGAACTGGTGGCAAAACGGGTGGCGAATATCCTGAATATCAACGTAGGCAACGGCGAAGTTCAGGCACCGATCCGCAGTCATTATTAACAAGCCCGGCCGCCAGCGGCCTGGTTCAAATAATAACAACACAGCTTCTTCAGGGTGAATCATGAGTAAACTCGGGTTTTACCTGCTGCTGCTGGTGCTTGCACCGGTCGCTGCGGTAATCGTCATCACGCCTATGGACAGCCAGAAACAGTATATTTTTGGTTTGATCAGTATTGGCATGATGTTTTTACTGGGCTTCAGTAAAAGCCGTAAAATAACCATTGTGATGGTTTTTCTTTCCGCGCTGATGTCGACCCGATATATCTGGTGGCGCACCACGGAGACGCTGCAGTTTAATTCCGAGATTGAAGCGATTCTCGGTATCGGCTTATATCTGGCCGAGCTGTATGTCTGGCTGATCTTAATTCTCGGCTTCCTGCAAACCAGCTGGCCATTAAAACGCACCATCGAACCGCTGCCGGATGATACCCGCTTGTGGCCGACGGTCGATGTCTACGTGCCGACCTATAACGAAAGCCTCGACGTGGTGCGGGATACCGTGCTGGCGGCTCAGTGTATCGACTACCCGCGCGATAAGATCAAAGTTTACCTGCTGGATGATGGCAAACGCAGCGAGTTCGCGGTATTTGCCGCCGACGTTGGCGTCGGCTATATCACCCGTGACGATAACCGCCACGCCAAAGCCGGTAACCTCAATCACGCCATGAAAATTACCAAAGGCGAGCTGATTTGTGTATTTGACTGCGACCACGTGGCGACGCGCACGTTCCTGCAGGCCACCGTCGGTCCGTTTCTGAAAGATCCGAAGCTGGCGCTGCTGCAAACGCCGCACTACTTTTACTCGCCGGATCCGTTCGAACGTAACCTGCGCGCCGCGCGCAGCATCCCGAATGAGGGCTCGCTGTTTTACGGCCCGGTGCAGCAGGGCAACGACAACTGGAACGCCACGTTCTTCTGCGGCTCCTGTGCGGTGATTCGCCGCAGCGCGCTGGAACAGATTGGCGGCTTCGCGGTGGAAACCGTCACCGAGGATGCGCATACCGCGCTGAAAATGCAGCGTCTCGGCTGGGGCTCGGCGTTCCTGGCAATTCCGCTGGCGGCGGGACTGGCGACCGAACGTCTGGGCCTGCACGTGATTCAGCGTACCCGCTGGGCGCGCGGCATGACGCAGATTTTCCGCGTCGACAATCCGCTGCTGGGCCGTGGGCTTAAGTGGCAGCAGCGTCTGTGCTATCTCAACGCCATGCTGCACTTCCAGTTTGGCCTGCCGCGCGTGGCGTTCCTCACTGCGCCGCTGGCTTACCTGCTGTTTAACCTGAATATTATCCACTCGTCGGCGTCACTCATCTTCGCTTACGTACTACCGCATCTGGTGATGTCGCTGTACGTTAACTCACGCATGAACGGCAAATTCCGCTACACCTTCTGGGGTGAAATCTACGAAACCGTGATGTGCTTCCACCTGGTGATTCCGACGCTGCTGACCCTGCTGTCGCCAAAGCACGGCAAATTCAACGTGACGGATAAAGGCGGTCTGCTGGACCAGGGCTTCTTTGACTTCCACATCGTGCGGCCTCACGTCATCGTTGCCGCGCTGCTGTCGATTGGCATCGTGGCCGGCGTGGTGCGCGCCGTGGCGCATGATTACTTCGGGGTGGACCCGTATGTGATTGCGCTCAACGTCGGCTGGGCGGTGTTCAGCCTGATCATCCTGATGGCGGCGATTGCCGTGGCGCGTGAAACCAAACAGGTGCGTAAAACCATTCGTATCGAGGTGCAGATCCCGGCGGTGATTCACTATGCCAGCGGCATCTCTTCGCGCACGCAAACCAGCGATCTGTCGATGGGCGGCGCGCAGCTGGATGCGCCAGACAACCGGCATGAGCACGATGAAATCGAAGAGATCGATCTGCTGCTGAAATCGGGTGCCATCACCATTCCGGTGAGCAAGATCTCCGGTGATGAGGAGACCATTCGCCTGCGCTTTGGCGCGATGCCGCTGGCGCGCCGCCGTGAACTGGTGCGCGTGGTGCTGGCGCGGGCCGATGCGTGGATCCAGCCGGAATATAAGCAGGACAATCCGCTGGTGTCGCTCGGCACCATCATCCGTACCGTCTTTGAGCTGTTCTGGCTGAGCTGGAAAGATCGCCGTGAGGCGCGCAAGCGTGATGGCCAGGCAACGGCCAAAGAGGACAGCGCAGCATGAAAACATTGACGTACACGCTGCTGGCCAGCGCGCTGACCACCACGCTGCTGCTCGCCCCGGCCTGGGCAGAGACGCCGGCGGTAACCCAGGACAGCGCCGCGCTCTCTGACGTACCGCCGCCGCAGGGGCTGGATGGCAGTGCCGATCCGCAGCTGAAGCAGGCCGCGGGCGACGCGCCGTACACGCCGGGCGATGCAGCGCCGCTGCAGGAAAATACAGCACCCGCACAGCCGGCAGAGTCAGCACCGCCGGCAGAGGCAGCAACGCCAGCAGCATCGGCTGCGCCTGACATCGTCATACCGCCGGTGGCTGCGGAGGCACCGGCTGCCGCTGATCCCGCTGGCGCGCTGTTAAACCAGCCGGTGAGCAGCACCATTTCGGTGGCGCAGATGGGGCAGCCGCGCGGCATCACCCTGACCGGCGGCCAGCTGCAGTCCGGTATTCTGTTTACCCTGCCGGGCGATGAGGTGATCACTAATGCGCGGCTCAACCTGTCGCTGCGCGTCTCTGCCGCGCTGGCGGCGCGCAACACGTCGCTGCAGCTGATGCTCAACGGCCAGCCGCTCGGCACCCTGCCGCTGGGTGCCAGCGACAGCGATGTCAGCGACTATCAGCTGGATATTCCGGCGGCGATGGTGGTTTCCAGTAATAACCTCAGCTTTAAAATTAACGATGCCGACAAGTTGCTGTGCGAAAAAGAGAGCGCGCAGCAGTATCAGGTCACCATTCTGCCGAAAACCACGCTGAGCCTTGAAGGCCAGCAGCTCAACATTGGCACCAGCCTGCGCAACTTCCCGCGTCCGTTTATTGATGTGCAGCGCATGACGCCCGCCAGCGTGACCTTTGGTTTTGCCGCTAACGTTTCGCCGGATAGCGTCAGCGCCGCCGCGCTGGTGGCTTCCTGGCTCGGCATTCAGTCGGATTACCGTGGCATCCGTTTCCCGGTGGTGCGCGGCGATCTGCCCGAGCACAACGGTATCCTGATCGGCCATCCGGGTGACAAAATCGGCAGCGTGACGCTGCCCGCAGCCCGTGGTCCGCTGCTGCAGGTGATCGATAACCCCAACAATCCGGTGTACAAACTGCTGCTGGTGGTCGGTGCGGATGATACCCAGCTGCGCCAGGCGGCCAACCGCCTGACCACGCAGCCGCTGGCCACCGATGCCAGCAGCCTGAACGTACCGCCGCAGCCGATTGGCACGCGCAAACCGTACGACGCGCCGCGCTGGATCAACACCAGCCGCCCGGTGCGTCTCAGCGAGCTGCTACGTAAAGATCAGAGCCTGACCACCACCGGTATCTGGCACGATGCGCTGCGGGTTAACTTCCGCGCGGCGCCGGATCTGTTCTTGTGGGACGGCGACGCGATTCCGGTCAATCTGCACTACCGTTTCCCGTCGGAAAGCTGGATCGATGAAAACAATTCGTTCCTCAACGTCACGCTGAACGGTACTTTCCTGCGCAACCTGACGGTGAACAAAGTCGGGCTGCTGGAGAGCGCCTGGCACCGGCTGGGCGGGGATGCACGCCAGGAGCAGTACACGCTGAAGCTGGAGCCATACCTGATTTACGGCGACAACCAGCTGGCGCTCTACTTCAATATCAAGCCAAAGGCGGATGCGCCGTGCGGCGTGCTGCTCAACAACAATATCAAGAGCCGTATCGAAGAGGATTCGTGGATCGATCTGAGCCACACGCGCCACTTCACCATGCTGCCAAACCTGTCGTACTTCGTCGGTGCCTCGTTCCCGTTCTCGCGGCTGGCGGATTTTTCGCAGACCACGCTGCTGCTGCCGGAGGCGCCGGGTGATGCCGAGATCGCTACGCTGCTGGACATGGCCGCGCGCGCCGGTAACGCCACCGGCGTGCCGCTGGTGCAGAATCAGGTGTTGTTTGGTCTGCCGAACGGCGGCACCAATCTGACGCGCCTGCAGCACAGCGATGTGCTGGCAGTGAGCACCATGCAGCACAGCGCCTTCACGCAGCAGATGCTGGCCGGCACCGCTTACCAGACCAGCGGCAACACGCTGGGCGTCAAAGAGCCGACCACCGTCGATAAGCTGCGCGGCTGGCTGACCGGTGACTGGTCTCGCCAGCAGCTGGATGCCGATCGCTACTTCTCCTCAAATGAAGCGTGGCGCGGCTTTGTCAGCTATCGCTCACCGTGGAGCGCCGATCGTCTGGTGGTGATGACGGTCGCCACCAGCGATCAGCAGCTGCTGCGTTTGCACGATGATTTGAATTCGGCGCGCATCAACGCCGGCATTCGCGGTGATACCGCCATCATCACCGATGAGAACGGCATCCGCAGCTTCCGCGTCGGGCCGCAGTTCCCGAGCGGTGAAATGCCGTGGTATATGATGGTGGTGTGGTATGCCAACCAGCACTCGGTACTGATGGCGCTGGCGGCGCTGCTGCTGTCGGCGCTGATCGGCAGTGCGGCCTGGGTGATGCTGAAGCGCCACGCGTGGCGCCGTCTCCACCCGAAAGACGATAGCCACTCCGGCCGGAAGTAAGGATAAAAATAATGAAAAAACAGCTGATAAGTGCCGGTATTCGTCAGGCGTTCCTGCTGGGCGGCGCGCTGACGTTCTCACAGCCGCTGCTGGCGGCGGAGAGCACCAATCCGGCGTTACAGGCACTGTTCGACCAGGCGGCCTACTGGCATCAGAAAGCGCATGACGATCTGGCGAAAGCCTCGCTGCAAAAAATCCTGATGGTGGAGCCGAACAATACCCAGGCGCTGTATCTGCTGGCGCTCTATTCACAGCAAAGCGGCAGCGCGGCCGATGCGGCACAGTGGCGCGCCCGCCTGAGTGCGGTATCGCCCAACGATCCGCATCTGACGGAGCTGGACAACGCGCGGCAGCTGCAGAGCATTCCGCAGGCGCAGCTGTCGCTGGCGCGTCAGCAGGCGCGCAGCGGTAACATCGCCGCCGCGCTGCAAACCTGGCGCAACACCTTCAGCGGCAACGAGCCGCCACCGAGCGTGGCGGCAGAATATTATCTGACCATGGCCGGCGACCGCACGCTGCTGCCCCAGGCGGTGGAGGCGCTGCGGCAGTTTGCCGCTGATCATCCGCAGGATACCGGCGCTCAGCTGGCGCTGGGCAAAGCGCTGACCTATCAGGAAGCGACGCGCCGCCAGGGCATTGATGTGCTGGCCAGCATGGCGGACGGTAATAAAGAGGCCGATCGCTCGCTGCGTCAGGCGCTGCTGTGGCTGGCGCCACAGGCGTCGGACGCCGCGCTGTACCAGACCTGGCAGCAGCGCCATCCGCAGGACAGTGTAGTGGTGGATTACTACCGCAAAAACGTCGGTGGCGCGGAGAAGGGCGCGGGCTTTAGCGCGCTGAACAGCGGCGACGTCAGTGGTGCGCAGAACAACTTTGAAAAAGTGCTGCAGGCCAACCCGCAGGATGCCGATGCGCTGGCCGGTATGGGTTACGTGGCGCAGCGCGCCGGACGCTACGCCGAAGCCGCCGATTATCTGACGCGTGCCGCACAGCTGGGCGGCGATCAGAGCCAGCAGCGTCAGCAGCAGGCGGCCGACGCCCGCTTTTACGCGCAGCTGGCGAATGCCCAGCAGGCGCTGAAAAACAGTGACAGCGCGCAGGCGCTGGCGCTGAGTGAGCCGCTGACGCAGGCCGAGGGCGAAAAAGGCATATCGGCGAAGCTGTTCCGCGCTGATGTGCTGCGCCGCAGCAATCAGCTGCAGCAGGCGGAGCAAACCTACCGGGCCATTCTGCAGAGCGATGCCGATAACCGCAGCGCCAAAGAGGGACTGTTTTACGTGCTGCGCCAGCAAAACCGCAGCGCCGAAGCCAATACCCTGCTGGCATCATTGCCCGACAGCGTGCGCCAGAGCGTGGCACCGCGCGGTAACAGCAGCGATCCGCTGCGTGCGCAGGCAAAACGCGAGCTGGCGGCAGGCAACCGCAGTGCGGCTATTGCCACGCTGAACAGCGCCATTCAGCGCTATCCCAGCGACGGCTGGCTGCGACTCGATCTGGCGCGCATCTACCGCGCGCAGGGCGATAATTTACTGGCCGCCAACGTCATGCAGCCGACCCTGCGCAGCGGTGCCAGCACCAGCGAGCTGTATGCCGGTGCGCTCAACGCCAGCGAGAGCGGTGCCTGGCAGCAGGCCAGCCAGTTACTGGCGCGCATTCCCAACGGCAGCAAGAACAGCGAGATGCGCGAACTGGCGCAGCGCGTGAATTTCAATCTGCAAATGGCCACCGCCGATCGCTATCTGGCACAGGGCTCTGACGCGGCGGCGGCCAATACGCTGCGCGCGCTGGCCGCTACGCCGCCAGCCAATCCGGTCGATGCCGGTAATCTGGCGCAGAAACTGGCCAAAGCCGGCGACCTCACCACGGCGGTGACGGTGGTGCGCGGCAACATGCAGCGCGGCGTGCAGGGCAACGCCGGTGATTACGCCGCGCAGGTGGCGGTACTGAATCAGGCGGGACTGACGACCGAAGCGCAGAGCTTCCTCAGCAGTCCGGAGCTGCAGGCGCGCAGTACGCCCACGCAGCTGGCCGGTATCCGCAACGGTTATCTCATCAATGAAGTTGATCGCCTGCGCGAGCAGAAGCAGTACGCCGCCGCCTATGACAAGCTGGTGGGCGCGCTGCAGCACGATCCGCAGAACCGCGATCTGATGTTTGCCATGGCGCGTCTGTATCAGTCCGGCAAGATGAACAAAGAAGCGGGCGTGGTGTATGACTATCTGCTGACGCAGGATACGCCCACTCAGGATGCGCGCACCGGCGCTATTGATGTGGCGCTGGCGCAAAACGACGTCGACAAAGCGAACACCTTAACCCGCGGCCTGCGCAATGAGCAGACGCCGGATCGCCTGTTACTGCTGGCGCGCGTGGCGGAAGCCAACGGCGAGCACAGCCAGGCGATGAGCTACCTGCGCAGCGCGCGCGGCCAGCTGATTGGTCTGCAGGGCGCACAGAGCGGCAGCGTGCCGACCGTTGGCGGCCTGGCGCTGGCGGACAATCCGTTTATCAACCGCAGCACCTCGCCGGTGTCCGGTTCGCCTTCCAGTTATGGCACAGTGATGCCGTGGCAAACGGCACCGGCCACCAGCAGCAGCGCGCAGGACGTCACGCTGGCGAGCACCACGCCGGAGGTCCGGCAGAGCCAGACGCTGCGCCAGATTGACGAGATGATGGACAATCTGCAGGAGAAAACCGGCACCTGGGTACAGGGACAAATGCAGGTGCGCGGACGCGACGGCGAATCGGGGCTCAGCAAGCTGACCGAAGCCAAAGCGCCGCTGACCTTCTCGACCGTGCCGTTCGGCGAGTCACGCTTCGACTTTACTATGACGCCGGTGTCGCTCACCGCTGGCAGTGCGGCCGGTGATGCGTGGCGTCGCTTCGGCAGCAACGCGCTGGTGCAGGGCAATGTGGTGGCATCCGGCGCGGCCAAAATAGACGACACGCCGTCTTCGTCGACCGATTCGCAAAAGGCCACCGGCGTGGAACTGAATATGGCGCTGAAGGGGGACAGCTACAAAATCGACCTCGGCAGCACGCCGCTCGGCCAGGATCTCAGTACGCTGGTGGGCGGCGTGCAGTGGTCGCCGAAGCTGACCGATTTCCTGACGCTGATCCTCACCGGTGAACGCCGCGCCATGACCGACAGCCTGCTGTCGTACGTTGGCGTGGAGGACAAGACCAGCGGCAAGCGCTGGGGGCGCGTCACCAAAAACGGCGGCAACGCCATGCTGAGCTTCGATAACGGCGACGCGGGTTTCTACGTCGGCGGTGGCGCGTACAGCTATCTGGGCGAGAATGTGGCGAGCAATAACAGCGTGCAGGCCACGGCGGGCGCTTACGTGCGGCCTTACCACTACGACGATCGCGAGCTGAAGGTCGGCATGAGCCTGTCGTGGATGGATTTCTCCAAAAACCTGAGTTACTTCAGCTACGGTCAGGGCGGCTATTTCAGTCCGCAGAATTATGCCGCGGTGTCGTTCCCTGTCGACTTCAGCCGCAAGTTTGATGACCTGAAAGTCAACGTTGGCGGTTCGGTCGGCTATCAGTCATACAGCCAGGACAAGAGCGCGTATTTCCCCAACGATCCGTCGCTGCAGTCCCAGCTGCAAAGCCTCGCCGATCAGGGCTTTGTCAAAAGCGCCTACTACAGCGGTGAGAGCAAAAACGGCATCGGCTATAACCTGCACGCCGGTGCCGATTATAAGATTAATAAAGATGTCACCATCGGCGGCCAGCTCGGCTATGACACCTTTGGCGATTACAACGAAAGCACAGCCAATCTGTACTTCCGTTATCTGTTTGGAGACAACTAATGAGTGAGCAACCGGGCGCACGCATCAGCCATCCGTATCAGCCGGGCTGGTTTGATCTGGTCAGCGTGATGATTGAGAGCATGCTGAACAATGCTGGCGCGGAGGCGGAAGCCTTCCTCAACGGCGTGGGCGAATTGCTGGCAACGCGCTATCCTTTGCCGGAGGCGCGCACCGTGCAGGATCTGGAGCGCGAAATTAATCTCCAGCTGGCGCGCTTTAACTGGGGCTTTGTTCAGCTGCAGCCGCAGCAGAACGCGATTATGCTTGAGCACCATGCCCTGCCGCAGGGCGACAGCCAGCTTGATGCAGAACGCTGGCAGCTGGCGCTGAGTGCAGTGCTGGCCGGCGTGTACGCGCAGTGGCTACGTGCGCAGGGTGGTAGCGCGGCGGTACCGCTGACGCTGGAAAAAATCGACGGCGGCACGCTGCATTATCGAT
This sequence comes from Pantoea sp. Cy-640, assembly GCF_011752635.1. Taxonomy (NCBI): domain Bacteria; kingdom Pseudomonadati; phylum Pseudomonadota; class Gammaproteobacteria; order Enterobacterales; family Erwiniaceae; genus Pantoea; species Pantoea sp. Cy-640. The sequence continues at coordinate 98,683 of NZ_VWXB01000008.1, read as the reverse complement.
ACCAATAGGAAGCTGTGATGAGAGTGATGCGGTTCTGGCGTCAGTGGATGCTGTGTTTCATGGTGATATTTTTCAGTGCTCAGGCGGCCGCCGATGGCTGGAGCAGTTACAAAAGCCGCTTTATGAGCAGCGACGGCCGCATCAGCGATACGGCCAATAACAACGTCAGCCACACCGAAGGTCAGGGCTACGGCATGCTGCTGGCGGTGGCGTATAACGATCGCGCCACCTTTGATTTGCTGTGGCAGTGGACGCGTACCCATCTGCGCAATCCGCAGAATGACCTGTTCTACTGGCGCTATACGCCGGGTGCAGCCGATCCCATCGCCGATAAAAATGATGCCTCGGACGGGGATGTGCTGATCGCCTGGGCGCTACAGCGCGCGGCACAGAAGTGGGGCGGTGATTATCAGCAGGCGTCGGATCGCATTCAGCGCGCGGTCATCAAGCTAACGGTGATCGACTACGCCGGCCGCAAGGTCATGCTGCCGGGCGCGCAGGGCTTCAATAAAACCAGCTATGTGGTGCTTAACCCTTCCTATTTCCTGTTCGCCGCATGGCAGGAGTTTGCGCAGCACAGCCATCTGCGCGTGTGGAACACGCTGATTGATGATGGTCTTGCGCTGCTGGGCGACATGCAGTTTGGCAAAACCGGCCTGCCGCTGGACTGGGTGGCGCTGAACGCCGATGGCTCCGTCGCGCCGGCGGTCGGCTATTCCAACCGCTTCAGCTATGACGCGATTCGTATTCCGCTGAATATCTGGTGGTACGATCCGCAAAGCCTGCGGCTGGTGCCCTTCCAGCGCGTCTGGCAGGGCTACGCGCGCGACACCACGCCAGCGTGGTTTGATGTGCTGGCCAATACCCCGGCACCTTACAATATGGAAGGTGGCCTGACCGCGGTGCGCGACCTGACGCTCAACCAAACCGGCTACCTCAGCGACCGCCTGGCGCCGGAGCAAAACTATTTCTCCGCCAGCCTGCAACTGCTGACCTGGCTGGCTTATCAGGAGAAGCGATAGCCGAACGCTACCTGCACCCGTCGGGATTTATACCGGAGCGCATCAAAGCGCACCCTGTAAAAACCACGCAACTATCTTGTAGGGTCGCCATTTATGGCGACCTTTTCATTTTCGTGTGCTTATTTAAAATCCGCATACGGTTCCAGTGGCTGTGGTGGCATATCCATGTCGCCGTTCCAGCCGGCCATTGAGTAGCGCACATACAGCAGCCCGTGGCTTGGGGTGTAATCTTTCGCCTGCTGAATGTCCATGGCCAAACCCAGCGACCAGTGCGGCGTGATGCGCCGCTCTATCAACGCCTGCACGGTATAGCCGAAACCGCGTCCGGAACTGCTGTCCGATGACGGATTGCTGGCCAGCGTAAAGCCTGGATTCACCGGGTAGCGCGCCTGAGCGTCGGTGGTTGACTGTGACCACGACACCGAGCCACCGAGTTCATACGACCAGTTTTCCGTGCGCTGACGCCAGGTCAGCGGCACCGCCAGCGAGAAGTAGCGCTGCGGGCTGTAATAGCCGCCCTGGCCAAAGGTGTAGTCGCTCAAATCTTTCTGATAGTGCCACAGCATACTGTTCAGGCCGATGGTGGCGCGCTGGTTGTCGCTATTGATCAGCTTGTAGTAATAGCCTGCCATCAGCCGTTCGCGGCTGTTATCCGCCACGTTTTCACCGCTGATTTGATGGGCGCTGAGATCGGCCCACACCCCGTGCGCGCCGCCCCGATCGTAACTCAGGCCGATGCCGCCGCCGGTCGCGACGACGCCGCCCCAGTTTTTGCCGCCGTTAGTGGCCGGATCGCGCGCGCCGGCGTAAGCCAGCAGCGAACTGGAGATCGGGCGACGTGAAGCGGTAAAGGTCACCCCGAGATCGTCGATGTCAGTTTTCCAGCTTACGCCGCCGACCCAGTTAGTGACGGTAAAACCGAGCGGCGTGGTGCCGATATCGGCTGACCAGCGATCGTTGTGCCAGCCGACGCCCAGCGCGGTGCCTTCGTCCCGCTGGGTGAAATCGCGCCGGCAGCCCCCGGCGTTGGCATCGTTACAGCTGCCGAACTGTTCACTGTGGCTGCCATCAGTGGTGGAAAACGTTCCGGCAGACACCTGTACGTGATCGACGCGCACAAAGCTGCGGCCATCGGCCAGCGGGGTTTCCGCCTGCAGCATGGTGGTATGGGCGGTAAAGTCAGAGGTGCCACCGTTGCCCTTATCGCGCGAGTAGTCCTGTTCCAGCGTCACAGTAGTGTCCTGCTGGCGATACAGGTCAGCGGCGTCGCTGCGGATGCTGCGCTTCAGCCAGTCGTCCTGGGCCTGCGTGCGCGTCAGCCGGGTATAGCGGGCGTTATCGTCTGGCAGCGCAGGGGTAATGCCGCTGGCGACCATCGCCGCGCGGTAATCCTGCTGTGCCAGCGCGGGCTGGCGCTGCTGTCTCTCCAGCCGCGCGGCATCACGCAGCACCAGCGCTTTTTCCTGTGACGGCGCGACAGCGGCGGCGCGGGTTTTCAGCGCGCTGAACAGCTGCTGCGCTTTGAGGAGATCGCCGCTGTTTTGCCAGGCGAGCGCCACACGCCGGCCGCTGTTCAGGCTCTGCTGCGCCACGCTGTCCGGCAGGCTGTGCAGCGCTGCGCGCGCTTCGGTGGTGCGCTGCAGCGCCAGCAGCGCCTCGATGCGGCCGAGCGCGGCATCGTTGTTGCTGGCGTCCTGCTGCAGCACCTGCTGATATCCGGCCAGCGCTGTTGTGGCATCGCCCCGCTCCAGCGCCCAGTCGGCCAGCGTAATGTCACGGCGCGACGAGGCCGGCTGCTGTTGCAGCAAGCGGATGGCGGCGGCTTCATCACCGCGGGCGCGTAGCTCCCCGGCACGCCCGAACGCCTGGTTTTGCGCCAGGCGGTCCGCCAGTTCATGCATGTTGCTGTCCCAGCGGGCGGTGGGTAAACGGTGCAGCGTGGCCAGCGCGCCGGCATCGTCGTCGCCGGATGACAGCCACAGTGCCGTGGCATACAGCGCGGCTGGCTGCTGCGGCTGCTGGCGCACCATCGCGGCCATTACCGCCGCGCCTGCCTGGTTGTCACCGCTGCTGCGTAGCGCATTGGCCAGCCGCCAGGCCAGCCAGACATCATCCGGTCGCGCCTGAGCCGCCTCACGGTATTTCGCTACCGCCTGCGGCCATTGCTGCTGCTGCGCCAGCGCGTCTGCGTCGGCCAGCAGGCTCTCAATACGTAAATTGCTCAGGCGCTGCTGCGCCGTGCCGTTACTGCGGTCAAGGCGCAGCGCCTGCTGCCAGTACTGCCGGGCTAACGCGCTGTTTTTACGCGCCTGCGCCACATCACCGAGGCCGATGAGCGCCCAGCTATCATTGCTGTCGATGGCCTGCGCGCTGCGGTACTGCCGTTCAGCGCCGGATAAATCACCCTGCTTCAGCGCCGCGTCGCCGCTGTCGATGGCCAGCCAGTAACGATTGGTCTGTAACAGGGACTGCCACTTGCCGATTTGCGTGCTGGCCTGGCCCGCCTGAATCGCTTTCTGTAGCCAGCTGATGGCGGCGGCGCGGTGACCGGCACGCGCCTGTGCCTGGCCCATAGCACCGAGCAGTTCGGCGTCGTCCGGATTGGCCTTCAGCGCCGCCTGTAATGCGCCGATTGCCGCTGCGCCGCCGCCAGCCTCGACCAGCGCCAGGCCGCGCATGCGCTGGCGGAAGGCCGGATCGGCCAGCATTTTTTGCTGACGCGCCAGCTCATCCGCTCCGCGCTGTTGCGCATCGCCGCTGGTGAACACCTGCAGATACTGCTGCAGGCTGGCAACGCTGCGCTCGCTTACCGGCTGGTTCTGGATCTGCTGCAGCCACAGTTCAGACGCGGCATCGCGGCCGCCGTCGCGGTTGGCCAGCTGACGCAGCTGGGTTACCGCCTGATCCGGCTGATTATTATCAAACGCCATGCGCGCCAGCTGTAGCTCGACGCCGATATTGCCCGGATAACGCTGCTCCAGCGCCTGCAACTGACGCCAGGCGAGCGGCTGCTGGCCCGGCAGGCGCGCCACCAGTCGCCAGTACTCCGGTTCGGTGTTTACATCGGGAAAGACGCCGTGAAACAGCGCATCCCACGCTACTTTGGCCTCCGGCAGCCGTCCGGCGGTGGCCAGCAGCCGCGCCTGCTGCAGCTGCTGACGTCCTTCGGGGCTCATCAGGCGCAAACCTGCCGCGGATTCACGCGTGGCGGCGTCATCCGGCGCAGCCTTTTGCAGCGCATCGAACAGCTGCTGCGCTTTGGCCTGATCGCCCTGACGCAGCGCCATACGAATGCGCGCCGCCAGCACCTGCGGGTTATCCGGATCGATTTTTTCCAGCCGGTACAGCGACTGCTGCACCAAATCGTATTTGTTGGTGGATTCGCCGGTACGAATCTGCATCAGCAGCCACGCTACCGGTGCCACCTGCGGACCGGACGCGGCCGCCACGCTGCCGACCAGCGCACTGGCGATCAGCAGCGCAAGCGGTAACTTATTCATCGTCATCCAGCTCAGCCAGGCGGCGACGGCTCACCATGCGCATCAGGCGCCAGGCCATCAGGGCGAACAGGATCACCACCAGCACGGCACATATCGCCAGCCATACCGGATGGGTGGCCAGCAGATTCCACAACCGCTCCCACCACGGCAGATGCCCGACAAAGTAGGTATCACCTACGCGCACGCTGTTGACGCCGGACTCCCGGACGATGCTGACAGAACCGAACATCGCCGCGCGCTTACCGCTGTCGCGCAGCGCTGCATTCAGCAAATCCCAGCCGCGCGGGCTGTCAGCCAGTAGCGCCACCACGCTGCGCTGATCGTGAAACGGCGACTGGAAGCCAACCAGGGCGCCGAGCGGACCGCGCGAACTGATGCCGGTCTGGCTTTCGGCAGTGCGCTCGCTGGCTGACAGTGGCACGTTGGGCGCGCTGCCCGGGCGCGATGGCATTTTGAGGGTGCTGCGCGTGCGATCCACCAGCAGATTGATCGCCGTGTCCGCCTGCAGATCCGGCGGAATGCTGCCGATCAACAGCAGATCGGCATCGTGGTCTTTGGCGTTGCGCCAGTCATCGCTCATCTGCACGCGAAGTGCCGGATAGCCGGTCTGGGCGCCGATCGCCCCCAGCGCGTCAAGCAGCGTACTGACTTCGCCGCTCTCCGGTTTTGCCGGCACCAGCACCAGGGTTTGCGCCAGATCGGCGTAGCGGCTGAACGGGAAGCCAGCGCTGGCAAACGCGCCGAGCGAAGGCATTTCGATGTAGTGACGATAGCCGGAGAAATCGATGCTGGAGCGATCGTCGATCACCGCATGATGCGCGACGGGGGTGACGGTTTCACAGCGGCCATCGGCAGTGCCGCCGATAAAGGTATTGGCGTAGTCAAAATCAAAGCGCAGCTGGTTCACCACACCGAGACGCAGTGCCGGAATGGTCAGCTGACGGCTGTTGTCCTGCAGGCCCTGCATCAGCGGAATGCGCATCAGCTGCTGGCCCGCGCCATCTTTACTGGTCAGCGGATAATCCTGCATGAACTGGTTATTGAGATGCACCGCCAGCCGTGAGCCGTCCTGCTGCACCGGTGAGGTGTAGCGATAGATCAGGTCCATATCAATGCCGCGTGCGCGCACCAGGAACAGATCCGGCGGCAGGTTGAGCGTCAGGCTAATCGGGTTGGGTTGCAGGCCATCGGCCTGCAGCTGGTTCTGATACTGCGTCAGTTCACCAAAGGTGGTGCGGCGATCGGTGCGTACCCAGTTTGGCGCATCGTACGGCTGGCGCGGGGCCAGCAGTTTCACGCTGTCGATGGTGGCGCGCTCGCCGCGCAGCAGCAGTTCACCCTGCGCAATGCCCTCTACTGCAGTGATCAGATCGTTATCGTCGCGGCCGAGAATCAGCAGCATCTTCTGATAGGGATTGTCCGGCTGGCTGACCATTTCCACGGTGGGTTTGTCCACCGGCGGCAGCGTTTGCAGGAAGTCAGGCCGGCGATCGTTGGTGGCGAACACCACCGCATGCTGTCCTTCCGGCAGCTGGTTATACAGCACCGGGAAGGACTGGCCGCGCCACTGCGCCTGGCTACCGAACCACGAGGCCAGCAGGCCTGCCGCACGCTGTTGCTGCACATCCGGCTGGCCGCTGAAGACCATCGGCAGCTGCAGCGGCCGGTTGTCGCGCGCGTCAAAGAATGGCTCCGGGAAATGAGAGAGATCGTTTTTCAGCGGCAGCTTCTGCAGCGTCAGGTCCAGTTTGCTCGCTTTACCGATATCCAGCCAGATGGTGCTGTTGGCCGGATTTTCACATACGTTGGCGTAGTGGCCGACCAGTTCCAGGCGGATGCGGTTGAAATCGCTAATGTAGCGCGGGTCGATCGCCAGCTGCGTCTGGTTCTCTTTGCCGAGCTGATCGGCGGTGACGGTGACCAGTCCCACCAGTTCATCGTTGAGATACACCTTGAGCTGCGACTGCGTCGGCAGCAGCGCCGGCGAAGGCCGGTAGTTGAGCGTCAGCAGCGCGCGCGTGACCACTTCATCGCTGCGCACGCCGAACTCAATCTGGCTGGTGGGGACGGTGCCGCGCAGCGTCATGCTACCCGGCGGCGGTGCCACCTGGGTAAACAGCAGCTGGCTATCGCGCAGCGGGGCGCTGGCATCGAGCGGTTGGTTCACGTCAGACAGCGGCGCAGAGGTTGCCGCAGGCGGTGCAGCAGGAAGCGCCGCCGGAAGTGCCGCCTGCGCCAGAGACGCCGTGCCCAGCAGCAGGGCGGTGAACCAACTCAGTTTTCTCGTCATGGTCATATCATCAGCTTAGGTAAAATCAGTGTTGAGCGTTGCCGGTCGCGGACGGACGTTATGCGGCAACAGCGTTGCCAGCCAGTGCAGTCCGGCGGTCAGGCCACGGAACAGGCGGCGCAGCGGTGCCGGACCATACTCCGCCAGCCGCAAATAGCCTTTGAAGCCGAGCAGCATGATGTCCGCCAGGCTCTGCACCGGTTTATCCTCCGGAAAACCGTCCTGCCACAGCGCCCAGGTATCGGCGCGCGCAAAGGTGCACTGAATAAATTCGATGTGCTGGCGGGTGGAGAGCTGGTGCAGGCGGATACCTGCGCGGCGGCCAAATACGCGCTGCACCTGGCACGGAAAACTGAACTCCTGCTGTCCGCGCCGCAGCAGCAGCGAGACGCTTTCGTTCTCGCGCAGTGCATCCGGCTCGCGCAGTTCGACGCCCACGCCGCCGTCAGAGTAGTCGCGCAGCGTGCACGGCAGCATATGACCATCGGCGCGTGCCAGCGCCGCCGGCATGGCGATCTCCACGCGGTGCGCTTCACGGATTTGACGCGCTTCCACCGACACCGCCACCGCGCCGCCGAGAATAATCATGTTGTAAACCACCCACACCAGACTGACCCAGATGGTGAGCAGCTCATTGGCCGGGCCGTGCGCCATGCGCCAGAAGCCCATGCCGATACCGGCAATGTTCAGCAGCACCAGCAGCATATAGGGTTTGGTGATCACCCAGTCGAGATGGCGCTCTTCTACCAGGCCCCCTTTGGCGGTCACGTTGAATTTGCCTTTGTGCGGATTAAACAGCGCGACGGTGGTGGGGCGGGCGATATACCAGGCGAGCACGGTTTCATACACCTCGCTCCAGAACGAGTGGCGCCAGCGCCCCTGGATGCGCGAGTTGGTCAGGCTGGTATGTACCATGTGCGGCAGCACGTAGATGGCGATGGCCAGCGCGGGCGCATAGATGATGTAGGCATGGCACAGCAGGAACGCCAGCGGCGCCAGCAGAAAGATCAGCCGGGGGATACCGGCAAGAAAGTGCAGCATGGCGTTGGCGTAACACAGCCGCTGTACCAGCTTCAGTCCTTTGCCAAACAGCGGATTATCGAGACGGAAGATCTGCACCATGCCGCGTGCCCAGCGGATGCGCTGGCCAATATGCGCTGACAGACTTTCGGTCGCCAGCCCGGCGGCCTGTGGAATGCGGATGTAGGCCGAGGTGTATCCGCGGCGGTGCAGTCGCAGCGAGGTGTGCGCATCTTCGGTAACGGTCTCTACCGCGATGCCGCCAATCTCATCCAGCGCGCTGCGGCGCAGCACTGCGCAGGAGCCGCAGAAAAAGGCGGCATCCCAGGTGTCGTTACCATCCTGCACCAGACCGTAAAACAGCGAGCCTTCATTCGGCGTCTGGCGGAAACGGCCGAGGTTGCGCTCAAACGGGTCTGGCGAGAAGAAGTGGTGCGGCGTCTGCAGCATGCCCAGCCGGTGATCTTTCAGGAACCAGCCCATGGTGAGCTGCAGGAACGAGCGCGTCGGCACGTGGTCGCAGTCAAAAATCGCCACGTATTCGCTGCGGCAGGTGGTTTTCAGCGCATGGTTGATGTTGCCGGCCTTGGCGTGTTCGTGGCTGGGGCGCACCACGTAATTGACGCCCACGCTGGCAGCAAACTCGCGGAACTCCTCGCGCGTGCCGTCATCAAGAATATAAATGTTGAGTTTATCCTGCGGCCAGTCGATGCCCAGCGCAGCATAGATGGTGGGTTTGACCACGCTGAGCGGCTCGTTGTAGGTCGGCACCAGAATATCGACGCTGGGCCAGCTGGCGATCTCCGGCGGCATGGAGACCGGCTGGCGGTTGAGCGGCCACAGCGTCTGGAAATAGCCCAGCACCAGTACCGTCCACGCGTAGGTTTCCGCGCCAATCAGCAGCAGGCCAAACGTCAGGCTGAGCGGATCGTCCCAGTTGAGGGTTTCCGTATAGCGCCACCACAGATAGCGGCAGGAGATGGTGAGCGACAGCACAATCAGCATGATGGTCACCAGCCGGCCCGGCATACGGCGTACCAGCATGGCCAGCGCCCACAGCAGCAGCACAAACACAAACTGCGTGGTGATATCAAACGGCTGCGAGATGCACAGCAGCGCCAGCAGGCTGGCGGCGATCGCCACTACGATGAACAGCAACTGACGCACGCGCCGTGGCAAGCGCTGCAGCCAGCGTTCGCTGCGCTGCGGCACGCCGCTGTGTTCCAGCCGCGCCGGCAGCTGCGCCAGCCATTGATACAGCTGCTGGCGCCAGCGGAACAGCGAGCCAAAGGCGTTAAAACGTTTACGCTCGCTGCGCGCGCTGCCGTCCAGCGGCAGCATGATAAGCAGCCACAGGCTCTGGAGTGCATAGCGCACAATATCGAGCGGACGCGGACGCAGCGGAGAGATATGGGGGAAGTAGCGCTGACGCTGTTGCAGCACGCGCCGCCACGCCGGCGTTTCCAGCCGCAGCAGCGACCAGGCGAGCACGCACCACAGCAGATGCAGCGCGACCGTTAACCGCCCGGCGCCGTGCTGACGCGCCAGGTGCGCGCGCTGCTGCAATGCCTGCGAGGCCTGCGGCACCAGCAGCCAGCGCAGCGCATTCATGCGCCACCTCCGGCGACATGCAGCAGCAGCCAGTTGGCCAGGGTATTGATCTCTTCGCTGGCCAGCGCATGCGGACGCCAGGCGCCCACCGGCTGTTTCATCATCAGCGCTTCCGCCAGCGCTTCATCGCGATGAATCACCTGTGGAATCAGGTTTTTAAGCGAGCGCAGCCACAGCTGATGCAGATCCTGCTGCAGTTGGCTATTGGCGTTGAACTGGTTAATCAGAAACAGCGTCTGCGGCGAAAAGTGCGCGCGGTGCAGGCGCAGCTGGCAGTTGGCATCCAGCGTTAACAGCTGAAGCAGCCGATCGGCGGCCGGGATGAACGCCTGCTGCCACGGCAGCAGATCCGCCGGAAGGTCGAAAATAATCCACTGATAGCGCTGTTTCAGGGCCGGCAAAGCCTTAAGCAGCGGTTGTGCAATTTCCGCTGTCGCTGCGGTTAAGGATAAGGTCTGCTGATGCGTGAGCGTGCCAGACGGCAGGAAATCCAGCCCCGGCTGATAGCGCAGCGCGCTGTGCTGCCACGGCTGGTTATCCAGCTGCGCACGCAGCCAGCCGTGCGGCGTGTCGAGCGGCAGATTAAAGTGGGCCGCCAGTTGGTTGGCTGGCGAAAGGTCGATAAGCAGCACCGACTGCTGCAGCGCGTTTAGCGCCCAGCCCAGCGCGGCACTGAGTGCCGTCGCGCCACACCCGCCACGCAGCCCCTGTAAGGCGAGAACCGGCATTAGCGTGGTGACTCCGGTCCCTGCGTGCATTCCTGCAACAACGGCCAGCGCGACAGCAACTGTTGCAGACGCGCTTCACGGGCAATATCAATATAGCGAAACGCCTTCAGTGAAAAGGCGTCACTCAGGGCGTTAATATCATCCTGATCTTCGCTGCCGACAGCGATCAGTGAAAAAGCATTTTCAGTTTTCATTACTTTTTTGCCACCAAAGAAACGACAACGGATAAAGAGGGGTGATATTTTTTGTCGCGTATAAAACCGCAGCCAGCGATTTCTGGCCCGGCAAAGTCAAACAGTCTGGCGCGTGCGCAGCTTTTTTTATTTCAGCAGTTCCAATCGTTGCCGTCTATATTAAACTAGCCTGGATTGTACAGATCGCGACGCTAATATGAAAAATCTTTATACGCTTGGCCTGCAGCAGGTACAACAGGAATTAATCGCCCTGCAGTCGCCGGGATTTTACTGGATAACCTGCCAGCGGCCCGAAGACGCACGAACGCTGTTACGTCAGGTGGTTAGCCAGCAAAAGGCGGCCACGCTGGTGAGCGCGGATGAACCCCCGCAGGCGCTGTTAACGCCCGATCCGCCCGGCGGTCCGGCGCGTATTCCCTTATTTTCGCTGCCTGCCAATAAAGCCAGCCTGCAACATCTGGCCAGCGATATGGCGCGCGTAATGAATAAACGTAGCGGTCTGGTCATGTTTTATAGTCAGGCGGCGCTGTGGAGCAAATTATCCCCGGATGAACTGACCGTGTGGATAAAAGGCTTGCGCCGGGTTCTGTTAAAAAAACAAATGACGCTGCTAATGATCACCTGCGGAACCGCAATTATTCCCCTGCGCAATCATCTGCAGCGTTATTTTCGTCAGCTTGATGGTGTCGCTCATTTAGAATTTCAGCAGGATAGCTGGCAATATCGAATTAACTGGTGGTATTCCGCCGATAAATTGCTGGCCGACCGCGCTATCCGCCTGAACTGTATTGATAATCAGTTTATTGCGCAGGCTGAAGCCGCCGCGTCACAGCCGCTGAGCCTCAATGATGACAACCAGTTTCTGGCCCAGCAGGATGTGCTGGAAGGGGCGCCGCCGCTTTCCGCGCAGTGGCAACTGTTCAGCGATAACGAGAGCGTGTATGCGCGCGGGCAGCAGGCCAACGCCGCCACGGTCATCTTTAGCCTGGCCCATAATCAGGATGTGCCGACTCTGGCGAGCATGGTCCATGGTTTGCGGCGCTCGCGCGGCAACGCGCTGAAAATCGTGGTGCGGGAACTCGGTACCAGCCTGCGCTACAGCGATGAACGTTTGCTGCTGGCGTGCGGCGTTAACAGCATTGTCCCAACGGCGGCGCCGCTGTCGCGCTTGCTGACTGCACTGGAAGGCGTGCAGGGCCAGCAGTTCACCCGCCACGTGCCGGCCGATCTGCCGGCGCTGGTGCAGGCGCTACAGCCGCTGCAGCAGAAAGGCTATTTGCCGCTGGAGCGTTTCTGTGCGGCGGTACAGCAGTTGATGAACAATACGCTGCTGCCGGAAAACGACAAAGGGCTGATGGTGGCGCTGCGCCCGGTGCCGCAGTTGTCGCCGCCGCAGGTGCTGACGCTATGTAAACCGCGTCGTTTTGGCGACCTGGTGACGCTGGTCGACGATCGGCTCTATTTATTCCTCTCTTCCTGCCGCTTTAACGACCTGGACATTGCCCTGAAATCGATATTTTCCCTGCCGCACGACGAGCTGTTTAGTAACCGCATGGTGTGGTTTGCCGACAACCAGATTTTGTCGGAGGTGAATAAAGTGCGGCAGCTGACGCCGGTGGCGCAGTTCGAGCCGCTCACGGTACCGGCCGCTGCGCAACCAGCCGCACCGGCAGCGGCCGCGCCGCGCGGCCCTCAGACGCCGCAGCCGATCATCATCGACCTCGGGGAGCCGCACGTATGACGCTGATGGATGGTGTGCAGGTGGCGATCCTGCTGTTACTGATTTTACTGTTCCTGAAATCGCTGTGGCGACGCTGGCTGCCGCAGCGCAGCACCAGCCTGCTGATGCGCCTGTTACCTGCCCGCGCCCTCAAATCGGAAGGGCAGTGGCAACGCCAATCGACCAAAACGGATAAACATGGATAACACACCTTCGACGCTGCACGCGGCGCGCTGGCGCGGCCTCGGCGGCTGGAACTTTTACTTTCTGATCAAATTTGGTCTGTTGTGGTACGGCTATCTCAACTTCCATGCGCTGAGTAATCTGGTGTTTCTGGCGTGGCTGCTGTTTCCGCTGCCGTCAGCGCGGCTGCATCGTCTGCGCCAGTGGGTGTCGCTGCCGATTGGCTTCGCGTTGTTCTGGCACGATACCTGGCTGCCGGGTCTGAACTCGCTGCTCAGCCAGGGCAGCCAGGTGGCGGGATTCTCGCCGGCCTATCTGCTGGATTTGCTGCAGCGCTTTATTAACTGGGAGATGATCGGCGCGGCCTTTGTGCTGCTGGTGATTTACCTGTTCGTGGCGCAGTGGATTCGCGTCACCGTGCTGGTGTCACTGGCGCTGATCTGGCTGAACGTGCTGACGCTCGCCGGCCCGGCGGTCAGCCTGCTGCCCAGCAAAGCCGCCGCACCGCCGGTGGCGCTGAATGACAAACCGGCCGCCAGCCCGGCCGCGGCGGGACTCGATCAAAGCGCGCCGCCCACCAGCGCCAACCTTACCGCGTGGCTGAATCGCTTTTACGACAGCGAACGCCAGCGCGTCACGCACTTCCCGGATGCGCTGCCCGCCGATTCACAGCCGTTCGATATTCTGGTGATCAACATCTGTTCGCTGGCGTGGTCGGACATTGATGTGGCGCAGCTGCGTGACCATCCGCTGTGGAAGCACTTTGATATCGTGCTGAACAACTATAACTCCGCCACCGGCTACAGCGGCCCGGCCGGTATTCGCCTGCTGCGCGCCAGCTGCGGCCAGACCTCACACAGTAACTTGTATAAAGCTACCGATCAGCGCTGCTATCTGTTTGATAATCTGGCGAAGCTTGGCTTTAAGCAGCAGCTGATGATGGACCATACCGGCGTGTTCGGTAACTACCTGAAAGAGCTGCGCGAGGACGGCAACATGCAGGCGCCGCTGATGTCGCAGGCCGGGATTGCGCCGGAGCTGACGTCTTTTGATGGTTCGCCGGTGTACAACGACGGGCAGCTGATGCAGCGCTGGCTTGATGATCGCAGCAAAAGCAGCGATGCGCGCAGCGCCACCTTCTACAACCTGATTCCGCTGCACGACGGTACGCGCGAGCTGGGCAGCACCCGCACCGCCGAGTGGCAGCCGCGCGCACGGGTGCTGTTCGACCAGCTCGATAGCTTCCTGACCAATCTGGAGAAGTCGGGACGCCGGGTGATGGTGCTGGTGGTGCCGGAGCACGGTGCGGCACTGCAGGGGGATAAAATGCAGATGTCCGGGCTGCGCGACATTCCGAGCCCGGGCATCACCCACGTGCCGGTTGGCATTAAATTTGTGGGCATGAAAGCGCCGCACCAGGGCCAGCCGCTGACCATCGATACGCCTGTCAGCCTGCTGGCGATTTCCGAGCTGGTGTCGCGGGTGGTGGACGGTCAGGTGTTTAACGCACCGAATGTCAACATGTCGGTGCTGGCGGATAACCTGCCGCAGACGCCAGTGGTGTCGGAAAATGATAACGCCGTCGTGATGATGTATCAGGGCAAACCGTGGATTCGCCTTAACGGCGGCGACTGGGTAGCCTATCCGCAGTAAAACCTGAGCGGCAAACGGTGCGGGCTGGCGCGCATCGTTTTGTCTCTGCGCCGATAATGGCTGACAAAATGCTGAAACAGCGCGCAAAGCGGGGCAGTTGCGTGATTTTCGCCTTTATCCCGGCGCAAAAAAATGCTGACCTGGGATATACTTGCTGCGCATTCCGGCAACTGTCACGGCCCCCGGCGGCCAGGAGAGGTTTTGTTGCGCGTCAGTCGTTCGTTAACGATAAAGCAGATGGCCACCGTGTCCGCCGTGGCGCTGGTCACTATCTGTATTTTTATCGTCATCCAGTTATTCCATTTTGTGCAGCAGCGCAGGGTGGATTACGCCCAGCAGATGGAGAACGTCGCGCATACCGTGCGTCAGCCGCTGTCCGAAGCGGTGCTCAAAGCCGATATCCCGCAGGCCGAACGCATTCTGAATACCCTTAAGCCAGCGGGCATTCTGTCGCGCGCCGATGTGGTGCTGCCGAACGCCTTCCAGGCGCTGCACGCCGACTTCGCGCCGGAGAAACCGGTGCCGCGCTTTGTCGCCCGGCTGTTCGAACTGCCGGTGCAGATTACGCTGCCGCTCTATTCGGTCGAGCGCAGCGGGCTGCCGAAGCCGATTGCCTATCTGGTGCTGCAGGCTGATTCGTCGCGCGTTTATCAGTTCCTGCTCAGCACGCTGTCTACCATGATCACCACCTATCTGCTGCTGGCGCTGATTCTGTCCGTGGCGATCAGCTGGTGTATCAACCGGCTGATCGTGCATCCGCTGCGTAATATTTCGCGTGAGCTGCAGGAGCTGCCGCCGCCCGCCATTCTCACCCATAAGCTGGCGCTGCCGCACAATCATCGCGACGATGAGATCGGCATGCTGATTCGCAGCTACAACCGCAATCAGCAGGTGCTGGAGTCGATTCACGATGAGATGAGCCGGCTGACCACCCATTTCGCGGTGACCGATTTGCCCAACCGCGCGCTGTTTCTGGCGCTGCTTGATCAGCACATCCGCCATCGCCACAGCCAGCAGCCGTGGGGGCTGATGGTGATCCGCATCGAAACCCTGCAGGAAGCCAATGGCGTCCTGAGCGATGAGCATCGCGATACGCTGATGCTGACGCTGGTGGAAAAAATCCGCAGTACCATTGATGACCATACGCTGCTGGCACAGACCGGACCGAGCGATTTTGCGCTACTGATGAAGCGTGCGCACAACCCGTTTCGCGCCATGCGGCTGGCGCGCAACCTGATGCTACGCATCAACCAGCCGGTGAACCTGTATCAGCTACAGCTGCGCCCCAACGCCAGCATTGGCCTGGCGCTGCATGATGACAACACCGTGTCCGCTGGCGAACAGCTGGCGCGCGCCACGTCGGCGATGATGTCGGCGCGCCATCAGGGTAAAAACCAGATTCTGTTCTTTGACCCGGCGCTGACCGAGCGGGCGCAGAAGCGCTTAACCCAGGAGCACGACATCCTGCAGGGCCTGCAGGATGGCCAGTTTGCGCTCTATCTGCAGCCGCAAATCAATATGGCCACTGGCGAGCTGGCCGGCGCAGAAGCGCTGCTGCGCATGCGTATGCCGGACGGCAGCTACGGGTTATCCGAAGAGTTCATCGCCAGCGCCGAAGAGATTGGCGTCATCTCCGCGCTCGGCCGCTGGGTATTTGAAGAGGCGTGCCGCATTATCGCTGGCTGGCAGCGCCACGGCATCAATCTGCCGCTCAGCGTGAATATCTCCGCAGTACAGCTGCGCGATGCCAGCGTGGTGAGCCATCTGCAGGGGCTGCTGGAGCGCCACCGCATTGCGCCGGGTAACTTCGTGCTGGAGATCACCGAAACCGCGCAGATTGGCGATGCTGAACAGGCGATGGCGCTGCTGCGCTCGCTGCAGCAAACCGGGGTGGCGGTCGCGCTGGATGATTTCGGCATGGGCTACTCCAACCTCAACTACCTGCATCAGTTCAAAGCGCTGCCGGTCAATAAGCTAAAAATGGATCGCAGTTTTGTCGCCGCGCTGCCGGATGATGACACCATGGTGCGCATCGTGGCGGCGATTGCCGACATCATCCACCTCGACGTGATTGCCGAAGGCGTCGAAACCGCCGAGCAGCGCGACTGGCTGCTGGCGCGCGGAATTACCATTGGGCAGGGCTACTTATATGCTGAAGCCCTGCCGTTATCGGTGTTTAACCAGCGCTGGCTGGCCAGCTCGTCACCGTCTGAATAATCACCTTATTTATTGATTTTCCTTGCAGAATTGCACCGTTATGGGGTGCTGAAGCGTTTCAGTTCATAGTTAGAGTTTTGTAACTTTTGTAAGGAATGTAAGGGTATACTAATCCTGTTAACAGAGTGTTATTTTCCTCGCCATCGGTAAGGTCATACGCTTCCAGGCGGCTTGCCGCATGCGTTTCTCCATAACAATGGCGGTGAATGCCGTCTATACCTGGACACCTGTTATGAAACTGTTCAAAAGCCTCTACTTTCAGGTACTGGTTGCCATCGGCATCGGCGTCCTGTTAGGCCACTACTACCCTGAGTTAGGCGCGCAAATGAAGCCGCTTGGCGATGGCTTCGTTAAGCTGATCAAGATGATCATCGCCCCCGTGATTTTCTGTACGGTGGTGACCGGTATTGCCGGCATGGAGAGCATGAAAGCAGTTGGACGGACCGGCGCAGTAGCGCTGCTCTATTTCGAAATTGTCAGCACCATCGCGCTGATTATCGGTCTGGTGGTGGTCAACGTGATCCAGCCGGGCGCGGGAATGAACGTCGATCCGGCGACGCTGGATGCCAAAGCGGTTGCGGTCTACGCGCAGCAGGCTGAGCAGCAGGGCGTGATTGCCTTCCTGCTGGACGTGATCCCGAACAGCGTAGTCGGTGCCTTCGCCAGCGGTAACATCCTGCAGGTGTTGCTGTTCGCTATCCTGTTTGGCTTTGCGCTGCATCGCCTCGGTAACGCCGGCACCATGATGTTCAACGTCATCGAGAGCTTCTCGAAGGTGATTTTTGGCGTGATCAACATGATCATGCGTCTGGCGCCGATTGGTGCGTTCGGCGCCATGGCGTTCACCATCGGTAAATATGGCGTCGGATCGCTGGTGCAGCTCGGTCAGCTGATTATCTGCTTCTACATCACCTGCGTACTGTTCGTAGTGATTGTGCTGGGGATTATTGCCCGCTGGGCCGGCTTCAACATCTTTAAGTTTGTTGCCTACATCAAAGAAGAGCTGCTGATTGTACTGGGTACATCTTCTTCCGAGTCGGCGCTGCCGCGCATGCTGGATAAGATGGAGAAGCTGGGCTGTAAGAAATCGGTGGTCGGGCTGGTGATTCCAACTGGCTACTCGTTCAACCTCGATGGCACGTCGATTTACCTGACCATGGCGGCGGTGTTTATCGCTCAGGCGACCAACGCCCACATGGATGTCTTCCACCAGATCACGCTGTTAGTGGTGCTGCTGCTCTCCTCCAAAGGCGCGGCAGGGGTGACCGGCAGTGGCTTTATCGTGCTGGCGGCTACGCTGTCGGCGGTGGGACATCTGCCGGTGGCCGGTCTGGCGCTGATTCTCGGGATTGACCGCTTCATGTCGGAAGCCCGTGCGCTCACCAACCTGGTGGGTAACGGTGTGGCGACTGTGGTAGTGGCGAAGTGGGTCGGCCAGCTCGATGAAGCGCAGATGAAAGCGACGCTTTCTTCAGCGAAAAAGGTCAATAACGCTTCACAGACCAGCGCGTAACCTTCTATTTGCGTTAATTTGTCGTGAAATGCCCGCTGTCGCTTGCCCTGACAGCGGGCATTTGCATAATAACCCCATTGATTTTTTTCCCGATTTTTTTCCTCGTCGCGCGACATCCTGGCCTTCCTGTGGTCAAAGAGTCTGTCGTTGAATAAACGTGGCGGCAGCCTGCCGCCGTGGTTCGCTGAAAAGCGGCCGCCTATGGCGCGCACGAGCGTTTATCTGTTTGAGTAGGGGTTCACATGCAGGGCACCAGAATTCGGCTTTTGGTTGGCGGATGGCTGCTTGCGGCATCTGGCTTCGGCGTCCACGCCGAAACACTTCAGCCTGATCCCGCCTGGCAGGAAGGCAAACTGGACAATGGTTTCAGCTGGCAGCTGCTGACCACACCACAACGTCCGAGCGATCGCATCGAGCTGCGCCTGATTGTTAATACCGGTTCGCTGGTGGAAAGCGCCCAGCAAACCGGGTTCAGCCATCTTTTACCGCGTCTGGCGATGGTACATAACACCGCGCTGGATACCAATCAGCAGCGCGCACTGTGGCAACAGGCGATGGATCCGCAGCGACCGCTGCCGCCGGCCATCTCGTCTTATGATTTCACCCAATACAACCTTAGCCTGCCGAACAACCGGCCGGAGCTGCTGAAAGAGGCGCTCAGCTGGCTGGCGGCCACCGCCGGTAAAATGACCATCAATGAGCAGGTGGTGTCGACCGCGCTGACCGCCACCGATCCCATCGCGACCTGGCCGCCCAATACGCAGGATGTGTGGTGGCGCTATCGTCTGAAAGGGTCGACCATGCTGGCGCATGATCCGGGCGAACAGCCGCGCGCGCCGGTGGATATCGCGCAGCTTAATGCTTTTTACCAGCAGTGGTACACGCCGGACGGCATGACGCTGTACGTGGTGGGCAACGTGGATAGCCGCAGCATGGCGGAGCAGATCAACAAAGCGTTCTCGCCACTGCAAGGCAAACGGGTGGCGCCCGCGGCGCTGCCCACGCTGTCGCCGCTGCCGCATCAGCCAATCAACCTGGTTAACGGCGGCATGATGCAGGATCGCCTGTCGCTGGTGTGGGATACGCCATGGCAGCCGATCCGCGACTCGCAGAATCTGCAGCGCTACTGGCAGAGCGATCTGGCGCGCGAAGCGCTGTTCTGGCACGTCCAGCGCGCGCTGGCCGACAGCAAAGCGCAAAACGTGCAGGTTGGCTTCGACTGTCGCGTGCTATATCAGCGTGCGCAGTGCGCCATTAACATGGATTCGCCTAACGCGTCGCTGGCGCAGAACCTGAACCAGGTGGCGCGTGAGCTGGCCACCGTGCGTGACAAAGGTCTGCCGCAGGAGGAGTTTGATGCGCTGATGGCGCAAAAGCTGCTGGAACTGAACAAACTGTTTGCTACCTACGCGCGCACCGACACCGATATTCTGATGGGGCAACGTCTGCGCTCGCAGCAGAATTCCGTGGTGGATATCGCGCCGGAGCAGTACCAGAAACTGCGTCAGGCGTTTCTCAGTGAGTTAACGCGCGACCAGCTCAACCAGGAGCTGCGCCAGCAGTTAACGCAGGAGCTCACCATGGTGCTGATTCAGCCGCAGGGTGAGCCCGAAACCAACGTCAGGATGCTGCAGGACAGCTGGGACAAGGTGATGAAGGTTCCGGATGCGCCTGCCGCCGCTGCTACCCCGGACGAAGCTAAACCCGAAAATAATGGCAGCGCGAGCGCGACCGATCCGGCTCAACCCTCGTCATAACACAGGGCGCATGAGTCCCCGCAATAAGGTGCGCTGCAGCAAGGCGGCACGGGTGTTCATCCTCAGGAGCTTACGTAAGCGACCGGGATGAACGCGCGCCGCCAGCGCCGCTGCGGTTCAACGTAGCAGGGGCATCAGGTCTTTGCGCGCAGCCATTCGGTCACCAGCATCGGCCAGCTGGCCAGCGGCAGATCCGCCACGCCACGAATCCCAAAGCCGTGGCCGCCTTTCTGATAAAAGTGAATTTCCGCCGGCACCTTGTGCTCCCGCAGGGCACTAAAAAACACCATGCTGTTATTAACGGAAACCGTCTCATCGTCAGCGGCGTGAATCAGTAGCGTCGGCGGCGTCTGGCCGTGCACGCGCGTCTCCAGCGAATAAGCCTCAATGCTTTTCTGATCCGGCCACGCGCCCAGCAGGCGGGTGCGTGAACTTTCATGCGCCAGACCGTCGCGCATGCTGATGACCGGATAGAGCAGCACCATCGCATCAGGCCGCGGTGACAGGCTGTCGGCCTGATCATGCAGTGGATAGATTTTTTCGCCAAAGCGGGTGCCGAGGCTGGCGGCCACATGCCCGCCGGCGGAGAAGCCCATCATCACGATGTACTTACCGTTCAGGCCGCGCTGTGAGCGCTCGCGCAGCACGCGCACAGCACGCTGGGCATCGGCCAGCGGCGCATCCGGCCCTTCATGATGGCCGTCGTAGGGCAGGCGATAGGTCATTACCGCCAGCGTGTAGCCCATCGAGGTAAAAAAGGTGGCGAGGGCGCTGCCTTCGCGGTCGATCAGTACGCGCTGATACCCGCCGCCCGGTGCCACCAGCAGGGTGATACCGTTTGAGGTTTCCGGATGCCAGATCGCCATCTCCGGGCAGCGCACGCCGGTGGCGGCGCGGTCGTAAGGTTCGAACTCTCTGGCCAAATCGACGATCTGCGGCTGAGCGCGCGAGTCACTCGCGCCTGGCGCGTCGCCGTGCGGCCAGATATTGATAATTTCTGTGTGCATAAATCTGTCCTGAGCGAGTCATGTTGTCGTTATTGTGTTCGCGGTCGACCTGACAGCTTCCTGCTGTGGTTGATTAAAACATGGTCTTTTTTCGCGCGATCGTCCAGCCGAAAACCGCCGGCGTCGCCAGTTTCGGACTATGCCTGGCGGCCGGGTTTATTGTCGTAATGCATTGAATTTAAATCAGTCTGATTAGCGGCATTTAAGTGGTGAGCGTCAGGCAGAGAGGAGGCTGGATGGCATGCGTCATTAGTAAAAATTGCCCGGTGAATCTGCGTCATTAAGCCAAATTTTCGCGGTGATATTTTTCAGCGTAATAATCAATTTGCCGTCAGGGCAGAGGGGAAATTGTCGCGACGCGTAGCAGGCAGCGTGGCGCGACAATCGTGTGCGGTGTTAAACGGTTTTTGGCATCGCGCTGGGCGGAATAATCGCGCCGCGATGCTGAATGACCGTGCTGGCGGTGAGATGGCCGCGCGCTGCGGCCTGCTCCACGCTGCCACCCGCGAGGCGCACCGCCAGATAACCGGCGCTGAAAGAGTCACCTGCGGCGGTGGTATCGACAATCTGCGCCGGAGCCAGTTTGATGGCCGCAACGTCACGCAGCGGCTCGTCGCCGCGCGCCACCAGGCAGGAGTCGGCACCACGTTTAATCACAATCTCCTGCACGCCGGCGGTGCGCGTGCGCGCAATCACGTCCGCCAGCGGCTGTTCGCCCCATAGCAGGTGTTCATCATCCAGCGTCAGAAAGGCGATATCGGTGTGGCGTAGCATCGCCGCATACGCCTGCTGCGCACTGGCGCTATCCGCCCACAGACGCGGCCGGTAGTTGTTGTCAAAAATCACGGTGCCACCGTTTTGCCGGCAGGCACTGAGCAGCGCCATCAGCTTTTCGCGGCTGGCCTCAGGCAGGATCGCCAGGCTGATGCCGCTCAGGTAGAGATAGTCGTAATGCGCCAGCTGCTGACAGATGGCCCCGGCCTGCGGGCTATCCAGCCAGAAGCGCGCGGCAGCATCGCTGCGCCAGTACCAGAAGGTGCGCTCGCCGTGGGCATCGGTTTCGATGAAGTAAAGCCCGGGCATTTTGTCCGGCAGGCGCTGCACCAGTTGCGTGTGCACCTGCTCCTGCTGCCAGGCCGCGATCATCTGGTCGCTGAAGCTGTCGGTGCCCAGCGCGGTGACATACTCCACACGCAGCTGGCTGGAATCGCTCTGCCGTGCCAGATAGACCGCGGTGTTCAGCGTATCGCCGCCAAAGCCGCGTTTGATGTTCTCACCTTTTTCGGACAGCTCAATCATGCATTCGCCAATAATGGCGATGGTTTTCTGCGTCATGGTGTTTGGCCTGTAGTGAATGCTGCGCTCTAGTCTCGCGTCTGGTATGGCAGTCGTCAATGCTTTTTAAAACGCTGTTTTAATTTGCCTTAAGGCGTAAAACCGCGCTTCTGCACCGATTTAGCGGCCAAACCGGGGGTTGTTTTGCCGATTAAGCCGCAGACACGCTGCTAGACTCAACAGCTCGTGTGGCTGCGCAGACCAATAAAGTTATCCAGGGGAGAGCCGATACTTGCCACTGAGATGCTATTTGCAGGCACTCAATACCAACCAGGAAAACACCATGGTGATGAAGAATTTGAGTCATCGGCTGCCTTTTTCTCCCGAACTTGAGCAACAACAGGAAACCCGTCTCTACTGGCAGCAGTGCCAACGGTGCTACACTTTCCAGCCGATTTACCAGGTTTCTGGCCGCTTACTGGCTATTGAACTGCTTACCGCCGTGGTGCATCCCGCCGCACCTGAGCAAAACGTGTCACCCGAAGACTATTTCGAGGCGCTGACCATTGCCCAGCGTCTCGACATCGTCCAGGAGCAGCTTGAACTGTTATTACAGTGGGCTTCCTTCTTCAGCCAGCGCCAGCTGGTGGCCTCCGTCAATATTGATGGGCCCACGTTACTGGCCATTCAGCAGCATGCGCCCGTGCGCGCGCTGATCGTCCAGCTGCCGTGGGTGCGCTTCGAACTGACCGAACATCACGCGCTGCCGCAGGAAGAGATGGTGGCGCAGATGCCGGAGCTGGGCCCGCTGTGGCTGGATGACTTTGGGTCCGGCATGGCCAACTTCTCCGCGCTGACCGAACTGCGCTACGACTACATCAAGCTTTCGCGCGAGCTGTTTATTCTGCTGCGCGCCAGTGATGAAGGGCGCTCGCTGTTCTCCATGCTGCTGGCGCTGATCAACCGTTACTGTAACGGCGTGATCGTCGAAGGCGTGGAAAACGAGGAGGAGTGGCAGCAGGTACGCAACTCGCCCGCCATGGCCGCACAGGGCTATTATTTTTCACGTCCGCTGCCGTTTAACCAGCTGGAAAACCTGGTACTTGAGCTTCCGTAATTCCGTTCTGCCGCGTCTCGACTATCTTTAAGGAGACGTGAAAGGGCAAGGAGGAGGCAAAATGTCGCGTACAGGAAAAATAATTAGCTGGGTGGTCGGGATTTTATTGTTGCTGGTTGTGGTGGTCGTGGTGATTATCGCCACCTTTGACTGGAACCGCCTGAAGCCAACCATCAACCAGAAAGTCTCGGCAGAACTGAACCGACCGTTCGCTATTCGCGGCGATCTTGGCGTTGCCTGGGTGCGCAATCGCGAAGAGCCAGGCTGGCGCAGCTGGGTGCCGTGGCCGCAGGTGCACGCTGACGATGTTATGCTCGGTAATCCGCCCAGCGTGCCGGAAGTGACAATGGTGCATTTGCAGCGGGTGGAAGCCACGCTGGCGCCGCTGGCGCTGCTGCACAAAGAGATTTACCTGCCGTGGATTAAGATGCAGCAGCCGGATGCGCGACTGGTGCAGACCGCCGATAAGAAAAATAACTGGACTTTCAACCTCGCCAGCAGCGAAAACAGCGACCCCAACGCGCCGCCTTCGGCATGGTCATTCCGCCTTGATAATATCCTGTTCGATCAAGGACAGCTGCGCTATCGCGACGCCATCAACAAAGCCGATGTCACGGTGAAGATCAATCCGCTGGGTAAACCGGTGCCGTACGCGCAGGTCGCGGGCGGTAACGACCAGCAAAAAGGGGCCGGCGATTTTGTGTTTGGCTGGCAGGCGAGCGGGACCTACAACAACCAGAAACTCGATGGCGACGGTAAGATTGGCGGTATGTTGTCGCTGCGCAGCAAAACCACGCCGTTCCCGTTGCAGCTCGACGTACGCAATGGCACCACACGTGTGCGCGTGGATGGCACCCTGCAGGATCCGCTCAATCTCGGCGGGCTGGATGTGCGGCTGCGCTTCTCCGGCGACACGCTGGCAAATCTGTACGGCTTAACCGGCGTGCTGCTGCCGGACACGCCACCGTATGAAACTGACGGCCACCTGATTGCGCGTTTCAACGAAGAGAAAGGGCCGCTGTTCCGCTACGAAAAATTCAACGGTCATATTGGTGACAGCGATATTCACGGTTCGCTCAGCTACCGTCAGGGCAAACCGCGCCCGACGCTGAGCGGCGAGCTGACGTCGAACCAGCTGCGTATGGCGGACCTTGGGCCGCTGATTGGGGTTAACTCCGGCAAGGGCAGTGAAAAAACGGCGCAGGCCAAAGCACAGCGTGGTGAGGCCAGCACCCAGCCGGCGGATCGCGTGTTGCCACATGACAAGTTCGATACCAAAAACTGGGATGTGATGGACGCTGACGTGAAGTTCAGCGGCAAGCGTATCGAGCACAGCAGCAAGCTGCCGCTCAGCGATCTCTATACCCATCTGCAGCTGAAAAATGGCGACCTGCTGCTGGATCCGCTGCGCTTCGGCATGGCCGGCGGCAGCATTAATTCGACCATCCATCTGGAGGGCGATCGCTCACCGATGCGCGGCCGCGCCGACCTGCATGCGCGCAAGCTGCAACTGCGTCAGCTGTTCCCGGATGTCACCGCCATGCAGCGTAGTCTCGGCCAGCTCAACGGGGATGCCAGCCTGACCGGCACCGGCAATTCGGTGGCCGACCTGCTGGGCACCAGCAATGGCGAGCTGAAACTGTTGATGAACGATGGCCTGATCAGTCGCAGCCTGATGGAGATTGCCGGGCTGAACGTCGGTAACTATGTGGTGGGTAAACTGTTTGGCGACGATGAGGTGCGCATCAACTGTGCCGCGACCGACCTGAATATCCGTCAGGGACTGGCGACGCCGCGGCTGTTCGTGTTTGATACCGAGAACGCGGTGATTAACGTTACCGGCAACGCTAACTTTGCTAATGAGCGACTGGATCTGTCGATCAATCCGGAGAGCAAGGGCATTCGTATCATTACGCTGCGTTCGCCGCTGTATGTGCGCGGCACCTTCAAAAACCCGGATGCCGGAGTCAAAGCCGGTCCGCTGCTGGCGCGTGGTGCCGCAGCCGTCGCGCTGGGGGCAGTGGTCGCGCCGGCGGCCGCACTGCTGGCGTTGATTTCACCAAGCGACACCGATGATAATCAGTGCAGCAACGTGCTCCAGCAGATGAAAAGCAAAAAGTGATCAGTTACGCCACAGCACTTTGATGATGTGGTAGCCAAAAGCGGTTTTCACCGGTCCGTAAGGTTGCAGCAGCGGGCAGGTGAACACCGCTTTATCAAACGCCGGCACCATCTGCCCTTTGCGAAACTCTCCCAGATCGCCCCCGTTACGCCCGGACGGGCAGGTCGAGTGTTTTTTTGCCAGTTGCTGAAAATTCGCGCCTTTTTCCAGCTGCGCCAGCAGCGCTTTCGCCTGAGCTTCCTGTTTCACCAGGATATGTAAAGCCGCCGCGGTTTTCGCCATGATGGTGTTCCCGTTATGTATAATGTGCGACGCATTATAGCGTAGTGCGCTTCAGTTGTAGGGTCGCCATTGATGGCGACCTTTGCGCTCAGGTGCGCATTAATGCGCACCCTACGGCGCGATGTAAATCTTCCTGTCTGATTAAATTGAGTGATGTTTTTCTATGCGTCTTAATCCCGGCCAACAACGTGCTGTCGAATTTGTCACCGGTCCCTGTCTGGTGCTGGCCGGTGCGGGTTCCGGTAAAACCCGCGTGATCACCAATAAAATCGCCCATCTGATCCGTGAATGCGGCTATCAGGCGCGCCATATCGCGGCGGTGACCTTCACCAACAAGGCGTCGCGCGAGATGAAAGAACGTGTGGCGCAAACGCTGGGACGCAAAGAGGCGCGCGGCCTGATGATCTCAACCTTCCACACGCTGGGCCTGGAGATCATCAAGCGCGAGTACAAGGCGCTCGGCATGAAATCGACCTTCTCGCTGTTCGACGATCAGGATCAGCTGGCGCTGCTTAAGGACCTGACCAAACAGTGGCTGGAAGAAGATAAAACCCTGTTGCAGCAGCTGATTTCTACCATCTCCAACTGGAAAAACGACCTCGTCGATCCGCAGGGCGCGGCCGGCCTCGCCAAATCACAGCGCGACCAGATTTTTGCCCACTGCTACGCGCTGTACGATCAGCATCTGAAAGCCTGCAACGTGCTGGATTTCGACGATCTGATTCTGCTGCCGACCCTGCTGCTGCAGCGGAATCAGGAGGTGCGCGAACGCTGGCAACAGCGCATCCGCTATCTGCTGGTGGATGAGTATCAGGACACCAACACCAGCCAGTATGAGCTGGTGAAGTTGCTGGTCGGTGCCCGGGCGCGCTTTACCGTGGTCGGCGATGACGATCAGTCTATCTACTCGTGGCGCGGCGCGCGGCCGCAGAACCTGGTGCTGCTGAAAGAGGATTTCCCGGCGCTGGAAGTGGTGAAGCTGGAGCAGAACTACCGCTCGACGCAGCGTATTCTTAAATGCGCCAATATCCTCATCGCCAACAATCCGCACGTGTTTGAAAAGCGACTGTTCTCTGAGCTGGGCGAGGGCAGCGAGCTGAAAGTGCTGAGCGCCAACAACGAAGATCACGAAGCTGAGCGCGTGGCGGGCGAGCTGATTGCCCATCACTTTATTAATAAAACCCAGTACAAAGATTACGCGATTCTTTATCGCGGTAACCATCAGTCGCGCGTGTTTGAAAAGCTGCTGATGCAAAACCGTATTCCTTATCGCATCTCCGGCGGCACGTCGTTTTTCTCGCGGCCGGAAATCAAAGACTTGCTGGCCTATCTGCGCGTGCTGACCAATCCGGAAGATGACAGCGCGTTTCTGCGCATCGTGAACACGCCACGCCGCGAGATCGGCCCCGCGACGCTGCAGAAGCTGGGTGAGTGGGCCAATCTGCGCAACAAAAGCCTGTTTAACGCCAGCTTTGATATGGGGCTGGAACAGACGCTTTCCGGGCGCGGGCTGGAGCATCTGCAGCGCTTTACCCACTGGCTGAATGAAATCGTTCAGCTCACCGAGCGTGAACCGGTGAATGCGGTGCGCGACCTGATTCGCGGCATCGACTACGAAAGCTGGCTGTTCGAAACCTCCCCCAGCCCGAAAGCGGCGGAAATGCGCATGAAGAACGTCAATACGCTGTTTCAGTGGATGACCGAAATGCTGGAGGGCGACGAACTTAACGAGCCGATGACGCTGGCGCAGGTGGTGACGCGTTTTACCCTGCGCGACATGATGGAGCGCGGCGAGAGCGATGAAGAGCTCGATCAGGTCCAGCTGATGACGCTGCACGCCTCGAAAGGCCTGGAGTTCCCCTATGTCTATCTGGTGGGCATGGAAGAGGGGCTGCTGCCGCATCAGAGCAGTATCGATGAGAACAACATCGAAGAGGAGCGTCGCCTGGCCTACGTGGGCATCACCCGCGCGCAGAAAGAGCTGACTTTTACCCTGTGCCGCGAGCGCCGTCAGTACGGCGAGCTGGTACGTCCGGAACCAAGCCGCTTCCTGCTGGAATTGCCGCAGGATGATGTGGCGTGGGAGCGTGAGAAAAAGGTGATCAGCGCCGAAGAGCGGGTAAAAACCGGGCAAACGCGCGTCGCCGGCTTACGTGCGATGCTGGAGAATGCGAAGAAGGGGTAATGGTTTCGTCACAGCCGGCAAGCCTGGCCTCTGGCGAAAATCGTTGCGCGCGCCGCAGAGGCAAAGCGCCCGGCAAAGCAAACTTCACTCGCGTAAAAGCGCAGTTGCCGGGCGTTTTTCAATGCAGCAGCAGGTTCGATCAGGAAATCGTCAGCAGCCAGTGCACATACGACTGGTAATGGCTCTCCTGCTCCAGCAGCTCGGCGCGCAGCGGATGCGCAGCCAGCCAGCCTGCGGGCAGCGTCAGATGCAGCGCATCATCATCCGCCTGCAGACGCACCGCCGGCAGCGTGTCGTCGCGCCGCCGGCTGGAGAAGATAATGGCCAGCCGCAGCAGACGGCTCAGCCGCTCTGCCATGCGCGGTGGCACGGCGTTTTGCTGCGTCAGCAGCGCCAGATCAATGCTGCCGCTCTGGTTCTGCAGCAGGCAGGCCAGCATTTTTTTCTGTGCGGGGGTGAAACCAGGAAGATCGAGATGGCGAATCAGATACGCGGCGTGCTGCGGTGCCTGGCGGAAATCGACGCTCAGGCCGATTTCGTGGATTGAACAGGCGCTGAGGAGTAAATCGCGACATCGCTGATCCAGCTTCCAGCTGCTGCTCACCTGACGGAAAAAGCTCTCTGCCAGCTGGCGCACGCGGCCCGCCTGCTCAATATCAATGGCGAAACGACGCTGAACGTTCTGCAGCGTGCGGCTGCGAATATCGCGGTCAATCGGCAGATGCAGCATGCCGTACACCAGCCCTTCGCGCAGTGCGCCGCCGGCCAGCGTCATGCTCTCAATGCTCAGCTCGTGGAAAATGGCGATCAGAATCGACAGGCCGCTGGGAAACACCAGCGCACGCTCCAGCGTCAGCCCTTCAATCTCCAGCTCCTCCAGCTTGCCGCACTGAATGGCACGCTGCTTAAGCTGCTGCAGTTTGCTCAGGGTGATGCGCTCATCCATGCCCTGCGCCACCATGATCTCCTGCAGCGCCTGGACGGTGCCGGACGCGCCCACGCAAATCTGCCAGCCTTTCTCTCGCAGTGCCGGCGCAATCGGACGGATCATTTCACGTGCGGCCTGTTCGGCCTGGGCGAAGTTCTCTTTGGCGAGATGACGATCGCTGAAGAAGCGCTCCAGCCAGGTCACACAGCCCATCGACAGGCTAAACAGCGTAGTGGCATGCGCACCTTCGCCGGTCACCAGCTCGGTGCTGCCGCCGCCGATATCGACCACCAGCCGCTGGTCAGAGCCGCCGGTGGTGTGCGCAACACCCTGATAGATCAGGCGCGCTTCTTCCTCGCCGCTGATGACGTTCACCGCGCAGCCGAGAATCTGTTCCGCCTGAGTCAGGAAATCCTGCGCGTTGCTGGCAATGCGCAGCGTGGCGGTTGCCACCACGCGGATTTGTTCCGGGGGAATGTCCTGCAACTGTTCGGAGAACAGACGCAGGCACTGCCAGCCGCGCTGCATCGCCTCAGCCGAGAGATGGTTGGCCGCATCAAGACCTGCCGCCAGACGCACCTTGCGTTTAATTCGCGCGACGGTCTGAATACTGCCGGACACTTCGCGCACCACCAACATATGAAAGCTGTTAGAACCTAAATCAATCGCAGCATAAAGTGACGATGCGCTTAGCATGTGTGCTTAACCCGAACGTTTACGGTTGTTGTTGCGCGGGGCACCGCCGCGACGGTTGCTGTTGTTGCCACCGCGACGTGGACCGTTGCCCGAGCGGTTACGCTGCAGGCGTTTCGGTGGCGGCAGGTCGCTCAGCAGGGCGTCGCTGTTGTACTTGCTCACCGGAATACCGTGACCGATGTACTCTTCAATCGCCGGCAGGTTAAGCGCGTACTCTTCACAGGCCAGGCTGATGGAGTGACCGCTGGCGCCAGCACGACCGGTACGGCCAATGCGGTGCACATAATCTTCGCGATCGTCCGGCAGGTCGTAGTTGAAGACGTGCGTAACTGCCGGGATGTGCAGGCCGCGCGCGGCGACGTCGGTGGCAACGAGGATATCCACATCACCTTTGGTGAAGTCGTCCAGAATGCGCAGGCGTTTTTTCTGCGCCACGTCGCCGGTCAGCAGGCCCACGCGGTGACCATCGGCAGCCAGGTGGCCCCAGATATCTTCACAGCGGTGCTTGGTGTTGGCGAAGACGATGGCGCGATCCGGCCACTCTTCTTCCAGCAGGGTCTGCAGCAGACGCATCTTCTCTTCGTTCGAAGGGTAGAACAGCTCTTCTTTAATGCGGTGGCCGGTTTTCTGCTCGGGCTCAACTTCAACGTATTCGGCGTTGTTCATGTGCTCGAACGCCAGTTCACGTACGCGATAAGAAAGCGTGGCCGAGAACAGCATACTCAGGCGCTGGGTGGCCGGCGGCATGCGGCGGAACAGCCAGCGAATGTCTTTAATGAAGCCCAGATCGAACATGCGATCCGCTTCATCCAGTACCACGACCTGAATGGCGCCGAGGTTGATGTGATTTTGTTTGGCGTAGTCAATCAGGCGTCCGGTGGTGCCCACCAGAATATCGACGCCGTCTGCCAGCACTTTCAGTTGCTTGTCATAGCCGTCGCCGCCATAGGCAAGGCCCAGCTTCAGACCGGTGGCCTGCGCCAGCGGCTCGGCATCGGCATGAATCTGCACCGCAAGCTCACGCGTCGGTGCCATGATCAGCGCGCGTGGCTGATTAATCTGGCGGCCTTCAGCTGCAGGGTTAGAAAGAAGATAATGAAACGTTGACGTCAGGAACGCCATCGTTTTGCCGGTACCGGTTTGCGCCTGACCCGCGACATCACGCCCTGAAAGCGCAAAAGGCAACGCGAGCGCCTGAATCGGCGTGCAGTTATGAAAGCCTTTCTTATCAAGGGCTTCCACTACCTGTGGGTGCAGGGCGAAGTCGGAAAACTTCTGTTCTGTTAAGTGTGTTTTGCTCATAGTGTGGTAGAATATCAGCTTACTATCGCTTTACGAAAGCGTATCCGATGAAATAAAGTCAACCTACGTTGGTATATTTTACGCCAATTCGCCAGGCATAATCTTTGGAGTTAAACATGAGCAGCGATAAAATCGTTCACCTGACCGATGACAGTTTCGACACTGACGTGCTGAAAGCCGACGGTGTGACGCTGGTAGATTTCTGGGCTGAATGGTGTGGTCCTTGCAAAATGATCGCCCCGATTCTCGACGAAGTCGCAGAAGAGTACGACGGTAAGCTTACCATCGCCAAGCTGAACATTGATGAAAACCCAGGTACTGCGCCAAAATACGGTATTCGCGGTATCCCGACCCTGCTGCTGTTCAAGAACGGCGAAGTGGCGGCGACCAAAGTGGGTGCGCTGTCTAAAGGTCAGCTGAAAGAGTTCCTGAACGCTAACCTGGCCTAAGCCCGGCGCGGTGTTTGTTCGGCAGTGGTGAATTTTTTCGCCACTGCTGGACGTCTCCCTTCAGGCGTGTTAAGTTGACCTCACTGCATTACGCACTTACCTTGTAGTTTGCATCTAAAGTTTTCCCTTGTCAGACCCAGCTCGCATTGAACGTTTTCGTGGTTTGGCAATCTGACGGCTAGCACATTCGGCATCACCTTTCGACCGTCTCCTCGCTTCCTATCGCCACATCTGACGATAACCGTCGAGCAGCGTTGAAAAAGAGCCATTAACAGGCATGGAATTTTTGCCATACCATTCACGACAAACATTTCGAGAATTACCCCGAGTTTAAGAACCCATCACTATGAATCTTACCGAATTAAAGAATACGCCGGTTTCTGAGCTGATTACTCTCGGCGAAAATATGGGGCTGGAAAACCTGGCGCGTATGCGCAAACAGGACATTATTTTCGCCATCCTGAAACAACACGCGAAGAGCGGCGAAGACATCTTCGGTGATGGTGTGCTGGAGATACTGCAGGATGGATTTGGTTTCCTCCGCTCCGGAGACAGCTCCTACCTCGCCGGTCCCGATGATATCTACGTTTCTCCCAGCCAAATCCGCCGCTTCAACCTCCGCACTGGTGACACCATTTCTGGCAAAATCCGCCCACCGAAAGAAGGTGAACGCTATTTTGCGCTGCTGAAAGTTAACGAAGTTAACTACGACAAGCCAGAAAACGCCCGTAGCAAGATTCTGTTCGAGAACCTGACGCCGCTGCACGCGAACAACCGTCTGCGCATGGAGCGTGGTAACGGTTCGACCGAAGACCTGACGGCGCGCGTGCTGGATCTGGCATCGCCAATCGGTCGTGGTCAGCGTGGTCTGATCGTCGCACCGCCGAAAGCCGGTAAAACCATGCTGCTGCAGAACATCGCGCAGAGCATCGCGTACAACTATCCTGACTGCGTGTTGATGGTGCTGCTGATTGACGAGCGTCCGGAAGAAGTAACCGAAATGCAGCGTCTGGTGAAAGGCGAAGTTATCGCGTCTACCTTTGACGAACCGGCCTCGCGTCACGTGCAGGTTGCAGAGATGGTGATCGAGAAGGCTAAACGCCTGGTCGAGCACAAAAAAGACGTTATCATCCTGCTGGACTCCATCACCCGTCTGGCGCGCGCCTACAACACCGTAGTGCCGGCGTCGGGTAAAGTCCTGACCGGTGGTGTTGACGCCAACGCCCTGCATCGTCCGAAGCGTTTCTTCGGTGCGGCACGTAACGTGGAAGAGGGCGGCAGCCTGACCATCATCGCCACCGCGCTGGTTGATACCGGTTCGAAGATGGACGAAGTGATTTACGAAGAGTTTAAAGGTACAGGTAACATGGAACTGCACCTGTCACGTAAAATCGCTGAGAAGCGCGTGTTCCCGGCTATCGATTACAACCGTTCCGGTACGCGTAAAGAAGAGCTGCTCACCTCTCAGGAAGAGCTGCAGAAGATGTGGATCCTGCGCAAAATCATCCATCCGATGGGTGAAATTGATGCAATGGAGTTCCTCATCAATAAACTGGCAATGACCAAAACCAACGACGAATTCTTCGATATGATGAAACGCTCGTAATCTGTTGCCGCCGGTAACGGCCTGAGCCAGCCGGCTAACGGCACAAATTGCCAGGATTTATGACTAACGCCACGTCTTAACGTGGCGTTTTTCATTTGTGGGCATTAGGATTATGCCTGTCAGGAAGCAGACATATTGACTGAGGCAGCAAAGCGGCGGTTTTTTCAGCAAACGCACGCGCTGCGACAGAATTCAGACCAGGGATATACAGCAATGGCGGGAAAATTGCTTATTGTTGTCCATGATTTTAGCTGAGAGCGTTAACGTGAATTTACTCACTATGAGTACTGAGCTTGGTTTAGTTTTTCTTTTTTCTTTAGCGTTCCTGTTTTTTGCTCGTAAAGCGGCTAAAAAAATTGGGCTTGTGGACACGCCGAATTCCAGAAAACGACACCATGGCGCCATTCCGTTAGTCGGCGGTATCTCCGTGTATGCGGGGATTTGCTTCGCCTTTGCCATCTCAAATTATTATCTGCCGCACGCCGTACTGTACCTCTTCTGCGCCGGGGTACTGGTGCTGGTCGGCGCGCTCGATGACCGCTTTGATATCAGCGTCAAAATCCGTGCCGTGGTTCAGGCGGCGATCGCCATCGTGATGATGGTCGGGGCAAAACTCTATTTACTGAGCCTGGGGTTTATCATTGGTCCGGTCGAGCTGATCGTCGGGCCTTTCGGCTATGTGCTGACGCTGTTCGCGGTATGGGCAGCGATCAATGCTTTCAATATGGTGGACGGTATTGATGGTTTGCTGGGTGGCTTATCCTGCGTCACCTTCGCTGCGATGGGCATCATCCTCTACTTTGACGGACAGACCAGCCTGGCGATGTGGTGCTTTGCGATGATCGCCGCCACCATTCCCTACATTCTGCTTAATCTCGGCTTTTTAGGCCGCCGTTATAAAGTGTTTATGGGTGATGCCGGCAGTACCATGATCGGCTTCACCATCATCTGGATTCTGCTGGAAACGACGCAGGGCCTCAGCCATCCCATCACGCCAGTTACCGCCCTGTGGCTGATTGCTATTCCGCTGATGGACATGGTAGCGATCATGTATCGTCGCCTGCGCAAGGGCATGAGCCCGTTCTCGGCCGATCGTCAGCATATCCATCACCTGATCATGCGGGCCGGTTTTACCTCCCGCCAGGCATTTTTATTGATTACCGTGGCCGCCGCGCTGCTGGCCGGGATCGGTGTGCTTGGCGAATATCTGGCATTTATTCCCGAGTGGGTCATGCTGGCGCTGTTCCTCGCTGCTTTCCTCCTTTACGGTTATTGCTTGAAACATGCATGGCGCGTCGCGCGCAAAATCCGTCGTATCAAACGTCGCTGGCAAAGCAGCGGCGAAGAGAAAAAATAATTACCCAGATAAGTACCCGGATAAGGACACTTTTGTTATGACCTCTGTCGTTGTGGAGAACGAACTGGATGTACGCGGCCTCGGCTGCACGCTGTGGCGCGGCAAAGGCTGGATTATTGGCCTGGCGCTGCTGTTTGCGCTGCTGGCGTGGCTGGCTTCCATGTTAATGAAGCAATCCTGGAGCGCCACGGCGGTGACCGATCGGCCGACGGTGAATATGCTGGGCGCATTCTTTGTGCAGCAGCAGTTCCTCAATAATCTGGATGTGCGCAACGAGACCGTCAGCCTGAATACGCCTGCGCCGACGGTGATGGATGAGGTCTATCAGGAGTTCACCATGCAGCTGGCGTCGTGGGATACGCGTCGCGATTTCTGGCTGCAGACTGATTACTATAAGAGCCGCAAAAGCGGTAATGCGCACAATGATGCCGCGCTGCTCGACGATCTGATCACCAACATTCAGTTCACCCCGGCCGATGCCACTCACAATACGCTGGATAACATTAAGCTGATTGCGGAGACCGCCGGCGACGCCAACAATCTGCTGCGGCAGTACATTGCCTATGCCAGCGAACGCGCCGCGCGCCATCTCAACGATGAGCTCAAAGGTGCGTGGCAGGCGCGCAGCGTGCAGCTGCAGGCGCAGGTCAGTCGTCAGCAGGAAGTGGCACAGGCGGTGTTTGATCGCCGTCGCCAGCGCATCGAGCAGGCGCTGAAAGTGGCCAGCCAGCAGGGCATTAAAGAGAACCGCGCGCCGGTCAGCGGTGAAGCGCTGCCGGACAGCGATCGCTTCCTGCTGGGGCAGCAGATGCTGCAGGCGCAGCTGGATACCCTGCAAGCCAGCGGACCTGCTTACGATTTAAGCTATGATCAAAACAGGGCGATGCTCAACACACTGCAGGCCGGACCGCGCCTGGATAAACCGTTCCAGACCTACCGTTATCTGCGCACGCCGGAAGAGCCGGTCAGCCGCGATAGCCCACGTCGTCTGTTTATGATGGTGATGTGGGGCGCGATCGGTGCGCTGGTGGGTGCCGGCGTAGCGCTGGTACGTCGTCCGCGTGCAACATTCGCCAACCGTCACTAAGAGAATCCGCGTGAAAGTTCTGACTGTATTTGGCACGCGCCCTGAAGCGATCAAAATGGCTCCGCTGGTGCAGGCACTGGCGCAGGATGCTGCCTTCGAATCGCGCCTGTGCGTGACGGCACAGCATCGTGAAATGCTTGACCAGGTCCTGCGCCTGTTCCGGCTGCAGCCCGACTATGACCTCAATATTATGCGGCCCGAACAGGGGCTGACCGAGATCACCAGCCGCATTTTGCAGGGCATGAAAACCGTGCTGGCGGACTTCCAGCCGGATGTCGTGCTGGTGCACGGCGATACCACTACCACCTTTGCCGCCAGCCTGGCCGCGTTTTATCATCAGATTCCGGTGGGCCACGTTGAGGCGGGTCTGCGGACCGGTAACCTGATGTCGCCATGGCCGGAGGAGGCCAACCGTACCCTGACCGGCCATCTCGCCAGCTATCACTTCACGCCGACAGAAAATTCGCGGCAAAACCTGCTGCGCGAAAATCTGCCCGACGCGCGCATTTTCGTCACTGGCAATACGGTGATCGATGCGCTGCTGTGGGTACGCGATCGCGTGCTGGATGATGCTGATCTCAACGCTCGCCTGGCGGCGCGTTACCCGTTCCTTGAGGCCGGTAAAAAGCTGATTCTGGTTACCGGCCATCGGCGCGAAAGCTTTGGCGAAGGCTTTGAACGCATCTGCAGCGCGCTGGCGCAGCTGGCGCGTCAGCATCCGCAGCTGCAAATCGTCTATCCGGTGCACCTCAACCCTAACGTCAGCGAGCCGGTGAACCGTATTCTGAGCGGTATCAACAACATCATTCTGATTGAGCCGCAGGAGTACCTGCCGTTTGTCTGGCTGATGAATCGCGCCTGGCTGATTCTTACCGATTCCGGTGGCATCCAGGAAGAGGCGCCGTCGCTGGGCAAACCGGTGCTGGTGATGCGCGAAACCACCGAGCGGCCGGAAGCGGTCGCGGCCGGTACGGTGAAGCTGGTCGGCACCGACGTGAATAAAATTGTTGCTGAAGTCAGCCTGCTATTGCAGGACGACGAGGCGTGGCAGGCGATGAGCCGCGCGCACAATCCGTATGGCGACGGCCATGCCTGCGCGCGCATCCTGCAGGCACTTAAACAACACAGAGTTTAACTATGCGTTTTTCAACCATTTCCGTTATCGGACTGGGCTACATTGGGCTGCCGACGGCAGCCGTTTTTGCGTCGCACGGGAAACAGGTCATCGGCGTGGATATCAATGCGCGCGCGGTGGAAACCATTAATCGCGGCGAAATTCATATCGTCGAGCCTGAGCTGGGCGACGTAGTACGTGCAGCGGTGCACAACGGCAACCTGCGCGCCACCACCCAGCCTGAAGCTGCCGACGCCTTTCTGATTGCCGTGCCGACGCCGTTTGTCGGCGATCATCAGCCGGATCTCAGCTACGTGCAGGCGGCTGCGCTGTCGATTGCGCCGGTGCTGAAGGCCGGCGATCTGGTGATCCTCGAATCAACTTCGCCGGTGGGTGCCACTGAACAGATGGCGCAATGGCTGGCGGCGGCGCGCCCGGATCTGCGCTTCCCGCAGCATGGCGAGCAGCCTGACGTGTTTATCGCTTACTGCCCGGAGCGCGTACTGCCGGGGAAAGTGATGGTCGAGCTGCTGGAAAATGACCGCGTGATTGGCGGCATGACGCCGGCCTGTTCGGCGCGCGCCAGCGAGCTGTATCGCATTTTCCTGCGCGGCGAGTGTGTGGAAACTAACGCGCGCACCGCAGAGATGTGCAAGCTGACGGAAAACAGTTTCCGCGATGTGAACATCGCCTTTGCCAACGAACTGTCGCTGATCTGCGCCGAACAGGGGATCAACGTGTGGGAACTGATTGCGCTGGCGAACCGCCATCCGCGCGTCAATATCCTGCAGCCGGGACCGGGCGTTGGCGGCCACTGCATTGCGGTCGACCCATGGTTTATCGTGGCGCAAAACCCGCAGCAGGCACGGCTGATCCGGACCGCGCGTGAGGTTAACGATGCCAAGCCGGGCTGGGTGCTGGATCAGGTTAAACAGGCGCTGGCCGAGTGCCTGACGGCCAGCGGCAAGCGTGCTACGGACGTGACCATCGCCTGCTTCGGTCTGGCATTCAAACCAAATATCGATGACCTGCGTGAAAGCCCGGCGATGTCGGTGGCGCAGCGTATTGCGGGCTGGCACAGCGGCCGCACCTGGGTGGTCGAGCCGCATGTGGCGGATATTCCGCCGCAGCTCGCCGAACGCGCTACGCTGGTGTCGCTGGCTGATGCCCTGCAACACGCCGACATCCTGGTGATGCTGGTCGATCATGCGCAGTTCCGCGCCGTCACCCCTGAACAGGTGGCGCAGCCGTGGATTGTGGATACCAAAGGAGTCTGGCGATGAAACAGTTTTTAGTCACCGGCGGCGCCGGTTTTATTGGCTCCGCGCTGGTGCGCTTCCTGATTGCCAATACCGACCACCGGGTGGTGGTGGTGGATAAGCTGAGCTATGCCGGCAATCTGGCGTCGCTGGCACCGGTTGAGCAGGATGCACGCTTTGCTTTTGAGCAGGTCGATATCTGCGACCGCGCCGCGCTGGATCGCGTGCTGGCGCAGTACCAGCCGGACTGCATCATGCATCTGGCGGCAGAGAGTCACGTGGACCGCTCGATTGACGGGCCAATCGCCTTTGTCGAAACCAACATTGTCGGCACCTACCAGCTGCTGGAGGCGACGCGCCAGTACTGGAACGGCATGACGGATGAGCGCAAGAAAGGCTTCATCCTGCACCATATCTCCACTGACGAGGTGTTTGGCGATCTGCACGGCACGGAAGATTTCTTTACCGAAACCACGCCGTACGCCCCGAGCAGCCCTTACTCGGCGACCAAAGCCAGCAGCGACCATCTGGTGCGCGCGTGGCTGCGCACCTACGGACTGCCTGTGGTGGTCACCAACTGTTCCAACAACTATGGCCCTTACCATTTTCCGGAAAAACTGATTCCCCTCACCATTATCAATGCGCTGGCCGGTAAGCCGCTGCCGGTGTACGGCAACGGCAGCCAGATTCGTGACTGGCTGTATGTGGAAGATCACGCCCGTGCGCTGTACACCGTAGTCAGCAGCGGCAAAGTGGGCGAGACCTACAACATTGGCGGCCACAATGAGCGGCGCAATATTGAGGTGGTGGAGACGCTGTGTGATTTGCTCGATGAGCTGGCACCGCAACAGCGCGCTGCCGGGCTGAGCAGCTACCGGGAACTGATCACCTTTGTCCACGATCGTCCTGGCCACGACCTGCGCTATGCCATTGATGCCAGTAAAATCGCCCGTGAACTGGGCTGGACGCCGCAGGAAACATTCGACAGCGGCATCCGCAAAACCGTGCAGTGGTATCTGGCCAATCCGCAGTGGTGGCAGGCGATTCTCAACGGCAGTTATCGCGGCGAGCGTCTGGGCTTGGCCACCCCGCGTTAAGCGCGCATGCAGGAGGAGCAACGATGAAAGGTATCATCTTAGCCGGTGGCTCGGGCACGCGCCTGCACCCGATAACCCGGGCGATATCCAAGCAGCTGCTACCGGTGTACGACAAACCGATGATCTACTATCCGCTGTCGGTGCTGATGCTGGCGGGGATTCGCGACATTCTTATTATTACCACGCCGGACGATCGCGCCCATTTTGAGCGGCTGCTGGGGGATGGCAGTGAATTTGGCCTGCAGCTGCAGTATGCCGAGCAGCCGAGCCCGGATGGCCTGGCGCAGGCCTTTATCATCGGTGAATCCTTCATTGGTGACGACAGCTGTTGTCTGGTGCTGGGCGACAATCTCTACTTCGGCCAGGGCTTCAGTCCGAAACTGAAAAAGGTGGCCGCGCGCAGCCACGGTGCCACGGTCTTTGCCTATCAGGTCATGGATCCGGAACGTTTTGGCGTGGTGGAGTTTGATGACGACTTCAACGCGCTGTCGATTGAAGAGAAGCCGCAGCAGCCGAAATCGCGCTGGGCAGTCACCGGCCTCTACTTTTACGACAACCGCGTGGTGGATTTTGCGAAGCAGGTGCAGCCTTCGGCGCGCGGCGAGCTGGAAATTACCGCCATCAACCAGATGTATCTGGAGCAGGGCGAACTGGCGGTAGAGCTGCTGGGGCGCGGCTTTGCCTGGCTGGACACCGGCACCCACGACAGCCTGATTGAGGCCAGCGTGTTCGTGCAAACGGTGGAGAAACGCCAGGGCTTTAAAATTGCCTGCCTCGAAGAGATTGCCTGGCGCAACGGCTGGCTGAGCGACGAGCAGCTGCTGGCAGCGGCACAGGCATTGACCAAAACCGGCTACGGCCAGTATCTGCTGGATATTCTGCATGCCCGTCCGCGTCAGTATTGATCCCCTCGCGTGGGAGAGCGACTTCTTCCGCTGCGCCACGGCGCGGCTGACGCTGGACGGCGATGTGCCGCTGGCCGAGGCGCTGCAGCAGCCTTACACGCTGTGGCAGGTTAAGGTGCCGGCGCAGGACAGCGCGGCGATAGATGCGCTGAGCCAGCACGGTTTTCAGCTGGTGGAAGGCGAAGCGGATCTGGCGATCAATATCAAACGCACCGAACGGCAGACCGGCG
Source organism: Pantoea sp. Cy-640 (assembly GCF_011752635.1). Lineage (NCBI taxonomy): Bacteria > Pseudomonadati > Pseudomonadota > Gammaproteobacteria > Enterobacterales > Erwiniaceae > Pantoea > Pantoea sp. Cy-640. Next base: position 59,257 of record NZ_VWXB01000008.1, on the reverse strand, counting down.
TGCGCATCGCGCGCGAAGCGCAGATCCCGCAGCTGCGCGCGGCAGCGGCCCAGGCGTTTAGCCAGAGCCGTTTTCGTGCTCCCTGGTTTGACGCTGAAGACAGCGGCCGCTTCTACGCACAGTGGATTGAGAACGCGGTGCGCGGCACTTTTGATCACCAGTGCCTGATCGCCTGCGACGAGCAGGGCGCGCTGCAGGGGTTCGTCTCCATGCGCGAAGTCGCCGGTGACGCGCGTATCGGTCTGCTGGCGGTGCTGCCGGCGGCGCAGGGTAACGGCGTCGGGCAGCGTTTGCTGCTGGCGGCAGCCGACTGGGGCCGGGTGCGCCAGCTCGAACGTCTGCGGGTCGCAACCCAGCTCAGCAATCTTACGGCGATGCGCCTCTATTTACGCAGCGGTGCCCGGCTGGAAAGCACCGCCTACTGGTTTTACAGGAAAGCCTGATGATCCCATTTAACGCGCCCCCGGTTGTGGGCACCGAAGTTGACTATATGCAGTCGGCGATGGCCAGCGGCAAGCTGTGCGGCGACGGCGGCTTTACCCGGCGCTGTCAGCAGTGGATGGAGCAGCATTTTGGCAGCAAAAAAGTGCTGCTGACGCCCTCGTGCACCGCTTCGCTGGAGATGGCCGCGCTGCTGATCGATATCCAGCCCGGCGATGAAGTGATCATGCCGAGCTACACCTTTGTCTCCACCGCCAACGCCTTCGTGCTACGCGGTGCCACCATTGTGTTCGTCGACGTGCGTCCGGATACGCTGAATATCGACGAAACGCAGATTGAAGCAGCAATCACGCCGAAAACGCGCGCCATCGTGCCGGTACATTACGCGGGCGTGGCGTGCGAGATGGATACCATCATGGCGCTGGCGGCGAAACACCAGCTGTATGTGATTGAAGATGGGGCGCAGGGCGTGATGTCGCAGTACAAAGGGCGCGCGCTGGGCACCATCGGCCATATTGGCTGTTTTAGTTTCCATGAGACGAAAAACTACACCGCCGGCGGTGAAGGCGGCGCCACGCTGATCAACGAGGCGAAACTGATCGAGCGTGCGGAGATCATCCGCGAAAAAGGCACCAACCGCAGCCAGTTCTTCCGCGGACAGGTGGATAAATATACCTGGCGCGATATTGGTTCCAGCTACCTGATGGCGGATTTGCAGGCGGCTTATCTGTGGGCGCAGCTGGAAGCGGCGGAACGCATCAACCAGCAGCGTCTGCGCCTGTGGCAAAACTATTACGACGCGCTGCAGCCGCTGGCGGCCAGCGGGCGCATTGCGTTACCGGCGGTGCCGGCCAGCTGCCGTCACAACGCCCACATGTTCTATCTCAAATTGCGCGATAGCGAGGATCGCCAGGCGCTGATTAACTGGATGAAGGAAGCGGAGATCCTCACCGTGTTCCACTATATCCCGCTGCACTCCTCACCGGCCGGCGCGCGTTTTGGCCGCTTCCACGGTACGGATGCGTTCACTACGCGCGAGAGCGAGCGCCTGCTGCGGCTGCCGCTGTTCTACAACCTGTCGGACAACAACCAGCGTACGGTAATCAGTTCGCTGCTGAGCTTCTTTGCCTGATGTCGTTAGCCAGAGCCTCAGTGTGGACCGCCTCGTCCACGCTGGTAAAAATTGTCGCTGGCCTGCTGGTGGTGAAACTGCTGGCGGTGAGCTTCGGCCCCGAGGGCGTCGGCCAGGCGGGTAACTTTCGCCAGCTGATTACCGTGCTCGGCGTGCTGGCCGGCGCGGGTATCTTCAACGGCGTAACCACCTATGTCGCGCAGTTCCGCCAGCAGCCGGCACAGCTGCGCGCCGTGACCGGCACCGCGTCAGCAATGGTGCTGGGGTTTTCCACGCTGCTGGCGCTGCTGTTTCTGCTGGCGGCGGAGCCCATCAGCCGGGCGCTGTTTGGTCACGCCGCCTGGCAAAACGTGGTGCGTATCGTCGCCTTTTTGCAGCTGGGCATTGCCTGGGCCAACCTGACACTGGCGCTGCTGAAAGGTTTTCGCGATGCGCGCGGTAACGCGCTGGCGCTGATCGCCGGCAGCCTGATCGGCGTGGTGGGTTATGTGCTGTGCTGGTGGCTGGGTGGCTATGCCGGTGCGCTGGTCGGGCTGGCGCTGGTGCCGGCGCTGCTGGTCGGGCCGGCGCTGTGGATGCTGCGACGCCACCGCGAGGAACTGCCGCTGCGCTGGCTGATGCCGCAGTGGCAGCCGGCGCTGGCGCGTAATCTGGCCAAATTTACCCTGATGGCGCTGATGACGGCCGTGACCCTGCCGGTAGCCTGGGTGATGATGCGTAATTTGCTGGCGCAGCAGCAGGGCTGGGCGCAGGTCGGGCTGTGGCAGGGCGTCACCAGCATCTCCGATGCGTATCTGCAATTTATCACCGCCACGTTCAGCGTCTGGCTGCTGCCAACGCTGGCGCGGCTGGAGCATAAAGCTGACATCGCGCGCGAAATTGGCCGTGCGCTGCGCTTTGTGTTGCCGGCGGTGGCGGCGGCCAGCTTTTGCGTCTGGCTGCTGCGCGATGTCGCCATCTGGCTGCTGTTTTCCCCGCAGTTCAGCGCCATGCGCGATCTTTTTGTCTGGCAGTTGTGCGGTGACGTCTTTAAAGTAGGCGCCTATGTTTTCGGATACCTGGTGATCGCCAAAGCCTCACTGCGCTTTTATATTCTCACGGAAATCAGCCAGTTTGTGCTGCTGGCCGCCTTTGCGCACTGGCTGATCCCACTGCACGGAACGGCGGGCGCGGCGCAGGCTTACATGGCGACCTACGTGCTCTACTTTGCCCTTTGCTGTGGCGCTTTCTTGATTTATTGCCGGAAAAAATGACGCTATTTCACGTGCTGGGCTCCGATATCCCGCATCACAATCACACGCTGCTGCGCTTCTTTAACGACGTCATGAGCGTTGAAGCGCCAGCCGACGCGCCGCGTCAGTTTATGGTGGTGTCGGCCGCGCCGGATACCCTGCTGGCCTATCCTCAGCTGCAGATCGACGTGTATCCCAGTAAACGCGCGCTGGCGCAGGCGGTGATCGCACGCGCCGCCGATCGCCGTCAGCGCTTCTTCTTTCACGGCCAGTTCAATCCGCGCCTGTGGCTGGCACTGCTCAGCGGCAAGCTGCGGCGACAGCAGGCGTTCTGGCACGTCTGGGGCGCCGATCTCTACGAAGAGGGCGCCGGGCTGAAGTACCGCCTGTTTTATCTGCTGCGGCGTATCGCCCAGGGGCGCATGGCGCAGGTGTTTGCCACGCGCGGCGATCTGCACTTTTTCCAGCAGCGCCATCCGCGCGTACCCACTTCGCTGCTCTATTTTCCAACGCGTATGCCGGAGGCTGCGATACCCGCACCTGCCGCCAGCGACAGCTTTACCATTCTGCTCGGCAACTCGGGCGATCGCAGCAACCGGCACATTGAAGGATTGCAGGCGATTCGCCGCCAGTTTGGTGAGCAGGTTAACGTGGTGATCCCGCTCGGTTATCCGGCCAGCAACTATGAGTACATCGATGAGATTGATGCTGCCGCGCAGCGCCTGTTTCCGCGCGGCCAGGTGACGCTGCTGCGCGACAAAATCGACTTCACTGCCTATCTGCAATTGCTGAGTCGCTGTCAGCTCGGTTATTTTATGTTCGAGCGTCAGCAGGGCATTGGTACGCTGTGCCTGCTGATTCAGGCCGGCATTCCGTTTGTGGTCAACCGTAAGAATCCGTTCTGGCGTGACCTGAGCGAGCAGGGGCTGCCGGTGTTATTTAGCGCTGATGCGCTGGATCGCACGCGCGTGGCGGAGGCGCAGCGTCAGCTGGCGCAGTGCGATCGTTCCGCTATCGCCTTTTTTGCTCCGGGCTATCTGGCGGGATGGCGCCACGCGCTGGCGGAGAGTGAAAGGGAGTCAACATGAGCCTGCTGCAGTTTAGTGGTCTGCTGGTGGTGTATCTGTTTTCGCTGGGCTTTATTCTGACGCTGACCTGGCGCGAATTTAAACGGGTGCGTTTTAATTTCCACCTGTTCTTTACTCTGCTGTTTTTACTGACCTTTTACTTTGGCTTCCCGCTGACCAGCGTGCTGGTATTCCGCTTTAACGTCAGCGTGGTGCCGGCAGACTATCTGCTGCAGGCGCTGCTGGCCGCCACCAGTTTCTACGCCATCTATTACATCAGCTACAAAGTGCGGCTGCGGCCTGTGCAGGCGGCGCCGCGCAAACCCTGGCTGACGATGAACCGGGTGGAAACCCATCTGACCTGCCTGCTGCTGGCGCTGGTGGCGGTGGGAACCGTCACGGTGTTCTTTATGCATAACGGCCTGCTGCTGTTCCGGCTGTCGGCCTATAACCAGATCTTCTCCAGTGAAGTGTCCGGCGTGGCGCTCAAGCGTTTTTTCTACTTCTTCATTCCGGCGATGCTGATCCGCTATTTCCTTAATCCTACCCAGCGCCAGTGGCTGCTGTTTTTGCTGATCACGGTGGCGTTTGGTCTGCTGACCTATGCGCTGGTGGGCGGGACGCGCGCCAATATCATCATCGCCTTTGCGCTGTTCCTGTTCATCGGCATTACGCGCGGCTGGATTACGCTGTGGATGCTGGTGGGGGCCGGCGTGATGGCGATTGGCGGCATGTTCTGGCTGGCGCTGCGTCGTTACAATCTCGACGTGGTAGGCGATGAAGCGTTTTATACGTTTCTCTATCTGACGCGCGACACCTTTTCGCCGTGGGAAAACCTTGCGCTGCTGCTGCAGAATTACGACAAAATCGATTTTCAGGGGCTGGCCCCGATCTGGCGTGATTTCTACGTGTTTATCCCGGGCTGGCTGTGGCCGGATCGGCCATCGATGGTGCTCAACAGCGCTAACTATTTCACCTGGGAAGTGCTGAATAACCACTCCGGGCTGGCGATTTCACCTACGTTGCTCGGTTCGCTGCTGATCATGGGCGGCGCAGGTTTTATTCCCCTTGGGGCGATAGCGGTCGGGCTGTTGATGAAAGGGTTTGATTCTCTCTACCAGCAGGGGCGCGAAGCCGGCAACCGCTACAGCGGTGCCATTTTGCAAAGCTTCTGCTTTGGCGCGGTGTTCAATATGATCGTGCTGGCGCGCGAAGGGCTGGATGCATTCGGCTCGCGCGTGGTGTTCTTTTGCCTGATTTTCGCCGCCTGCGTTGGGCTGGCGAAGTTACTTTTCTGGCTGTTAGCGCGTGCCGGGCTGATTCGTCCGCGCGCGGAGCCAGTTTTATCGCGCTCTGCTTAACCTCCGGGCCTGACGGGAAATACCGACCATGGAAACCGATCATCCGCGTTATACCCTGCGCGGCATCGATTTACACGCTTTCGCCGATATGGCGAGCTTTCTTCACTTTCTGCTGCCGGACGGCAAGCCGCGCAGCGGCACACTGGTGGCGATCAACGCTGAAAAGATGCTGACGCTGGAAGAGGATGCCCAGCTGCGCGCGCTGATCGCCGCCGCGGAGATCAAATACCCGGACGGCATCAGCATTGTGCGTTCGCTGCGTAAAAAATACCCGCAGCTAACGGTGAACCGCATCGCCGGCGCCGATCTGTGGGAAGCGCTGATGGAACAGGCGGGCCGCAGCGGTATTCCGGTGTTTTTAATCGGCGGGCGTGAGCTGGTGCTGCAGGAAACCTGCGATAAATTACGCCGTCAGTGGAATGTCAACATCGTGGGCAGCCAGAACGGCTACTTCGCTCCAGCCGAACGCGAGGCGCTATTTGCGCGCATTGCCGCCAGCGGGGCGCAGATTGTGACCGTGGCGCAGGGATCGCCGCGCCAGGAGCTGCTGATGCGCGACTGCCGCGAACACTGGCCGCACGCGCTGTATATGGGCGTCGGCGGCACCTATGACGTCTTTACCGGCCACGTCACGCGTGCGCCGCGCATCTGGCAGCAATTAGGGCTGGAGTGGCTGTATCGCCTGATACGTCAGCCATCACGCTGGCGCCGTCAGTTAAAACTGCTGAAATATTTACGCTATCACTGGCGCGGCGATCTGTAACGCGGCAGGAATAGTGCTGTAATTCCGGCAGGTTAAGCAGGCAAATTGCGTTATTTATCGACGGAATGCACAAAGCGTAAGCAAACGCGATTTTTTTATGAAAAAGCACTGGACAGCCTGGAGTCAAATACGTAGTATGCCCATCCGCAACGGCGCTACGCGCCCGTAGCTCAGCTGGATAGAGCGCTGCCCTCCGGAGGCAGAGGTCTCAGGTTCGAATCCTGTCGGGCGCGCCATTTAGTTTGTGCGCAAGAGCTTCGGTGGTTGGTTTAACCGCGTTATGCAGTGCATTAAGTAAGCGGTTACGCTTACGCACCAGAATTATGGTGGCTATAGCTCAGTTGGTAGAGCCCTGGATTGTGATTCCAGTTGTCGTGGGTTCGAGTCCCATTAGCCACCCCAGATTTTGCTGGGACATGCGAAGGTGGCGGAATTGGTAGACGCGCTAGCTTCAGGTGTTAGTGTTCTTACGGACGTGAGGGTTCAAGTCCCTCTCTTCGCACCAGGCAAAACAAGTAAGCAGTAACAGGCAGTACAAAATCGGCGAGTAGCGCAGCTTGGTAGCGCAACTGGTTTGGGACCAGTGGGTCGGAGGTTCGAATCCTCTCTCGCCGACCATATTCGAAAAGCCCGCTTTGCAAAAAGCGGGCTTTTTTCGTTCGTAGCAAAAGAGGATGAGAACCTCCGAAGGAGGTTTGAGCCGAGCGCAGCGAGACAACGTTGCGTCAGTAACGGCCCGCAGGGCGCTTCTCGCAGAGAAGCGTAATTCTCTCTCGCCGACCATCATTTAAGAAACCTGCTTTGCAAAAAGCAGGTTTTTTTTCGTCTGTAGCAAAAGAGGATGAGAACCTCCGAAGGAGGTTTGAGCCGAGCGCAGCGAGACAACGTTGCGTCAGCAACGGCCCGCAGGGCGCTTCTCGCAGAGAAGCGTAATCCTCTCTCGCCGACCATCATTTAAGAAACCTGCTTTGCAAAAAGCAGGTTTTTTTTCGTCTGTAGCAAAAGAGGATGAGAACCTCCGAAGGAGGTTTGAGCCGGGCGCAGCGATTGTCGCTATTACACGACATATAACCAGCTGATTTTCAACAGCCTTACCTTTCCTTGCACAGCCTGTCGCTCAGCGGAGACAGCTTTAAACCGGTCTGTCGCGTTTTCGCGACATCGTAACCGCTGTTAGCTGGCAGGGATTATCTAACTGACTGATATAAAACAACTTTCCGTGATTCATGCCATTCTGGCACGCTTTGTGCAATAATCTCAGCGTAGATGCTCATTCCACCTCTTATGTTTGCTAATGCTACATAAACCTGGGAATGATGCAGAGCCCCTTACGGTATCCGTTGTCCAGCTGGCAGTAACGTGTACGCGCTACTGCAGTAAGAAGGACATTACGTTGAGTCGGATACCATCAGTTGTCTTACCGACCTGATCTTACACCTGCTTCTGGCAGGTGTTTTTTTATCTGCCGTTCACGGATTGATGCCGTATTCCCTGCACGCTCTTTGAGGCAAAAAAAAGCCGGGACTGGCCCGGCGTGCACAAAAATAACAACAGTAAAATCAGGCGCCAGGATTGTTCTTCAGCGTCAGTAACAGACCTTCGCGACGCATTTTAGCCGCGTCTTCCGGGCGATGCAGGCGATCGTAAACGTCCGCCAGCCAGGCATAGTCAAAGCCATCCGGACGCTGTGCCAGCGCCTGCTGGAAGGCTTCTGCGGCCTGCTGCCATTCACCATGGCGCATCAGCAGCTGGCCGAGCGTGCTGTGCAACAGCGGCGTGGCGCCGTGCTGCTTAATCTGCTGACGCAGCGCTTTCTCCAGGGCCTGCGGGTCACCGCTTTTGATGCGCGGCATCAGCAGCACCAGCCGATCGTCATACTGACGCTTCAGCCCTTCCAGCACGATGCTTTGCGCGGTGTCCGGATCGTCGCACTCGATCAAATGCTCAGCCATCGCCACCTGCAGCGCGGTCTCCTGGCGGGTTTTGCGACTCTGGTTCTGCCACCATTTTTTCAGGCCTTCGCTGCCCTGATCGGCCATAGCCTGATTCATCAGACCCAGCCACGCCTGCTGCTGCAGCGCGTTACGCTGGTTCTCATCGTTAATCTGCGCCTTCTGCATGGAGGGCAGGATATCCAGCAGTGCGCCCCAGGCGCCGGTACGGATATAAGCCTGCTCAGCCAGACGCAACACTTCCGGATGGCGCGGCGCCACTTCCAGCAGGCGATCGATACCGTGACGTGCGGCGTGATCTTCGTTACGCGCCAGCTGCAGGCGCACGCGGGTGATCTCAACCGGAATGGTATCGTTCTCGGAGAGCTCAGAGGCGCGCTCCAGGTGCTGGTTAGCACGGATTTCATCGCCGCGCTGCTGCGCTGCTTCCGCCGCCAGCAGATAGTTCGCCACCGGCTGATCGGCGTGATCGGCATTCTTTGACAGCAGCTTTTCTACCTGACGGTAATCGCCTTCCGCCAGCTTCATCAGCGCGCTTTGCGTGTGACGCTGGGCGCTGCGACGTTTCCGCCCGGTGAACCAGCCGCGGGTGCGGGCGCCGGTGCGGAACAGGCGACGCAGAATCCATTCGACCAGCAGAATCACCAGCAGGCTGAGAATCAGGATGATGGCCAGACCGGTGACGCTGGTCTCAATGTTCCAGTTATCGGTCTGGATCAGCACGTAGCCCTGATGGCCGGCAACCATCGGTCCCAGCACAATGCCGGCAATCAGCAGCAGGAAAAGCACCAATACTTTCAGCATGGTTAGCCTCCCTGTTGATCAGCCGCAGCCGATGGCTGCGCCAGCAGATTGCGCACGCGCGTTTGCATCAGTTTTTCCAGCAGCGCCTGGCTCTCCAGCGTGTCCGGCACGTCCATCGAAATACTTTGCTGACTCAGCTCGTCGAGCTGGGCGAGGAAGGCTTTGGTCGCCGCATCGTTAGTGTCGTACCAGGCACGCACCCAGGTAGATACCGCATCGATGGACTGTTTGTAGATCTCATCCTGATGGCGCGGCACCGCCTGCGCGGCAATCAGCAGACGTGAACGGATATTTTCGCGCAGATAAACATCCTGATTCGGTGCCAGCAGCGGCTGCGCGGTGTTATCGCGGCGGCGGATGGTGATGAAATCATCCATGAAGTTGTGCCAGCTCTTCACCAGATTCTGACGCCACTCGTGCAGCGAGCTGGAGAGCTCACCGCTGTCGGCATCCATTGGCGACTCATCGCTGTCGTTATCGGCCAGACGCAGATTATCCACGCCGTTCGACAACTGGTTCAGCTTGAGGATGATGCCGTCGTAGTCCACCTGGCTGACCGCCGCCAGTGAACTGATGTCCTGGGTCAGCGCGCGGCGCACGTTCATGATGCTGGGATCGTTCATCTCCGCCAGGCTGGTGTCCGCGCTTTTCAGCAGCGCTGCCGCGGTGGTGACGTCCTGATCGCTCCACAGTTTGCGACCCGCCAGTTTGACGAGGTAGTCGGCCTGCGCCAGCAGCCAGGTGCGGGTATCGTTGCCGGAAATAGTGGCCACTTTTTCACGCAGCGTCTCCAGCTCTTTGGCGCTGTTATCCTGCTGGCTGCGCGCTTCCTGCAGCGCGGTATTGGCGTCCGCCAGCTGCTGCGAGAGCTGTTGTTTATCGCTGCCCAGTTGCTGCTGCAGGGCGCTCAGCTGCTCGCTCAGGTTCTGGTTAGTCTGAGCCTGTAAGTCGGCCTGGTGTTTCCCATTCAGGTAAAGTCCCGCGCCAATCGCCAGTGCAATGACAATTGCCACCGCGCTCAGCACCTTGCCGTCGCTCTTTTTCGCGCGAGGCGGCTGGCTGGCTGGCGTCGGGGAAGTGTCCGCAGGGGTGGTTTCTTCAACCATGGCGGAGGAGTCTTTTTGTTCCGTCATTGTGGCTCATCCCAATGTTAAGTTCAGCGTAACGCACGCAGCAGCGCGTCGTTATCCGCACCATCGGCTACCTCAATCTCCTGCCAGCCTAATTCGGCGGCCTGGGTAGCCAAACGTTCACTGACGACCAGTAGTCGACAGTGCAGCAGCCATTCCCGCCGATCGATTGGCGGAAACAGCGCAAACAGTTGTTGTAACATTTCACCGCTGGTCACCACCAGCGTGGTAATACCGCGATCGCGCCAGCGACGGCCTTCAATCGCGCCGTCGTACTGCTTTTCACAGCGCTGATAGCACTCACAGTATTGCACGTCCGCGCCGCGGGCGATCAGCGTCTCCGCCAGCAGTTCACGGCCCGGACTACCGCGCAGAATCAGCGCACGCTTGCCGCTGACCTGCTGCAGGCGATTCAGCCGCACCAGCTCTTCGCTGGTTTCCCGCGCATGCGGATAGTCAACTTTCAGATTACTGACGGTGTGCAGCGCCAGCGCGGTGCTGCGACCAATGGCATAATAGTCGAGAAATGCCGGCCACGCGCTGCGCTGCTGCTGTAAAGCGGGCTGGGCATAGTGCACCACCTGCTGCGACAGCAGAAATACCAGGTCACCGGGCTGCAGGGCGGCCAGCTTTAGCGGCAGTTGGGGGAGATCGCGACCCGGCGTAAATTCAATCAGCGGAAACGACCACGCCAGTTTGCCCTGGCTGCGCAGGCGCGCGACCAGTTCGCTGGCGGCGGGTTCCGGACGGGTCACGAGGATAGTCATGCGGGCGGCTGTCCCTGATAAACTTCACGCAGAATGTCACGCGCACCGCCGTCCAGCAGCTCTTCGGCCAGTGAGATCCCCATCTGTTCGGCCTGTTCACGCGGGCCGCGGCGTTCGCCCACCACCATCTGGCTGCCATCCGGCGCACCGACCAGGCCGCGCAGCCACAGCTGGTCATCTTCCAGCACGGCAAAACTGCCGATCGGCACCTGACAGCCGCCTTCGAGACGGGTATTCATGGCGCGCTCGGCGCGCACGCAGACGGCGGTGTCACTGTGGTTCAGCGCCTGCAGCAGCGTAATTAACGGCTGATCGTCGAGGCGGCACTCAATGCCGACCGCGCCCTGGCCCACCGCCGGCAGGGAAAACTCCGCCGGCAGCGCCTGGCGAATGCGATCTTCCAGTCCAAGGCGTTTCAGCCCGGCGGCAGCAAGAATGATGGCGTCATACTCGCCGGCGTCCAGTTTGCTGAGCCGCGTACCGACGTTACCGCGCAGCGAGCGAATCACCAGGTCCGGGCGCCGTGCGCTGATCTGGCACTGGCGACGCAGGCTGGACGTGCCGACCACCGCGCCCTGCGGCAGCGCGTCGATCGAGGAATAATGATTCGAGACGAACGCGTCGCGCGGATCTTCGCGCTCGCAGATGGTCACCAGTCCCAGACCGTCGGGAAAATCGACCGGCACATCTTTCATGGAATGCACCGCCATATCGGCACGGTTTTCCAGCATCGCCAGCTCAAGCTCTTTGACAAACAGTCCCTTGCCACCCACTTTCGCCAGCGGCGTATCAAGGATGACATCACCTTTGGTGACCATCGGCACCAGCTCAACCTGCAAGCCGGGATGCGCAGCCATCAGGCGCTGTTGGACATATTGTGCCTGCCACAAGGCAAGCGGACTTTGCCTGGTAGCAATTCTGAAAATTTTGTTTAACATGCTGTTAACCATTTTGATCGTTCATCGATTATCCTATCATTGATAGGGGAATGCTGTCAGTTTCAACGGATTGACCAGGCTGCAATCTCAGACCGGAGCCCGCTTTTTACGGCGTCAGATTCTGAGGCTGGAGTCCGAAAATGCAGGGCTACGTTTGGAACGTGCTAAACTGTCAGGTAGCGCAACTTTCTTTACGGTCAATCTTCCAGGTGTTAGATTGATCACGTTTCCAGCAATAATTTGCCCGACATCTTTATTATTAAGCGGCAGATTTTGGAAACAGGGTGCTTAACACTGGGACAATCAGGCGAAACGTCTTGTACCTCTACATTGAGACACTGAAACAGAGACTGGATGCGATAAACCAGCTGCGTGTAGATCGCGCACTGGCTGCCATGGGACCTGCTTTCCAGCACGTCTACAGTCTGCTGCCAACATTACTGCATTATCATCATCCGCTGATGCCGGGTTACCTTGAAGGTAGCGTTCCCCATGGCGTCAGCTTCTTTGCGCCTGATGAAAACCAGCAGCAGCTGCTGCAACAGTTAGCGGGCGACCATCCGCTCGACCTCAGCAGCGCGGTGAAGGGCGAACTGCCTATCACCGGCATCTACTCGATGGGCAGCACCTCGTCCGTCGGCCAGAACAGCGTCTCCGATCTCGACATCTGGGTATGCCATCAGTCATGGCTGGATAACGAAGAGCGTCTCAATCTGCAGCGCAAGTGTACGCTCCTGCAAAAATGGTGTGTGTCGCTGGGTGTGGAAGTCAGCTTCTTCCTGATCGACGAAAACCGCTTCCGCCATAATGAGAGCGGCAGCCTCGGCGGTGAGGACTGCGGTTCTACCCAACATATTTTACTGCTGGATGAGTTCTACCGTACCGCCGTGCGCATGGCGGGGAAACGCATTCTGTGGAACATGGTGCCTGGCGAAGAAGAACATCACTACGACGATTACGTGATGTCGCTCTATTCACAAGGCGTGCTGACGCCGAATGAGTGGCTGGATCTCGGCGGTCTCGGCACGCTGTCGGCGGAAGAGTATTTCGGTGCCAGCCTGTGGCAGCTGTATAAAAGTATCGATTCGCCGTACAAAGCGGTGCTGAAAACCCTGCTGCTGGAAGCTTACAGCTGGGAATACCCGAACACGCAGCTGCTGGCGATGGATATCAAACAGCGGCTGCACGACGGCGAAATTGTCTGCTTCGGTCTCGATCCCTACTGCATGATGCTGGAGCGCGTGACGCGCTATCTGACCAGCGTCGATGACACCGCGCGCCTCGACCTGGTGCGCCGCTGTTTTTACCTCAAAGTGTGCGAAAAACTCTCCAGCGAGGAGCAGCATCCGCGCGCGGGCTGGCGGCGTGAAATTTTGTCGCAGCTGGTGAAAGAGTGGGGCTGGGACGATGAGAAACTGGCGGTGCTGGATAATCGCGCGCAGTGGAAAATCGAACGGGTGCGCGAGGCGCACAACGAGCTGCTGGATGCGATGATGCAGAGCTATCGCAACCTGATCCGTTTTGCCCGTCGCAACAATTTAAGCGTCAGCGCCAGCCCGCAGGACATCGGCGTGCTGACGCGTAAATTGTACGCCGCGTTTGAAGCGCTGCCGGGCAAAGTCACGCTGGTGAACCCGCAAATCTCGCCCGATCTGTCGGAAGAGAATCTGACCTTTATTCATGTGCCGGCTGGGCGCGCCAACCGTGCCGGCTGGTATCTGTATAACCAGTCGCCGGACATGAGTTCAATCATCAGCCATCAGCCGCTGGAATATAACCGCTATCTCAACAAGTTAGTGGCATGGGCGTGGTTTAACGGACTGCTGACGCGCAAAACCCGTCTGCACATTAAGGGCAACGAGTTCTGCGATCTGCCGCGCCTGCAGGAGCTGGTTAACGATGTGTCCAGCCACTTCCCGCTGCGCCTGCCGGCACCGACGCCGAAAGCGCTTTACAGCCCGTGCGAAATCCGGCATCTGGCGATCATCGTTAACCTCGAACACGATCCGACCTCGGCGTTCCGCAATCAGGTGGTGCACTTCGACTTCCGCAAGCTGGATGTGTTTAGCTTTGGCCAGCAGCAGCAGTGCCTGATCGGCAGCATCGATCTGCTGTACCGCAACTCGTGGAATGAAGTGCGCACTCTGCACTTCAGCGGCGAGCAGGCGATGATTGAAGCGCTGAAAACCATTCTGGGCAAAATGCATCAGGACGCCGCACCGCCGGACACGGTAGAAGTATTCTGCTACAGCCAGCATCTGCGCGGCCTGATTCGTACCCGTGTGCAGCAGCTGGTGTCGGAATGCATTGAGCTGCGCCTGTCGAGCACGCGTCAGGAGCCGGGCCGCTTTAAAGCGCTGCGCATGGCCGGTCAGACCTGGGGGCTGTTTTTCGAGCGCATGAGCGTCTCGGTGCAGAAGCTGGAAAACGCAGTCGAATTTTACGGCGCGATTTCCAACAACAAGCTGCACGGTTTGTCGATCAAAGTTGAATCGAACCAGACGCCGCTGCCACCGGTGGTCAACGGCTACGCCAGCGAAGGCATCATTCAGTTCTTCTTTGAAGACACCAGTGACGATCGCGGCTTCAATATCTACATTCTCGATGAAAGCAACCGGGTTGAGGTGTATCACCATTGCGAAGGCAGCAAAGAGGAGCTGGTACGTGACGTCAGCCGCTTCTATTCGTCGTCGCACGATCGCTTTACCTACGGCTCGAGCTTTATCAATTTCAACCTGCCACAGTTCTATCAGATTGTGCACGCCGGCGATCGCTTCCAGGTGATTCCGTTCCGCAGCCAGACGCTGACGCAGCTGTGTGCCACCCAGCCGGACAACGACAACGGCGACTTCCAGCCGCGCTACCAGATGCATTAAAGCCGCTGTGCTGAACGCAGTGGCCTGCCCCCGTTTCTGAACCTTCTGCCGGATATTTCCTGTTGCTTTTACAACGTCAACTGCGATGATAAGCAGCTGGGATTTGGATAAAAAGAGCAGACAGAATGATACGAGTGATGAGCCAGCTGGGTATGGCGCTGGCACTGGTCAGCCTGGTAGGCTGTGGGCTGAAAGGACCGCTGTATTTCCCGCCCAACGATCGGCCGCAACAGAAAAATCAGCCGGTGACTGAGCAGCAGCAGAAAGCGGCACAGGATGCGGATACCAGCGGCCTGGTCACCAGCAAACCGGCTGGCGTGCAGGCGAATTAAACCCGATGAGTCATCCGGCGGAGCAGAAAATGCAGTTCTCGAAAATGCACGGTCTCGGTAACGACTTTATGGTCGTCGATGCCGTGACGCAAAACGTCTTTTTTTCGCCGGAACTGATTCGCCGCCTGGCGGATCGGCATCTGGGGATCGGCTTCGATCAGTTGCTGATCGTCGAGCCACCTTACGATCCGGATCTCGATTTCCACTACCGCATCTTCAACGCTGACGGCAGCGAAGTGGCGCAGTGCGGCAACGGCGCGCGCTGTTTTGCCCGCTTTGTTCGCCTCAAAGGGCTGACCAATAAAAGCGACATTCGCGTCAGCACCCAGACCGGCCGCATGGTACTGAGCGTCACCAGCGATGAGCTGGTACGCGTTAACATGGGCGAGCCCAACTTTGACCCGCAGCAGGTGCCGCTGCGCGCTAACAAGGCGGAAAACCTCTATCTGCAGCGCGTGGCCGAGCAGACCGTGATGTTTGGCGCGGTATCAATGGGCAATCCACACTGCGTGATCCAGGTTGAAAGCGTGAAAACCGCCGCGGTGGAGACGCTCGGTCCGGCACTGGAGAGCCATGAGCGCTTTCCCGAGCGCGTGAACGTCGGCTTTATGGAAGTGGTCAATCCGGAACACATCCGTCTGCGCGTGTATGAACGCGGCGCGGGCGAAACCCAGGCGTGCGGCAGCGGCGCCTGCGCCGCAGTGGCCTGCGGCATTCAGCAGGGCATTCTGGCGGAGAAAGTGCGCGTCGAGCTGCCCGGCGGCACGCTGCATATCGCCTGGAAAGGGGCCGGTCAGCCGCTGTTTATGACCGGGCCAGCCACACAAGTCTATGATGGGTTTATTCATCTATGAAAAATATCGAAGAGCAGACCGACAGCGCGGTTTTGCTGGACGATCAGGCGGTGAGCGCCTGGCTGCGTCACAACCCCGATTTCTTTATTCGCAATGCGCGCCAGGTTGAGCAAATGATGGTGCCGCATCCGGTGCGCGGCAGCGTATCGCTGGTGGAGTGGCATATGGCGCGTCAGCGCAACCACATCCAGCAGCTGGAAGAGGAGATCACGCTGCTGATGGAGCAGGCAACCGCCAATCATCAGCTGTTCGATCGCCTGCTGGCGTTGCAGAGCCATCTCGCGGCGGCCGATAGCCTGCAGGAGATGCTGACGCGCCTGCATCGCTGGGCGCGCGAGCTTGGCCTGGCGGGCGCTAATGTGCGGCTGTTCAGCGACCGCTGGCGCATCGGCGCACCCTCCGATTTCACCCAGCTTGGTCTGTCACGCCAGGCGTTTGAGCCGCTGCGCATCCAGCGCTTTGGTCAGCAGCATCACTACCTTGGCAGCCTGAACGGACCGGAGCTGCTGCTGCTGCTGCCGCAGGCAAAAGCCGTCGGATCGGTGGCGATGTCGCTGATGGGCGAGCAGGGCGATCTCGGCGTACTGATCTTCAGCAGCCGCGACAACCAGCACTATCAGGCGGGCATGGGCACGCTGCTGCTGCAGCATCTGGCACAAATGCTGCCCGACCTGCTGTCTCGCTGGGTGGAGCGCGCATGAGCAGCACCAGCCCGCTGTTGCCGGCCGTTGAGGGCTTTCTGCGCTATCTGAAAGTCGAACGCCAGCTCAGCCCGCTGACGCAAAAGAATTACCAGCGCCAGCTGCAGGCGCTTATCGCCATGGCGGATGACATGCACATTACCGCCTGGTCGCAGCTGGAACCGGCACAGGTGCGTAGTCTGGCGGCGCGCAGCCGGCGCGGCGGTCTCGGTGCCAGTAGCCTGGCCCTGCGCATGTCGGCGCTGCGCAGCTTTCTCGACTGGCAGGTCAGCCAGGGCATGCTGAGCGCCAATCCGGCGAAAGGCATCGCCACGCCGCGCAACGCAAGGCATCTGCCAAAAAATATGGATGTCGACGAAGTCAGCCAGCTGCTGGAGATCGAGCTCGACGATCCGCTGGCGGTGCGCGACCGCGCCATGCTGGAAACAATGTACGGCGGCGGTTTACGTCTCGCTGAGCTGGTGGGCATCGACTGCCGTCATCTGGACCTGGAGAGCGGTGAAGTCTGGGTGCGCGGTAAAGGCAGCAAAGAGCGCCGCGTGCCGATTGGCGGCACCGCCGTCACCTGGCTGCAGCACTGGCTGCCGTTACGCAACAGCTTCGGGCCGCAGGATGATGCGGTTTTTGTGTCGACGCGCGGCAGCCGTATTTCGGCGCGCAATGTGCAGAAACGCTTCGCCGAATGGGGCATTAAGCAGGGCGTCGCCAGCCATATCCACCCGCATAAGCTGCGCCACTCGTTTGCTACCCATCTGCTGGAATCGAGCGGCGATCTGCGCGCAGTGCAGGAGCTGCTCGGCCACGCCAACCTCTCGACCACGCAAATCTATACCCACCTGGATTTCCAGCATCTGGCGTCGGTATACGATGCGGCACACCCGCGTGCCAAACGAGGAAAGTCTGAATGAAGTTTTATCGCCCGCTGGGCCCGATCAAAGCCATCACCTTCGATCTCGACGATACGCTATATGACAACTATCCGGTGATCCGCAAAACCACGGCGGAATCGCACGCTGCACTGCAGGCGTATCACCCGGCGCTGCGCGAGTTTACGCCGGAAGATTATCAGGCGCTGCGCGATGAACTGCTGCTGCGTGAACCGGAAATTTATCACGATGTCTCTGAGTGGCGTCGCCGCTCGGTAGAGCTGGCGCTGCTCAACGCCGGACTGCCGGCCGCGCAAGCCAGCGCAGGTGCCCGCGACGTGATGAGCGTGTTTCATCAGTGGCGCAGTGCGGTGGAGATGCCAGAAGAGACGCATCAGACGCTGGCCTGGCTCGGCGAGCGCGTGCCGCTGGTGGCGATCACCAACGGCAACGCCGACCCGCAAAAGCTCGGCATTGATCACTACTTCCAGTTCGCGCTGCGCGCCGGTCCGCACGGCCGCGCCAAGCCGTGGCAGGATATGTACCATCTGGCCGCCGAACGGTTGGGCATTGCGCCGCAGCATATTCTGCACGTCGGCGATGACCTGACCACCGACGTCGCCGGTGCGCTGCGCGCCGGTCTGCAGGCGTGCTGGATCAACCTGCGTGACGGCAATCTGATGAAGATTGATGACGCGCGCCTGCTGCCACACGTGGAAATTCATCAGTTGGCATCGCTGACCTCGCTGCTATAATGGCTGTAAATTTATCCAGTCGTATTCTGTATTCTGCAACGCGCGGCCGTGCAGGCTGTGCGTCACCAGCCTGATCGCATAGCTGATTACGCCCTCGCAGATGTCTGCCCTTGCCGCCTGGCGGCAACGCGAACGGTGCAGGATACGCATCCTACTTGCTTAAAACGGTGCTTATGGACGTTTCCGATCTGCTTAACGGCTTGAATGACAAACAGCGCGAAGCGGTCGCCGCGCCGCGCAGCAATCTGCTGGTGCTGGCCGGAGCAGGCAGCGGTAAAACCCGCGTGCTGGTGCATCGCATCGCCTGGCTGTTGTCGGTAGAGAACTGCTCGCCTTACTCAATCATGGCGGTGACCTTCACCAACAAGGCGGCGGCGGAGATGCGCCACCGTATCGACCAGCTGATCGGTACCAGCCAGGGCGGCATGTGGATTGGTACTTTCCACGGCCTGGCGCACCGTTTACTGCGCGCGCACCACCTGGATGCCGGGCTGCCACAGGATTTTCAGATCCTCGACAGCGAAGATCAGCTGCGTCTGCTCAAGCGCCTGATCAAAGCCATGAACCTCGACGAGAAACAGTGGCCGGCGCGTCAGGGCATGTGGTACATCAACGGCAAAAAGGACGAAGGGCTGCGGCCTAAGCACATCGAAAGCTACGGCAACCCGGTGGAGCAGACGTGGCTGCGTATCTATCAGGCGTACCAGGAAGCCTGCGATCGCGCCGGGCTGGTCGACTTCGCCGAACTGCTGCTGCGGGCGCATGAGTTGTGGCTCAACAAGCCGCAGATTCTCAATCACTACCGTGAGCGCTTCAGCAATATTCTGGTGGACGAATTCCAGGACACCAACAACATTCAGTACGCGTGGATTCGCATGCTGGCAGGCGACAGCGGCCGGGTCATCATCGTTGGCGATGACGATCAGTCCATTTACGGCTGGCGCGGCGCGCAGGTGGAGAACATCCAGCGTTTCCTGCAGGATTTCCCAGGCGCGGAAACCATCCGTCTTGAGCAGAACTATCGCTCCACCAATAACATTCTGAAAGCAGCCAACGCCCTGATTGCCAACAACAATGGCCGCCTGGGGAAAGAGCTGTGGACCGACGGCAGCGATGGCGAAAAGATTTCGCTGTATTGCGCGTTCAACGAGCTGGATGAAGCGCGCTTTGTCGTCAATCGCATCAAAACCTGGCATGAAAACGGCAACGCACTGCAGGATTGCGCCATTCTCTACCGCAGCAACGCCCAGTCGCGCGTGCTGGAAGAGGCGCTGCTGCAGGGCAGCATGCCGTACCGCATTTACGGCGGCATGCGCTTCTTCGAGCGCCAGGAGATCAAAGATGCGCTGGCCTATCTGCGGCTGCTGGCCAACCGCAATGACGATGCGGCATTCGAGCGCGTGGTCAACACGCCGGTGCGCGGCGTTGGTGATCGCACGCTCGATGTGGTGCGCCAGACCGCGCGTGAGCAACAGCTGACGCTGTGGCAGGCGACGCGCGAACTGCTGCAATCCAAAGCGCTGGCTGGCCGTGCTGCCTCAGCACTGCAGCGCTTCTGCGAGCTGGTGGATGCGCTGGCGACGGAAACCGCTGAGCTGCCGCTGCACGTACAGACCGATCGGGTGATTAAAGACTCCGGCCTGTGGCTGATGTATGAGCAGGAAAAGGGCGAAAAAGGCCAGGCGCGTATCGAAAACTTAGAGGAACTGGTTACCGCCACGCGCCAGTTCAGCTATCAGGACGAAGACGAAGATCTGATGCCGCTGCAGGCGTTTCTGTCGCACGCGGCGCTGGAAGCTGGCGAAGGCCAGGCGGACAAATGGCAGGATGCGGTGCAGCTGATGACGCTGCACTCGGCGAAAGGGCTGGAGTTCAGTCAGGTGTTTATCGTCGGCATGGAAGAGGGCATGTTCCCGAGCCAGATGTCGCTGGACGAAGGCGGCCGGCTGGAGGAGGAGCGTCGCCTGGCGTATGTCGGCGTGACGCGCGCGATGGAGAAGCTGACGCTCACCTACGCCGAAACCCGTCGCCTTTATGGTAAGGAAGTGTATCACCGGCCATCGCGTTTCATTGGTGAACTGCCGGAAGAGTGCGTGGAAGAGGTGCGGCTGCGCGCCAGCGTGAGCCGGCCGGTGAGCCATCAGCGCATGGGCACACCGGTGGCGAAGAGCGACAGCGGCTTCGCGCTCGGGCAGCGCGTGCGCCACGCTAAGTTCGGCGAAGGCACCATTATCAATCTGGAAGGCAGCGGCGAGCACAGCCGTCTGCAGGTGGCCTTTCAGGGTCAGGGCATTAAGTGGCTGGTGGCGGCTTACGCCCGGCTGGAAACCGTGTAGCGCGGTTGCGCTACCTTGACGACTTTTTCGTCTCAGCGTAACATGCGCGCACTATTATCATGAGAGGACAATGCCTTGGACGCGCCCAGTCGATGCTGGCTCTATACCCTGGTTAACAGGGACAATTTCTAAGGCTACCTCTTTAACGCGGGTAGCCTTAGCGGTTATCAGCGACCTCCCTTTTTGATCCCGTCGCACGAGTCAGCACTGATTTACCCTTGAAGCGAAAGTTTCCGCGTTCAGGCTTTGCCGTGCCCGTGGTGCCAGCAGCACTGCGGTTCACCGCCTTGTCCCATGTCGTCTGCAATGGGGAGTATTGCTATGCTGAGCGCATTTAAACTGGAGCGCGATCGCCTGACGCGCATCGAGCTGGAAGACAACAACGACAAACTCAACACCTCGGTGTGGGTCGATCTGATCGAGCCGGACGACAGCGAGCGTGAGCGCGTGCAGTCAGAACTGGGGCAGAGCCTGGCAACGCGTCCCGAACTGGAGGACATTGAGGCCTCGGCGCGTTTCTTCGAGGACGAAGACGGCCTGCACATCCACTCCTTTTTCTTTTTTGAAGATGCTGAAGATCACGCCGGCAACTCCACCGTGGCGTTTACCATCCGCGAAGATCGCCTGTACACACTGCGCGAGCGTGAGCTGCCGGCGTTCCGCCTGTACCGCATGCGCGCGCGCAATCAGCAGCTGACCGACGGCAACGCCTACGAACTGCTTCTCGATCTGTTCGAGACCAAAATCGAGCAGCTGGCGGATGAGATCGAGAACATCTATAGCGCGCTGGAAAAACTCAGCCGCGTGATCATGGAAGGGCAGCAGGGCGAAGAGTACGACGACGCGCTGTCGCGCCTGGCGGAGCTGGAGGATATCGGCTGGAAAGTACGCCTGTGTCTGATGGATACCCAGCGTGCGCTGAACTTCCTGGTGCGTAAAGCGCGGCTGCCGGGCAATCAGCTGGAGCAGGCGCGCGAGATCCTGCGCGACATCGAATCGCTGCTGCCGCACAACGAATCGCTGTTCCAGAAGGTTAACTTCCTGATGCAGGCGGCGATGGGCTTTATTAACATCGAGCAGAACCGCATCATCAAAATCTTCTCGGTGGTGTCCGTGGTGTTCCTGCCGCCGACGCTGGTGGCCTCCAGCTACGGTATGAACTTTGAGTTTATGCCGGAGCTGAAGTGGAGCTTTGGTTATCCCGGCGCGATTGGCCTGATGATTCTCGCCGGGCTGGCGCCGTATCTCTATTTCAAACGGAAGAACTGGCTGTAAGTTTACATGGTGCGCATTAATGCGCACCCTACGGGTTAACGCACCGGTTATGCATACCGTTAACTTCACGCCCGCACGTTCTGTTCAACCTGCCAGGCCGTCGTAGGGTCGTCATTCATGACGACCGTCTCCATCGCTATCCGTGGCCTTACCCCTGACGCGCCAGCGCTAATCTGCTAACCTGTTGCCTTAACTCACTTTCTGATTTCCACCTTATGGCGCGTTTCTCTTTGCGGCAGCAGTGGGCGCTGCTGCTGACGGCTTCGCTGGTGCTGGGCTGCCTGCTGCAGCTATTGCACCTGCCGGCTGCACTGCTGCTCGGTCCGATGATTGTCGGTACCATTATGGGTCTGAGCGGCGCAACCGTGCGCATCGACAAACGGCTGTTCGTGCTGGCGCAGGCGGTGCTGGGCTGCATGATCGGCCAGAGCCTGTCGCCTGCGATCCTCTCGCCGCTGCTCGATGACTGGCCGGTGGTGCTGGCGGTGCTGCTGCTGACGCTGGCGGCCAGCGGGCTGTCCGGTTTTCTGCTGGTGCGCTTTAGCTCGCTGCCGGGACCGACCGGCGCGTGGGGATCGTCGCCGGGCGGCGCGTCCGCAATGGTGGCGATGGCGGGCGATTTCGGCGCCGACGTGCGGCTGGTGGCGTTTATGCAATATCTGCGCGTACTGTTTGTTGCTACCGCCGCGGCCGTGGTGGCTCGCATCGGCCTCGGCAGCAGCGGTGCTGCCGCCCACATTGTCTGGCTGCCGCCGCTGCACAGTGGCTTCGTGCTGACGCTGCTGGTGATGGTGGCGGGCGCGTGGCTGGGGCAGAAACTGCGTATCCCATCCGGCGCGCTGCTGCTGCCGGCGCTGATGGGTGCCACGCTGCACGGAACGGGGGTCGCGACGCTGCAGGTGCCGGAGTGGCTGCTGGCACTGGCCTATGCGCTGATCGGCTGGAGCGTTGGCCTGCGCTTTACCCGGCCGATTTTTTTGCTGGCGCTGCGCACGCTGCCGCAAATGATCGCCTCGATTATCGGCCTGATGCTGCTGTGCGGGGGGCTGGCGTGGATGCTGACGCGCGTGCTGCACGTCGATCTGATGACCGCTTATCTGGCAACCAGCCCGGGCGGGCTGGATACGGTGGCGATTATTGCTGCTGGCAGCCGGGTCGATATCGCGTTTGTCATGGCGCTGCAGACGCTGCGTCTGTTTACCATTCTGCTCACCGGCCCGGCGATGGCCCGTTTTATCTCACGCTATGCGCACGCGCGTGCGGGCTGAAAACAGCAGCGCGTCCAGAATGAAGATCGCCAGCGCCAGCCAGATGAAGCCGAAGGTCACCATTTTATCCGGCGTCAGGCTCTCACCGTAAAACAGCACCGCCAGCAGGAACATCAGCGTCGGCCCCAGATATTGAAAGAAACCGACCGTCGACAGGCGCAGGCGCGCGCAGGCGGCGGCGAACAGCATCAGCGGAATGGTGGTAATGATGCCGGCGGCGATCAGCTTGAGGTTCAGGCTGAGTGGATTAGCGCTGAGGTGGCTGGTGGCGCTGTCAGCAAAGCCAAACAGATAGATGGCCGCCAGCGGGAACAGCCACGCGGTTTCAATCAGCATACCGCTCTGTGCATCAACCTGAATCTTCTTGCGCACCAGCCCGTACAGCGCGAAGCTCAGCGCCAGGCCGAGGCCGATGATCGGCAGCGAACCGAACTGCCACAGCTGCACCAGCACGCCGGTGGCCGCCAGCAGCACCGCCAGCCACTGCAGACGGCGGAAGCGCTCACGCAGAAACAGCATGCCAAACACCACGTTAATCAGCGGATTGATAAAGTAGCCAAGGCTGGCCTCCAGCATATGCTGATTATTCACCGCCCAGATAAACAGCAGCCAGTTGCCGCCGATGGTCAGTGCGGTCAGCGCCAGCAGCAGCACTTTTTTCGGCTGGGCCAGCACGCTGCGCACCTGACGCCAGCTGCGGCTCAGGGTAATCAGCCCCAGCATAAACAGGGCCGACCAAATCACACGGTGGGTCATAATTTCCGTCGGTGGCACCTCTTTGACCAGCTTGAAATAGGCCGGCGCGATGCCCCAGATAAAGTAAGCGCCCAGCGCATAAAAAATGCCCTGACGCGTTTGTTGCGTATCCATCATCTTTTCCAGAAAAGCGGCGAGTGTGGCAGGCCGCGCGAAGTTAACCAATAAGATAGGTCGCAGTCGCAGTGGCGATGTAATCGCCCTGCTGATTGTGCAATTCGACGCGCGCTACCGCGACTTTATTCCCGGCGCGCAGCAGGCTGCTGGTGGCGACAAAGCGCTCGCCGCGGCCCGGGCGCAGGTAATCGACGCGCATATCAATGGTGCCCATGCGCGACAGACGCTGACGCAGCTCCTCTTCGCTGATGCTCTGCTGGCGCGACAGCGCATGGCTGACGCACACCAGCCCGGCGGCAACATCCAGCACTGAGGCTATCACGCCACCGTGCAGAATCTGCTGCGCGGCGTTACCCACCAGCATGGTTTTATTGGCAAAGCCGAGTTCGGCGTAATCGGCTTCAAGGCGATCCAGCTCAAGGCCCAGTGCCTGATTAAACGGCATGTGATAGACAAAAATTTCGCCAATCAGCCGGCGCGCTTCCTGCTGTGTCAGCATCGGGGATGACATTTTTCCTGCCTTAAGATGTTAAAGAATTGTGTATATTATGCCGCGTTCGCGCCGCTTTCCAGTTTCAGAAATCCGCGCTAATCAACCACCGGGTTTGCGTGTAGAATGGCGTGCTTTTTGAACCGTCGCCCGACGATAACTTTTGCAGCGCTCTGGAGAATTCTATGCGTAAGCAGTACGCCTTGCTGGCCGCGGCATTTATGGTTCCTGCGCTGGCGCAGGCCGATGAAGCCACCGTGAAAGAGGTTCATGACGCACCAGCGGTGAAGGGCAGTATTATCGCTAACCTGCTGGAAAAACACGATAACCCATTCGTGCTTTATCCCTATGAAAATAACTATCTGCTTTACACCTACACCAGCGACATGAATAAAGAGGCGATTTCCTCTTACAACTGGGCAGACAAAGCGAAAAAGGATGAAGTAAAATTCCAGCTCAGCCTGGCGTTTCCGCTGTGGCGCGGCATTTTGGGTGACAACTCGGTGCTGGCCGCGTCGTATACTCAGCGCTCCTGGTGGCAGCTGTCGAACCGGGGGGCTTCATCACCGTTTCGTGAAACCAACTATGAGCCGCAGATTTTTCTCGGCTGGGCCACCGACTATTCGCTGGGTGGCTGGACATTACGCGACGTCGAGCTGGGTCTGAATCATCAGTCAAACGGCCGCAGCGATCCCACGTCACGCAGCTGGAACCGCGCTTACGCCCGTCTGATGGCGGAGAATGGCAACTTCCTGGCGGAAATCAAACCCTGGTATCGTCTGCCGGAAAGTGCCAGCAACGACGATAACCCGGACATCACCAAGTACATGGGCTACTACCGCGCGAAGCTGGGCTATATGCTCGGCGACAGTATTTTCAGCGTGGAAGGCAACTACAACTGGAATAGCGGCTACGGCGGTGCAACCTTCGCGTGGAGCTATCCGATTTCTGAACACGTGCGCTTTTACACGCAGCTGTTCAGCGGTTATGGTGAATCCCTTATTGACTATAACCATCGCCAGACGCGTCTTGGCGTCGGCGTAACGCTTAACGATCTGTTCTAACCAGTCAAAACAGGATTACCGTGGCAACATCGGCAGTGCTTAATCAGGAAATGCTGGCGCAGCAGGTATTACAGGATACCTTCGGCTATCAGCAGTTCCGTCCGGGTCAGCAAACCATCATCGAAACCGCGCTGTCAGGGCGCGACTGCCTGGTGGTGATGCCGACCGGCGGCGGCAAATCGCTGTGCTATCAAATCCCGGCGCTGGTGCGCGAAGGGCTGACGCTGGTGGTTTCGCCGCTGATTTCACTGATGAAAGATCAGGTTGATCAGCTGCTGGCGAACGGCGTGGCGGCGGCGTGCCTTAACTCGACGCAGACGCGTGAGCAGCAGCAGCAGGTGTTTGCGGACTGCCGCAGCGGCAAACTGCGGCTGCTGTACATCGCGCCGGAACGTCTGATGATGGATAACTTCCTCGACACCCTGCAGCACTGGAATCCGGTGATGCTGGCCGTTGATGAAGCACACTGCATTTCGCAGTGGGGCCACGATTTCCGTCCGGAATATGGCGCGCTCGGTCAGCTGCGCCAGCGCATTCCGCAGCTGCCGGTGATGGCGCTGACCGCCACCGCCGATGAAGCCACGCGTAACGACATCGTGCATCTGCTGCAGATGCACGATCCGCTGATTCAGATCAGCAGTTTTGACCGTCCCAACATTCGCTACACGCTGGTGGAGAAGTTCAAGCCTACCGAGCAGCTGCTGCGCTATGTGCAGGATCAGCGCGGCAAAAGCGGCATCATCTACTGTAACAGCCGCGCCAAAGTGGAAGACACCGCTGCGCGTCTGCAGAGTCGCGGCATCAGCGTTGGCGCTTATCATGCCGGCATTGACAGCGAGCAGCGCGCACGCGTGCAGGAAGCCTTTCAGCGTGACGATTTGCAAATCGTGGTCGCGACCGTGGCGTTCGGCATGGGCATCAACAAGCCCAACGTGCGTTTTGTGGTGCACTTCGACATTCCGCGCAATATCGAATCCTACTATCAGGAGACCGGCCGCGCCGGGCGTGATGGCCTGCCGGCCGAAGCGATGATGCTGTACGACCCGGCTGACATGGCGTGGCTGCGTAAATGTCTGGAAGAGAAAGCGCCCGGGCCGCTGCAGGATATTGAACGCCACAAACTCAACGCCATGGGCGCGTTTGCCGAGGCGCAAACCTGCCGTCGTCTGGTGCTGCTTAACTACTTTGGTGAAGGTCGCCAGCAGCCGTGCGGCAACTGCGATATCTGCCTCGATCCGCCGCGTCGCTATGACGGCCTGGTCGAAGCGCAAAAAGCGCTGTCGGGCATTTATCGTACCGGGCAGCGTTTTGGGATGAGCTATATTGTTGAAGTTTTGCGCGGCTCAACCAACCAGCGCATCCGCGATAACGGCCACGACAAACTGCCGGTGTACGGCCTCGGGCGCGAGCAGAGTCAGGAGCACTGGGTCAGTGTGCTGCGCCAGCTGATCCATCTGGGCATGGTGACGCAAAACATCGCCATGCACTCGGCGCTGCAGCTCACCGAGGCCGCGCGCCCGGTGCTGCGCGCTGAAGTGCCGCTGATGCTGGCGGTACCGCGTACCGTGACGGTGAAAAGCCGCAGCAGCGCGCCAAAAGTCTACGGCGGCAATTACGATCGCAAGCTGTTCGCCAAGTTGCGTAAGCTGCGTAAAGCCATCGCCGACGAAGAGAATATTCCGCCTTACGTGGTGTTTAACGACGCCACGCTGATTGAAATGGCAGAACAAATGCCGGTCAGCGCTTCAGAGATGCTGAGCGTGAACGGGGTCGGTCATCGCAAACTGGAGCGCTTCGGTAAGCCGTTCCTGCTGATGATCAAAGAACATCTTGATGAAGAATAAGGGAAATAAACCATGCTGATGTTATTTGCCACCGTCGCGCTGGTGCATCTGGTTGCGCTGATGAGTCCGGGACCGGACTTCTTTTTTGTCTCACAGACCGCCGCCAGCCGCTCGCGCAAAGAGGCGATGATGGGCGTGCTCGGCATTACGCTGGGGATTGTGATTTGGGCCGGTGTCGCGCTGATGGGCCTGCATCTGATTCTGGAGAAAATGGCGTGGCTGCATGAAATCATTATGGTCGGTGGCGGGCTGTATCTGCTGTGGATGGGCTGGCAGCTGCTGCGCTCGGCGCGTCAGCGTCACAAGCAACCTCATACGGAAGCGACGGTGGTTGAGCTGCCAAAGCGTGGTATGAGCTTCCTCAAAGGGTTTCTCACCAACCTGTCTAACCCGAAAGCCATCATCTACTTCGGCAGTGTGTTTTCACTGTTCGTGGGCAACGATGTGGGCGCGATTGAGCGCTGGGGCCTGTTCCTGTTGATCGTCGGTGAAACCTTTGCCTGGTTTACCCTGGTGGCGGCGATTTTTGCCCTGCCGTGGATGCGCGATAAGTATCAGCGGATGGCGAAGTGGGTGGACGGTATGGCGGGCGTGCTGTTTGCCGGGTTTGGTATTCACCTCATCATCTCCCGATAAGATCCCGAACCGTAGCGGCGCAATTTATTGCGCGTTTCAACTGGGCGCGATAAAGCGTGCCGCTACGATCAGTGCCAATCGTTACGCCATTTTACGTGCGCTGGCCAGCAGTGCGCCGACCGCCATAAACAAGCCACCAAACACCCGGTTCAGCAGCTTCATCTGCTTCGGACCTTTGATCCAGCCAGCAATGCGCGTCGCCAGCGTGGCGTAACCAATCATCACAATGATGTCGACCACGATGGTGGTCACGCCGAGTACCAGATACTGCATCAGCTGCGGCTGGTGCGGCACGATAAACTGCGGAAACAGCGCGGCGAGAAACACAATGCTCTTCGGATTGGTGAGATTCACCAGCAGCGCGCGCTGAAACAGACGACGACGCGGCATCGCTTTGGCCACCGCATTGAGATCGATTCCGCCCGCTGAGCGCCACTGCTGAATGCCAAGCCACACCAGATAGGCCGCGCCCGCCCATTTCAGTACCTCAAACGCCAGCACCGACTGCGAAAACAGCGCGCCCAGACCGGCGCCCACCAGCACAATATGCACGGCGAGACCCAGCTGTAATCCGGTAATTGAGGCTGCCGCACCGCGATAGCCGTGGCTGATGCCGGTGCTCATGGTGTTGATCGCGCCGGAACCGGGCGAGAGGCTGAGGATGGTCGTGGTTAACAGGTAGGTTAACCACCATTCAATGGTCATGGGTGACATTCCCTGAAGAGAGTGAAGTGTGACACAATACGCCAGAAAATCGCGCTGCGCTATTAAGTGCAGAGCCGCGTTTGACGTTTTTTCAGGGGGACGGATGCAGCAGCATAAACAGAGTTGGCTCGGACGTGAGCACGCTTTTTCAGCCTTTGCTACCGGTCCGCTGCTCGACTTCTGGCGTCAGCGTGAAGAGTGTGAATTCAGCGGCGTGGGCAATCTGACCATTCGCTATGTGCGCTTCACCTCACCGCAACACCGGCGTGTCATCCTGATTGTGCCCGGACGCATTGAAAGCTACATCAAATACCCCGAGCTGGCCTATGACCTGTTCCACTGCGGCTACGATGTGGTGATTATCGACCATCGCGGTCAGGGGCGTTCAGACCGGCTGCTGGCCGATTCGCATCGCGGACACGTGGTGGAGTTCAGCGATTATGTCGACGATCTGGAAACGCTGTATCTGAAAGAGATGGTCAGCCATCACTATCAGCAGCGCTACGTGCTGGCGCACTCGATGGGCGGCGCAATTGTGGCGCTGTTTCTGGCGCGTCAGCCGCAGGCCTTCCACGCGGCGGTGTTTTGTGCGCCGATGTTTGGTATCGTGCTGCCGCTGCCGCCGTTTCTGGCGCACCGCATTCTCGACTGGGCGGAAAAGCTGCCCGCGCTGCGCGACGGCTACGCGCTGGGCACCGGACGCTGGCGCGCCAGCCCGTTTGGCATTAACCGGCTGACGCACAGTCGCGAACGCTATCGTCGCAATCTGCGCTTTTACGCTGACGATCCGGCGATTCGCGTCGGCGGCCCGACCTATCACTGGGTGCGGGAAGGAATTCAGGCCGGACGCCATATCCTTAATCAGGTGGCGCAGATTACGACACCGATTCTGCTGCTGCAGGCCAGTGAAGACGACGTGGTGGATAACCGCGCGCAGGATCTGTTCTGTGAGGCCATGGCGGCAGCGGGACATGCGGTGGAAGGCACCACGCCTTACATCATTCAGGGCGCGCGTCACGAGATCCTGTTTGAAACAGACGCCATGCGCGCCGAAGCGCTTAATGCGGTGGTCAACTTTTATCAGCGCCACCGTGACTAATGTATTCTTAGACATCAATACCAGAGGCCTACATGTACCACATCGTTGCATCCGACCTGGATGGCACGCTGCTTTCTCCGCAACATCGTCTGACGCCGTTTGCCCGCACCACGCTGCAGGAA
Organism: Pantoea sp. Cy-640; assembly: GCF_011752635.1. Taxonomy (NCBI): domain Bacteria; kingdom Pseudomonadati; phylum Pseudomonadota; class Gammaproteobacteria; order Enterobacterales; family Erwiniaceae; genus Pantoea; species Pantoea sp. Cy-640. The sequence goes on along the minus strand of NZ_VWXB01000008.1, from coordinate 29,574 downwards.
CTGGTGGCGCGCGATGTGCATTTTATCTTTGCCACCGGACGCCACTACATCGACGTCGGTCAGATGCGCGATAAGCTCGGCATTCCGGCGTATATGATCACCTCAAACGGCGCGCGCGTGCATAATGCCGACGGCGAACTGGTGTTCAGCCACAATCTGGACAGCGATATCGCCAGCGAGCTGTATGGCCTGAAGTATCACGATGAGAAAATCCTGACGCACGTTTACCGCGACGATGAGTGGCACATCAGCCGCCATAATCCGCAGGAAGCGGAGTTTTTCCAGGAATCGGTGTTTACCTATCAGGTGTATCAGCCCGGCATGCTGGCCACCGACGGCATCAGCAAAGTGTTCTTCACCTGCGACGATCCGGAGCATCTGGTTCCGCTGGAACAGGCGATTGAAGCGCGCTGGGGTGACCGGGTTAACGTCAGTTTCTCGCTGCCCACCTGTCTGGAAGTGATGGCTGGCGGCGTCTCGAAAGGGCACGCGCTGGAAGCGGTGGCGAAACAGCTTGGCTATTCGCTAAAAGAGTGCATCGCGTTTGGCGACGGCATGAATGATGTCGAGATGCTGAGTATGGCGGGCAAAGGCTGCATCATGCGTAACGCCCATCAGCGCCTGAAAGATACCCTGCCGACGCTGGAAGTGATTGGCAGCAACGCCGATGACGCGGTGCCGCAGACGCTGCGTAAGTTGTTCCTGGCCTGAATAAAAACGGGCCGGTATTCACCGGCCCGCTCAGATTATGCCTGCTGCTGCTTGTGGCGATGCTCGCTGACCATGGTCAGCAGCAGTAACACCACCGCCAGCACCGATCCGACAATCATTACTAAGAAACCGCCGTCCCAGCCGAAGAAATCCACGGTGTAACCGACAATCGCACTGGCCGCCACCGATCCGCCGAGATAGCCGAACAGACCGGTAAAGCCTGCCGCAGTGCCGGCCGCTTTTTTCGGTGCCAGCTCCAGCGCGTGCAGACCAATCAGCATCACCGGACCGTAGATCAGGAAGCCAATGACGATCATGCAGATCATATCCACGCCCGGATTGCCCGGCGGGTTCAGCCAGTAAATGATGGTGGCGATGGTCACCAGCGTCATGAAAAACACCCCGGTGGCACCGCGATTGCCGCGGAATACCTTGTCCGACATCCAGCCGCACAGCAGCGTGCCCGGAATCCCGGCGTATTCATACAGGAAATAGGCCCACGAAGATTTATCCAGCGTGAAGTGCTTCACCTCTTTCAGATAGGTCGGTGACCAGTCGAGGATGCCGTAGCGCAGCAGATAAACGAACACGTTAGCCAGTGCGATGTACCACAGCAGCTTATTCGGCAACACGTACTGCATGAAAATCTGCTTCGCCGTCAGCTCCTGTTCGTGGTTCTCGCTGTAATCCGGCGGATAGTCATTCTTCCATGCCTCAATCGGCGGCAGACCGCACGACTGCGGCGTATCGCGCATCAGCGCAAAAGCGATGATGGCGACGAGGATGGCACCAAACGCTGGCATATAGAGCGCGGCTTTCCAGTCGTTAAACCACGCCATGCCGAGCAGGAACAGCAGCGGAGGAATGCCGCCACCCACGTTGTGCGCGCAGTTCCATACCGACACAATGCCGCCGCGCTCTTTCTGCGACCACCAGTGCACCATGGTGCGTCCGCACGGTGGCCAGCCCATGCCCTGGAACCAGCCACACAGAAACAGCAGCACGAACATCACCATGATGCTCGAGGTTGCCCACGGCACGAAGCCCATCACCAGCATCACGGCGGCGGCGAGAATCAGGCCGGCGGGCAAAAAGACCCGCGGGTTGGAGCGATCCGAGACCGATCCCATAATGAATTTGGAAAAACCGTAGGCGATGGAGATGCCGGAGAGGGCAAAGCCAAGGTCGCCGCGGGAAAAGCCCTGTTCGACCAGGTAAGGCATCGCCAGCGCAAAGTTTTTGCGCACCAGATAATAGGCGGCGTAGCCAAAGAAAATGCCGAAGAAGATCTGCCAGCGCAGACGACGATAGAGCGGATCGACGCGATCGTCCGCCACCTGGGGCTGGTGTGGTGCAGGTTTAAAAATACTCAACATCAGAATGGCCCTCCAGGGCGCAATATAGTTATCGATTCCCAGCAGGTTGGGGCAAAAAAAAGTACGACAGCGAACAGAAAGCAACCTTTCCATTTCGCGCACAGAATAGTGATGGTTACGCGCAGTTACTGTGACGTGTGACGCATATGTTACAGTTTTATGACAATAAAGAGCGATATAAACCAGTAAATGTTGGATTTCGCGCATTTGTGCCAGAGAAAACGGCGCGCTGCCTCATAAAAATCGCCGCCCGCCGGTCAACCGGCCATGCGGACGCGTGCCTGCTGACCGGGCAGCGAAGATGCGATCGTGTTTATTTTCATCACATGTCAACCAGATTATCCCGCCAGCGCGCTGTAGTTTGTTTACACTAGCGCCAGTGTTGAACTTTAGGATGCATAACCGTGCTGTTGCTGATCGTTACCACCATTCTGTGGGCTTTTTCTTTTAGTTTAATCGGGGAGTATCTGGCGGGGCAGGTGGATACCTGGTTCTCGGTGCTGATGCGTTTAGGCCTGGCGGCGCTGGTCTTTCTGCCGTTTCTGCGCTGGCGCGGTTACCGCGCCTCAACGTTGCTGCTCTATATGCTGGTGGGCATGCTGCAATTAGGCATCATGTATCTGATCAGCTTCGAGGCTTATCTCTATCTCAGCGTGCCGGAATTTCTGCTGTTTACGGTGATGACGCCGCTGTATGTCACGCTGATTTATGACCTGCTCAGCAAGCGCCCGCTGCGCATTGGCTATGCCTTTAGCGCGCTGCTGGCGGTGCTCGGTGCGGCCATTATCCGCTACGACAAAGTCAGCGATGATTTCTGGTTCGGACTGCTGCTGGTGCAGGCGGCCAACATCTGCTTTGCGATTGGCATGGTGGGCTATAAGCGCCTGCAGGAAGTCCGCCCGATGCCGCAGCACACCGCGTTCTCGTGGTTCTATCTCGGCGCAGTGCTGATCGCGGTGATCGCCTGGTGCATCTGGGGCAATCCGCACAAGCTGCCAACCACCACGCTGCAGTGGGGCGTGCTGGTGTGGCTGGGCGTGGTCGCTTCCGGACTGGGTTACTTCATGTGGAACTACGGCGCGACCCAGGTCGATGCCGGGACGCTGGGCATTATGAACAACATGCACGTGCCGGCAGGATTACTGGTGAACCTGGCAATCTGGCAGGAGAAACCGCACTGGCCAAGCTTTATCGCCGGGGCGATAGTGATTTTTGCGTCCCTGTACGTGCATAAACGCTGGGTACTGGGACACACGGCCAAAAGCGGCAGTTCAGGCGCTTAGCTTTTTTTCGCGGGTGTCGATGGCCGCTGAATCAGCGTTAAGCCTTTCAGGAAGTTACGCAGAATCTGGTCACCGCACTCGCGATAATTTTTATGATCCGGGTTACGGAAAATCGCGCCGATCTCGGCCTGTGACACCTTGAAGTTAGCCTTCAATAAGATATCCGGGATATCGGTGGTTTTCAGCGCGAAGGCGATGCGTAACTTCTTGAGAAAGATATTATTGTTCATGCGGCGCTCAATCGACGGGGCCGGCGCGTCTTCGCTTTTGCCGCGACGGTAGAAAATCAGACCGTTGAGGAAGTAACCCATCAGCACATCCGGCAGTTTACGAAACGCCTCATCGTCATCTTTCTTCAGCCACGCCTGCACATCTTCACGCGGTACTTCACTGCCCGCCAGCGCAAAAATCTCCACCACTTTGCTGTCGCTCAAATCCAGCATATAGCGCACGCTGCGCAGCACATCGTTATTGGTCATGGTGAAACTCTCCGGTAGCGGTTAAGGCGGCGCATTATAGAGCAGGCAGGGCAGGGATAACAGCACGGGCGACATTGGCCGCCCGCGGCATCAGGACGAGACCGGCTGCAGTGAACCGGGGCGCGAGGCATCGCGCACGTAAGGCAGGTGCTCGCAGGCGTGCTGACGGGCAAAGCGCACAAAGGCCTCCAGCACCGGCTGCCGCTGCTCGCCGTCGCGCATCGCCGCGTATAAACGGCTCCACAATCCGTCGCCCAGCGTGCGTGTCACCACCAGCCCCTGGTGCTCAAAGCTCTCTACCACCCAGTGCGGCAGCGCGGCAATCCCCATGCCGGCCGACACCATCTGGATCAGCAGCAGCGTATTATCCACGCTCTTCAGCGCCGGGCTGACGCCGGCTGGCTGTAAGAAGTTACGCCACACGTCCAGCCGCTGACGCTGTACCGGATAGATCATCAGCACCTCATCGGCCAAATCTTCCGGCGTGATGTGGGCCAGCTGCGCCAGACGGTGATCCGGCGCCAGTACCAGCCGCACCTCAAAATCAAACATCGGCGCATAGAACAAACCGCTGCGCGGCAGAATATCGGACGTCAGCACCACGTCCAGTTCACCCTGCTGCAGCGCCGGCTGCGGATCAAAGGTCACGCCGGATTTGAAGTCCATCACCACCTGCGGCCAGCTCTGACGGAAATTGTTCAGGGCCGGCGTCAGCCACTGGATGCAGCTGTGGCATTCGATAGCGATGCGCAACGTGGTCTGATGCGGCTCATGACAGGCCTGCAGCGCCTGCTGGATCTGCGGCAGAATCTGCTCCGCCAGCTGCAACAGAATCTCTCCCTGCGGCGTAAAACGGAGCGGCTGGCTCTTACGCACGAACAGCCGAAAGCCCAGCCGCTGTTCCAGGTCGCTGAACTGGTGAGACAACGCCGATTGCGTCTGATGAAGCTGGGCGGCGGCGGCAGCCAGCGAGCCGGTGTGCCGTAACGCCTGCAGCGTCCGCAGGTGTTTGAGTTCGATCATGAGAGTCCTTCACATCGAGATTGAACAAATTGCGCTTGAGACACATACAGTACCCGCAGATTATAGCGGTGTAAACATCTGGACGGCTAAACATCTCAGTCAGACGCGACGGCCACTTTACCTTTGTCCAGCTAACACGCTCAGCGCACGGCAGGATTGCCCGCTGGATGAACGTAAATCGGTTGCTGCGACTGTCGCACAGCGAACAACTTCTGGAGAATCTCACATGACCATTCTGAACCATACTCTCGGTTTCCCTCGCGTCGGACTGCGCCGCGAACTGAAAAAAGCGCAGGAAAGCTACTGGGCCGGGAACAGCTCACAGGACGAACTGCTGGCAGTGGGTCGTGAACTGCGCGCCCGTCACTGGCAGCAGCAGAAAGACGCCGGTGTTGATCTGCTGCCGGTCGGCGATTTTGCCTGGTACGATCACGTGCTGACCACCAGTCTGCTGCTCGGTAACGTACCGGCACGGCACCAGAATAAAGACGGCTCGATTGACCTCGACACCCTGTTCCGTATCGGTCGCGGTCGGGCGCCCAGCGGTGAGCCCGCGGCGGCGGCAGAGATGACCAAATGGTTTAACACCAATTATCACTACATCGTGCCGGAATTTACCCAGGGTCAGCAGTTCCGTCTCAGCTGGACGCAGCTGCTGGACGAGGTGGATGAAGCGCTGGCGCTCGGCCACACCATCAAACCGGTGCTGCTGGGGCCGGTGACGTATTTGTGGCTGGGTAAGGTGAAAGGTGACGCCTTTGACCGCCTGTCGCTGCTGCAGGCCATTCTGCCGGTGTACCGTCAGGTGCTGGCTGAACTGCGTCAGCGCGGCATCGAATGGGTGCAGATTGATGAGCCGGCGCTGGCGCTGGAACTGCCGCAGGCGTGGCGCGAGGCGTTTAAACCGGCGTACGACGCGCTACAGGGCGAAGTAAAACTGCTGCTGACCACCTACTTTGACAGCATTGGTCAGAATCTTGATGTCATCAAAACGCTGCCGGTGCAGGGCCTGCATGTTGACCTGGTGCACGGCAAAGACGATCTCCAGCAGCTCAACCAGCAGATCCCGGCGGACTGGCTGCTGTCGCTGGGGGTGATCAATGGCCGTAACGTCTGGCGCGCCGATCTCACCCGCTGGTTTGAGCGCCTGCAGCCGCTGACCGGCCAGCGTCAGCAGCTGTGGATCGGTTCCTCCTGCTCGCTGCTGCACAGCCCCATTGACCTGAGCGTCGAAACCCGCCTCGACGACGAGGTCAAAAGCTGGTTCGCCTTTGCGTTACAGAAGTGCACGGAGCTGTCGCTGCTGAGCAAGGCGCTGAACCAGCACGATGCCGCTGCGCTGCACGCCTGGAGCGCGCCGATTCGCGCCCGGGCAAACTCTGCTCGCGTGCACAACCCCGCCGTGGCGCAGCGTCTGGCGCAAATCCAGGCCAGAGACACTGAGCGCAACAGCAGCTACACCGTGCGTGCTCAGGCGCAGCGTCAGCGCTTTAACCTGCCGGCGTGGCCTACCACCACCATCGGTTCTTTCCCGCAGACCACCGAGATCCGCGGCCTGCGCCTTGACTTCAAAAAAGGCAACATTGACGGCGGCCACTACCGCACCGGTATCGCGGAACACATCCGGCAGGCGATTGCGGAGCAGGAGCGTCTGGGGCTCGACGTGCTGGTGCATGGCGAAGCCGAGCGTAACGACATGGTGGAGTACTTCGGCGAAAACCTCGACGGCTTTGTTTTCACGCAGAACGGCTGGGTACAGAGTTACGGCTCGCGCTGTGTTAAGCCGCCGGTGATCATTGGTGACGTCAGCCGCCCGCAGCCGATTACCGTCGAGTGGGCAAAGTATGCGCAGTCGCTGACCGACAAACCGGTGAAGGGCATGCTGACCGGACCGGTCACCATCCTGTGCTGGTCGTTCCCGCGGGAAGACGTGACGCGCGAAACCATCGCAAAACAGATTGCGCTGGCGCTGCGCGACGAAGTGCAGGACCTGGAAAAAGCCGGTATCGGCATCATTCAGATTGACGAACCGGCGCTGCGTGAAGGCTTGCCGCTGCATCAGTCTGACTGGGCAGCCTACCTGCGCTGGGCGGTGGACGCGTTCCGCCTCAACGCTGCGGTGGCGCAGGACGAGACGCAGATTCACACCCACATGTGTTATTGCGAGTTCAACGACATCATGGATTCGATTGCCGCGCTGGACGCCGACGTGATCACTATCGAAACCTCACGTTCTGATATGGATCTGCTGGATGCGTTTAAAGCGTTCGAATATCCCAATGAAATCGGGCCGGGCGTGTATGACATCCACTCACCCAACGTACCGAGCGTGGAGTGGATGGAAGATCTGCTGCGCAAAGCGGCACAGAGTATTCCGCAGCAGCGCCTGTGGGTGAACCCGGACTGTGGCCTGAAAACACGCGGCTGGAGTGAAACGCGTCAGGCGCTGGCCAACATGGTAAAAGCGGCGCAGAAGCTGCGCGCCGAAACCGTTGGATGACAGGATAATACGTTGTGTTGTTGAGTTGGGGCGCGCTGGCGCCCCTTTTTTTATTCCGCGTTCGGCGCGACGCCATACTGCTTAAACCACGCCAGCATGCGCTGCCAGCCATCCTGTGCGGAATCGGCGTGGTAGCTCGGACGATAGTCGGCGTTGAAGGCGTGGCCAGCTTCCGGATACACCACAATCTCGGCTTTGGCATTGGCCGCGTGCAGGGCCTGGCGCATCTTATCGATACTTTCCAGTGGAATGCTTTCATCCTGGCCACCGTACAGGCCCAGCACCGGTGCATTCAAATCCACTGCAATATCAATAGGATGTTTCTGCTGCTTCAGCGTTTTCTCGCCCTCCAGACGACCGTACCAGGCGGCGGCGGCGCGCACCTGCGGATTATGGGCGGCAAACAGCCAGCTGATGCGACCGCCCCAGCAGAAACCAGTGATCGCCAGACGACGGATATCGCCGCCGTGGCGCGCCGCCCAGTTGGCCACGTGGTCGAGATCCGACAGTACCTGCGAATCCGGCACTTTGCTCACCAGCTCTTTGAACAGGGTAGGGATATCGTTGTAATCGTTGGGATCGCCTTCGCGGAAATAGAGCTCCGGCGCCACGGCGAGATAGCCCTCCAGTGCCAGACGGCGGCACAGATCGCGGATGTGCTCGTGCACGCCGAAAATTTCCTGCACCACCAGCACGACCGGCAGCGTGCCGCTAAACTGTTGCGGACGAGCATAATAAGCCGGCAGGTTCTCACCCTGGCTCGGCACGGACGTCTCGCCCGCGTGAATGGCGTCGCTGGCGGTAATGATGGTGCTGGCTGCGGTGGGCTGCACCGCTGGCGCAAAGCCGTCGGTGGCGGATTTTTGTGCCATATTGTCTTCGGTTTTCATGGTTCTCTCCGTGCTAGCAAGTGCGCAATCACGTAACTATAGCCTGGCCTTACGGCAAGGCTGGCGTAGGGTACGGGGGATGGTTAACCTGGTCTGCTTCTCTATTAACACTGCCTTTTACGGTTACACAGCACCGCTTGTAGCAATTCAGCGCAGCAGACCGTTAATATGTGATTAGAGTCACACAATATCTTTAGTTCAATGTAACTTTCATTATTGATAGTGAATTCAGTCACATATTTATCCGGGCCGCTGACGTAAAGTGGCGCGCTTATTCCCCCTTATCTTCCAGGAGTCTGATATGGCCCAGTCTGACGTTTTCCACCTTGGCATCACCAAAGCCGATTTGAAAGGAGCCACGCTGGCGATTGTTCCTGGCGATCCGGAGCGCGTGAAGAAAATCGCGGCGCTGATGGAGAATCCACAGCACCTCGCATCGCATCGTGAATTCACCACCTGGCTGGCGGAGATCGACGGCAAACCGGTGGTTGTCTGTTCCACCGGTATTGGCGGTCCGTCCACCTCTATCGCCGTTGAAGAGCTGGCGCAGCTGGGCGTGCGTACCTTCCTGCGTGTGGGTACCACCGGCGCGATTCAGCCACACATCAACGTGGGCGATGTGCTGGTGACCACCGCCTCGGTCCGTCTGGACGGTGCCAGCCTGCACTTTGCGCCGATGGAATTCCCGGCGGTGGCTGACTTCGCCTGCACCACCGCGCTGGTGGCCGCGGCAGAAGCCTGCGGTGCGACCACGCATATTGGTGTCACCGCCTCGTCAGACACCTTCTATCCTGGCCAGGAGCGCTACGACACCTTCTCCGGACGCGTAGTGAGCCGCTTCCAGGGCTCGATGAAAGAGTGGCAGCAAATGGGCGTACTTAACTATGAAATGGAATCCGCTACACTGTTAACCATGTGCGCCAGTCAGGGACTGCGTGCCGGCATGGTGGCTGGCGTCATCGTGAATCGCACGCAAAAAGAGATCCCGGATGCGGCCACCATGAAGCAGACAGAAAGCGATGCGGTGAAAATTGTGGTGGATGCCGCGCGTCGCTTACTTTAGCGCGCCAGTCAGGGAATGATTTCGAGACCAGGCTTATAGGGAGCTCAGCAATTGCCTGATTAGAATGCGCGCAATTTCAGCCGATTCTGAGAAATTTCCTATGCGCAAAACGATCTCTGTCCCACGTCCGGGTTTTACCAGCCGCCCTGCTGCAATGCAGGCCCGCGTTGAGAGTGCCGCCGCGCGGTTTCGTCAGGCAATGGCCGCGTCAGATTATCCTCTGGCGCGCCAGTGCTGCGAAGAAGTGCTGCGCGTCATGCCTAACCAGATGCAGGTGCTCAGCGACTACGCGCTGACGCTGATGCGCGTCGGCGAACATAAAAAATCCTACAAGATTTACCAGAAAATCTATCAGGCACCGGCGGCGCAGCGCGCGCAGGCGTCGGAAACCTGGCTGGATGGCCTGACGGAAGTGTGTGGCTGGCTAGATAAGAAAGATGAAGTGGCGCGTTATGGCCTGGAATCGCTCACCCAATCCGACATGCGTTTCAGTCAGGGCGCGAAAGCGACTTTTCCCGCACCGGCACCTGCGCCGATTAACCGCAGCAATCCGGCAGAAAATATCATCTCCTTCAGCCTGTATGGCGGTCAGCCGCGCTACTGCGAAACCCTGATTAAAAACGTTGAGGTGGCGCGCGAGCTCTATCCGGACTGGATGTGCCGCATCTATCTCGACGACAGTGTGCCGCAGCACGTGTGGCAGCGCCTGACCCAGCCAAACACCCAACTGGTGGATATGTCGCAGGAGAAAACCATTTTCCCTACGCTGTGGCGCTTTCTGGTGATGGACGATGCCAGCGTAAAACGCTACATCGTGCGGGATGCGGATTCGCTGCTGTCAGAGCGCGAAGTCGCGGCCGTCGATGCCTGGCTGGCTTCGCCATTCTGGTTCCACCACATGCGCGATTATTATTCGCACACCGAGCTGTTACTGGCCGGCATGTGGGGCGGCTGTCACGGCGTGTTTCACAACGTGGAGCAGCAGATGCGCGACTTTATCGCGCAGTATGACGGCAGCGAGCGCTTTACCGACCAGTACTTCCTCAAGGTAGCGCTGTGGCCGACGGTGCGCGACAGCATCCTCAATCACGACGATATCTTTCACTTCCACCACGCGCAGCCGTGGCCGGCGCATGCGCCGATTCGCTGGCAGACCGACAGCTTCCACGTCGGCAGCAATGCCGGTTTCGCCAGCATGGCCGGCAAAGTGGCCAACGCCGAAAATGGCCAGCAGCAGGTGGAGCTGACTTACGGCGGCAACAGCTGGTGCTATCCGGCGAAGGTGAAAAGCGACAGCGAATGGGTGCTGCCGATGCCGTTTTTCCTGATTGACGCCTGGAAAGCGGGCGACCTGACCGTACGCGCCCTGTAGTTGCCCGGACGGTGCCTATCGCGCCCGCGATAAAATCCGCGGGTTGCCATGAATGTTCTGGACATTCATACAGTGGCGCTCTACCTTCTCCTCAGCGAGACGATCCGCGGGGGGATTATGGATCAGCAACTTATCATCAGCGGCGCGCTGGCGCTGGCCGGTTTGGGCATTGGCTGGATTATTGCCCAGCTGCGCGCCGGCCATCAGCACGCCAGCTTCACCACCGAACGCCGCCTGCTGGAACAGGCGCAGCAGCGTCAGCAGCAGCAGCTGGAACAGCTGCAACAGCAACTGCAACAGCGCGAACAGGAGCTGCGCCAGCTTCACGGCACGCTAAGCGGCGCGCAGGAGCGCCTGCAGCAGCTGGATTACTGGCGGGCCGAGAGTGAACAGCTCAGCCGCGAGCTGCGCAATCAGCTGGAAGTTAACAGCGCGCAGGAAGCCGAACTGCGGGAAGTCACCATTCGATTAGAAGAGACGCGTTTCGCCGCTGAGGAGAAGCAGCGTCTGCTGACCAACAGCGAACAGCGCCTGAGTGCGCAGTTTGAAAACCTCGCCAACCGAATCTTCGAAAACAGCGGAAAACGCGTCGACGAGCAGAACCGGCAGAGCCTCAACAGCCTGATCGGCCCGTTGCGCGAACAGCTGGACGGCTTCCGCCGCCAGGTCAACGACAGCTTCGGCCAGGAAGCGCGTGAACGCCACACGCTGGCGCACGAGATTCGTCAGTTGCAGCAGCTCAACGCGCAGATGGCGCAGGAAGCGATCAACCTCACCAAAGCGCTGAAGGGCGACAATAAAATTCAGGGCAACTGGGGCGAAGTGGTGCTCAGCCGGGTGCTGGAGGCGTCGGGCCTGCGCGAAGGATACGAGTACCAGACCCAGGTCAGCGTGCAGCTGGAGCAGCAGGGCCGTATGCAACCGGATGTGATTGTGCGTCTGCCGCAGGGTAAAGATGTGGTGATTGACGCCAAAATGACGCTGATTGCCTATGAGCGCTACTTCAACGCCGACGATGAGCTGATGCGCGAACAGGCGATTCAGGAGCACATCAACGCGGTGCGCGGCCATATCCGGCTGCTGGGGCGTAAAGATTATCAACAATTGCCCGGTTTACGCTCGCTGGATTATGTGCTGATGTTTATTCCGGTCGAACCGGCGTTTCTGCTGGCGATCGACCGCCAGCCGGAGCTGATCAGCGAAGCGCTGCAGCAAAACATTATGCTGGTCAGCCCGACCACGCTGCTGGTGGCGCTGCGCACCATCAACAACCTGTGGCGCTATGAGCATCAGAGCCGTAATGCCCAGCGCATCGCCGACCGCGCTGCGCGCTTGTACGACAAGATGCGGCTGTTTGTCGATGACATGAGCGGCATCGGGCATAGCCTCGACAAAGCGCAGCAGAGTTATCAGCTGGCGATGAAAAAGCTGGCGCAGGGGCGCGGCAACCTGATCGCTCAAAGCGAGTCGTTTCGTGCGCTTGGCGTGGAGATCAAACGGCCCATCAACCCCCAGCTGGCAGAGCAGGCGCAGCCCGACGCGGCGGATGATACATGGGCCGATGACAGCGAGCCCGCTGAAAATGCGGCAGATTCTTCCGCCGCATCCCTGCGCCGCATCAACGAATAACACGCCGGTGGCGTGCTCGGATCGCCCGACTCTGATACACTTCGGGAAGTATTGTTTGTGGAACAGGTAAAACCGATGGCAGATGAATCACAGCAGGAAACTACCCATTTTGGCTTTCAGACCGTCGCCAAAAGTGAAAAGGCCGATAAAGTCGCGGACGTGTTTCACTCCGTCGCGGCGAAATATGACCTGATGAACGATCTGATGTCGTTCGGCATCCATCGCGTCTGGAAGCGTTTTACCATCGACAGCAGCGGCGTGCGCCGCGGTCAGCGCGTCCTGGATCTGGCTGGCGGTACCGGCGATCTGACGGCAAAATTCTCGCGCCTGGTCGGTGAAACCGGTCAGGTGGTGCTGGCGGACATCAACAGCTCAATGCTGAAGATGGGACGCGAAAAGCTGCGCAACCTCGGCGTAACCGGCAACGTCAGCTACGTGCAGGCTAACGCAGAAGCGCTGCCGTTCCCGGATAACTATTTCGACTGCATCACCATCTCCTTCGGCCTGCGTAACGTGACCGAAAAAGAGAAGGCGCTGGCGTCGATGTTCCGCGTGCTCAAGCCGGGCGGCCGTCTGCTGGTGCTGGAGTTCTCTAAACCGGTTTTCGATCCGCTGAGCAAAGCCTACGACACTTACTCTTTCCACATTCTGCCGCGCATCGGCCAGCTGGTGGCAAAAGACGCGGAGAGCTATCGCTACCTGGCGGAGTCGATTCGTATGCATCCGGATCAGGAAACCCTGAAGGCGATGATGAACGACGCTGGCTTTGAAAATACCAGCTACTACAACATGACCGGCGGCATTGTGGCGCTGCATCGTGGCTTTAAGTTCTGATTAATCATGACTTTTACCCCTCTCATCACCGGCGGTCTTGAGACCGCCCTGAACCGTGTGTTGTACCGCGATCGCAGCCTGAAAACCGCACGCCAGCGTCTGGCCGGGAAAGTCCTGCTGCTGCGCCTGCAGGAGCTGGATTTTCCGCTGGTGCTGGTGTTCAGTGAAAACCAGCTGGATGTGCTGAGTGACTGGCAGGACCGCAGCGACTGCAGCGTCAGCCTGCGTTTCAGCACGCTGCCTAAGCTGCGCGATCGTCAGCAGCTGACCAGCCTGATTCGCAGCGGTGAGCTGGACGTGGAAGGCGATCTGCAGGTGGTACAGCAATTCTCCGCGCTGATGGATCTGGCTGAACTCGATCCGGCCGAATATCTCGCGCCGTGGGTGGGCGACATTGCGGCACAGGGCATCAGCCAGGCCGCTCAGCGTGCGCTGGCCCAGCTTAAACAGCAGGTCACCCGCCGTCAGGATTATCTGGGGCAGGTGCTGACCGAAGAGTGGCGCGTGGCACCGGGGGCGCTGGAGCAGGCGTGGTTTTGTGAGGAGGTAGAAGCGATGGAACGTGCGCTTAATGCGTTTGAGGCGCGTTTGGCACAGCTGGAGGCGAAATGACGCTGGGAGAAATTCGGCGCTTATACTTCATTATCAAAGTTTTTCTGACCTACGGGCTGGATGAACTGATTCCGCATATGCGCATTACGCTGCCGCTGCGGCTGTGGCGGCGCTGTGTTTTCTGGATCCCCAACCGGCACAAAGAAGCCGAGATGGGCATCCGTCTGCGTCTGGCCATGGAGCAGCTCGGTCCGGTTTGGATCAAGTTCGGTCAGATGCTCTCGACGCGGCGCGACCTGTTCCCGCCGAAAATTGCCGATGAGCTGGCGATTCTGCAGGACCGCGTGGCGCCGTTCGACGGCGTGAAAGCCAAAGCGCAGATTGAGCGTTCGATTGGCGGCCCGGTGGAAACCTGGTTCGACGACTTTGATATCAAACCGCTGGCATCGGCTTCGATCGCCCAGGTGCATACCGCGACGCTGAAATCCAACGGCCGCGAAGTGGTGATCAAAGTGATTCGCCCGGATATCCTGCCGGTGATCAAAGCTGACATGAAGCTGATTTACCGCCTGGCGCGCTGGGTGCCACGTCTGCTGCCGGACGGTCGCCGTCTGCGTCCGATGGAAGTGGTGCGCGACTACGAAAAAACGCTGATTGATGAACTCAATCTGCTGCGTGAAGCTGCCAATGCGATTCAGCTGCGCCGCAACTTTGACCAGAGCCGCATGCTGTACGTGCCGGAAGTGTTTTCCGACTACTGCAGCGAAACCATGCTGGTGATGGAGCGCATTTACGGCATTCCTATCTCCGACGTCGCCACGCTGGAGCAGCACGGCGTCAACATGAAGCTGCTGGCCGAACGCGGCGTGCAGGTGTTCTTCACCCAAGTGTTCCGCGACAGCTTCTTCCACGCCGATATGCATCCCGGCAACATCTTCGTCAGCTACGAGCATCCGGAAGATCCGCAGTATATCGGCATTGACTGCGGCATCGTTGGCTCGCTGAACAAAGAAGATAAGCGCTACCTGGCGGAAAACTTCATCGCCTTCTTCAACCGCGACTACCGCAAAGTGGCCGAGCTGCACGTCGACTCGGGCTGGGTACCGCCGGATACCAACGTGGAAGATTTTGAGTTCGCGATTCGCACCGTGTGCGAGCCGATTTTCGAAAAGCCGCTGGCGGAAATCTCCTTTGGTCACGTGCTGCTCAATCTGTTCAACACCGCGCGCCGTTTCAATATGGAAGTGCAGCCGCAGCTGGTGCTGCTGCAGAAAACCCTGCTGTACATCGAGGGCATTGGTCGTCAGCTCTATCCGCAGCTCGATCTGTGGAAAACCGCCAAGCCGTTCCTGGAGGACTGGATTAAGGATCAGATCGGCATTCCGGCCATCCTGCGGGCGGTGAAAGAGAAGGCGCCGTTCTGGGCGGAGAAACTGCCGGAGCTGCCGGAGCTTTTTTACGACAGTATGCGCCAGCACAAGTTATTGCAGCACAGTGTCGATAAACTCGTCACCGATTTGAACGCGCAGCGCACCCGTCATCATCAGGCACGTTATCTGTTTGGCGTCGGGGCTACACTGTTATTAAGTGGCACCGCCGTGCTGTTGAGCCGGCCTGACTGGGACTTCTTCCCGGCGCTGTTAATGGCCGCCGGCATCGTCACCTGGCTCATCGGCTGGCGCAAGACAAACTGATTGTCTGCCTGGTGCAAATCGCGTAATGTCGCAGGCTTAAGTCCGGGTAAAAACGGACTTTCTGTGCGTTACAGTTAACCGTTTTTCACAGAATATTAGAGGCATATCTCATGGGCGGTATCAGTATTTGGCAATTGTTAATCATTGCCGTCATTGTTGTACTTCTGTTCGGTACCAATAAGCTTCGTAACCTGGGTTCGGATTTAGGCTCTTCCATTCGCGGCTTCAAAAAAGCCATGAGCGATGAAGACGAGAAAAAGGATCAACCGAAAGAGCAGGACGCTGACTTCAACGCCAAACTGGCAGACAAACAGCACACCCCGGCGAGCAAAGACGACGCCCGGGACAAGTAAGGTAAAACTGTGTTCGATATTGGTTTTAGTGAACTGGTATTGGTGTTCGTGATCGGGCTGATTGTTCTGGGCCCGCAGCGCTTACCGGTTGCGGTGAAAACCGTCGTTGGCTGGATCCGAGCCATTCGCTCGCTGGCTGCTAATGTGCAGAACGAACTGGCGCAGGAGCTGAAACTGCAGGAGCTGCAGGACAGCCTGAAAAAGGTCGAAGAGGCAGGACGCGGCACGCTGTCGCCGGAGCTGAAGCAATCCATGGAAGAGCTGCGTAAAACCGCGGACTCCATGAAGCGCTCGGTGCAGCAGAGCATCGATATCGAAAAAGCGGAAGATGAAGCCAACACCATTCATCAGCCGCCCGCTGCTGCGCCACAGCCCGCTGCCGCACCGCAGCCCGCTGAGCCGCACAGCGTTGTGACGCCGGCCAGCGCGGCACATCAGGCCAGCGCCCCGGCGCAGGCGCCGCAGCCTGCACCAGCCACCAGCCACAGCGATTCCGTCGCGCCTGCGACCACGACCACTCCTCCCGTAAAAGATGAACGATAAACATGGCCGTTGAAGATACCCAACCGCTCATCAGCCATCTGATTGAGCTGCGCAAGCGTCTGCTGAACTGCATCATCGCGGTGTTTGTTATCTTCCTGTGTCTGGTTTACTTCGCCAACGACATCTATCACGCGGTGGCAGCGCCGCTGATTAGCCAGATGCCCGCCGGCGCCAGCATGATCGCCACCGACGTGGCCTCACCGTTCTTTACGCCGATCAAACTGACCATCATTGTGTCGGTGTTTCTTGCGGTGCCGGTGATTCTTTATCAGGTCTGGGCGTTTGTCGCCCCCGCGCTGTATCGCCATGAGCGCCGTCTGGTGATGCCGCTGCTGTTCTCCAGTACGCTGCTGTTTTATGTCGGCGTGGCCTTTGCCTACTTTATTGTGTTCCCGCTGGCATTTGGCTTCTTCGCCAAAACCGCGCCGCAGGGCGTCACCATCGCCACGGACATCACCAACTACCTCGACTTTGTCATGACGCTGTTCATGGCGTTTGGCGTGGCGTTTGAGGTGCCGATTGCCATCGTGCTGCTGTGCTGGACCGGCATTACCAGCCCGGACGATCTGAAAAAGAAACGGCCGTATATTCTGGTCGGCGCGTTCGTGGTTGGGATGTTGCTCACACCGCCGGACGTTTTCTCGCAAACTTTGCTCGCTATTCCGATGTACTGCCTGTTTGAAGTCGGCGTATTCTTCTCCCGCTACTATGTGGGTAAAGGACGTCAGGCGGCAGACGATGAGGAACAGAACCCCGACGCCTGATGTCTTTTATGCAGGGCATCCCGCTGATGGGGTGATGATGAATCTTAACCGCCCGCCTGCCGGGCGGTTTTTCTATCCGTCGCTTTAAGACGGAATGGGGAGCAAACATGTTTGATATCGGTGTAAACCTGACCAGCACGCAATTCGCAAAAGATCGCGATCAGGTGGTAAAACGCGCGCGCGAAGCAGGCGTCACCGGCCTGTTAATCACCGGCACCAATGCCCTGGAGAGCCAGCAGGCGCGTCAGCTGGCGACCCGGCACGCGGGCTACTGCTGGTCGACCGCCGGCGTGCACCCGCATCATGCCAGCGAGTGGTCGGCGGAAACTGCCAGTACGCTGCGCCGCCTGGCTGACAGCGAGCAGGTGGTCGCGATTGGTGAATGCGGACTCGACTTCAACCGGAATCTTTCCGCGCACGAGCAGCAGGAGTACGCGTTTGATGCGCAGCTCCAGCTGGCGGCGGAACTGCAGCTGCCGGTGTTTTTACACTGTCGTGAGGCGCACGAACGTTTTCTGGCGGTGCTGCAGCCGTGGCTGCCGAAACTGGTAGGCGCGGTGGTGCACTGTTTTACCGGCACGCGTGACGAGCTGGAAGCCTGCCTGGCGCTGGGTTTATCGGTGGGCATTACCGGCTGGGTGTGCGATGAACGGCGCGGAATGGCACTGCGTGACATGCTGCCGCTGATTCCGGCAGATCGTCTGCTGCTGGAGACGGACGCGCCCTATCTGCTGCCGCGCGATATGCGTCCGCGTCCGACCTCGCGCCGTAACGAACCCTGCTTTCTGCCGCATATCGTTCAGCAGGTGGCGCACTGGCGTGGTGAACAGCCAGACGCACTGGCGGCACGCGTCGACCACAACGCACGTCAGCTATTCATGCTGGCTTAAACCTTACGGAACTGCTTGTTGTCCACGCTGCGCATCACCTGTTTATTCAGCAGGTTAAGCAGCAGGATTGAGCGGGTTTCACCATCGGGCTCGGCAAAAATAGCGCGCAGCCCTTCAAAGGTGCCGTCGGTGATCAGCACTTCATCACCGACCTGCGGCGTTTCCGGATCCAGCAGGATCTGCGGCGCATCAGTTTGCAGCGCTTCGATCACTTCATACGGCACCGTCGCGGGCATGGCACCAAAGCGCACAAAGTGGCTGACGCCGCGCGTGCTGCTGATGGTGGTGGTGTGAATCGCTTCCGGATCGAACTCAATAAACAGATAGTTGGGAAACAGCGGCTCACTCACGGTGGTGCGTTTGCCGCGCACAATCTTCTCCAGAGCGATCATCGGGCTGAGGCAATTCACCTCCTGCCGCTCAAGATGCTCCTTCGCGCGCAACAGCTGACCACGTTTGCAATAGAGTAAGTACCAGGATTCCATAACTGCTCCCAAATAATGGACGCTAAGAATAACAAACCTGTTGTCAGAGTTATAGCGCATCGGCGGCCGGAAACCCGGTCACACAAGAAAAATCTCTACGAATTTTCCGATTGGTGCGGCGAACTAACGCTTTTCAGCAAGAAAATTGACGTCTGGCGATCATCTGTATCAGACTGCCAACCCATTAGACGAAGAAAAAGGACGGGCTGATGGAACTGTTTTTACTGAGTAATGGCAAAGTGGCCGACGATGCGCCGCTGCTGAGCTATGCGCATCCGCAACTTCACGCGATGATTGCCCAGCGCGGTATCACCTCGGCGGTGCTGGTGCCCTACGCCATTATTCGTGACGATCACGCCCAGCGTGCGCAGGCGTTGTCTCAGTCACTGGGCATTCCGGTGCGCACGGTACATGAGTTCGAGACACCAGTTGCGGCCATTGAGCAGGCGGAGCTGATTCTGGTGAGCGGCGGCAATACCTGGCTGCTGAACCAGATGCTGCACGAGCAGGGGCTGATCGTGGCGATTCAGCGCGCAGTGCGCGAGCGCGACGTCCCTTACGTTGGCTGGAGCGCGGGCTGCAACGTGGCGACGCCGTCGATTCGCACCACCAATGATATGCCGGTACGCAGCAGCGTGGTGCTGCCTGCGCTGGGGCTGTTCCCGGTGCAAATCAATCCTCACTATCTTGATGCGCACGTCAGCGGCCACATGGGCGAAACCCGTGATGAGCGTCTGGCCGAATTCTGCGCGGTGAATCCGCAGGAGTCGGTGATTGCGCTGCGGGAAGCCAGCTTCCTGCACGTCAGTGAGAACCGTCTGCGCTACTACAGCGCGCGCGGTGAAGATTTCAAAGTGTTCCGTCACGGTGAAGCGATTGCCGCTTATCACGATGTGCTGGCCCTGCAGTCGCTGGTGCCGTTTTCCTGTCAGCCCGCCTGACGCAGAAACTCAAACACGCTGGCGTGAACAAACTTATAATGACGCTTCACTCTGGCCGGAAGACTAACGCCGCATGAAATATCAGGATTTACGAGACTTTCTCGCGCTGCTGGAACAGCGCGGCGAGTTAAAGCGCATCACTCAGGAGATCGATCCTGTCCTCGAGATGACCGAAATCGCCGACCGCACGCTGCGGGCCGGTGGCCCGGCGCTGCTGTTCGAAAACCCGAAGGGCTACAGCATGCCGGTGCTGTGCAACCTGTTTGGCACGCCGAAGCGCGTGGCAATGGGTATGGGCCAGGAAGAGGTCAGCGCGCTGCGCGAGGTGGGTAAGCTGCTGGCGTTTCTGAAAGAGCCGGAGCCGCCGAAAGGGTTTCGCGATCTGTTCGATAAGATGCCGCAGTTCAAACAGGTGCTGAACATGCCGACCAAACGGCTGCGTAATGCGCCGTGTCAGGAAGAGATTTTCAGCGGTGACGAGGTCGACCTGGCGCGCATCCCGGTCATGAAATGCTGGCCGGGCGATGCGGCGCCGCTGATTACCTGGGGATTAACCGTCTCGCGTGGACCGCACAAAGAGCGGCAGAACCTCGGCATTTATCGTCAGCAGGTGATTGGTAAAAATCGGGTGATCATGCGCTGGCTGTCGCATCGCGGTGGCGCGCTGGATTTCCAGGAGTGGTGCAAAGCGCATCCCGGTGAACGCTTCCCGGTGGCGGTAGCGCTGGGCGCCGATCCGGCCACCATTCTTGGCGCGGTGACGCCGGTGCCGGATACGCTATCGGAATATGCGTTTGCCGGTCTGCTGCGCGGCAACAAAACCGAGGTGGTGAAGTGCGTCTCGAACGATCTGGAAGTGCCGGCCAGCGCCGAAATCGTGCTGGAAGGCTACATCGAACCGGGCGACATGGCGCCAGAAGGGCCGTACGGCGATCACACCGGCTACTACAATGAAGTAGACAGCTTCCCGGTATTTACCGTGACGCACGTAACCCAGCGGCGCAACCCGATTTACCACTCCACCTACACCGGCCGTCCGCCGGATGAGCCCGCGGTACTGGGCGTGGCGCTGAACGAAGTGCTGGTGCCGATTCTGATCAAACAGTTCCCGGAGATTGTGGATTTCTATCTGCCGCCGGAAGGCTGCTCTTATCGCCTCGCGGTAGTGACGATTAAAAAACAGTATGCCGGTCACGCCAAGCGCGTGATGTTCGGCGTGTGGTCGTTCCTGCGCCAGTTTATGTACACCAAGTTTGTGATTGTGTGTGACGATGACGTCAACGCGCGTGACTGGAACGACGTGATTTGGGCCATCACCACGCGGATGGATCCGGCGCGCGATACGGTACTGGTAGAAAACACGCCAATTGACTATCTCGACTTCGCTTCGCCGGTTTCCGGACTTGGCTCGAAGATGGGACTGGATGCCACCAACAAGTGGCCGGGTGAAACCCAGCGTGAATGGGGGACGCCGATTGTGAAAGATCCTGCGGTTACGGCGCGTATTGATGCAATCTGGGATGAGTTAGCGATCTTTGCCGAGCCGCCGAAGCGCTGATGGCGGCTGAGAACCATAAAAAAGGGCACCTATGACGACGTTAAGCTGCAAAGTGACTTCGGTTGAAGCAATTACGGACACGGTTTACCGCGTGCGGTTAATTCCGGCGGCAGATTTTAGCTTCCGCGCCGGCCAGTATCTGATGGTGGTGATGGATGAGCGCGACAAGCGCCCGTTTTCGCTGGCATCGACGCCAATGGAAAAGGACATCATTGAGCTGCACATTGGTGCCTCAGAGCTGAACCTGTACGCCATGGCGGTGATGGATCGCATCAAAAACGATCGGCAGATCACCGTGGATATGCCGCACGGCGACGCCTGGCTGCGTGAAGACAGCGCGCGGCCGATTGTGCTGATTGCCGGCGGCACCGGCTTCTCCTATGCGCGTTCGATTCTGCTGACCGCGCTGGCGCAGCAGCCGGATCGCGATATCGCTATCTACTGGGGCGGCCGCGAGCTGAGACATCTGTACGATCTGGATGAGCTCAATGCGCTGGCGGTGAAGCATCCGAACCTGAAAGTGATTCCGGTGGTGGAGCAGCCGGCGGAGGACTGGCAGGGGCGCAGCGGCACGGTGCTGACCGCGGTGATGCAGGATTATGCCAGCCTGAGCGGACACGATATCTACATTGCCGGCCGGTTTGAGATGGCAAAAATTGCCCGCGAGCGCTTCTGTGCCGAGCGTGGTGCGTTAGAAGCGCAGATGTATGGCGATGCGTTTGCCTTTATCTGATGCGTGACACGGTGCGCATGCACGTGCCGCTGCAAAAAAAAGCCCGCCCGGTTGGGCGGGAACACGTGCAAGTGTAGTGGTCAACGTATTAAACCCGTTCAAATACCGTCGCGATGCCCTGGCCTAAGCCAATGCACATGGTTGCCAGACCAAACTGTGCATCGCGACGCTCCATCAGATTCAGCAACGTGGTGCTGATACGCGCGCCGGAACATCCCAGCGGATGCCCGAGTGCGATTGCGCCGCCGTTAAGGTTCACTTTCTCATCCAGCTGCTCCAGCAGCCCTAAATCTTTCAGGCACGGCAGCGTCTGCGCGGCGAAGGCTTCATTGAGTTCGAACAGATCGATATCCTGCACGCTCAGCCCGGCGCGCTTCAGCGCCAGCTTACTGGCCGGTACCGGACCGTAACCCATGATCGACGGATCGCAGCCAACCACCGCCATGCTGCGGATGCGTGCGCGCGGCGACAGCCCCAGTTCGCGCGCGCGGCTTTCGCTCATGATCAGCATGGCGGCCGCGCCGTCGGACAGCGCCGACGAACTGCCGGCGGTAACCGTGCCGTTGACCGGATCGAACGCCGGACGCAGCGCGGCTAAGCCTTCAAAGCTGGTGTCCTCGCGAATCACTTCGTCGCTGTCATAGCGTTTCAGCACACCATCGGCATCGTGGCCGTAGGTCGGCACGATTTCGCGTTTGAAATCACCGCGCTGAGTGGCGGCCGCAGCGCGCTGGTGTGAACGCAGCGCGAAGGCGTCCTGCTGTTCACGGCTGATGTGGTGCATGCGCGCCAGCATCTCGGCGGTCAGCCCCATCATGCCCGCCGCTTTCGCCACGGTGCGCCCCAGGCCGGGATGAAAATCCACGCCGTGGTTCATCGGTACGTGGCCCATATGTTCCACACCGCCAATCAGACAGCTGTGGGCATCGCCGACCATAATCGCGCGCGCCGCGTCGTGCAGCGCCTGCATGGACGAGCCGCACAGGCGATTGACGGTGCTGGCCGGCACGCGATGCGGGATCTCCGCCAGCAGCGCGGCGTTGCGGGCGATATTAAAGCCCTGTTCCAGCGTCTGCTGCACGCAGCCCCAGATAATGTCATCCAGCGCGGCGGCATCGACGGCCGGATTGCGGCTGAGGAGTTCGCGCATCAGATGGGCGGAGAGATCCTCAGCGCGCACCTGGCGAAAGGCGCCGCCTTTGGAACGGCCCATCGGCGTGCGCACGGCATCAACAATCACTACGTTTTCCATGTTCATTACCTCAGGCAGTTTGCAGCGCCGCTGCGTCAATCGGTTGAGCGACGGGATACCAGCTCTGATGCTGGTGGGCTTTCTGAACCAGCAGCTCAGGCAGCGCGTACAGTGGGCCGAGCGCGAGGTAGCGTTTAGCCTGATCGACGACATTGCTGATGCCCAGCGTGTCCATATAGCGGAACGCGCCACCGCGGAACGGCGGGAAGCCTAAGCCATATACCAGCGCCATATCTGCCTCGGCGGGGGAAGCGATGATGTTTTCTTCGAGGCAGCGCACCACTTCGTTGAGCATCGGCAGCATCATGCGGTTGGCGATCTCTTCATCACTGAATACCCGCTTCGGTTCACATACCGGCTCCAGCAGCGCATCGACCTCCACATCGGCGCGCTTCTGCGCTTTGCCTTTTTTATCCTGTTCCCAGCGGTAAAAGCCCTGGCCATTTTTCTGGCCGTAGCGTTTGGCTTCAAACAGCACATCAATGGCATCGCGGTAATCTTTCTGCATCCGCGACGGGAAGCCCTGCGCCATCACCTGTTGTGCATGATGCGCGGTATCAATGCCCACCACGTCCAGCAGCCACGCCGGCCCCATCGGCCAGCCAAACTGCTTCTCCATCACTTTATCGATCTGGCGGAAGTCCGCGCCGTCGCGCAGTAGCAGGCTGAAGGCGGCAAAGTAGGGGAACAGCACGCGGTTCACAAAGAAGCCGGGGCAGTCATTCACCACAATCGGCGTTTTGCCCATCTTGCTGGCCCACGCCACCACTTTGCTGATGGTGGCTTCAGAGGTTTGCGCACCGCGAATCACTTCGACCAGCGGCATACGCGGCACCGGATTAAAGAAGTGCATGCCGCAGAAATTTTGCGGACGCTGCAGTGCCTGCGCCAGCTGGCTGATTGGAATGGTGGAGGTATTCGAGGCCAGCACGGCATCATCCCGCAGCTGCTGCTCGGTTTCAGCCAGCACTTTAGCTTTGATTTGCGGATTCTCGACCACCGCTTCGACCACCACATCGGCGCGATCAAAGCCGCTGTAATCCAGCGTCGGCTGAATGCTCGCCAGCACACTCGCCAGCTTCGTGCCGTCGATTTTGCCGCGCTCCAGCTGCTTGTTAAGCAGCTTGCTGGCTTCATTCATGCCCAGCGTCAGCGCCTGCGGATTAATATCTTTCATCTTCACCGGCACGCCTTTCCAGGCCGACTGCCAGGCGATGCCGCCGCCCATGATGCCTGCGCCCAGTACCGCCGCCTGCTCTGGCGTGCCGGCCGCGCTGCTGTGTTTCTTCGCCAGGCCTTTTACGTACTGGTCATTGAGGAAGATGCCGACCAGCGCACGTGCCACATCGCTCTGCGCCAGCGGCACAAAGGCAGCGGTTTCCAGCTTCAGCGCATCATCACGACCTAAGCCCGCTGCCGCTTCGATGGTTCGCACCGCGGCGATCGGAGCCGGATAGTGTTTACCGGCGGTTTGCTGCACCATGCTTTTGGCGAGGGTAAAACTCATCGCGGCTTCAATCGGACTGAGCTTAAGCGGTGCCAGCTTCGGCGCACGACGCGCCTGCCAGCTGCCCTGTGCTATGGCATCCTGCAGCATGGTCAGCGCCGCGCTGCGCAGCTTCTCGCTGCTGACCACCGCATCCACCAGACCGAGCTTCAGCGCGCCCGGGCCATCAATATCTTTGCCGGCGGCGATGATCTCCAGCGCGCTGTCGGCACCGAGCAGGCGCGGCAGACGCACGCTGCCGCCGAAGCCCGGCATAATGCCGAGTTTGGTTTCCGGCAGGCCAATGCGCGCGGTGGGCGTTGCCACGCGGAAGTCGGTCGCCAGCACACACTCGCAGCCCCCGCCCAGCGCGTAGCCGTCAATGGCGGCGATGGTTGGCACCGGCAAATCTTCCAGACGATTAAAGATGCTGTTGGCGAATGTCAGCCACTGGCTGAGCTGCTCAGCGGGCGCATCAAACAGCGACAGGAATTCTGTGATATCCGCCCCGACAATAAACGCCGGTTTGGCGGAAGAGAGCAGCAGGCCGCGCAGCGTGCTTTGCTGCTCCAGTACGCTCAGCGCCTCGCCTAAGGCGGCGACGGTTTTGGTATCAAGTTTGTTCACCGAACCGGGCGCATCAAAAACCAGCTCGGCGATGCCATCGTCAAGCCAGTGCACTGAAAGGGTATCGCCTTGGTAGAGCATGTCCGTCTCCTGAAACGCGAAAGGTGATCTGGTCATACCAGATGATCAGGAGTGTGGGTGTCATGTTAATTTTTTGCAAACGAGAGTTTGCTTATTTGATACGGCGATCACAGCGCGCGCAGCACGGCATCCCCCGCGCGGCTGTGCTACACTGCCGCCACTTTCGCGACATCGGAGACAAGTCCATGGATTCACTGAAAACCCTGTATCACGCGCATATCTCAACGCTGCAGCAGCGTGCGCAACAGGTGCTGGCGCGCTTTAAGCTGGACGCCATGCTGATTCATTCAGGCGAGTTGCTGACCGTATTTCTTGACGATCATGACTATCCATTTAAGGTGAATCCCCAGTTTAAAGCCTGGGTGCCAGTGACCCAGGTGCCCAACTGCTGGCTGTGGATCGATGGCGTGAATAAACCCAAACTGTGGTTCTACTCGCCGGTCGATTACTGGCACAACGTCGAGCCACTGCCGGACAGCTTCTGGACCCAGGATGTCGAGGTCATCGGCCTGAAAAACGCTGACGATATCGCTCAGCTTTTGCCGGCACAGCGCGACAATGTGGCCTATATCGGGCCGGTACCGTCCCGCGCCACCCAGCTGGGCATCCGCAGCGAGGGGATCAATCCTCAGGGCGTCATCGACTTCCTGCATTATCATCGCAGCATCAAAACCGATTACGAGCTGGCCTGTATGCGCGAAGCGCAGAAGCTGGCGGTGGCAGGCCATCGCGCAGCGAAAGAGGCGTTCTTCTCCGGCATGAGCGAGTTTGATATCAATCTTGCCTATCTGACCGCCACCGGCCACCGTGACATTGATGTACCGTATGGCAATATCATCGCGCTGAATGAACATGCTGCGGTGTTGCACTACACCCGGCTTGACCATCAGCCGCCGGCGAAACGTCACAGCTTCCTGATAGATGCCGGCGCAGAGTATCTTGGCTATGCGGCAGACCTGACGCGCAGCTACGCGGCGCAGAGCAAAACGCGCTACGCGGAAATGGTTGCTGCGATGAATAAAGAAGAGCTGGCGCTGATTGCCACGCTGAAAGCCGGCGTGCGCTATACCGATTACCATCTGCAAATGCATCAGCGTATCGCGCGTCTGCTGCTGAAGTTTGAACTGGTGCAGGGGCTGAGCGAAGAGACGCTGGTGGCGGAAAACCTCACCGGCCCCTTCATGCCGCACGGTCTCGGCCATCCGCTGGGCCTGCAGGTGCACGACGTTGCCGGGTTTATGCAGGACGACAGCGGCACGCATCTGGCGGCGCCATCACAGTATCCTTACCTGCGCTGTACGCGGGTGCTGCAGCCGGGCATGGTGCTGACCATTGAACCGGGCTTCTATATTATCGATTCACTGCTGGCGCCGCTGCGCAGCGGTAAGTTCAGTCAGCACTTTGACTGGCAGGCGATTGATGCCCTGAAGCCGTACGGGGGCATTCGTATCGAGGATAATGTGGTGATTCACGCCAGCCGCATCGAAAACATGACGCGTGACTTGCATCTGGCCTGATGGACGCTTACGACATTCCCGCTGAGGCCGTCAGTCTCAGCGAGGAGACCATCAAAAAGAGCCGCTTTATTACCCTGCTGGCGCATACCGATGGGGTGGCCGCTGCGCGCGCCTTTGTGCAGCAGGTAAAGCACGAACACCCGACCGCGCGGCATCACTGCTGGGCCTGGGTGGCGGGCGCGCCCGATGATTCACAACAGCTGGGGTTTTCTGACGATGGCGAACCCTCCGGCACGGCCGGTAAGCCGATGCTGGCGCAGCTGATGGGCAGCGGCGTGGGCGAGATCACCGCCGTGGTGGTGCGCTATTATGGCGGTATCATGCTGGGCACCGGCGGGCTAGTGAAAGCCTACGGTGGCGGCGTGCAGCAGGGGCTGAAGCTGCTGGCGCGCCAGCGCAAAGTGCCGATGCAACGTTTTACCCTACAGTGTGACTATGCGCAGCTGAGCGATATAGAGCGCCTGCTGCAGCGTTTTGACGGCAGCATTGAACAGAGCCATTATCAGGATCGCATTACGCTACGTCTGGCGTTGCCCCATCCGCAGATTGATGGCTTCAGGCAAAACCTTTCTGATTACAGCCGGGGCGCTTTGGCGCTGATCCCGCTGGACAACTAACCGCATCTGTTTAAAGGAAACGGCTGAATGCATTTTCGCGCCATTACCCGCATCGTGGGCCTGCTGGTGATTCTGTTCTCGGTAACCATGATCCTGCCTGGCTTAGTGGCCCTGATTTATCGCGACGGTGCCGGGCGCGCGTTCAGTCAGACGTTTATGATGGCGATCGTCATCGGTTCGCTGCTGTGGTGGCCCAACCGCAAACAAAAAAGTGAGCTGAAACCGCGTGAAGGCTTTCTGATTGTAGTGCTGTTCTGGACCGTGCTGGGCAGCGTGGGGGCAATGCCGTTTATCTTCGCCGAGCAGCCACATCTGTCAGTGACCGACGCCTTCTTCGAATCGTTCTCTGGCTTAACCACCACCGGTGCCACTACGTTAGTAGGGCTCGACTCGCTGCCCAAAGCGATTCTGTTCTATCGTCAGATGCTGCAGTGGCTCGGCGGTATGGGGATCATCGTGCTGGCGGTGGCCATTCTGCCGATTCTCGGCGTCGGCGGCATGCAGCTGTACCGCGCCGAGATGCCGGGACCGCTGAAAGATAACAAAATGCGCCCGCGTATTGCCGAAACGGCTAAAACCCTGTGGCTGATTTATGTGCTGCTAACGGTGGCCTGTGCGCTGGCGCTGTGGCTGGCGGGCATGCCGATGTTTGATGCTATCGGCCACAGCTTCTCGACCATCGCTATCGGCGGTTTTTCAACCCATGATGCCAGCATCGGCTACTTCAATAGCCCGACTATTAATACCATCGTGGCGATTTTCCTGCTGATCTCCGGCTGTAACTACGGCCTGCACTTCTCGTTGCTCAGCGGGCGAAACCTGAAAGTTTACTGGCGCGATCCGGAATTCCGCATGTTCATTGGCGTGCAGCTGACGCTGGTGCTGATTTGTACCCTGGTGCTGTGGTTCCATAATGTCTATTCCAGCGGCTGGCAAACCCTCAATCAGGCGTTTTTCCAGGTGGTATCGATGGCGACGACGGCGGGCTTTACCACCGACAGTATTGCGCGCTGGCCGCTGTTCCTGCCGGTACTGCTGCTGTGTTCAGCCTTTATCGGCGGTATGGCGGGTTCGACCGGCGGTGGTCTGAAGGTGATTCGTATTCTGCTGCTGTGCAAGCAGGGGTCGCGCGAACTGAAACGCCTGGTGCATCCCAATGCGGTCTATACCATTAAACTGGGGAACCGTGCGCTGCCGGAACGTATTCTCGAAGCGGTGTGGGGCTTTTTCTCGGCTTACGCGCTGGTGTTTCTGGTCAGCATGCTGGCGATTATCGCCACCGGCGTGGATGACTTCTCGGCCTTCGCCGCGGTGGCGGCGACGCTGAATAACCTTGGCCCGGGTCTGGGTGTGGTGGCAGATAACTTCACGTCGATGAATGATGTCGCCAAGTGGATTTTAATCTCCACCATGCTGTTTGGACGCCTTGAAGTGTTCACGCTGCTGGTGCTGTTCACGCCCACCTTCTGGCGCGAATAATAAAACAGGAATGAGTGATGAAAGCGTTAATTCTTTATTCCAGCCGTGACGGGCAAACCCGTGAAATCGCGGCGCGTATTGCCCGCACGCTGACACCGCAGCAGCTGTGCGATGTGCTGGATCTGGCGCAGGCACCGCAGGTGGAGTGGGCACAGTATGATCGCGTGCTGATTGGCGCCTCGATCCGCTATGGTCATTTCCAGCCCGAGCTGATGAAATTCGTCACGCAACATAAAGCGGCACTGCAGCAGCGCGTCAGCGGCTTTTTCAGCGTCAATCTTACTGCGCGCAAAGCCGATAAGTGCACGCCGGAAACCAATGCCTATACGCGTAAGTTCCTGGCGCAGTCACCGTGGCAGCCGGATCGCTGTGCGGTGTTTGCCGGTGCGCTGCGCTATCCACGCTATCGCTGGTTCGATCGCATCATGATTCAGTTCATTATGCGTATGACCGGCGGCGAAACGGATACATCGAAGGAAGTTGAATACACCGACTGGGAGAAAGTCACGCGTTTTGCCCAGGATTTCGCACAGTTACCAGGCAAATTGCCGCAAAATAACGCGTAGTGGTGAAATTTAGGCCGAACGATCATTTTTTTGCAATAAACCCTTGTCAGCCAGAATTAACTCCCTATAATGCGCCACCACTGAGACGGCAAAGCGGCAACGCAGACGGCTCAGCAGGGCGTGAAGTGATTCACCCCGCCGGAGAAAAACGCTGAAAAAAGTGTTTGACTCTGAAGGAGGAAAGCGTAATATACGCCACCTCGCGACAGCAGGCCGAGCGCCGCGTCGCACCGCTCTTTAACAATTTATCAGACAATCTGTGTGGGCACTCGCAGG
>NZ_VWXB01000007.1:0-233739 GCF_011752635.1 Pantoea sp. Cy-640 | reverse complement strand
GTACGTAATGACATGGTATCTCTCGCATCCCAGGGCATAAGCGACTCCATAAACGGGTTCTTATGCCTTAGTTGTAGGTGTCTACCATGTCCCCGAACAAGTGTTCACGATGTCCCCGGACTGTACAGCGGGAGAGGGTCAGGGTGAGGGCCAGCGTGCAGAACAGGAGCTGGCTGGCACCCTCATCCCCCGCCTTCTCCCGCACGCGGGAGAAGGGGCCGATCGCGCGGGCGTTGAGGTGAAGCGCAGGTCTGTGAAACCGCACCGAACGGTTCCCTATCCCGCGTGCGGGAGAGGGGGCCGTTCGGGCGGGCGTTGAGGTGAAGTGCAGGTCTGCAAAACCGCACCGAACGGTTCCCTCTCCCGCGTGCGGGAGAGGGTCAGGGTGAAGGCCAGCGCGCAGGCGGGAGCTGTCTGGCCCCCTCATCCCCCGCCTTCTCCCGCCAGCGGGAGAAGGGGCCGATCGCGCGGATGTTGAGGTGAAGCACAGGTCTGCAAACCCGCACCGAGCGGTTCCCTCTCCAGCTTGCGGGAGAGGGTCAGGGTGAGGGCCAGCGCGCAGGCGGGAGCTGGCTGGCACCCTCATCCCCCGCCTTCTCCCGCCAGCGGGAGAAGAGGCCGATCGAGCGAGTGTTGAGGTGAAATGCAGGTTTGCATAACCGCACTGAGCGGTTCCCTCTCCCGCGTGCGGGAGAGGGTCAGGGTGAGGGGCTGCGGGAGAAGGAGCCAACCAAGCGAGTGTTGAGGTGAAGTGCAGGTCTGCGAAACCGCACTGAACGGTTCCCTCTCCCGCATGCGGGAGAGGGTTAGGGTGAGGGCCAGTGAGAGAAAGTCAGGGTGAGTCCAGCGGCACCCACACAAACTACAGCGACGCGCCCACTACCGTTGCGCTGTGCCGCGCCTGATACTGTTTCACCATGCGGCCAATCAGCAGCGTACCCACCAGGCCGCACACCGCAGCAAACGACAGCCAGACGCCCGGCATCGCTTTATCGCCAGTAGCATGAATCAGATAGCTCGAAATCGCCGGCGTAAAACCGCCGAACAGCGCGGTCGCCAGGCTGTAGGCCAGCGAAAAGCCCGAAGCACGCACTTCAGCCGGCATGATCTCCGCCAGATACACCACCATCGCGCCGTTGTAGCTGGCGTACAGGAACGATAACCACAACTCCGCTTCCACCAGGTGCGCGAAGGTCGGCGATCCCACCAGCCCGTGCAACACCGGCCAGGTCGTCAGGATCATCAACACGGTAAAGGTAATCAGCAGTGGCCGCCGCCCGACGCGGTCCGACAGCGCGCCCATCACCGGCAGCCAGAACAGGTTGGAGATGCCGACAAACAGCGTCACGAGGAAGCTCTGTTTGTCACTCATCATCAGCACGGTTTTACCAAAGGTCGGGGTGAACGCCGTAATCATGTAAAACATCACCGTGGTGGTGACCACCATCAGCATGCCGGCCAGCACCAGCGCCCAGTTCTGCCCCACTGAACGCACAATCTGGCCCATCGACGGGTGCGATTTACGCTGGCTGAAGGCTTCGGTCTCTTCCAGCATGCGGCGAATCCAGAACAGGAACGGCACAATCAGACAGCCGACCACAAACGGAATACGCCAGCCCCATTCAGTCACCGCGTCCTTCGCCAGCAGATGATTAAGCCCCAGCCCAAGCAGCGCGGCAAAGA
Organism: Pantoea sp. Cy-640; assembly: GCF_011752635.1. Lineage (NCBI taxonomy): Bacteria > Pseudomonadati > Pseudomonadota > Gammaproteobacteria > Enterobacterales > Erwiniaceae > Pantoea > Pantoea sp. Cy-640. Next base: position 232,056 of record NZ_VWXB01000007.1, on the reverse strand, counting down.
TTACCGCTACCTGCTGGCTGCCCGACTGCCAGCTGACGTAAAAGCCTTTGCGGCCTTTAGGAGCCACCTCAGACAGATAAACCGAAACGCCGCCCAGCTCCACGCCCGCCGAGAAGCCCTGCAGGAGGCGGCCCAGCAGAATCAGAATCGGTGCCGCCGCGCCCAGCGTGGCGTAGCCTGGCACCAGTGCAATGGTCAGCGTACCGAGCGCCATCAGGCCGAGCGTCAGCAGCAGCCCTTTGCGCCGGCCGTGATGGTCAATGTAGGCCCCCAGTATAATCGCCCCGAGCGGACGCATCAGGAAGCCGGCGCCAAAGGTCATCAGCGTCAGCATCAGCGAGGCGAACGGATCGTCGCCCGGGAAAAAGGTTTTTGCAATGGCGGTGGCGTAGTAGCCAAACACCATAAAATCGTACATCTCAAGAAAGTTACCGCTGGTAACGCTAAAGATGGTTTTGGCACCGCCCTGCGATGACTTTTGTAAAGCGTGACTTGAGCTCATATCGTCCTTCCTGGTTTTTCTCCTGTTTTAGCCTGCCGGCGCGTGAATAGATGTGATCCTGTTCACCATTGCACTTTACAAAAGTACAAACAAAGGTAACAAACGGTTAACACAGCCGGTCCGATCAGCTTATGAGGAAAGTTAATTATTCTGGGCTTTTGCGCTGGCTGGCGCGGGACAGGCTATCGACCTTACCAATGGCATAAACTCAGCACTATCAGGCCTCAGAAAGCAATATCCTGAGCCTTATCCTGCTCTTTTTAATGCCTTTTTCATTAGCATAACTTATTAAGATCAGTCTTAGAAACGAGACGATTCTGGTACATGGCGCTATCCCCACCCCCGTTATGCTGGGCAGGCAACGGTAATCACGCCGTTGTTGATTTTGGTGGAGAATACTTATGCTAACACCTCTCAGCTTTGACCCCTTTTCATCCATTAATACCTTGCGAGTGGGCACACCTTATCCGCTGCTGAGCGGCAGCCTGCCGGCGCAGGCCGGTGAAGTCATTGAATTCATTATCAACGATCACCGCTACAGCACGCCGATTGCCGCCGACGGCAGCTGGTCATTTCAGCCGCCGTTCTCGCTGAGCGAAGGCAGCCACGACATGGTGGCGCGCATCGGCGACAGCGGTGAACCGCATCCGTTCTCTGTTGACGTCGCGCTCTCGGTGCCGGACAAACCGGCGATCACCGCGCTGTTTGACGACGTCGGCAGTGAAACCGGCCCGGTCGGGCGCGGACACACTATTGATGACACCACGCCCAAAGTGCAGGGCTATGCGCTGCCGGGCAGCACGGTGCGGCTGTACGATCACGGCAGGCTGATTGGCAGCACCGTGGCCAGTAAAAGCGGCGAATGGTCGCTGGAACCGCTGCTGGGCGCGGGCGGGCATCAGCTAACCGTCACCGCCACCGACGAGTTTGGCCGCGTCAGCGAACCTTCTGACCACTTCGACGTCACCGTGGTTGAGAGCGGACCGGTGCCGCCAACCATCAGCTACGCCATTGACGATGTCGGCACCGTGCAGGGCCAGCTCTCCAGCGGTTCCACCACCGACGACTTCTCGCCGCTGATCGTGGGCCGCGCGGAGCCGAACAGCATCGTTTATCTGTTCGCACAGAACGATCACGGCGGCATCGGCTATAAAGGCAGCGTTAAAACTGATGCCAACGGCGACTGGGTGATTCAGTCACGCGCGATGATCAGCGGTGACGGCATCTACACTTTCTATGCCTCCTACGAGAACAGCAAAGACGACTACCGCCCGGATTTCAACCTTAATATGTCGGCGCTGGAAAATCTGCGTCCGGCTATCGACTGTGCGCGTGACGATACCGGTGCCCATACCGGCCAGGTGTACCATCGCGGCACCACTGACGATAAAACGCCGGTGCTGGAAGGTCGCGGTGCGCCGGGCAGCATCGTTGAAATTGAGTACAACCTGAGTAACAGCGGCTGGCACAGCGCGGGCAGCGTGATAGTCGATGCGCAGGGCAACTGGCAGTTCGCCGGCTTCGAACTGACCTACTTTGGCGAATGGGGTTTCCGCTCGCGCGGCGTGGCCGATGGCAAAGCCAGCGCGTGGAGCGATAAGTTCGAGCTGCTGGTGATCCCCGGCGCGCCGCTGGAACCGACCATCGACTACGCCTGGGACAACGCGGGCCCGCTGCAGGGGCCGGTTTATCAGCACGACTCCACCGATGACACTACGCCCACACTGCACGGCAGCGGCACGCCGGGCCAGGTGATTGAGATCGAGTATGGCGTGCAGGGCGAAGGTCTGCGCCATGCCGGCAGCGTGCTGGTCGATGCCGACGGCAAATGGAGCTTCACCTCGCCGTATCTGCATCAGCCTGGCGTGTGGGAATATCAGGCGCGCGCCTCAACCGGCGAGATGAAGAGCAACTGGAGCAGCAAATTCGTGCTCGACGTCAGCCCGGACGCCGCGTTTGACCAGCAGGCGCAGGATGAAGCCCAGCCGGATGCGCTGACGCTGCACCAGCTGCTGAGCGAAGGCGGCAAAGGCCTGTTCATTGAGGATGACAGCACCCAGCTGCTGGTGAACGGCAAGCCGGGCGACAGCGTGCAGCTGCAGGATATTCTGCCGGCAGGTGAAGCAGTCGACGGCTGGACGCAGCAGACCGGCACGCTGACCATCGCCGGTACGCAATATCACGTCTGGAGCCACGGCGACGCCGAACTGCTGGTGCAGGACGGCGTGCAATTGCAACTGGTATAACCCCCAGATGCCGTGCGTGCAGCACGGCATCATCCTGCCCTCTTTCCCCGGTTTTCCACCAACTCGGACTTTTCTCTCTTCGGGACAGGTCTCATACAGCGTTTTACGTCCTCTATTACAAAATGCGCGCTTTATAACAAGGCGCGGCGGCCCTCGCTGCAATGGACCCAACGTAAAACACAGGAATAATTTCCATGGAATTTTTTGATTTCAAAGAGGTTAAGTACCTCGAGCGCGACACCAACACCCCAACCTTTCTCGGTGAAATCAAGTCAGAAGCGGGCAAAGGCGGCCAGATAATGATTACCCTCGGCGACAGGAAATTCTTTGTCGACATCGATGCGAGCAACGGCAGCTGGAAATGGACGCCACCGGAAGCACTGGCCGATGGCGAATACAGCATCTCCTTTATGACCATCGACACCGCCGGCAACGTCAGTACGCCGACGCTGTGCACGCTGGTCATCGACACCACGCCGCCGGTCGCACCGACCCTGCTTAACCTGTATGACGATCAGGGCGCCATCACCGGCAGCTTTGACGCCGGTAAAATGACCGACGACCGCCGCCCGACCCTGACCGGCATCGCCGAGAAAGGCACCGTGGTGTATCTGAAAGAGGGCAACACCGTTATCGGCAGCGCCAAAGCCGACGAAAAAACCGGCCTGTGGACGCTGGAGCCGACGGTGGATCTGGCGGATGGCCGCCACAATCTGACGCTGGTAGCGGCGGAAACTTTTGCGGATAAACTGCGCGAAGGTAAGCCGTCGGATGAATTCAGCATCATCATTGGTAAAGACGGCGACGTGCCGGGCGATCCGGGCGGCGTGGCCAAAATCATTGAGGCTATCGACAATGCCGGCAGCCTGAACGGCTCACTGAAAAGCGGCGGTATTACCGATGACACCACGCCAGAACTGCGCGGCAGCGCACCGGAAGGCAGCGTGGTGCGTATTCAGTACCGTAACGATAAAGGCGAATGGATCGACGGCGGCAACGCGGTGATGAATGGCAACAACTGGAGCTGGACGCCAGACCCGGCGCTGGCGGCCGGTAACTGGGAGTTCCGTGCCAACGCCGGCAGCGGCTGGACCGACGAATTCAAGCTGGATATCGATCTCGCACCGGCAGCGAAAACGGAAATCACCCACGCTTACGATGACTTCGGCCCGTATACCGGCATGCTCGGCAACGGCGCCATCACTGATGACCGCACGCCAAACCTGCACGGCCGCGCCGAATCCAACAGCCTGGTGTATATCCACTATCGCAACGTATTAGGCGAATGGGATCTGCTGGACAGCGTCACTGCTGGCGCTGATGGCCGCTGGGAATATGAGTCCGATCGTTTTGCGCCGGGAACGTATGAGTTCCAGGCGGGGACGTCAGCAACACGTGATGTAAAGGGTAAGCCGTTTGGGCTGCAGATTGTGGCACAGGGCAGCGTAGCACCAGAGATCTCAATGGCCTGGGATGATGTGGGCAAAATCACCGGTGAGGTTAAATCGGGCGGGCTCACCAATGATACCCAGCCAGAATTGCGCGGCAGTGCCGAGGCGAATGCGGTTGTTCAGGTCGAATACTCACGTGATGGCAAAACCTGGCACAGCGGGTCAACGATTGCGGATGCGAATGGCCGCTGGTCGTTTACGCCAAAAGACGAGCTGGAATATGGTAACTGGGATTTCAGGGCGAAAACCACTAATGGCAACAGCTACAGTACGGATTACACACTGAAAATCGTTGAGCAGGAAATAATTACCAAGGCTTATGATTTTGAAAGAATAATACCAGGGGACATGACCAAAGATTTCATTTATGGTGACCTTAATTTTAAATTTAATAATCAGGACAAAGTGACGACCAGCGTTCAGGACCATGAAATATATGGTAAAAGCCTCGTTATAGTTAACTCTACAGTCAACACCGAAACTGTACAAAAAATAGTATTATCTGAAGGAATTAACTACTTTGAATTAACTGCAATAGACTGGGAAGGAGCAGAATCATATATTACCCTCCATGATGGCAATGGCAAAGAAATTGGCCGTGTTTATGCCAACGACATACAAAATCAAGCAAGAGAAGTATTGAGATATTATTCAGGAAATACAGAAATATCTTATGTTGAAATGCATTTAAAAAGCTCAACGACTACTTTTTCAGTTGATAACATTATTACCAAACGATATTCTGATGACAGCATTTCGACAGCGACTCATGGTTATGAAAACCTCAACACAGTGGTTAAAGACACCAAATACAGTGCTGGCCAGGATTATGTCCGATTCCCAAGCGGACTATTATTTAAAACCATTTCCGGTGGTTACGCTTCAATTTCACAATATGGAACTATTACTAACTCAATTTTCTTAGCTGATAATGCTACCTATGAAATGAAATTTGGCGAAACAGATAAGGTTTCATTTGATTTCAGTGAAGTAGACAATATTTCAGGACATAAATATAAGATCATCTCACCAACGGGAGAGATTTTGTTTGATGACTACCTCTCAACAATAGCAACCAATAAGCACTTTCATTTTGAAGCACCAAAAGGAAAGCTTATCTCACAAATTATAATCACAAACGGTGATGAAAATAGGTCTGCTGATCCAGGCTACAGTATTGACAACATAAAATGGGGAGTAAACGTCGATTCCGGACTGGAGTCATTCGATCAATATGCTGTTGACTTCAAATTCGATATGACGCGAGTTAACGTTTTACCTGGTGGTGTGAAATTCTCCGGAAAAGCACATCCAGATACAGTCTCAAATTTAGATCAAGCCAGAGTTTTTACTGGTAATGGTCAACATCGTTCATTCTTATTAGGCGACAATTCAACTTACACCTATGACTTTGGCAGCACGGAAAAGGTCGAGTTTGCGCTAAGCTCTGTTCAAACTGCCAATCAGCATGAAATCATTGTCTATTCAACCACGGGTGAAATTCTCTACCGTGAAATGATTGCAACCGTGGATTCAAGAACAGTGACACCTCCCAACACCTATCAGTTCATCGCACCGCCGGGTAAAAAAATCGGTCATATCGATTTGGTACTGGGCCAGGAAACCACAACGAGCGACAGTGATGTAGGCTTTTACATAGACGACATCAAATGGGGCGAATATGTCGATCCGGAGGTTAATACCAACGGCGGTAAACTGTATCTGTTTGACGAAAACGATCTCTATGATCCGATCCAGGTTTTCGACGCTGATAATCAACTCTACCAGCTGCTGGTCAACAGCGAAGATCAGACGGTGATTTTTGCCGAACAGGTGGAGGATGGCAGCAAAACCAGCGTGGTCCAGATGGATAACGCCGGTAATAACGCGCTGACGCTCAGCCTGCAGGATGTGCTCAAACACGGCAGTGAGAACCTGGCGATTGACGATGCCACTAAGCAAATTATCGTCAACGGCAACCAGGGCGACACCGTGCGCCTCGAAGACATCCTGCCGGAGGGCAGCGAGCAAAACGGCTGGGCTGAGCAGGCCGGCACCGTCACCATTGCCGGCACCCAGTATCACGTCTGGAGCAACGGCGACGCCGAGCTGCTGGTGCAGGACGGCGTGAAAACCGAGCTGGTGTAAGGGAGAGCCATCATGAACCAGATTCTTAATGCATCCTACCGCTACACCGACGACCCGCGCCGCGGCTACGGCGGTACTGCAGCGCAGGCGCGCAACGGCTTCGCAGAAATCGCTATTGACGGCCAGCCGCCGTACACCGTCAAGGTCGACGCTGAGGGCCTCTGGCGCTGGACACCGTCCAGCGACTGGACGCCGGGCGAGCACATCGTCTCGGTGCGCATGATTGACGCGGCCGGCAACATCGGTAATCCCACCCAGTTCATTCTGGTGGTCGACTACACGGCGCCGGACGCACCGCGCCTGCTCAATATGTACGATGACCAGGGCGACATCACCGGCAGCTTCGACGCCGGACGCATGACCGACGACCGTCGCCCTACCCTGACCGGCGTCGCCGAAAAGGGCACCGTGGTGTACCTCAAAGAGGGCGATACGGTGATCGGCAGCGCGCAGGCCGACGCCACCACCGGTATCTGGACGCTGGAGCCGGACGCCGACCTGAGCGACGGCACCCATCAGCTGACGCTGGTGGCGGTCGAAACCTTTAACGGCAAGCTGCGCGAGGGTGAACCGTCTGCGCCGTTTGAGCTGCTGATTGGCCGCGACGGTTCTGCCGCCACGGTGATTTCCCACGCGGTGGATGACGCTGGCCCGGTCACCGGCTCGCTGCTGAGCGGCGCGCTTACCGACGATGCCACGCCGCAGCTGCACGGCAGCGCCCCGGCGGGCAGCACGGTTTTCGTGCAGTACCGCAACGCCAACGGCGAATGGGTTGACGGCGGCGCGGCACAGATGGACGGCACCCGCTGGAGCTGGACACCACCGGCTGAGCTGGAGGCCGGCAGCTGGGAGTTCCGCGCCGGTCAGGAAGGCAGCTGGAGTGACAGCTTCGGGCTCGACATCGCCTTCGCCGGCAGCGACGCGCTGCATGCCACGCTGACCCACGCCACCGATGATTTCGGCCCGGTCACCGGCACGCTGCTGAGCGGCGCGCTCACCGATGACACCACGCCAACCCTTAGCGGGCGCGGTGAAGCCAACAGCACCGTGGTGGTGCGCTACGGCATTGCTGGCGAGTTCACCCATTCCGCAGTGGTGACGGTGGGCGCGGACAGCAACTGGAGCTTCACGCCGCCGGCGCTGGAGTACGGCGTCTGGTCGTTTGCCGCGCAGGCACAGGGCGACAGCCAGTGGAGCGACACCTTTGAGCTCACCCTGATACCGGGCGGCCAGCACACACCGGAGATCCTCAGCGTGTACGACGACGTGGCGCTGTACATCGGCGAAGTCAGCAACGGCGGCATCACTAACGACCGCCAGCCGGAGCTGAGCGGCGTCGCTGAGGCTAATAGCGTGCTCAACGTCTACGACGGCAGCACGCTGATCGGCAGCGTGCAGGTCGGCGCAGACGGCAACTGGCGCTTTATCACGCCAGAGCTCAGCGACGACTCGCACAACCTCAGTGTGAGCTACGGTGCTTACGACGCTGGCCTGCCGGCGTACAGCATCGTCGTGGACGCCACGCCGCCGGGCGAGGTGGAAATCAACGCGCTCGCGCCGCTCGGCCTGACGCTCAGCGACGTGGTGGAAGCCGGTCAGCAGAGCCTGTTCATTGACGACGGCAAAACCCAGCTGCGCGTCAGCGGCCAGGCCGGCGACACCGTACAGCTCAGCGACATCCTGCCGGAAGGCGAAGCGGTCAGCGGCTGGACGCAGCAAACCGGCACCGTGACCATCGCCGGCAGCCAGTACCACGTGTTCAGCCACGGCGACGCCGAGTTGCTGGTGCAGGACGGCGTGAAAATCGAACTGGTGTAATCCTCCGATGCCGTGCGCGCAGCACGGCATTATCCTGCCTTTTTCACCTGCTTTTTCTCTGCTCGGACTTTTCTCCCTTCGGGACATGTCTCATACGGCGTGTTACGTCATCTATTACAAAATACGCGCTCTATAACAAGGCGCGGCGGCCCTCGCTGCAATAAACCGACGACCAACACAGGAATATTTTCCATGGAATTGTTCAATTACGAAGAGGTGAAATACCTCGAGCGCGACACCAACACCCCCATGTTTCATGGCTATGCAAATTCAGAAATTGGTAAGGGCGGTACCATGCTGATTACCGTCGGCAAAGAGACCTTTTCGGTTGATATCAACCCTGCCAACGGTTACTGGAGCTGGACACCTTCCACACCGCTGGAGGATGGTTACTACAACATGTCTTTCCAGTCGGTGGATAAGGCCGGCAACGTTAGTACACCCAGCCTGCGTACGCTGATTGTTGATACCACGCCACCGGCAGCACCGACGCTGCTGAACATGTATGACGATCAGGGCGACATCACCGGCAGTTTCGATTCAGGCAGAATCACCGACGACCGCCGTCCGACCCTGACCGGCATCGCGGAGAAAGGCGTGATTGTTTACCTGAAGGAAGGCGATACGGTTATCGGCAGCGCGAAGGCGGATGACAATACCGGGATGTGGAAGATCGAGCCGGAGATTGACCTTACGGACGGCCAGCATGATTTGACGCTGGTGGCGAGTGAAACCTTTGCGGATAAGGTGCGTGAGGGTGAGCCGTCGGATGAGTTCACAATTATTATTGGTAAAGACGGCGAAGTGCCGGTTGATCCAGGCGGCGTGGCGAAAATTATTGATGCCGTCGATAACGTCGGCAGCGTGACCGGATCATTGAAGAGCGATGGCATCACCGATGATACCACGCCAGAGCTGCGTGGTAGCGCGCCAGCAGGCAGTGTGGTGCGGATTCAGTACCGCAATGCTCAGGGTGAATGGGTTGATGGCGGTAATGCCGTAATGAACGGCACCAGCTGGAGCTGGACACCGAATCCGGCGCTGGGTGCCGGAAACTGGGAGTTCCGTGCCAACGCAGGCAGCGGCTGGACCGACGAATTCAAGCTGGATATCGATCTTGATCCCACCGCAAGAACCGAGATCACGCACGCTTATGATGACTTCGGCCCGTACACTGGTATGCTCGGTAACGGTGCCATCACCGACGACCGCACGCCAAACCTGCACGGCCACGCTGAATCTAACAGTGTTGTATATATTCATTATCGCAACGTGTTAGGTACATGGGATTTATTGGACAGCGTTACTGCTGGAGCAGATGGGCGGTGGCAGTACGAAACTGATCGTTTACCTGTTGGTATCTATGAGTTTCAGGCTGGCTCATCCGTGGGGAATGATATAAATGGCAAACCTTTTAAATTAAACATCATCTCAGAAAACAATACACTGCCAACCATTGACGAAGTCTATGATGATGTAGGCTTAAGCACCGGCATCTTAAAATCAGGTGATAAAACCGATGATACTAAACCACAAATTAAGGGGAGCGCTGAAGCGAATTCAGTCGTGAAACTTGAAATTAGTAACAAGGAGACTGAAGAAATCATTACAACAACTATTCTCGTGAATGATAAAGGACATTGGGATTTCACGCCTCCTAATGATTTAACAATAGGACAATGGGAAATCAAGGTAGGTTCAGATAATAGCGACAAGTGGAGCAGCAATTTTGATTTGAACATCTATGAAATATTTGAAAAGAAAACCATAACAGAAAATTTTTCAGGATTCAAAACTGGCATTTTTGACGGCCCACTCAAGATCAACGGTGCAAATATCTTATTTGATAAAAGCGTTTATACTCAAATATTAAATGATCATGGTTCCGTTCACTTAAAAGTAGGGCAAAATGGCTATAGCTATAGCGGAAAAATTACAATTGAATTTGATGGTTTGGCGAGTGACGCCTCTCTTCGCTTGCTTGGTTTGGATAACAAGACAAATATTTCCACCTATGATAATTTTGGAAACATTATTGAAACCATTCAAGTAATTCAGGCAGGATGGAAACTATTTTCGTTCAAAGCTGCCCAAAACTTCATAAGTAAAATTGTAATTGAAAGCAACAGTGATAGTTCCGGAATAAATATAGATGATATCAGTTACACCAAGGTTGATGAAAAGAACCTGATATCATCAGGTGATAACAACAGAGCTTTAATTCACGATGAGCCTGGCATTTTAATTTTAAACGAGGAGAGAACTGAGATAACAATTGAGGATATTTTAAAATATGGCATTGAAAGTTTCTTTGTTGATGATACAAAAATTCAATTGATGATTGAAGGTGTAAAAGATAAATCCGTTATGCTTAAAGATATTTTGCCGGAAAATGAACAAATAACCACCTGGACCGAGCAAACCGGCACCGTGACCATCGCCGGCAACCAGTACCACGTGTTCAGCCACGGCGATGCCGAACTGCTGGTGCAGGATGGCGTAACGGTGAATCTGGTTTAACTGCGGTTCGCCACCGCATCGTGACATGGCGGCCTGCTCCGGCCGCCACAATAAAAAAGGTCGTCATAAATGACGACCCTACAGATAAGCTGGCTGGGTTTACGCCGGTGAAACTATTTCTTCACCGTCTCCATGCCCATCAAACCAATCTTCAGATAACCCGCTTCACGCAGCTGATCCATCACCGACATCAGCGTTTCATAATCGACTGATTTGTCCGCCTGGAAGAAGATGGTGGTCTCTTTATTGCCTTCGGTTTGCGCGGTGAGCGCGTTCACCAGCGTCTCTTTGGTCACCGCATCGTTACCGATGTAAATCTGCTTATCCGCTTTGATCGACAGATAAACTGGCTTCTCCGGACGCGGCTGCGGCGCGCTGGTGGAAGCAGGCAGATTGACGCGCACATCCACCGTGGCGAGCGGCGCGGCGACCATAAAGATGATCAGCAGCACCAGCATGACGTCGATAAACGGCGTCACGTTGATTTCGTGCATTTCGCCATCGCCGACCGCATCATCGTTTAAACGCATCGCCATAATACTTATCCTACGCGCAGTTTCTGGGCCGCCGCCGGACGGTTAACTTCTTTTGCGGTATCGACGTTGCCGAGGTCCAGATCGCGGCTTTGCAGCAGCAGCACCTGCGCCGCTACGTCGCCCAGTGAGGCTTTGTAGCTGGCAATCATGCGGGCGAAGACGTTGTAGATCACCACCGCCGGAATTGCCGCCACCAGGCCAATCGCCGTCGCCAGCAGCGCTTCCGCGATGCCCGGTGCCACCACCGCGAGGTTGGTGGTCTGGGTTTTAGCGATACCGATAAAGCTGTTCATGATGCCCCACACGGTGCCGAACAGACCGATAAACGGGGCAACGGAACCGATGGTGGCGAGGAAGCCGTTACCGCGACCGGCATGGCGGCTGAAGCCCGCGACGCGACGTTCAAGGCGGAAGCTGGTGCGCTCTTTGATGCCGTCGAGGTCTTCGCTGCCGGCAGAGAGTTCCAGTTCGTTACGCGTGTCGGCGAGCAGCACAGCACTGTGGCTGTTGGCTTTGAAGTTTTCGGCAGCGCGATACGCGTCATTCAGTGAGCGCGCTTCGCCCAGCGCCAGCTGTTCACGCTTCAGGCGACGTTTCGCCCCGCTCAGCTCTGCGTATTTGCCAAAGAAAATCGCCCAGGTAACGACCGAGGCCAGCAACAGGCCGATCATCACAATTTTTACCACGATATCGGCATGCTGATACATGCCCCAAACGGAGAGGTCCGTTTGCATCAAGTCACTGGCTACCACGCTGCGTCTCCGACTTCTGTTGCACCGTTCACGATTGAAGCGCGGATCATAGCAAAAAAACCGACCGAAGTGATAGTGGTTCTCATTACTATTTACAAAGCTGTAACCCGCTGAATTGATGCGGCGCAATGTTTAGCGCGATAAATCGCGCCGCTACGGTTGGGTGCGCTTTGCGGAATGGAGCAACAGGCACGGTTGCGCGATAAATCGCGCCGCTACGGTTTAGTGCGGTTTGCGGACTGGTGCAACTGGCGCGGACGAACATCCCGCACGGGTCGTAGCGGCGCAATTTATTGCGCTTTGCTTTTCCGCCGCGTCTTTGCTTTTCCGCCGCGTCTTTGCTTTTCCGCCGCGTAATAAAAGCCGCAAACAGCCTCTTTCCGCGATTGTGCTGGCGTCACTCTGATATTCGGCAAACGGGCTCAACCCCGCGCCGCGATTCGTGGTAAGTTGGATGCTTTGTGAGACGTGTCAGGAAAGGCAGTGATGGCAACGAAAAAAATTGATACCCGGCTTGTCACCGCGGGACGCAGCAAACGTTACACTCAGGGCTCGGTTAACAGCGTCATTCAGCGCGCATCCTCACTGGTTTTTGACTCCGTCGCGGACAAACAACGCGCCACCGCCGGACGCGCCAGCGGTGAACTGTTTTATGGCCGGCGCGGCACCCTCACCCATTTTTCCTTCCAGGATGCGATGACCGAACTGGAAGGCGGCGCCGGCTGCGTGCTCTATCCGTGCGGTGCGGCCGCGGTCGCCAATGCCATCCTCGCATTTGTCACCAGCGGCGATCATATTCTGGTCAGCGGCGCGGTGTACGAACCCACCCAGGATTTCTGCACCAAAATTCTCGCGAAGCTTAACGTCACCACCACCTGGTTCGATCACTGCATCGGCAGTGAAATCGGCGAACTGGTGCAGCCGAACACCCGCGTGGTGTTCCTCGAATCACCGGCTTCCATCACCATGGAAGTGCAGGATATTCCGGCGATTGTCGCGGCGGTGCGCGCCAAAGCGCCAGATGCGGTGATCATGATTGATAATACCTGGGCGGCGGGCGTGCTGTTTAACGCGCTGGAGCATGGCATCGACATTTCGATTCAGGCCGGCACCAAATACATCATCGGCCACAGCGATGCGATGATCGGCACTGCGGTGGCCAACGAACGCTGCTGGGCGCAGCTGCGCGAAAACTCCTACCTGATGGGCCAGATGGTTGATGCGGACACCGCGTACATGGCCAGCCGCGGCCTGCGTACGCTGGCTACGCGTCTGCGTCAGCACGAAGAGAGCGGCCTGCGCGTGGCCGAGTGGCTGGCGGCGCAGCCGGAAGTGGCGCGCGTCAACCATCCGGCGCTGGCACAGTGCAAAGGCCACGAGTTCTGGCGGCGCGACTTCAGCGGCAGCAGCGGGCTGTTCTCATTCATCCTGCATGAAAAACTCACCCCGGCGCAGCTGGCAAATTATCTCGATCGCTTCCACCATTTCAGTATGGCTTACTCGTGGGGCGGCTTTGAATCGCTGATTCTGGCGAACCAGCCGGAAGAGCTGGCGGCAATTCGTCCGGCGGGCGGCGTGGATTTTGACGGCACGCTGGTGCGTCTGCATATCGGTCTCGAGCACGTTGACGATCTGCTGGATGACCTGAAAGCCGGTTTTGCCCGCCTGAAAGCGTAAAAAGATAAACCAAACTTAAACCATCCGGTGCGGCGTAGCGGAGATCAACGATTACGCCGTCCCGGACGGTTAAAATACAAGCCTTGTGACTCGATGGGATAGCTGATGGGTGTTTTACATGAGATTGTCCAGGCGCTGTGGCATCAGGATTTTGCCGCGCTGGCCAATCCGGATGTAGTGTGGATTGTCTACGGCGTGATGTTTCTGACGCTGTTCCTGGAAAACGGTTTGCTGCCTGCCTCGTTCCTGCCCGGCGACAGCCTGCTGCTGCTGGCAGGGGCGATGATCGCCAAAGGCGTGATGGATTTTGTGCCGACCATGGTGATTCTGACCACCGCCGCCAGCCTCGGCTGCTGGCTGAGCTATCTGCAGGGGCGCTGGCTTGGTAATACTAAAATCGTCAAAAGCTGGCTGATGCATTTGCCAGCACAGTACCATCAGCGCGCCTGGCACCTGTTCAACCGCCACGGCCTGATGGCACTGCTGGTTGGCCGCTTTCTGGCCTTCGTGCGCACGCTGCTGCCGACCATGGCGGGCATTTCGGGTTTGCAGAACGGGCGTTTTCAGTTCTTCAACTGGCTGAGCGGCGCGCTGTGGGTCGGGATTGTAGTGGCGATGGGCTACGGCATCAGCCAGGTGCCGTTTATCAAGCGCCACGAAGATCAGGTGATGGCGATCCTGATGGTGCTGCCTATTGTGCTGCTGTTTCTCGGCCTCGGCGGCAGCATTGTGGTGATCTGGAAAAAGCGGCGCCAGAAAGCCTGAGCCTCTGTAAAGCGCCGCCGCTTCAGGCGGCGTCAAACGGCTGCAGCGCCCCGGTCTGGCGCGCGCGGCTCGCCTCTTCTCCCGGCGTCACGCCAAAGTACCGTTTAAACTCCCGCGAAAACTGTGACGGGCTTTCATAGCCGACGCGCACGGCGGCGGCGCTGGCCTTCAGCCCATCCTGCAGCATCATTAACCGCGCCTGATGCAGCCGGTAACGCTTGAGATACTGCAGCGGCGAGGTCTGGGTCACCGCCTTAAAGTTATGGTGAAACGCCGAGACGCTCATGTTGACCTCCGCCGCCAGCATTTCCACGCTCAGGCTTTCGGCAAAGTGGTTCTCGATGCGGCGCAGCGCCCGGGCCACCTGGCTGAACTGCGTCTGGCGATTGACCAGCGACAGCAGCGCGCCGCCAATCGGCCCGGTCAGTACGTAATAGATGATTTCACGCACCAGCTGCGGGCCGAGCACGCGGGCATCACGCGGTTTATCCATCACATCCAGCAGCCGTTCCGCGGCGCACAGCATCTCCTCGCTAAGAAACGCAGAGTGAATGCCGGAGGTTTGCGGCTGCGGCTGAAACTGCTCGTCATCGCCAATGCTTAACAGCAGATCCTGCAAACTGGCCGGATCCACGGTGAGGCTCATGCCGGCCAGCGGCTGCTGCGGCGTGGCGTCAGTTTCGCACTCCACTGGCAGCGTAACCGTGAGCATCAGATATTTGGTGGCGTCGTAGCGAAACACCGTGCTGCCGAGGTAGCCGGTTTTGTGTCCCTGAAACAGGATCACGATGCCCGCCGGATACAACATCGGCGTGCGCGGCAGCGGTTCCTCAGCGTAGATCAACCGTACGTTTTCCACAGCACACAGCGGCTTTTGTGGCTCGCGCATCAGCGTGATCACGCGCTGCGCCAGCTGGCGGCAAAGGGCATCGTTCGGCATGGCACTCTCTCGGGCAGCAAAAAACGCAGTGTGCCGTATTGCTGCATAAAGCTCCAGACAGCTGGAGAATCAGGCAAGATTTTTGCAGGATTGCACCGGGCGAAAGTGCCGTTCGGTTGCCACAATGATCCTCAGGTCAGGTTTGTTGACTAGACTTAAGCAGATCGTTTCTACGGTAAGTCACTGCAACCGATAAGGAGTCACTATGGCAGAGCAACCCCGGATTAAACTGCACGACGGCAACATGATGCCGCAACTCGGCCTTGGCGTCTGGCAGGCCAGCATTGATGAAGCGCGCAACGCGGTGCTGGAAGCGCTGAAGGTCGGCTATCGCTCCATCGATACCGCCGCCGCGTATAAAAATGAAGAGGCGATTGGCCAGGCGCTGCAGGAAACCGACGTGGCGCGCGATGAGATCTTTATCACCACCAAATTGTGGAATGATGACCAGCAGAACGTTGAGCAGGCGATGGAGACCAGCCTGAAGAAGCTGCAGCTGGAGCAGGTGGATCTCTATCTGATGCACTGGCCGTGTCCGCAGAAAGACCACTACGTTGATGCGTGGAAGAAAATGGTGGAATTGCAACAGCAGGGCCTGGCGAAAAGCATCGGCGTGTGCAACTTCCATGAAGCGCACCTCAAGCGGCTGATTGATGAAACCGGCGTGTCGCCGGTGGTGAATCAGATTGAACTGCATCCGATGCTGCAACAGCGCACGCTGCATGCGTGGAATGCACTGCATCAGATTCAGACCGAGTCGTGGAGCCCGCTGGCGCAGGGCGGTGAAGGCGTGTTTGATCAGGAGATCATTCGCGAGCTGGCGAAGAAGTACAGCAAGACGCCGGCGCAGATTGTGATTCGCTGGCATCTGGACAGCGGCCTGGTGGTGATTCCGAAGTCGGTAACGCCGGCGCGCATTCAGGAGAACTTCCAGGTGTTTGATTTCCGGCTGGATAAGTCAGAAGTGAGCGAGATCGCGAAGCTGGATAAAGGCAAGCGGCTGGGACCGGATCCGGAAGAGTTTAATGGGTGACGTGGGGCTCGTAGATGAATGGTGCGGTTTGCCCCCTCACCCCGGCCCTCTCCCGCACGCGGGAGAGGGAGATGTCCGCGCGAATCTGAAGCGGTGTGCCTGTGGGTAATACGGCACAAAACGGTTCCCTCTCCCGCGCGCGGGAGAGGGTTAGGGTGAGGGAACAGCAACACTCCTCACCCGACCGGATTCACCACCATCTGCCCTGCGGTGCCGCGGTCGGCGAGCTCCAGCGTCTGGCTGTAATAGACAAACGGGAAATGTTCTGACGAACTCTGCGGGAAACTCACCAGCAGTTCGACATCGCCATCCACCCAGACCGTATCTTTCCAGCCGCGATCTTCTCCCATCGACTGCGCGCCGTTGACGCTCTTAATCAGGAACATCACGCCCTGAATATGCAGCGACTGCGGACGGTCGGCGTGAATGATCCAGCGCTCAAAGGTGCCCTGCTGAACCGTCGTATCGATGCGATTCATGTCCCACAGCACACCGTTAATGCCCGGCGTGCCATCGCCGAGGCGGAATTCGCGCGTGCGCACCGCCACGCCATCCAGAATCTGATCCGCCAGCAGGCGCATCGGCAGGTTGTCGGTCACCAGCGGCAGCAGGCCGGTCGGGCGCAGCGTCAGCACCAGCGTATTGGTCAGAATCGATGACGGCTCAAAAAGCCCGCGCAGACGATCCATAATACCTGCCGCCGTGCCTGCGGTGATCGACACTTCATCGCCCTGCGACATATCCACCAGCACTTCGCGGCGTTCGCCCGGTGCGAGCGACAGCGTTTGCACCGCTACCGGCGCGGGCAGGAAGCCCTGATCGCTGGCGATCACCGTAAACGGCCGGTTATCGCTAAAGCTGAGATCGAAACGGCGCGCATTGGCCGCATTCAGCAGGCGCAAACGTACCCAGCCGCGTGACACTTCGACATACGGGTTTTGCACGCCGTTAACCAGCAGCGTATCGCCGAGGAACCCGCCGTCCGACGGTGGGTTATAAACCGGCGTGGCAAAGTTATCGAGGCGCTTGTCCTGAATAATCAGCGGGAAATCATCGACGCCGTAATGCTTCGGCAGCGGCAGCGCTTTGCTGATGTCATCTTCGATCAGCCACATCCCCGCCAGGCCGTTATAGACGTGCGGCGCCATGCGATTCGGCGTGTTGGCGTGATACCACAGCGTGGCCGCGCCCTGACGAATCGGCAGCACCGGAGCCCAGTCTACGCCAGCGGACATCATGCGCGGCGCACCGCCCATCAGCGCGCCCGGCACCTGCAAACCGCTGACGGTCATCGCCACCGGTTCATTGAGGCGGTTGCTGTAGATCAGTTTGACATCATCGCCGCTGTAAACGCGCACCGTCGGGCCAAGGTACAGGCCGTTAATGCCCCATACCGGCACTTTGTTGCTGTTGCCGTTGAAGGACCAGTGGCTGCGCTGCAGCGTAAGGAACAGCGGCTGACCGCGGCGTGATTCAATCAGCGGCGGCACCGGCAAAGGTACATCGCCCAATGGCGCGGCGGCGCGGGCGGCGTAAGGCATAACGCTGGAAGCCAGCGCCATACCGGCAGAAAGCTGAATAAACTGACGTCTGCTGCAAGACATAAAACTTCAGACCTTTTGAGCGTGGCGTGAAGACGCCGTGTCCATGTTGTTATTTTTAATCGTGTTGTGAAGCGCCCGAAAGGCGCGGCTGTGTGTCCGGGTCAGGTCAGTGCGCATCCGGGACCCGGTGCGCATGAATGCGCATCCTGCAAACGGCGGAACCCGGTGCGCATGAATGCGCACCCTACAAACAGCGGGGCCCGTCACGCATCAAAGCGCACCCGACAGCTCGAGCCATAGCGCGCTGCGGGTGAGCCATTTTTTTGCCGGCTAGATTTTACCGTTTTTTTCGCGTTCGGCGACTTCAGCGTTCAACTCTTCCAGCTTAGCAGACATTAATTCACGGCAGTGGGTCGCCAGTTTACGTACCGACGTGGTTTCAAACTGCGTGGTATCCACTGGCGGCAGCATTTCCACGATCACTAAGCCATTGTTCCAGCGATTCAGTTTGATTTTGCCGTGGGTGTTAGAGACCACTACAGGGATGATCGGCACGCCCGCCGCCACCGCCGCATGGAAGGCGCCGGTCTTGAACGGCAGCAGACCGCGTCCGCGGCTACGCGTCCCTTCCGGGAACATCCAGAAGGAAATTTTCTTCTTTTTAAACTGCGCCACCAGCTCGCCGATGGTGCCGTGCGCTTTGGCGCGGTTATCGCGGTCAATCAGCAGGTTACCGGTCAGCCAGTAGAGCTGGCCGAAGAACGGGATCCACAGCAGGCTTTTCTTGCCCACTGTGACCGTGGTCGGCTGCACAATATTGGCGGCGGTGATCATGTCGTAGTTGTTCTGATGGTTAGCGATGTAAATCGCGTTACCGTAGCTTTCAGCGTCCACCGGTTTACGCAGTTCGACTTTGACGCCAAACACCGTCGACAGACGACCAAACATGTGACCAAAGGTCGCCACGTGGCGCGGATTACGCGGTGAAAACAGACACCAGATGCTGCCAAACACACAAACCAGAATCGAATAAATCACAACGATCAACGTGCGTAAAATTAGTAACATAGCTTCCTCAAATGTGGCAGTCCTTCGCCTTTTCAGTCTTACTCTTCGCTATTCGCGTCACTTTTTGGCCGCGCTGGCGCATTCACTTCCACGCTATCGATCCGCTGCAGTCCGCGCGATACGCTACCGCGACGGCCGCGCTCAGCACGCACTTTCTGCAGATCTTCATCACGCATGATCAGCTTACGCTTGCCGACATAGATAGTAATGGAACTGCCCGGCGGCAGAATCAGCAGCCACTGCAGCTTGTCCACGCCCGCGGCGGCATCCGCGGACGGAATCGAGATAATCTTGTTGCCCTTGCCTTTCGACATCTGCGGCAGATCGGCCACCGGGAACATCAGCATACGGCCGGCCTGAGTGATGGCCAGCAGCATGTCGTCGCCAGAGTGCACCGCCAGCGGCGTCATCACTTTGGCGTTTTCCGGCAGCGTCAGCAGCGCTTTACCGGCGCGGTTGCGCGACACCAGATCGGCAAAGGTACAGATGAAGCCGTAGCCGGCGTCGGAGGCCATCAGCAGCTTCTGATCGTCCGCTTCCATCAGCACCTGCTCAATCACCGCACCCGGCGGTGGCGTCAGCTTGCCGGTGAGCGGCTCTCCCTGCCCGCGCGCCGACGGCAGCGAGGTCGGATCCAGCGTATAGCTGCGGCCGGTGGAGTCAATAAACGCCACCGGCTGGTTGCTCTTGCCGCGCGCGGCGGCACGGTAGCTGTCGCCCGCTTTGTAGCTTAATCCTGCCGGATCGATATCGTGACCTTTGGCGCTGCGCACCCAGCCCATCTGCGACAGCACAATGGTGACCGGCTCAGCGCTCACCAGCTCGTTCTCGCTCAGCGCTTTCGCTTCTTCACGTTCGTGCAGCGGTGAACGGCGATCGTCGCCGTAGGTCTGGCTATCCGCCAGCAGTTCTTTCTTCAGCAGGTTACTCATTTTGCGATCGGAGGCGAGGATCGCCTGCAGCTGATCGCGCTCTTTTTCCAGCTCGGCCTGTTCACCGCGAATCTTCATCTCTTCCAGTTTGGCGAGATGGCGCAGTTTCAGTTCCAGAATCGCTTCGGCCTGGGTTTCGCTGATGTCAAAGCGCGACATCAGCACTGGCTTCGGCTCATCCTCGCTGCGGATGATGTGAATCACCTCATCAATATTAAGGAACGCCACCAGCAAACCTTCGAGGATATGCAGACGACGCAGCACGCGTTCCAGACGATGATTGAGACGGCGTGTCACGGTATCGCGGCGGTACACCAGCCATTCCGAGAGGATCTCCAGCAGGTTTTTCACCGCCGGACGGTTATCCAGCCCGATCATGTTGAGGTTAACGCGATAGCTCTTCTCCAGATCGGTGGTGGCAAACAGGTGGTTCATTACCTGATCGAGATCCACCCGGTTGGAGCGCGGCACAATCACCAGCCGCGTCGGGTTTTCGTGATCCGATTCATCGCGCAGATCCTCCACCATCGGCAGCTTTTTATTGCGCATCTGGCTGGCGATCTGCTCCAGCACGCGCGCGCCCGACACCTGGTGCGGCAGCGCGGTGATCACCACCTCGCCGTCCTCTTTTTTCCACACCGCACGCTGGCGGATCGAACCACGGCCGTTCTGGTAGATCTTGCGGATCTCGTCGCGCGGCGTGATGATCTCGGCTTCGGTCGGGAAGTCCGGCCCCTGCACGATCTCCAGCAGCTCATCCAGCGTGGTGTTGGGCTTGTCGATCAGGCGCACCGCGGCTTCGGCCACTTCGCGCAGGTTGTGCGGCGGAATATCGGTCGCCATACCCACGGCGATGCCGGTGGTGCCGTTGAGCAGGATGTTCGGCAGGCGCGCCGGCAGCATTTTCGGCTCCTGCAGCGTGCCGTCGAAGTTGGGGATGTAATCCACCGTGCCCTGCCCCAGTTCGCTGAGCAGCACTTCGGCATATTTCGACAGGCGCGATTCGGTGTAACGCATCGCCGCAAAGGATTTCGGATCGTCCGGCGCACCCCAGTTGCCCTGACCATCCACCAGCGGATAACGGTAGGAGAACGGCTGCGCCATCAGCACCATCGCTTCGTAGCAGGCGCTGTCGCCGTGCGGATGGTATTTACCCAGCACGTCACCCACGGTACGCGCCGATTTCTTGAATTTTGCGCTGGCGTTAAGCCCCAGCTCGGACATGGCATAAACAATGCGGCGCTGCACCGGCTTGAGACCGTCACCGATGTACGGCAGCGCACGGTCCATGATCACGTACATGGAGTAGTTCAGGTACGCGTTTTCAGTAAACTTGTGCAGGGCAAGACGCTCTGCGCCATCCTGTGTCATTTCACTCATTAAGCTGGCATCCTCACTTCGTGGCCCGCAACGGCGGGTCATCCGGCGGTCATTTGGCGAGGATAGTACCTTATTCGTGGGATTTAGTCACAGGGAAGCCGTTGAGGACGGAAAGAATCTCCCGGCTTTAAATAACGTGACGCCGGTTGGAAAAATAAAAAGGATTGGGAGCATCATCACACTTATTTAGCGCGTTATTGTGTGAGCAGACTCGCATTTAATTTCCCGTCAACGCGGTGTATTAATGCTGTCCGCCTGACGGGACAACATTTAGTATTGTTGCTGCCGCCATCCTTTCCTAAATTCATACTCCATAAGACACACCTTTTTCGCGACGGCTTGCTGGCACTGAAATAAATGCCACAAGGAAAAATCCCATTAGGTTTTACCAAAATAAAGGGTGACCGAATGCAAATACTGACTTCGCGACAACACCGGTTAGTGAAATTGCTGTTGCAACAGGCGGCGCCGCAGCCGATTGGTCAGCTGGCGTTACAGCTCGGCGTCTCCGGGAAGACCATTCAGCGCGACCTGCAGTGGCTGGAGAGCTGGCTCAGCAACTGGGCGCTGACACTGGAGAAAACCCCTGGCCGCGGCGTGCGGCTGCGGGTTGAGGATATGCAGCAGCGTTTGCAGCTGGAGCAGCAGCTGAACGGCGACGAGGCCGGCGACGCGCTCAGTCATAACAGCCGGCGGATAAAAATCGCCTCCCAGCTACTGAGCGATGCGCCGCGTGCTACGTCAATCAGCAAGCTGTCCGAGCGCTACTTTATCAGCCACGCCTCGATTGTGAACGACCTGAAAGTGATAGAAGAGTGGCTGCAGCCGCTGGGATTAACGCTGCAGCGCGGCCCGGGCGGCACGCACATAGAGGGCCATGAGCAGGCGCTGCGTCAGGCGATGGTGTCGCTGATCAACGATGTGATGCAGCAACAGGTCGCCGGTACGCCGCTGCTGCCGCGGCTCGATCCCGGCAGCCAGCAGGCGCTGGTGCACTATTTTGGCGAAGAGGATGTGGCCTTTGTGCAGACGCTGCTGCAACAGATGGAGCAGCAGCTGAGTTATCCGCTGGGCGATGCCTGGTATCTCAATCTGTGCACGCACATCCTGATCATGATGCACCGCATGGCGCAGGGCAACGCGCTGGCGCTGGACATTCTCACCACCGCGCACGATCTCGATCAATCGATTCTCACCATTGCCCGGCAGATGGTGGCGCGCATTGAGCAGCGCATCGGCTGTGCATTGCCGGCCGATGAAGTCGGTTTTATTTATCAATATATCGTCTCCTCCGGCATTGTGGTGGAAGAGCGTGGCGATCAGGTGACGCTGCATAATCAATTTTCCACTGCCGAGTCGGTTAAAATAACCTGCGAATTAATTGATCGTTTCTCGGCGTTTATTCAGCAGGACTTATCTCAGGACCGTTTATTATTTGACGGTTTACTGGTGCATATAAAGCCATTATTAAACCGGCTTAAATATCACATTCATATTCGCAATCCGCTGCTGGATGATATTAAACAGGAAATGAAAGAGATATTTTCTCTGACCCAGCAGGCAATGCAGCTGACCGCGCGCACCTTCGCCCTGTCGCCGGTGGCTGAGGATGAAATTGGTTATTTGTGCGTCCATTTCCAGGCGGCACTGGAGCGGCAGATCGCCCACAAACGCATCCTGGTGGTGTGCTCCAGCGGCGTGGGTACCTCACACCTGCTAAAGAGCCGCATATTACGCGCCTTTCCGGACTGGGAAATTGCCGGCGTGGTGTCAGCCAGCAATCAGGCGGCGTTTTGTCAGCACCACGCGGTGGATTTGGTGATTACCACCATCCATCTCGACGCCGGTGCCATTCCGGCCGTGTATGTCAGCGCCTTTTTTAATGATGACGATATCCGGCGGGTCACTGACGCCATGATTGGCAGCCAGCTGCCCAACGGCACGCCCTGCGCGTTGGCCGCACACTGATTGAATGAGGAGCAACCATGGACATTTCCCGCATTCTGACGCCGCGCCGCGTTAACCTGGCGCTCAGCGCCACCAGTAAAGAAGAGGCGATCAACGAACTCACCGATCTGCTGGTGAGCGACGGCGCCATCAGCGACCGCGCCGCGTTTATTGCCGATGTCTGGCTGCGTGAAGCGGAAGGCTCGACCGGCTTCGAAAACCATATCGCGATTCCGCACGGCAAATCGTCGGCGGTAAAACAAACCACGCTCGCCATTGGCCGCACCCAGCAGGACATTCCGTGGGAAACGCTGGATGGCAGCCAGGTGCGCTGCATCATCCTGTTCGCCGTGCGGCTGGAAGATCAGAACACCACCCATATTCGCCTGTTGTCGCAGGTGGCCAGCGCGCTGGCCGATGATGAGGTGATAGCCCGACTGCTGGCGGAGAATGACCCCGGCAATATCATTCGGCTGTTTAGTCAGTACGCCGAAACCGACCTCTGTTAACACCCAACACCTTGAGGTGCCACATGAATATCGTCTGTGTAGCGGCCTGCACCGCAGGCATCGCGCATACCTACATTGCGCGCGAAAAACTGATTAAGGGGGCTCACGCGCTGGGCCACACCATCCACGTTGAAACCCAGGGCACCATCGGCACTGAAACGCCGCTGACGCGTGAGCAGATTGACGCCGCTGACGTGGTGATCCTCGCGGTTGACGTCAAGATCAACGGCGAACAGCGCTTTCAGGGCAAACCCATCGTGCGAGTGAAAACCGAAGTGGTGATCAAGTCACCGGTGAAATTCCTCGAAAAAGTGGCGGATTCACTGGCGCGCGCCTGAGGAGATCGATCATGAGCGATCACAAACGTCAGTACGGCCAGGAGATCAAAGGCCACCTGCTCACCGGCATCTCATGGATGATCCCGCTGATCGTCGCCGCCGGCATCTGCATTGCGCTCGGCCAGGTGATTGGCGGGCCGGACGTCGGCAAGCAGACCGGCAGCATTGCGTGGATGCTGAACCAGATCGGCGGCTGGGGCATGGGGCTGATTGTGCCGCTGATCAGCGCCGCCATCGCCTACTCGATTGCCGATCGTCCCGGCTTTGCGCCCGGCCTGATCGTCGGCTTTATCTGCGGCCAGATCGGCACCGGCTTTATCGGCGGGATTCTGGGCGGTTTCCTCGTCGGCTATACCGTGCTGCTGCTGCGCCGGGTGATCAGGCTGCCGCAGTCGATGCAGGGGCTGATGCCGATCATGGTACTGCCGCTGCTCAGCACCATCATCGCCGGGCTGCTGATGATGACCTTTATCGGCCAGCCGATCGTCTGGCTGCAAAAGACGCTGATTCATCTGCTGGAGTCCATGCAGGGCGGCTCCAAATTCGTGATGGGCGCCATCCTCGGCGCGATGGCCACCTTCGACTTTGGCGGGCCGATCAATAAGACCATGTCGCTGTTCGCAGACGGCATGCTGGTCGACGGCATTTACGGTCCGGAAGCGGTGAAGTTTGTCGGCTCCATCATTCCGCCGTTCGGCATCACCCTCTCTTATCTGCTGACGCGCCACAAATACACCAAAGCAGAGAAAGAGGCGCTGAAAGCCGCGTTCCCGATGGGCATCTGCATGATTACCGAAGGCGTGATTCCGATTGCGGCACGCGACCTGCTGCGCGTAGTGGCCAGCTGCGTGGTGGCCTCAGCGCTGGCCGGCGGACTGATTATGGTGTGGGGCGTGGAAGCGCCGGTGCCACACGGTGGCATGTTCGTGGTGCCGCTGTTCACCAAACCGTGGCTGTTCTGCCTGGCGCTCGGCATCGGCACCGTGGTGTGCGGCGTGATGCTGTCGGTGATGAAAAAACCGGTCACACAGCAGGATGAAGAGTTCGATGACGTGGAAGCACCTGGCGTCCGCGATGAAGAGATCAAATTCACTCTGGAATAAGGAGCCCGCATGTTTGCCATGATGAATGACCTGATTCAGGCCGCCTTCCAGCACAAGTACGCGGTGCTGGCGATCAACTGCTTCAACCTCGAAACCGCCCGCGCGGCGATTCAGGCGGCGGAACAGCAGCGCGCGCCGCTGATTCTCAACGTGTATCAGGGACACAGCGCGCATTTTCCGCCGGCGGTGGCGGCGCCGCTGGTACAGGCGCTGGCCGCTCAGGCCGCAGTGCCGGTAGCGCTGGCGCTTGACCACGGCAAAGCCTTTCCGCTGATTGGTCAGGCGTTTCGCGCCGGCTTTACCGGGCTGATGATTGACGCATCGGCCGAACCGCTGGCGGACAATATTCGTCAGACCGCAGCGGTAGTGAAGATGGCGCATACCGCTGGCGTGTGCGTTGAAGGCGAGCTGGGGCATATCGCCGATGCGCCCACATATGAACTGGCCGATGCCGCCGTGAAGATGACGCGGGTAGAAGACGTGCTGCCGTTTATTGAGCAGACCGGCATCGATCTGCTGGCGATTTCGGTCGGTACCGCGCACGGGCTTTATCCGCCGGGCGTAAAGCCGAAGATCGACTTTGAACGGCTGCAGCAGCTGCACGCGGTGACGACGCGGCCGCTGGCGCTGCACGGCGGCTCGGGCACCCCGGCGGAGGATATACGCCGCGTCAGCGCCTGTGGCGTCGCCAAGATCAACGTCGGCGCTGCGGTGTTCGACGCCGGTAAGCACGCGGTGCAGCAGGCGCTGCGCCAGCATCCGCAGGCCGAGCTGGCCGATGTGCTGGCGCTGATGGAATCCGCCTGTCGCGAAGTGGTTATTGAATATCTGAGCTGGTCAGGGTCGGCAAACCGCTACTGACGGCGCGCACGCCCCGATCGCGGCGCAATTTCCAACTGTTTCTTTTTATCCCTCATCGGGTCGGCGCGTGCGCCGGCTCTGGTAAAACTCACGCTAAGGAAACATAAACATGTTGATTTCAATGAAAGAGATGCTGGCCCCGACCCGTGAACATCGCTTCGCCATCGGCGCATTTAACGTCGCTGACAGCTGCTTTATCCGGGCCGTGGTGGAAGAAGCCGAAGCCACCAACACGCCCGCCATTATTTCTATCCATCCGAGCGAACTGGAATTTGTCACCGATGAATTTTTTGGCTACGTGCGCGAACGCACCTTAAAAAGCCGCGTGCCGTTTACTATTCACCTCGATCACGGCGCTTCAATTGCGCAGGTGCTGCGCGCTATTCAGTGCGGCTTTACCTCGGTAATGATTGACGGCTCGCTGCTGCCGTACGAAGAGAACGTGGCGCTGACCAAAGAGGTGGTGAAGCTGGCGCACGCGGTGGGCGTGTCGGTGGAGGGCGAACTCGGCACCATCGGCGATACCGGCACCACAGTGGAAGGTGGCGTGAGCAAGGTGATCTACACCGAACCGGCGCAGGCGGAAGATTTTGTGCAGCGCACCGGCGTCGATACGCTGGCGGTGGCAATTGGCACCGCGCACGGTATCTATCCCAAAGATATGAAACCGGAGCTGCAGATGCACATTCTGAAGGATATCTCGCAGCGCGTAGATATTCCGCTGGTGCTGCACGGCGGTTCGGCCAATCCGGACGCGGAGATTGCCGAGGCGGTGACGCTGGGCGTAGGCAAGATCAATATCTCCAGCGACATGAAGTTCGCCTATTTCGCCAGACTGCGCGAGATCCTCGCGCGGGAGAGCTGGTGGGATCCGAATGTGATTTATCCGGATGCCATCGCCGCTGCGAAAGCGGTGATTCGCTACAAGATGAATCTGTTCGGCGGGTTAGGTAAAGCCGGGTTGTATCGTTGATGTTAAAACAATAAATATGGCCGCTACGGAAGTGCAGGATGTCAGTTGCCCATGCCGTAGCGGCGCGTTTTATCGCGCGTATTCACCCGCCGCACTGCTGCTGATTGCGCAATAAATTGCGCCGCTACAGGACGGTAACGCCTGTCGCAATACGATTTATCGCTAACGATTACTTCACCACGCCCAGCCACTGTCTGGCGATCTGCGCATATTCGCCGGTGGCAGTGCTGAGGTGCAGCCACTGATCGACATACAGCTTCCAGCTCATATCATCACGCGGAATCATGTAAGCCTTCTCGCCATATTGCATCGGCTGTTGCGGATTGATGGCACACAGCGACGGATAGTGCTGCTGCTGAAACAGCGCTTCGGAAGCATCGGTGATCATCACGTCGGCTTTGTTATCCACCAGCTGCTGGAAAATCCCGGTGTTCTCCGCCAGCTGCAGGCTGGCCCGCGGCAGATGACTGTGCACAAACGCTTCGTTGGTGCCACCAGCCGGCTCGATTACCCGCACCTGCGGCTGGTTGATCTGCTCAACCATCTGGTACTTCGCTTTATCCGCGCAGCGCACCAGCGGAATTTTGCCATCGACGCCCAGCGGCTGCGCGAACCAGGCAATCTGCTGACGTTTAAGCGTCACGGAGACACCGCCCAGCGCGATATCACACTGTTTCGCCACGAAATCCTCACTCAGGGTTTTCCACGTGGTTGGTACCCACTGCACCTTTGCGCCGAGGCTGGCGGCCAGCGACTGCGCCATGCTGATATCCAGCCCTTCATACTGGCCGTCGCTGCGCAGAAAGGTGTAAGGCTTGTAATCGCCAGTGGTGCAGACCTTCAGGGTTTTGCTCTGGCGAACGTTATCAAGGTGGGATTGCGCCTGAGTCGCGCCGGCCACCAGAAGTAAGGCACTCAGTATCACAGTTTTCATGGTGTGTTCTTTTTAAGTGGATGTTGGTTTGCGTGCGGATTGTTGCATAAGTAGCGGCATTATTGCTTTGAGAGCAAAAGTCTTGTGATCAATCACGCATTTTTTTGCCCCGCGCGCGCGCGTAGAGTGGGCGGCATCTATGAGAAACGGAGCGAATTATCCATGAGCAAGATTTTGATTATCGACGGCGGCAAGACCTTTGCCCATTCCAAAGGCGAGCTGAACCATACCCTGACCGAAGTGGCGGCCAGCCAGCTGCGCGATCTGGGCCATGAGGTTCAGGTAACCGTTGCCGATAGCGACTACAACGTGGCGGACGAAGTACAGAAATACCTCGACAGCGACGTGGTGATTTATCAGATGCCGGGCTGGTGGATGGGCGAGCCGTGGACGGTGAAAAAGTACATCGATGAGGTGTTTACTCTGGGCCACGGCGCGCTGTACGCCAGCGATGGCCGTTCGCGCAGCGATGCCAGCAAAAAATACGGTTCCGGCGGCCTGATTCAGGGCAAAAAATACATGCTGTCGCTGACCTGGAACGCGCCGCTGGAAGCCTTTACCGATCCCGACCAGTTCTTTGAAGGCGTCGGCGTGGACGGCCTGTACCTGCACTTCCATAAAGCCAATCAGTTCCTTGGTATGGAAAGTCTGCCGACCTTTATCTGTAACGACGTGATTAAACAGCCGGACGTGCCGCGCGATATCGCACGTTATCGGACTCATCTCAGCCAGATCTTTGCTTAACTGTAAGCACACCGGGAAAAAACAGAAGGAAGCGTTATGTTAACTGTGGTTGCAGAAATTTGCGTTAAGCCGGGCCGCCGTCAGGAGGTGCTGGAGGCGATTAATAAACTGATCCCTGTCGTGCTGGAAGAAGAGGGTTGCCATCAGTACGATGCGCTGGTCGATCACCAGGCGCAGGTGCCGTGGAAGCAGAACTCGCCAGACTCGATCTTTATGCTCGAGCAGTGGGAATCGCTGCGCCATCTGGAGCAGCATCAGCAGATGCCGCACATGGATGCGCACCGCGCCACCATCAAAGATGACGTGGTAGACGTGAAAATTCTGGTGCTGGAACCGACCGCCTGATTTTTCCGCTGCAGGCATAAAAAAAGCCCCGGTTTTGCGACCGGGGCTTTTGTTTAGCGACTAATCAATGATCAGTGCTGTTCGTTGTGCAGGTTCTGCACCAGCAGTTCCGCATCACCGTTGCTGTAGACGTTGTACTCGTTGCCACCGACGGTGACGGTACCGGCCGCCTGCTGCCAGGAGCTGGCATCTTCACCGGCTGGCAGGATGTCTTCCAGCGTCAGCGCCTCGCCCTGTTTAGCGTTCACCACCAGCTGCGACTTGCCGTTGTCGATGAACAGGGAGTCCTGGCCCTGCGCCATGATGTCGTTGAGCGACATGCTCATCAGCCCTTCTACATCCGTGGCACCGGCAGCGAAGATCGAGTTGATCTCTGGCGGCGGCGGCGGAGTGACGTCGACGTTGGTCGAAACGGTTTTGTCGATGACCAGTTCATTACCGGCCGCATCGCGGATCGTGACGTTAAAGGCATAATCGCCTTCTGCCAGTTTGTCAGACTCATAGCGCCACACGCCGTTTTGCACCACGGTAGAGCCGATCAGCTCAGTACGCGCTTCGTCGGCCCAAATCATCACGATAGAACCGTCTTCTGACCCCTTGCCTTTGAAGATCAGGGTGTCGTCGTTGGTGTCCGGCAGCACATGGGTTTCAGTGCCGGTTTTATCCGCAAACACGCCTTCGAAGTTAGCATCAGCGCCACCTTCAACCAGCTCCGGCTTAGTGGTATCCACGTTGAAGTTAATGGCGGCTTCTTTGTCGCCTTTTACACCGGACTGGCTCACCGGCTGTACTTCAACTTTATGGTTACCCTCGCCCAGTTCTGGCAGCTCATAGCTCCACTCACCATTCTCAACCTTGACGACGACAGGTTCCTGATCGTCGATGTAGATGATCACCTCTGACAAATCCGGTGACGTGCCCTTCAGGGTTGGCTGTTTGTCATCGGTGACCATGCCGTCTTTGATCTCACCGGTGATAGGTCCGATGTTATCCTCCAGTATGTACGAGCCTTCCATTGAGCCTGGCTTTTTGGTGTCGATGATCAGATCGATAGGATCGGATGGGTTGGACACGTTGCCAGCCGGATCGGTGATTTCGATAATCACTTCGTAGTTACCGTCATCGATTGGGTTCTCAGGTTTCACTTCCCACTTGCCATCTTCGCCCACGATACCGGTACCAATGACCACTGGATTACCTTTACCGTCATCAATGATGACTTCCACTTTGTCGCCCGGGGTGCCGCCGTCGCCGCCGAAGCCTGGACGGTTGTCATCAATAGGTTTACCTGGTTCAACCGGACCGGTGTTGTCACCTTCGTTATCGACAATCGTCGGTGGTTTTGGCTGATCCGGTGGCGTAACATCAATGATCACGTTAATAGGATCAGAGGTCGGTGACTCTTTGCCGGTGGCCGGATCTTTGGCGATCAGTTCAATATCGTGTGAACCCTCTGTCAGTTCTGGCAATTCAATTTCCCACTTGCCATCTCTAACAATTGCGCTTGCCACCGTCTCGCCATCAACGATCACGGAGATGATGTCGCCATTGTTGCCTTCACCGCGCAGCACTGGCGTGTTGTCGTTGGTGGAATCACCCGGCTGCAGTACGCGCTCTTCATCGCCGTTGTTGGCGACCATCTCATCCAGCACCGGTGCTGGCAGCGTGTTGCTGTCGACAACCAGTTTGAACGGATCGGTTTTCTCAGAAACGGTGCCGCCTTTGCTGATGGAATCCACAACCAGCGAGTGCTCACCTTCACCCAGCTCAACCTCCAGACTCCACTGACCACGGTTGTTCGCCACGGTAGAGCCAATCAGTTTGTCGCCGTCCCACACGCGCACGATCACACCGGCATCCGCCACACCCGACAGGGTTGGGGTTTTGTCATCGGTGATGTCACCTGACTTCAGCGGACCGGTAACGCGGCCTTCATCATCGTAAACCTGAGCCAGCTCTGGCGTACCCGGTACGGAGGTATCGAGCGTCAGCGTAAAGTTGTCAGAACGCGGGCTCTCGGCGCCGAAACGATCGGTGTAGCTGGCGCTGAACACGTGGGTGCCGTCGGTGGTCAGTTCCGGCGTAAAGCTCCAGCGGCCATCGGCACCGGCTTTTACGCTGCCAATCACGTTGGAGCGAATATCGTAGATTTTGACTACGCTGTCCGGCTGAGCAACACCGTACAGGGTTGGGGTTTTGTCATTGGTGTAGTTGCCTGGCGTCAGATAGGTATCTGCGCTGCCTTCATTATCGATCACGCGCATAATCTGCGGTGCTTCTGGCGCAGAAGTGTCGATATTGTAGATTAGCGGAGTTGATGGTCCCCAGTTGCCCGCGCGGTCCAGATAACGAATGCCGGCAACGTGTAAACCCTCTTTCAGCTCCGGCGAATCAAACTGCCATTTGCCGCTGGCATCAGCACGAGTGGTGTAAACTGTATCATCAATTACTATCTGTACTAATGCATTGGGTTCCGCGTTTGTACCGCCGATCGTAATTACTTTTGTGTTGATGGTTTTAACGGGTTTACCAGTTAACGCAGCCGCGTCCACAGAGGCTGATTCTGCTGGCGTTTCAGATACCGCTTCGTTCACTGCCTGAGTGACCACACCGTCGGCAATCGTCAGGTTGAAAGCATCAGAAATCGGGCTTTCATGGCCAACCTTATCTTTCGCCATCACGGTCAGTTTGTGCTCGCCGTCTGCCAGCTCCGGCGTGATGCTCCATGCACCCATTTTGTCTGCTACGACGGAACCGATCTCTTCACCGTTATCGTACAGGGTAACAATCGTGCCAGGCTCGGCCACACCGGACAGCGCCGGCGTTTTATCGCTGGTAGCGTCACCCGGCGTCAGATAGTGATCTTCCGCCGCATTATCAATTACACGCCAGATTTCCGGTTTCGCCGGAGGCGTCGTATCCATATCGAGAATGAAGATAGCCGGGTCACTCGGGTTGGTCGCTTTATCAATCGATACCAGCTGAATAACATGGGTGCCGTCTAACCAGCTGGTTTCTGGGTCGAATGACCATTTGCCGTCCTCGCTGATATCAACGATGTGCACTTTACCATCGATTGTAATCTCCAGCTTGCCGCCGTTGGCTTTTTTTACTTCCTTATCGATCCAATTATAAAATTGATTGTTGGTCGAGATAACGCGGGCGTTCTCTAATTTATCTTGAATATTAGCCATGATGTGTATTCCTTTTACGTTGAATAATGTTTCGGGATTTCCAGCCGAATACAGGTTTAATTTCGCTTTTTATGTCTGCAGACAATACGAGAAACGTCTTAATCGATTAAGTTATGTGAACCCTTAATAACTTTATCGAGGCACAGTGCCTCACACCTCATCAATATGAGATGTGAGAATGTGCTGCTAAAATAATTAAATCAGATCACTTGTTTTCAACACTGATAATAACCCGGCGCTCGCTGGCATAGCATGCTTTCTGCTCCTGCAGGCTGCCAGAACAGTTAGTATTAACCTGAGATTCCCCCATGCTCTGCGCGGTGATATTGGCCGCATTCATTCCCTGGGCGATCAGCAGTGCTTTCACCGCCTCAGCGCGACGCTGGCCGAGCGCCATATTGCTGCTGTCGCTGCCAATAGGATCGGTAAAGCCGGTGACGATGATGTGGCGTTGAGCGGCATTTTCCTTTTTCAGCATGCCGGCAAAGCTGCTGAGTGCTTCGCGCCCCTGTGCGGAGATGTCGTTGCTGTTGGCACTGCCAAAGCGGAACAGCAGGTCAGATGAAAACGCATAGTTATCATAAGCTTCAGCCGTTCCTTCCTGACAGCGCTGTACCGACGATGCGCGCGACAGCAAATGAGCCTGCCGTTTGGTGCTCAGTAACTCCTGCTGCGCCTGCTGCTGGCTGACCACCAGCGGACGGCCGCTGTCATCGAGGTTAGCGCGAATGTAGTAGGTTTTACCGGCAGCCAGTTTATCACTCCACGATTGCGCGCGTTTACCCTGATAATCTGGCGCATCGTTGACATAACTGCCCAGCGAATGGGTTCCCGGCGCAACACAAAACACCGTATAGCCACCGGCCAGTAACGACGTCTGAAATTCACCGTCGACATAAATATTCGCCGGTTTTTCTCCGGTTAATGAAGCCGGACGATAATAAACCACCCGCGCCTGCTCTGCCGATACCGGCGATAAACTGCGCCATGCGGCACCAAATGAATTTTGCGCCTGGGTTGAATAAGTCGTTAATACTGGCGCACACACCAGTGAAGCTAAAAGTAATTTTTTTGCAATTTTCATTTAAGATTCACAGGTGCAATAAATTGCACCTGTATGCTCCAGATAAATTAGAATTGTTCGATTTCGTTCTGTAAGAACAGCGCATCTGATTGGGAAGTATTTTCAGCCATTACACCACTCTGGCTTTCCTGATTATTCCAGTCATTAAACGCATCGTTATTAAGCTGCAGTAATTCCGCATTAATCGGCTGCGGCTGATCGTCGGCCTCATTGAACAGTTCATGATTGTCCAGCGAAAGCAGAGCAGAAAGATCGAGACCGGCCAGCTCAAGCGCATTAATTTCCGGCGGCGGCGGTGGAATGGTGTCGACTTCCACTTCATAAATGTCCGTTTTGCCGGTCACTTCGCCATCGCTGGAGAACACGCCGCGTAGCTGATAGATATCGTCTGCCAGATCCGTCGTCGTCAACTCCCATTTGCCGTCAGCCCCAATTGTGGTAGTGAAGCTGTAGCTGTTCTCGAGACCGACAATGTAGATGGTAACCAGCTCGCCTGGCACGCCTTTACCGGACACAATGATGCTCGGATCGTTCATCGCGCCGCCGTTTTCGATTGGCGTACGCACGCCGGCGTCGTTATTGTCTTTAAAGATATGCTCAATCACGCCGGAAACCGGAACGTCCGGATCGGGCAGGCCATCGACAGGTTCAGGATCGACCGGCACTTGCGTGTCGCCTTCAAACCCAATCGTGACCTTGTCAGAGGCCGGCGATTCGTTACCGGCCGGATCGCGCACCACGATTTCCAGCTCGTGCTCGCCCGGTTGCAGATTGTTTTCGGGCGTGAAGGTCCATTTGCCGTCTTCTACAATCACCGAACCAATGGGCTTGCCGTTGTCGATAATCACTACGATGTCGCCGTCGTTGCCGCTGCCTTCCAGCGTCGGACGCAGATCTTTTGTGGTGGAACCGTCTTCCAGCGGATTACCTTCGCTGTCTTTAATCACGCCGATGCCCGGATTTTCCGGCGCCACGGTGTCCACATCAACGATGAACGGATCGGATGGAAGTGATTTGTTCCCCACCTGATCGACCACTACGATGCTCAGCTCGTGTCGTCCATCCTGCAGCGCCGGAGCCGTAAAGGTCCAGTTGCCTTCGGCGTCCACCCTGGCGGTGCCCAGCTTCACGCCATCGTTCCAGATTTCTACCGTCGAGCCCGCTTCAGCTTTACCGGTCAGCGTCGGCGTATTGTCTTTCGTCACGCCACCTTTTTCGATCAGCACCGGCGGATCCTGCATATCGTCCATCACACTGCCAATGGTGCCTTTAGCTGGCGCCGTCAGATCGATGATGAATTCCCACGGATCGCTCTCTTCACCCACCACGCCTTCGGCGTTACGCTCGGCGGTAACGATGCTGTGATTGCCAGCCGCCAGCGGTTTTTCCGGCGTAAAGGTCCAGTTACCCTCGTCATCCACCAGCACTTCGCCCAGCAGCGTCTCACCATCCCATATTTCAATGGTGTTGCCCGGCGTGCCGGTGCCGTTGAAGGTGGGCATGGTGTCGTCGGTGCGGCCGCCGTTCGCTACCGAACCGGTTACGTCGCCGATATCATCAATCACATCGCTGATGGTGGGCTTGCTGATATCGCCGCCGCCGCTGCCACCGCCGCCTTCACCTTTGCCGCTGTGGCTGCCGTCGTTATTGTCGTAGTGGTGCTTCGCCGCGACATAGCCAAGACCCGCCGCCGCCGCGATAGCCGCCAGGCCACCGAGCGCAATCAGCGCCGGCGACCATTCAAAGCCGCTGGCCAGTGCGTAACCGGAATTATCATCAACGCTGCCTTCACCCAGCGCCAGCGCGGTGGTTTCGCCGTCGGCCAGCGCGGCCGCTTCGTGGTCGGCATTGCCGTCCGTCGCGACGTAAGCGTGCATTTCGCCGTCTTCCGCTTTACCCACTAAGGTGCCTGATTTAGCGAAGAAATCTTCGATAATCAGATCCGGTTTGCTGGCGTCTGAGCCTTCCAGCATCACCAGCAGGTTTTTCCCTGCGCGTTTAACGGTGATGTTTTCAGGCGCGGTGCCGTCCTGGTTCTGCGTCAGCAGATATTTACCGTTGGTAATTGCCTGAATCTTCACTGCTTTGCCATCTTTACCGGCGCGCAGCACTTCCGCTTTGGTTATGGTTTTCTTATCGATAACCGCCACACTTACGGGTGAAACGTTCATGATTCTTCCTTCCGTCGATTAATTTTGACTGCGCGTTTGCAGGCAAGCGCCGCAATCTCCCTGGCTCTGCCCTTGGGTGGGTTCAAAGTTGCGACATAATCCGGAAAGAGATAAATCCGAGACATAAGAAATGTCCCGTTAGGAAAAAATTCTTAAATGGGCGGCCGAAAGATAGCTAAATCATTAACCGATTGAATTAAAGCGTTTTTATCGATGAGGGCAGAACATAACAGGAAAGATTATTCAAACAGAACCGGACTATAACAGATGATTTTCCTGAATTTTTTCCCGTAAAAAATCCAGAAAACAGGTGATGCGGGAACTGAGCGACTGGTTGCGATAGTACACCGCGTGAATGGGCAGGCGCAGTTCGCGCGTGTCATTTTCCAGCACCTGTACCAGCCGGCCGCTGGCGCGATCCTCGCGGCTGACAAAATCCGATAGCCGCACAATGCCCTGGCCGGCCAGCGCCAGCTGGCGCAGGGTTTCGCCGCTCGACGCGCAAAGCGTAGGTTTGATGCGCAAAAACTCGCCTTCGCGCTGCCATACCGGCCAGACATTGTGCGCGTCCAGCTGGCTGAATCCCAGCAGCTGGTGCGTCAGCAGATCTTCCACGCTCTGCGGCGCGCCGGCTTTTTCCAGATAGGCCGGACTGGCCAGCAGGCGAATCGCGCTGCTGCCCAGCACGCGGGCGCGCAGCGTGGAGTCGCGCAGTTCGCCAATGCGAATAGCGATATCGGTTTGCTGCTCAAGCAGGTCGATGACAATGTCATCGGTGTTCAGCTCCAGCTGAATTTGCGGATAGCGCGCGCAAAATTCGGCAACCAGCGGCACGATAACATGCAGGGTAAACGGCGTATTGGCGTTGACGCGCAGCCGTCCGGAGGGAATGTCGCGCCGCTGCGCGATATGCTCTTCGGCCTGCTCCACCGACGCGAGGATTTGCCGCGCGTGATCGAGAAAAATCAGCCCCTCTTCGGTCAGCGCCAGGCGACGCGTAGTGCGGTGCAGCAGTGTGGTTTGCAGTTTGCTTTCGAGGCGGCTCAGCGCCCGGCTGATGCCGGAGCTGGTTTGATCCAGCTGTTCCGCTGCGGCGGTAATCGAACCGGTGTCCACCACCGCGACCCAGGCGCGTAACTCTTCCAGTGTGATTTTCACTCTTCCTACCTCAGCGCATTGCTACTTCGAGACCGGTCTTAGCCTCGTTCTCACGGCTGCTGAGGTAGATTGCTCCACGTTCAGCAGCGGCAGGATACCACAATGCAGCAAAACGCAGGGATTAGCGCTGACCCGGGTCAGCAGGCGGCCTGGTTGTGCCGCGCCCAGCGCGGTTTATATTAACGGGCATGCGGCGATGGGACAGATCGGGACGGGCAGCGATGGCACGCGTTGCCGGCATAAAAAAGGGACGCCGCAGCGTCCCGTTTGCATCACACTTCGAGGTCGGCGAGGTCGCCTTTTTCCTGCAGCCAGTTGCGGCGGTCTTCCGAGCGTTTCTTCGCCAGCAGCATGTCCATCATCCGTAACGTCTGCTCGACGTCTTCTTCGTCGACCGTCAGTTGCACCAGACGACGGGTGTTGGGATCGAGCGTGGTTTCGCGCAGCTGCAGCGGGTTCATCTCACCCAGACCTTTAAAGCGCTGCACGTTCGGCTTGCCTTTTTTCCGCTTCAGCTGCTCCAGCACGCCCTCTTTTTCGTCTTCATCGAGCGCGTAATACACCTCTTTACCGAGGTCGATGCGGTATAGCGGCGGCATCGCCACATAGACGTGGCCCTGCTGCACCAGCGAGCGGAAGTGCCTCACAAACAGCGCGCACAGCAGCGTGGCAATGTGCAGGCCGTCGGAGTCCGCATCCGCGAGGATACAGATTTTGCCGTAGCGCAGCTGGCTGAGATCTTCACTGTCCGGATCGATACCGATCGCCACCGAAATGTCATGCACTTCCTGCGACGCCAGCACTTCGTCCGACGACACTTCCCAGGTGTTGAGAATCTTGCCTTTCAGCGGCATGATCGCCTGATATTCGCGGTCGCGCGCCTGTTTGGCGGAGCCGCCCGCAGAATCCCCTTCCACCAGGAACAGCTCGGTTTTATTCAGATCCTGCGCGGTACAGTCGGCCAGCTTGCCCGGCAGCGCCGGTCCGCTGGTCAGCTTTTTACGCACCACCTTTTTCGCCGCGCGCATACGACGCTGTGCGCTGGAGATCGCCAGCTCGGCCAGCATTTCGGCGGCCTGCACGTTCTGGTTGAGCCACAGGCTGAAGGCATCTTTCACTACCGCTGAGACAAACGCCGCGCACTGGCGTGAGGAGAGACGCTCTTTGGTCTGTCCGGCAAACTGCGGATCCTGCATTTTGACCGACAGCACATAGGCGCAGCGATCCCAGATATCCTCCGCCGACAGCTTCACGCCGCGCGGCAGAATATTGCGGTATTCACAGAATTCGCGCATCGCGTCGAGCAAGCCCTGACGCAGGCCGTTAACGTGCGTTCCGCCCTGCATGGTCGGGATCAGGTTGACGTAGCTTTCGGTCAGCAGCTCGCCGCCCTCCGGCAGCCACAGCAGCGCCCAGTCGACCGCCTCCACATCACCGGCAAAGCTGCCGACAAACGGTTTTTCCGGCAGCGTTGGCAGGCCGTTCACCGCTTCGCTCAGGTAATCCGTCAGGCCATCCTGATACAGCCAGGTTTGCTCGGTATCGTTCACCTTGTCTTTAAAGACAATTTCAACGCCCGGGCACAGCACCGCTTTGGCTTTCAGCAGATGCTTGAGGCGGGAGACCGAGAAGCGCGGGCTGTCGAAGAAGCTTTCGTCTGGCCAGAAGTGAACGCTGGTGCCGGTGTTACGTTTGCCTACCGTACCAATCACCGCCAGATCCTGCACTTTATCGCCGTTTTCGAAGGCGATCTGGTAAATCTCACCATTGCGGCGCACCGTGACTTCCACGCGCTTCGACAGGGCGTTCACCACCGAAATCCCTACGCCGTGCAGGCCGCCGGAGAACTGGTAGTTTTTGTTGGAGAATTTACCGCCGGCGTGCAGGCGACAGAGAATCAGTTCGACCGCTGGCACGCCCTCTTCCGGGTGGATATCGACGGGCATACCACGGCCATCATCGATCACTTCCAGCGACTGATCGGCGTGCAGGATGACTTCCACACGTTTGGCGTGACCGGCCAGCGCCTCATCGACGCTGTTGTCGATCACTTCCTGGCCCAGATGGTTAGGGCGTGTGGTATCGGTGTACATGCCCGGACGGCGACGTACCGGTTCGAGGCCGGTTAAAACCTCAATGGCGTCAGCATTATAGCTAGATTGGCTCATCGTAACAGTCTGATTAGCAATAGGAAAATGGGCCCATCCCGCAGCATCAGGGAGTATTCAGTCCCAGAAAATCAATCATCTGCGCAAAATGGCGTTCGAATCCGATATAGGCATGATTGCCGCCCTCTTCTACCGTCTGACGGCACGCGCTGTAGTAATCCAGCGCCTGGCGATAGTCGAGCACTTCATCGCCGGTTTGTTGCAGCAGCCAGAGTAGATCGGGCGCTTCCAGAGGGTCAATCTGCATCACTTTCAGATCGTAAATGTGGCGAGACTCTAACACATATTGCTGGCCGGTGTAGGGATTCCGGTTTTCACCCAGATAATCCACCAGCAGTTCAAACGGCCGCACCGCCGGATTCACTACCACCGCCGGCAGCATGAAACACTGCGACAGCCAGGTGGCAAAATAGCCACCGAGCGATGACCCCACCAGCCCGAGCGTTTCACCGGCATACTGCATCACCAACTCTTCCAGCAGCGCGGCAGCCTCAGCGGGAAAAGTCGGCAGCTGCGGCACCAGCACCTCAATGTGCGGATGCTGCGCCTGACACCACTGCTGTAACTGCGTCGCTTTAGCCGACTGCGGTGAGCTGTTGAATCCGTGCAGATAAATCAGCGCCGCCATGGTTTAGTAGCCCTCGGAATCCAGATCCGGACGGAACAGATCGCTCTGCAGACGATTCACTTCGGTGTGCAGCGTGCCATCCGCCTGCAGCGTCAGCCAGCGCCAGCCGGGCGCTACGGTATCAATGGTGAAGTTGGTGCAGTGCGGTTTGAACTGGACGCAGGTCGAAGGCGACGCCAGTACGCGGCGGCCGTGCCAGTCGAGATCCAGCTCCTGATGAATGTGGCCGCACACCAGGTGGCGCGCCAGCGGGAAGTTTTGCAGCACCGCATCCAGCTGATGCGGATTGCGCAGGCTGTGCTGATCAAGCCAGGTACAGCCGGAGGCCAGCGGATGATGGTGCAGCAGCACCAGCGTGTAGCGATCGGGGAACTGACGCAGCGTGCGGTCCAGCCACTCCAGCTGATAGTCGCTCAGCATGCCGTGCGGCACGCCAAAAACCTGGCTGTCCAGCAGCACCAGCTGCCAGTGCTCGCCAAGCAGCACATGCTTGTCCGCGGCGATGCCGGCCTGCGCCAGCGTATCCACCATCGCCGGCTGAAAATCGTGATTGCCCGGCAGCCAGACGCACGGCTTCGGCAGACGTGCAATGCCCGCAACAAAATGCTGATAAGCTTCGACGGTGTGATCCTGGGCGAGATCGCCGGTGGCGATAATCAAATCGTAATCGCGCTGTTGCGCCGCGATGGCGTCCAGCACCGCATCAAAACTCGACCAGGTATTCACTCCAAGCAGCGATTGATGTTTTCCCGCGAAAAGATGGGTATCCGTAATTTGTAAAATCCTGATATCGGACCCATTTGCCGCAGGAAGAGTTAGCAGGCTATCCAAAGCGTTTCCTTTCTCTCCACGCTATCGTTGCGTTATATACCCGTGCGGATTCAGGGTATCGCTATCAGCACACCGGTACAGCCATCGCGCCGTGCGCCAGGCAGTACCGCAACCAGTCGGCAAGGAACTGGTTAATCTGATGTTTTTCATCGCGCTGATGCAATTTTTTATTAGGATAATCATAGCGCGCTTTGAAGCGATAGATCTGCTGAGTGGAACACACTTCAGCCACCATCGCATCATGGTAGAGCCGCACCGACATGGACGGCAGGCTCCAGTAGCTCACTGCGGGTGCCACCTGGCGGATCTCCACCAGCGTGGTATAGCGCGTCGACTCTTCAATAGTCAGCTGATAACTGGCGCCGTTCACCTGATACATCACCGACGCACCTGCCTCGTCACTGCGCGGCAGCAGGCGGCGCAGCTGAGCGAAATTGGTTTCGCACAGACGCATCATTTCGGGGAAATCAGGGGTATAGCGCTGTTTCATGTTGGCTTCCACTCTTCTCGTAGTTTCTCATGGTGCAACGCCAGCCATTGCAGAGCGATGACAGATGCCGCGTTATCAATAATCCCCTCTTCCACCCAGCGATAAGCCTGTTCGCGGCTTACCACATGCACAAGAATATCCTCATTCTCTTCCTCCAGCCCGTGATTTCCCTCTGCCTGGCTGGCATCCACTTCGCCCACCAGCACCGACAAACGCTCAGAGGTTCCGCCGGGGCTGGCTAAGTAATTCACTATCGGTTTGACCCGGCCAACCTTGAGGCCAGCCTCTTCGACCGCTTCACGACGCACCACATCTTCAGGCGTTTCACCCGGTTCAATAATGCCGGCCACCATCTCCAGCAGCCAGGGCGTGGCGCTGGAATCATAGGCCGGAATGCGGATCTGTTCGATCAGCACTACTTCGTCGCGCAGGGGATCATAGGGTAGCAGCACGGCAGCGTGTCCGCGCTCAAAAACTTCGCGCACCACTTCACCGCTCATGTCGCCATTGAAACGGCGGTGGCGGAAGCGGTAACTGACGATGGAAAAAAAACCATCGTAGCGAGTATCGCGTGCAATAATTTCTACATCGTTTTTTGTGAAAGTCACAGGGGATTTTTTTTCACCCGCCATCATCTGGTTCCTTATGCAGATTGGGATGGAGCGAAGAAAAGCCAACCCTTGTGCTCCGTCCGAGTGGTTCTTTCTGAATTATTTACGTAAATTAGGGGGAGAAGGCACGTTCAGCCAACTTATCTCTGACGCCGCCTCTGTAGAATCGGCGATTATTTTTTGGCTTACCTGCAGCACACTCTCTGTGCATTTGCTGCAACACAAGGAATGCAAATGAAAAAACTGCTCCCACTTTTTATTGGACTGAGCCTGGGCGGTTTCAGCCTTGCCAGCCAGGCAGAAAACCTGTTGCAGGTCTACCAGCAGGCGCGCCTCAGCAACCCGGATCTGCGTGCTTCAGCCGCCGATCGCGACGCTGCTTTTGAGAAAATTAACGAAGCGCGTAGCCCGTTGCTGCCGCAGCTGGGTCTGGGTGCAGATTATACCTATAACAGCGGCTATCGCGACAACAGCGGTCTCCATTCCAACACGACCAGCGCCTCGCTGCAATTAACGCAGACGATTTTCGACATGTCGAAATGGCGTGCGCTGACGCTGCAGGAAAAAACGGCCGGCATTCAGGACGTTACTTATCAGGTAGCGCAGCAGGATCTGATCCTGAACACCGCAACCGCCTATTTCAACGTGCTGAAGGCCATTGATACGCTTTCTTACACTGAAGCGCAGAAACAGTCGATCTACCGCGAACTGGATCAGACCACTCAGCGTTTTAACGTCGGTCTGGTGGCCATCACCGATGTGCAGAACGCCCGTGCTCAATACGACAGCGTGCTGGCCAATGAAGTAACCGCGCGCAACGACCTGGATAACGCGGTGGAATCGCTGCGTCAGATCACCGGCATGGATTATCTGTCGCTGGCGTCACTGAATATCGATCGTTTCAAAACGGCGCGTCCGGAAGCGGTGTCCAATTTGCTGAAACAGGCTGAGAGCCGTAACCTCAATCTGCTGTCTGCCCGCCTGAGCCAGGATCTGGCGCGTGAGCAGATTCGCTCCGCCGAGTCCGGCCACATGCCGACGCTGGATCTGACCGCTTCTACCGGTCTGTCGAACAGCAAATATGGCGGCAGCCGCGCTAATCAGAGCGCCGGTACCACTGATTCAATCACCGGCTCCAACCAGGTTGGCCTGAGCTTCTCACTGCCTCTGTACAGCGGCGGTTCAGTGACCTCGCAGGTGAAACAGGCGCAGTACAACTTTGTCGCCGCCAGCGAGCAGCTGGAAGGCGCGCACCGTAGCGCGATTCAGACCGTCCGTTCTTCGTTCAATAACGTGAACGCTTCGATCAGCAGCATCGACGCTTACAAACAGTCGGTAATCTCAGCGCAGAGCTCATTAGATGCTTCGGAAGCCGGTTATCAGGTGGGTACGCGTACCATCGTTGATGTGTTAGACGCGACTACCACGCTGTTTAACGCTAAACAGCAGCTGTCGAATGCGCGTTACAGCTACCTGATTAACCAGCTGAACATCAAATATGCGCTGGGCACGCTGAACGAGCAGGATCTGCAGCAGCTGAACAGCACGCTGGGCAAAGAAGTGACGACCTCGCCAGAAGTGGTCGCGCCGGAAAACAGCCAGCAGGCTGCGCGCGTGGATAACGGCCCGAAAGCGACCTCCGCTTCCGCCGCCGCTCAGGCCCGTCCGGCCGCGGCACGTAACAGTGCCAATCCTTTCGCTAATTAAGCCTTCAAGGGGCCGCTTGCGGCCCCTTTCGCATTCAAACGTATAACAACGTAAAGATCCCCTTGCCACCCGGCTTCCCGCTTCATTTTCCACCACTCATCACCTATCCTAAGCCCCACCTTTGGGCACAGGATGAAGATAATGAAACGGACAAAAAATATTCGTCATGCCGCTTTCCGTAAAAGCTGGCAGGCACGCCATTTAACGCCGGTCGCACTGGCGGTCACCGCCGTGTTTATGCTGGCAGGCTGCGAACAGAGCGATGAAACGGTTTCGATGTACCAGAACGCCGATGATTGTGCGAAAGCCAATCCGGGCCAGAGCGCCCAGTGCACCACCGCTTACAACAACGCGCTGAAAGAGGCTGAGCGCACCGCGCCAAAATACGCCACGCGTGAAGATTGCGTCGCGGAATTCGGCGAAAACCAGTGTCAGCAAACTCCGGCACAGGCGGGCGTCGGTACCACGGCGAACAACGCTGAAGCGCAGCAGAGCGGCAGCTTCTGGATGCCTCTGATGGCCGGCTACATGATGGGTCGTCTGATGGGCGGCGGCGCTGGCTTTGCGCAGCAGCCGCTGTTCTCGCCAAAAACCCCTAACAGCCCGGCTAACGGTCAGTTTGTTGATGCTTCCGGTAAAAACTACGGTGCGGCCACCTCCGGCCGGACGGTCAACGTGCCGAAAACCGCGCTGGCGCCAAAACCGGCCACTACGTCTACCATCACCCGTGGCGGCTTTGGTGAGACGGTAGCCAAACAGAACACCATGCAGCGCAGCAGTGCCACCAGCACCGGCAGCCGCTCGCTGGGAGGCTAAGCCCGCGCATGCAACGTATTGCTATCAGCGAACGTCCGAACTGGCGCGAAAAGGCGACCGAGTACGGCTTTCAGTTTCACACCATGTATGGCGAACCCTACTGGTGCGAAGACGCTTATTACCAGTTTACGCTGGCGCAAATTGAACAGCTTGAAGCGGCCACCGCTGAACTGCACCAGATGTGCCTGCAGGCGGTAGAAAAAGTGGTGAACAGCGAAGCGCTGCTCACCCGTTTCTGCATTCCGAAACACACCTGGGATTTTGTGCGCGAATCCTGGCAGCAGCGTCAGCCGTCGCTCTATTCACGCCTCGATCTGGCGTGGGATGGCACAGGCGAGATCAAGCTGCTGGAGAACAACGCCGATACGCCAACCTCGCTGTACGAAGCGGCGTTTTTCCAGTGGATCTGGCTGGAGGATCAGCTCAACGCCGGCAACCTGCCGCAGGGCAGCGATCAATTCAACAGCCTGCAGGAGCAGCTGATTGCGCGCTTCGCCACGCTGCACCAGCAGCACGGTTTTAACTGGCTGCACTTTGCCTGCTGCCGCGATACAGAAGAGGATCGCGCCACGGTACAGTATCTGCAGGATTGCGCCACTGAAGCCGGTCTGCCGAGTGAATTTCTCTACATTGATGAGATCGGGCTGGGCGAAAAAGGTCAGTTTACCG
Source organism: Pantoea sp. Cy-640 (assembly GCF_011752635.1). Taxonomy (NCBI): domain Bacteria; kingdom Pseudomonadati; phylum Pseudomonadota; class Gammaproteobacteria; order Enterobacterales; family Erwiniaceae; genus Pantoea; species Pantoea sp. Cy-640. The sequence continues at coordinate 187,463 of NZ_VWXB01000007.1, read as the reverse complement.
ATCAGCACGATCAGGTGATCAGCAACCTGTTCAAGCTCTATCCGTGGGAATTCATGCTGCGCGAGATGTTCTCGACCAAGCTGGCCGATGCTGGCGTGCGCTGGCTGGAGCCGGCGTGGAAAAGCATTCTCTCTAACAAAGCGCTGCTACCGCTGCTGTGGGAGATGTTCCCCAACCATCCTAACCTGCTGCCCGCCTGGTTTGCCGACGATGCCAGCGCGCCGCAGATGGAAAAATATGTGGTGAAACCGCTGTTTTCCCGCGAAGGTGCCAACATTACCATCGTGGAAAACGGTCAGGAAATCGCGCGCGCCGACGGTCCTTATGGCGAAGAGGGCATGATCGTCCAGCAGTTCTGGCCGCTGCCGAAGTTTGGCGACAGCTATACGCTGATTGGCAGCTGGCTGATTGACGATCAGCCTGCCGGTATCGGTCTGCGGGAAGATCGTGCGCTGATCACGCAGGATCTGTCACGTTTCTATCCGCACACCTTCATTGAGTAACATATGCCGCCCGGTCTGCGGGCGGCACAGGTGTCAGCCAACCTGCACTGACAGCATACTGATCGAACCCATCTCCATGCCTTCCACCGGGATGCTCACCGCCTCACCTTCAGCTCGCGCGCCGAGAATATACAGCAGCGGCAGATAGTGCTCCGGCGTCGGGTTAGCCAGCTGCGCGCCTTCATGCTGCTGATAATTCACCAGCGGATGCTGTGCCGCCTCGCCTTCGTAGTCCAGATTATCGCGCACGAACTGGTTAAAGCTCTCCGCCCACGGATAAGCACTTTCCGCGCCCTGCCAGCGAATCATGCGCAGGTTATGCACCACGTTGCCGCTGGCTACCAGCATCACGCCTTCGTCACGCAGCGCCGCCAGTTTACGTCCCAGCGCAAAATGCCACGCCGCCGGCTGGGTGCCATCAATACTGAGCTGAATCAACGGAATGTCCGCTTGTGGATACATCTTCGCCAGCACGCCCCACGAGCCGTGATCAAAGCCCCACTGCTGATCGGCCTGCACCGCCACCGGCGCCAGCAGATCGATAACGCGCTGTGCCAGCGCAGGCGAACCTGGCGCCGGATAGCGCACGTCGAACAGCGCCTGCGGGAAGCCTCCAAAATCATGGATGGTGCGCGGATTGCTCATCGCCGTCACCGCCGTGCCGCGCGTGTACCAGTGCGCCGAGATGGCGAGAATAGCGCGCGGACGCGGCAGGGTTTCGCCCAGCTGCTGCCATACGCGGGTATAACGGTTGTCTTCTAATACGTTCATCGGGCTGCCGTGGCCGAGAAACAGAGCGGGCATGCGGGTCATTATTCATCCTCTGGCGTCGGGATCGCGTTAATGACTGTCACGATACGCGCTTTCGCCAGGGGAAAAACGCTGATAAGCGTGATGATGTTTATCAGCAAATTTGAACAAGATTTTGCCGACATAACTTTACGCTAAATAACTCGATATTTTATGGGGTTAACTATATTGTAACTGGTAATCATTATCATTAAGGAGCCCATCATGTCAGTACCTTTGCTGCTAACCATCCTGGCTGGCGGTGCCACTTTCGTCGGCGCGATTTTTGGCGTGCTCGGTCAAAAGCCGTCGAACCGCGTACTGGCCTTTGCGCTCGGCTTTGCCGCCGGCATCATGTTGCTGATTTCCCTGATGGAGATGCTGCCCGCCGCGCTGCATGCGGAAGGCATGTCGCCGGTGCTCGGCTACGGCATGTTCATGCTCGGTTTGCTGGGTTATTTCGCCATGGATCGCCTGCTGCCGCACCAGCATCCGCAGGATCTGATGGCGGTTAATCGCCGTCCCACTAACCTGAAACGCACCGCGATCCTGCTGACGCTCGGCATCAGCCTGCATAACTTTCCCGAAGGCATTGCCACGTTTGTCACCGCCAGCAGCGATATGGAGCTGGGGCTGGGCATCGCGCTGGCCGTCGCGATCCATAATATTCCGGAAGGGCTGGCGGTGGCCGGACCGATGTACGCCGCCACCGGCTCAAAAGCCAAAGCGCTGTTCTGGGCCTGCCTGTCCGGCATGGCGGAGATTCTTGGTGGCATCATCGCCTTTCTGCTGCTGGGGCCGGCGGTCTCACCGGTGATGATTGCGGCGATTATGGCGGCGGTGGCGGGCATTATGGTGGCGCTGTCCGTGGATGAACTGATGCCGCTGGCGCGCGAAATCGACCCGCATAACAACCCCAGCTACGGCGTACTGTGCGGCATGACGGTGATGGGCCTGAGCCTGACGTTGCTGCAAACCAGCGGGGTAGGCTGACGCGAGATTCGTCTTATTCACCACCACTTTGGCCTTAACTCTCAACGACTTAGTCTTGTTAAGGCGTAGTCGAGACGGGTCTTGTTAACACCCGACGGCGGGCTCATTACACTCCACGCGACTCTTAGAAAGCAGTGGAGTGTTATGTTAATTCAGGGAGCCATTTTATGCCTGGCGATGAATATCTATCATGAAGCGCGCGGCGAACCGGTGAAGGGACAGATTGCCGTCGGCACTGTCACCATGAACCGGGCTAACTGGGACGTCAAAGAGATCTGTCCGGTGGTGTACGCACCCAAACAGTTCTCCTGGACGTCTCTGCACAAACATCCCCATCGCCATCCGCCGCAGCATGACAAAAGCTGGCAGCGCGCGCAGCGCCTGGCCCAGCGGATTGTCGAGGGTAAGCTGGCGGATGTGACAAAAGGCGCGACCTTCTTTCATGCGCACAGCGCCAGACCGGCGTGGCGCCACGCCTTCCAGCGTACCGTGGTGATAGGCAATCACGTTTTTTACGCCAGCCGTTAATCATAAAAAAAGGCCGGATGCATCACATCCGGCCTTATTTATTTCACGTCGGCTTAGCTGGCCTGACGGGTTTCATGCTGGCGGCGCCAGGCCACCAGGTCTTCAATGGTCACCACCGGCATGGCGTGCTGCTTCGCAAACGCAATCACTTCCGGCGCATGCGCCATGCTGCCGTCATCATTGGTCAGTTCGCACAGCACACCCGCAGGTTTGAAGCCCGCCAGCGTCACCAGATCGAGGGTCGCTTCGGTATGGCCGCCGCGCGCCAGTACGCCGCCGTCGCGCGCGCGCAGCGGGAATACGTGGCCGGGACGATGCAGATCGGACGGTTTAGCGTCATCGGCAATCGCCGCGCGGATGGTGGTAATACGGTCGGAGGCCGATACGCCGGTCGTCACGCCGCTGGCCGCTTCAATAGTCACGGTAAAACCGGTGCCGTAAGAGCTGGTGTTATTCTCTACCATCATCGGCAGATCCAGCTGCTGACGGCGCGCTTCGTTAATGCACAGGCAGACAATGCCGCTGCCGTGACGAATGCTCAGCGCCATCTGTTCCACGGTCATGGTTTCGGCGGCGAAGATCATATCGCCTTCGTTTTCGCGATTTTCATCGTCCAGCACCATCACGCCGCGCCCGTTGCGCAGCGCATCGATGGCGCGTTCTACACGCTGTTCCGGCGTGCCAAATTCAGAAAGAAGCGTCTGATTCATGGTAAAAAAACCTTATTAATAAAATATGAGTTACCAGAACCAGGGCGAGCTTAGGAGTGCGTAGAAAACACATGGCAATAACGTGACGCGGGCGCAGCCCGGCTGATGTCGTTACCCTCTCCCATCCGGACTTTAACCGTCGGCCCCGGAATTACACCGGATCTGCTGACCTTTCACTGTACAGCGAAAGCGCTCGCGGGCTTTCAGCCGAAGCTGATTTACCGCCGGTGGGGAATTTCGCCCCGCCCTGAGAATAAGCGAAATTACTATAGCGCCAATCACCTGGTCGGGCAATCAACAAAAGTGCAAATGCTTTTGCACTTCATGCGTTGCGGATTTCGGGTTTAACCTTTTCGTTTCTGGCATTACACTTAATGTTTGATGAGTCGGAACACGCGCTGTTATCAGCCACCGTAACCAGGAAACAACCATGATCGACACGAAAAAAATTGAACAACTGGCGCGCCAGGTGCACGAAGCGATGCCAAAAGGTATTCGCGACTTTGGCGACGATGTGGAAAAGAAAATTCGTCAGGTATTGCAGGCGCAGTTAACCCGCATGGATCTGGTTAATCGTGAAGAGTTTGACGTGCAGACCCAGGTGCTGCTGCGCACGCGTGAAAAACTGGCGGCGCTGGAGCAGCGTCTGGCGAAGCTGGAAAGTGAAAGTCCGGCGGCCCCGGCTCCGGCGGTGATCACGCCAGATCCGGCAGGCAAAATCGATACGCCCCAGTAAAGTTTACGCGGCGGGAGTTCGCTCCCGCCGGCTACGTGTTTACTGATTGCGAATGGTTTTGATGATGTTAGTGGTGGAGATACCGTCTTCAAAGTTGAGCACACGCACGTCACCGCCGTTGGCCCACACCTCTTTACTGCCCGCGATATCTTCCGGCTTATAATCACCGCCTTTCACCAGCAGATCCGGCAGCACTTCGGCAATCAGCCGCTGTGGCGTATCCTCTTCAAACAGCACCACCCAGTCTACGGCTTCCAGCGCACCCAGCACGATCATGCGGTTTTCCTGCGGGTTCACCGGGCGGGTTTCGCCCTTAAGACGTTTGGTGGAAGCATCGCTGTTGACCGCCACGATCAGGCGATCGCCCAGTTTGCGCGCGTTGGCCAGATAAGAGACATGGCCGGCGTGCAGAATGTCGAACACGCCGTTGGTCATCACCACTTTCTCACCGCGCTGGCGCGCCTGCGCCACCGCCACTTTCAGCTCGGCTTCGGTCATCACGCCAAAGCCGCTGTCCGGCCGCGCGTGAATCGCATTCTCCAGCTCCACGGTACTGACGGTTGAAGTCCCGAGCTTGCCGACCACCACGCCAGCCGCAGCGTTGGCGAGGAAGCAGGCATCTTCCAGACTTTCACCGGCAGCCAGCACTGCGGCCAGCACGCCGATCACCGTATCGCCGGCACCGGTGACGTCATACACTTCCTGCGCCTGAGTGGGCAGATGCAGCGGCGCTTTGCCCGGCTGCAGCAGCGTCATACCGTTTTCCGAACGCGTCACCAGCAGCGCGGAGAGATCGTAATCGGCGATCAGCTGCATACCGCGGCTGACAATCTCCTCTTCGCTTTTGCATTTACCCACCACCGCTTCGAACTCGGACAGGTTGGGCGTCAGCAGCGTCGCGCCGCGATAGCGTTCAAAATCGGTGCCTTTCGGGTCGATCAGTACCGGCACCTGCGCCGCACGCGCCAGCTGAATCATGGTCTGCACGCTGCTCAGCGCGCCTTTGGCATAATCAGACAGCACCAGCGCGCCCGCCTGTGCCAGCGACTGACGCAGGCGATCGTGAATCGGCTGCGGATCGACCTGCTCAAAGCCCTCTTCAAAGTCGAGGCGAATCAGCTGCTGGTTGCGCGACAGCACGCGCAGTTTGGTGATGGTCGGATGACTATCAAGGGCGACGAAATCGCATTCAACCTTCACCTGCGCCAGCGTTTCGCGCAGCACGCGCGCAGCGTCATCTGCACCGGTCAGGCCGATCAGGCGCGAGTCCGCACCGAGTGCAGCGATGTTCATCGCCACGTTGGCCGCGCCGCCCGGACGCTCTTCAATGGTATCCACTTTAACCACCGGCACCGGGGCTTCCGGTGAGATCCGGCTGGTCGGGCCGTACCAGTAGCGGTCTAACATCACATCGCCGACAACCAGCACAGCGGCCTTGCCAAACGCGGGCAGTGTTACTTTCATGCAGAGACTCCAGACTTCAACGTTCAGTCAAAATAATGCGCGGATAATAGCATAGAAGCCGCCAGGCTCACTGCTCCGTGTCATCCGCGTCGCTCGCGGCCAGCCAGCGCTGCCAGCTGGCGTGCACCACGGCGCGTTCGTCAGCGAACGATGCCGGATCGACATGACCCGGCAGTTCCTGCAGCGCCAGATGGTGCAGCGCATCGCGCAGCGTGACGTAAGCGTGCGTCAGCGCCTGCGCTTCCTCATCAGCCATGATGCCGTGGCGCGCCATCAGTTCGAAAATGCGCACGTTATCCGACCAGCGCGTCAGCGCCGGCTGGCTGGCGGCGTAACCTAAGACCAGATACTGCGCGATGAATTCAATATCGGTGATACCGCCCTCATCGGTTTTAATCTCCCAGCGGCCTTTGTGCTTGTTACTGAGGTGCGCGCGCATTTTCTCACGCATCTCACGCACTTCGATTTGCAGCTTCGCGCCTTCACGCGGCAGGCAGAGAATACCGCGCCGGATCGCATCGAAGCGCTCACACAGCGCCGGTTCGCCAAACACGATGCGCGCGCGCACCAGCGCCTGATGTTCCCACGTCCAGGCTTCATGGCGCTGATAGTCGTCAAAGGCAGCAAAGGTGCTGACCAGCATGCCGGCCGCGCCAGAGGGGCGCAGGCGCGCGTCCACCTCATACAAAATGCCGGACGAAGTGCGGGTGCTGAACAGGTGCATGACGCGCTGGGCGAGACGCAGGTAAAACTGACGCCCGTCAATGACGCGTTCACCGTCGGTTTCAGCATCGTCCGGACAGTCATGCAGAAACACCAGATCGAGATCTGAACTGTAACCCAGTTCCCAGCCGCCCAGTTTGCCGTAGCCGACCACGGCAAAGCCGCGCTCGCTGTCGCTGGTGAGGTGCGAAGGGCGGCCATAGCGCTGCACCATCATCTGCCACGCCTGCTGCACCACCGATTCAATGATCGCTTCCGCCAGCCAGGTTAAGTGATCGCTCACTTTCATCACCGGCAGGGTTCCGGCGATGTCGGCGGCGGCGATACGCAGATGCTGTGCCTGCTTGAACTGGCGCAGCGCTTCCAGCTGCTGCTCTTCATCATCGGTGGGAATGCGCAGCAGATACTGGCGCAGTTCATCACGATAGGCATCGGTGGCAGTGGGCTGATACAGCGTGGCCGGATCGAGCAGTTCATCCAGCAGCAGCGGATAGCGCGCCAGCTGGCTGGCAATCATCGGCGAAGCGCCACACAGGCGAATCAGATGGCGCAGCGCGCCGTGATATTCGGTCAGCAACTCGAGATAGGTGCTGCGCGTTAATACACCGAGCAGCAGCGGCGTCAGGCGTGCCAGCACCACATCGGCGTCGTCACGCGCGCACACTTCGCTTAGCAGGCGCGGCATTAATTGATCGAGCGCCAGCCGGCCGCGCGGACCGATAGTGCGGCGACTGACATCCTGACGAAAATCATTCAGCGCCCGATACAGCGCATGGCGCTGTTCCGCCTGCAGCTGCGGTACCACCGGCAGCAAATCGCTCTCTTCCAGCGCGTCCTGCCACAGGCTGGCAAACTCCGCCAGTTGCGGCTGATCGTCGACATCCGGCGCATCATCGCCTATCAGCTCGTCGAAAATGTGGCGCACGCCGGCCATGTGCTGTTCCAGCTGTGCCAGCAGCGTCGCCCAGTCCGCCATGCCCATCGCCCAGGCCAGGCGCTGGCGGTCGAGCGGATTTTCCGGCAGCGTCTGCGTCTGCTCATCGTTGATGCTCTGCAGCAGATTCTCCAGCCGGCGTAAAAACAGGTAGGCGGCGCGCAGATGATCAACCTGCTCCGGTGTTAACAGCGCCAGCTCACCGATGGCCTGCAGCGTGGGCAGCAGCGAACGCAGCTGAAGTGAGCGCTCACGTCCACCTCGAATCAGCTGGAACACCTGAACGATGAATTCGGTTTCGCGAATGCCGCCGGCGCCGAGTTTGATGTTGTCCTTCAGGCCGCGCCGCCGTACTTCGCGGGCAATCATGCCTTTCATGTTACGCAGCGACTGGATCACGCTGAAATCGATGTAGCGGCGATAGACGAACGGGCGCAGCATCTGCTGCAGCTCCTGGCTCCAGTGGCCGCCGTCGTCGCCCATCAGGCGCGCTTTCACCATCGCGTAGCGCTCCCAGTCACGGCCCTGCTCCTGGTAATAATCCTCCAGCGCGGCAAAGCTTAGCACCAGCGGTCCGCTGTCGCCGAACGGGCGCAGGCGCATATCCACGCGATAAACAAAGCCATCGACGGTAGGTTGATCCAGCACCTTGATCAGGCGCTGCCCCATGCGGGTAAAGAACTGCGCGTTGTCGAGCTCGCGCCGGCCGCCGTGAGTAACGCCGTTTTCCGGCCAGGCAAAGATTAGGTCAATATCGGAAGAGAAGTTGAGTTCACCACCGCCCAGCTTGCCCATACCCAGAATCAGCATCGGCTGCGCTTCACCGGCGGCGTTGCACGGCGTGCCGAAATCGCGGCAGCAATCCTGCCACACCCAGTCGCGCGCGGCGGTAATCAGCACTTCCGCCAGCGTGCTGAGCTGCGTCAGGCTCTGCCCGGTGCTGGCCTGCTCCAGTGCCTGCATCCACGCGATACGCACCAGCATATGGCGGCGGAACAGGCGCAGTTCGCGCATCAGGGAGGCTTCGTTATCTACCGGCTGCAGCGCCGCTGCCAGCCAGGCCGCATAGTGCTGCCACTCTTCGGGCTGCGGCGGTTGCTGCTGCAGCTGTTGCCACCACGCCGGATGCTGCTGCAGGTTGTCCACGATAAAGTCACTAAAGGTCAGCGCGCCAGCCTGCTGCGGCGTGATCGCCGTCAGCGGCAGGCCCAGACGTTCTGCCACGCTGGCGAGCTGCGCCTGCATCAGCGTCGGTAACGGTAACGACATCTTCCCTCCCTGATGATTGATGGTGCCGTAGCCTTAGCGTTTCGCACCGTTATTCAGCCAGAACGGCGGTTGACGGATCGCCAGATTGACCAGCTGAATCAAACCGCGCTCCTGTTTTTCACGAATAGCGTGCTGCAACTCCTGCCAGCCCGCCAGCCACTGGCTGACCTCTTCAGCCGGATACGCCCCTGCCAGCAGGTGCACCGCCAGCAACTGGCGGTTCAGGCGCGTGGCTTTGTCCTGAAATTCATTGAACAGCTGCACGTCAACGAAGGTTTCACGCAGATCCGCACCGATGCGCCCCAGCATGATGTCGCTGAAGCGTTTAAACGAGCCCTGCAGCTTAGTTTTGTTCTTCTCGTCCAGCCACGGCTGCCACTGCGACTCCACCAGCCAGTGAGTAAGTGCTAACTGGGCTTCGACCGAGGTCGGTGAGAAGCAGACGGTTTCCGCGCTGGCCTCGCTGTCCGCCAGCAGCTCTTCCAGACGGGTCAGCTTCTGACGCAGTTCGCTGTTGGCCTTGCGTGGCACCAGCGTGCCAAACAGGGAAAACGCCTGACGCAGCGTTTCCAGCGCTTCAATTACCCGTGTCCGGGCGTCTTCGTTACCGCGCAGCCAGACCTCTTCGTGGTACTGCCAGTGGCCGAGCGCCGCGCTCATGGCATGAACCATGCCCTGCTCCACCGTGGCTTTAGGGGCAATTTTCTGCAGCGGCAGCGCGCGCAGCGGTCGCGGCGCGTTGCCCTGCGCCAGCTGATAACCGCGTGCCGCTTTGCTCAGGCTGCCAAGGCGCAGGCCGCCCGTGGCGATCAGCGCGCTGGCGAAGGTCAGCATATCGCTGCGCGCTCCGCGCTTAAGCTCCAGCTCCACTTCATACAGCGGCTCGCTCAGCTCCCCTGCGGCAACGCTGCCGCAATCGAAAGCCACTTCAATTTCGCTGTCGCCAACGCTCACCAGCCAGGTTTCACGCTGGAAATGGGTGCTGAACAGCGGCTGCAAACGCGACTGAAGCGCGGCAATATCGGTCCCCTGCGGCCAGATCTCTGCCGGCAGGCGGGCAATGTCCAGCTGCGGCTCGCTGAGGTCGACGTTGTATTCCGGACGCTGATGCAGGCCGCCCAGCGTTTTGCCGGCGGTTTTTAGCGTCATTTCATAGCGCTGATCCACGCCGCGAATCCGCAGGCCCATATCCCAGCGGCGTAGCTGGTTGTCATCGGTTTCGTAATAGATGTTGGTCAGCTCACGCGCGGCGTGGTGCTGATGTGGCCAGGCGGCAAGCGTCTGCGCCAGTTTTTCGGCGGCTTGCGGGGTGGCAATGAACTTTAATTCGATTTCGATGGTCATAATTTTTTATTCAATACGCTGCTGGCACTTACGAGTTTAATCTGGCGAAGAGTAATGCACCGCAAGCCTGCTGTCTCTGCTTTCTTGTGCTTTTACGACCCTTTTCGCACCGCATTGAGACCAGGATAGTTCTCATTCAGATTTATGCGAAGCGACTCCAGACTGTGCCGGTAAATTTACGCCCATCATGAAAAAACGATATCGAATGAAAAAAATCACACTTGCCGCTCTCTCTTTGCTGGCTTTCAGCGCCATCGCACCGGCCCACGCGGCCGATGAAAAACGTTACATCTCCGACGAATTATCTACCTGGGTACGCAGCGGCCCTGGCGATCAGTATCGCCTGGTTGGCAAGCTGAATGCCGGGGAGGAAGTCACGCTGCTGCAAACCAATAATGACTCGCAGTACGCGCAAATCCGCGATGCAGAAGGCAAAACTAACTGGATCCCGCTGTCGCAGCTCAGCGCCTCTCCCAGCCTGCGCACCCGCGTGCCGCAGCTGGAGCAGCAGGTCAAAGAGCTGACCGACAAACTGGCGAACATTGATAACAGCTGGAATCAGCGTACGTCAGAGATGCAGAACAAGGTGGCCAACAGCGACGGCACCATCAACGGCCTGAAAGAAGAGAATCAGAAGCTGCGCAACGAGCTGATTGTGGCGCAGAAGAAGGTCAGCGCCGCTAACGTTCAGCTGGATGACAAACAGCGCACCATCATCATGCAGTGGTTTATGTATGGCGGCGGCGTGCTCGGCGTGGGTCTGCTGCTCGGTCTGCTGCTGCCGCACATGGTGCCGCGCCGCAAGAAAAACGATCGCTGGATGAATTAAAGCCGCCACGCCATTTGTGGTTTGCCTGGAGGGGATCGTAAGATGCCCCTTTTGGCATGCCCGCTTTTTCGCCAAAGTGTGCAACAATAACGTAACAAGCGTGCGCGGCACGCAAAAGTGGATTGCCTCTGGAGTGGTTGAGTGAAGACGTTTCTGGTCGGTGGCGCAGTGCGTGACGCCTTACTGCGTTTGCCGGTAAAAGATAGAGATTGGGTGGTGGTGGGCGCAACGCCCGACAGCATGCTGGCGCAGGGCTATCAGCAGGTGGGCCGGGATTTTCCGGTTTTTTTACATCCTGAAAGCCGTGAAGAGTATGCGCTGGCGCGCACCGAGCGCAAAAGCGGCAACGGTTATACCGGCTTCGTGACCCAGTTCGCGCCGGACGTGACGCTGGAGCAGGATTTACAGCGTCGCGATCTGACCATCAATGCCATCGCGCAGGCCGCTGACGGCACGCTGATCGACCCTTATCACGGCCAGCAGGATTTGCAGCAGCGCACCCTGCGTCACGTGTCGGCAGCTTTTAATGAAGATCCGCTGCGCGTGCTGCGCGTGGCGCGTTTTGCTGCCCGTTTCGCCCACCTCAATTTCCGCGTGGCACCCGAAACCCAGGCGCTAATGCGCGAGATGGCGCACAGCGGTGAACTGGCGCACCTCACCGCAGAGCGGGTGTGGAAAGAGACGGAAAAAGCGCTGCTGACGCGCAATCCTCAGGTCTATTTCCAGCTGCTGCGCGACTGCGATGCATTGCAGGTGCTGTTCCCGGAAATCGACAACCTGTACGGCATTCCGGCCCCCGTTAAGTGGCATCCGGAGATCGATACCGGCGTCCACGCGCTGATGACGCTAACCATGGCCGCAGCGCTCTCCGACCAGCTTGATGTGCGCTTCGCCACGCTGTTCCACGACGTGGGTAAAGCGCTGACGCCGCCAGAGAAGTGGCCGAGCCATCATGGTCACGGCCCGGCCGGTGTACCGATTGTTGAAGCGCTGTGCCAGCGGCTGCGCGTGCCGAACCAGGTGCGCGATCTGGCCCTGGTGGTGACGGAGTTTCACGATGTGGTGCACACCATTGAACGCCAGCCGGCTGACGCACTGGTGGCGCTGTTTGACCGCATCGACGCCTGGCGCAAACCCGATCGCGTGGAAAAGATGGCACTGACCAGCGAAGCCGACGCTCGCGGGCGCACGACACTGGAGAGCATGGCTTATCCGCAGGGCGATTATCTGCGGCGCGCGTTTGCGCTGGCGCAGGCGGTGCCCACCAAAGCGGTGGTCGAGGCCGGTTTCACAGGCGCGGCGGTGCGGGAAGAGCTGACGCGTCGGCGCGTGCTGGCGTTGCAGGAAGGGTTAATCGACGCGCGGCCAGCGTAACCGGCCGCGCCTCGCGCATTACATAAAGATGGCGTAAACCGCTGCCGCGACGATAAAGCGGTAGATGGCAAACGACACAAACGAGATACGTTTGATCAGCTCAAGGAACACTTTGATCGCCAGCAGCGCGACAATAAAGGCGGTCACGAAGCCTACGGCAAACATCGGGAAATCCTGCATCGTCAGGAAGCCCATGCTCTTGTAGAGATCGAGTCCGGTAGCACCGATCATCATCGGTACCGCGAGGATGAAGGAAAACTCGGACGCCGCATAGCGGCTGACGCCCATCAGCATACCGCCGGAAATGGTGGCACCGGAACGCGAGAAGCCCGGCCACAGCGCCAGACACTGGAAGCAACCAATCATAAACGCCTGGCGATAGGTGATGTCATCAATGCCCACCGCTTTCGGCTGCTTAGGCTTGAGATATTCCGCCGCCAGCAGCAGCACGCCGCCCACCACCAGCGCGTACATCACGTTGATCGGGTTAAACAGGGTTTTAATCTGGTCATGCAGCACCAGGCCAATCACCACCGCCGGCACCATACCCAGCAGAATGTGAATCAGCGTCAGTTTTCCGCTGCCGACGCCTTCGTGGCGCTCCTGGCCGAAGTGAATGCCGATCAGGCCAAACAGCCGGCGCCAGAACATCACGACTACGGCGAGGATTGAGCCCAGCTGGATCACCACTTCAAAGGTTTCCGCCTTCTCACCCTCGAACCCCAGCAAATGGCCAACAATAATCATGTGGCCTGTGGATGAGACCGGCAGGAACTCCGTAAGGCCTTCCACAACCCCCAGGATTGCAGCTACCCATAGCTGATGAATGTCTGCCATCAAATTTTACCCTCTATCCGTTTTAAACAGTAAAAAGGCGGTCGCGCACCGCTACCGCCTGAAATTATGCCTGCACCTTGCTGAAGGAAACCTTAAGGATTTCGGTCACTTCCCCTTCATCAGCGCAGCGGCCTCCACTGAGACACACCATAATTTGGTTTGGTTTCATTGTGATGGCAATCACGCAGGATTTATTTAGGAATAGTCCCGCGCTCAATTCTCACGCCCACGCTCGCCGCCTGGGCGACAGCCCCCGGTTTACCTACCTTCACGCGTACGCCAGGCGTTTTGAAACGATTCATCAACAGATCGGCGATTTCTTCTGCCACCCGTTCGACCAGCGCAAAACGCTGCCCCTGCAGATGACTGAGGATCGCTTCGGTGACATCGGCGTAGCTCAGACAGTGGTTCACATCGTCGCTCAACGCCGCCTGACGGTTGTCCCACGCCATTTCGACATCGAGCACCAGCTTCTGCTGCATGCCCTGTTCCCAGTCGTAAACGCCAATGGTGGTGAACACGGTGAGTTGTTCTATAAATACGATATCCATGATGTCACTCTCGGTTTTTGGCTTAGCCGGATACCACTTCCGGCGGATTATGCGTATTATCCACGCTTATCGAGAACAAAACGACCCAAAAGGAACGGTACGAAGCTATGAGTGCTATCGCGCTTGGTATGATTATTTTCGCGTATCTTTGCGGCTCGATTTCCAGTGCGATCCTGGTTTGTAAACTCGCTGGTTTACCCGATCCCCGCAGCGCAGGCTCTGGCAATCCAGGCGCCACCAACGTGTTACGTATTGGCGGTAAAGCCGCCGCTGCCGCGGTACTGATTTTCGACGTAGCGAAGGGAATGGTGCCGGTGTGGATCGCCTGGTGGCTGCACGTCACGCCGATGTATCTTGGTCTCACGGCCATCGCCGCCTGCCTCGGCCATATCTATCCGGTGTTTTTCCGCTTTCGCGGCGGCAAAGGTGTGGCCACCGCGTTTGGGGCCATCGCGCCGATTGGCTGGGACCTGACCGGCCTGATGACCGGCACCTGGCTACTGACGGTGCTGCTCAGCGGCTACTCATCGCTGGGCGCGATCGTCAGCGCGTTAATTGCCCCGTTTTATGTCTGGTGGTTTAAGCCGCAGTTCACCTTTCCGGTGTCGATGCTGTCATGCCTGATTTTGCTGCGCCATCACGACAATATTCAGCGCCTGTGGCGCGGTCAGGAAAACCGCGTGTGGAAGCGTAAAAAGAAGAAATAAAAAAACCGGCGCGCAGCCGGTTTTTTATCATCAGATGGCCGGTAATTCCGCCAGTGGCCAGCGTGGCCGCACGCTGACACCCAGCTCACCGCGCGTGCCGCCTTTCAGCCGCACCATGCCGGCATAGGCAATCATCGCGCCGTTGTCGGTGCAGAACTCCGGACGGGCATAAAATACCTCGCCGCCGCGCGCGCTCATCATGGTTGCCATGCGTTCACGCAGCGTGCGGTTGGCGCTCACGCCGCCGGCAATCACCAGGCGTTTGAAGCCGGTCTGCTCCAGCGCACGCTTGCATTTGATCATCAGCGTGTCCACTACCGCATCTTCAAAGGCGCGGGCGATATCGGCACGCGCCTGTTCGTCACCGTCGTGTTCGCGAATGGTATTCGCTGCGAAGGTTTTCAGGCCGGAGAAGCTGAAGTCCAGCCCCGGACGATCGGTCATCGGACGCGGGAACTTAAAGCGATCCGGCGTGCCCTGCTGCGCCATGCGCGACAGCATCGGGCCGCCCGGATAATCCAGTCCCAGCAGCTTGGCGGTTTTATCGAACGCTTCCCCGGCGGCATCGTCAATCGATTCACCCAGCAGCGTATATTCACCAATGCCGGTGACGCTGATCAGCTGCGTGTGGCCGCCGGAGACCAGCAGTGCCACGAACGGGAATGCCGGTGGGTTGTCTTCCAGCATCGGCGCCAGCAGATGGCCTTCCATGTGATGCACCGGCACCGCCGGCACGTTCCAGGCGAACGCCAGCGCGCGACCAATGGTGGCGCCAACCAGCAGCGCACCGACCAGGCCGGGACCGGCGGTGTACGCCACGGCGTCAATCTCTCCGGCCTGTAAGCCCGCCTGTTTCAGCGCGGCCTGGATCAGCGGCACGGTTTTACGCACGTGATCGCGCGAGGCCAGTTCCGGCACCACGCCACCGTAATCGGCATGTAATTTCACCTGGCTATATAATTGATTCGCCAGCAGACCGGACGCATCGTCATAAATCGCGATGCCGGTTTCATCGCAGGACGTTTCAATACCCAGAACTCGCATAGCTTTATCACCCTCTTCTTGCGGCGCGCAGTGTAGCACAGGCCGGCTGACGCCTGCCCCCTTCCGCACGCGAAAAAGTGTTTTTCTGTCGCGCAAAGAGTGCGCTATACTCCACGGCCTGAAAAAACCGGCAGCCGCACAGGCAAACGCTCCTGTTGGTTCTAAATTGTCCATGGTGCTTTACAAGCCAGCCGCGCCTGGAGTAAAATGCTGCACCATTTTGAAAAGTGCTGGCGCCGCAGTCAGCAGCAAAAACCGAATTTTATCGAGGTGAGAGTTACATGCCGGTAATTAAAGTACGTGAAAACGAGCCATTCGACGTAGCACTGCGTCGCTTCAAGCGTTCCTGCGAGAAAGCAGGCGTTCTGGCTGAAGTTCGTCGTCGTGAGTTCTATGAAAAACCAACGACTGAACGTAAGCGCGCTAAAGCGTCTGCTGTTAAGCGTCACGCCAAGAAACTGGCTCGCGAAAACGCACGCCGCACTCGTCTGTACTAATTTCTTTTCGGAAGTTCGCTTCCGCCGCGTGTTAAACGCAGACAGAGTCAAGTAAGAGGCCGTGCTTTCCGAAAGGAAGCGCGGCTTGTTGCCGTTTATGAGCTGAAAAACCGGGGCTTATGGCTGGACGAATTCCACGCGTATTTATCAATGATTTACTTGCCCGCACGGACATCGTGGATCTTATCGATGCCCGCGTTAAGCTGAAAAAGCAGGGTAAGAACTATCACGCGTGCTGTCCTTTCCATAACGAAAAAACCCCCTCTTTCACCGTAAGCGGTGAGAAGCAGTTCTACTACTGCTTTGGCTGTGGTGCCAAAGGCAACGCCATCGACTTCCTGATGAATCACGATCGTCTGGATTTCGTCGAAAGCGTAGAGGAACTTGCCACGCAGCACGGCTTAGAAGTGCCGTACGAAGCGGGCAACGGTCCGAGCCCGATGGAGCGCCACCAACGCCAGAGCCTGTATCAGCTGCTGGAAGGTTTAGACAGCTTTTATCAGCAGAGCCTGCGCAATCCGCAGGCAACATCAGCACAACAGTATCTTGCCACACGCGGGCTGAGCCAGCAGGTGATCGATCACTTTGCTATTGGCTATGCGCCAGCCGGCTGGGACAACGTGCTGAAGCGTTTCGGTCAGCAGAAAGAAGATCGTGAATCGCTGATGGAAGCGGGCATGCTGGTCAGCAATGACAGCGGTCGCACCTACGATCGTTTCCGCGATCGCGTGATGTTTCCGATTCGCGACAAGCGCGGACGCGTGATTGGTTTTGGTGGCCGCGTGCTGGGCAACGATACGCCCAAGTACCTGAACTCACCGGAAACGCCGATTTTCCATAAAGGCCGCCAGCTGTACGGCCTGTATGAAGCGCAAAAAAATCATCCGCAACCGGCGCGTCTGCTGGTGGTGGAAGGCTATATGGACGTGGTTGCGCTGGCGCAGTTCGGCATTGATTATGCTGTCGCCTCGCTGGGCACCTCGACCACAGCGGAACATATCCAGCTTTTGTTCCGCTCGACCGATAACGTGATCTGCTGCTACGACGGCGACCGCGCCGGTCGTGAAGCTGCATGGCGTGCACTGGAAACCGCATTGCCTTACATGAATGACGGTCGTCAGCTACGCTTTATGTTTTTGCCCGACGGCGAAGACCCGGATACCCTGGTGCGTAAAGAGGGCAAAGCAGCGTTCGAAGCGCGGATGGAGCAGGCTATGCCGCTCTCTACGTTTCTGTTCGACAGCCTGATGCCGCAGGTGGATCTGAGTACGCGCGACGGCCGTACCAAGCTGGCGACGCTGGCGCTGCCGCTGATTAGCCAGATTCCGGGCGAAACGCTGCGGATTTATATGCGTCAGACGCTGGGTAATAAACTCGGCATTCTGGACGATAACCAGTTAGACAAGCTGATGCCGAAGCAGGCGGAAAGCGGTACCGCGCCGGTGGCGCCGCCGATGAAACGCACCACCATGCGCGTGCTGATTGCGTTGCTGGTGCAGAATCCGCAATTTGCCGCCATCGTGCCTGCGCTGGACGGGCTGGAGCAGTCTAAATTAGCGGGATTGCCACTGTTTGTGGAGTTAGTCCGCCGTTGTACTGAGAATCCTGGCCTGACCACCGGACAGCTACTAGAGTTATATCGCGGGACAGAATTTAGCCAGCCCCTTGAAACACTGGCCACCTGGAACCACATGATCGTAGATGACGAAGCGGAAGAAGTGTTCCAGGACTCGCTGGCAAGCATCTATGATGCTGCGCTGGAGCAGCGCCTCGAAGCACTGATTGCGCGCGACCGGACGGAAGGCCTGAGCGCCGCCGAACGCCGTGAATTCTGGGCATTAAGCCAGGCATTAGCCAAAAAATAAGATTTTACCGGGTCAGAATGATGAAGGCTGATAACGCCGCCGTTCTTGCCTGATGTTTCTGGTTTATGGACGCTGTAAGCGAAGCCGGAAGCAATGCATACGTACCAGAGGCGTTAACGTCGCTGTCAGTTTCAAGGCTGCCAGCGCGCAGCAACCGGAGCGTACTGGCGTACGTGAGGATTGTGGGCACTGCCAGAATTGAAAATGGCAAGTGAGTTAGCGCCGGACAGCATATTAAGCGGCTTAAGTGCCGATTTACGATGGGCCAAAGCCCTGGCCGCGTTGAAGGCAGCGGCAAAAATACAACGCCTTCACTGTTATAGTTGGCTCGCTGCCGACCGACACCAATCTAATTAACAGAAGTGTGGATACCGTCTTATGGAGCAAAACCCGCAGTCACAGCTTAAGCTGCTTGTCACCCGTGGTAAGGAGCAGGGCTATCTGACCTATGCTGAGGTCAATGACCATCTGCCGGAAGATATCGTCGACTCCGATCAGATCGAAGACATCATCCAAATGATCAACGATATGGGTATTCAGGTGGTGGAAGAAGCCCCGGATGCCGATGATCTGATGCTGAATGAAAACAGCACCGATACTGACGAAGATGCCGCGGAAGCTGCCGCTCAGGTATTATCCAGCGTTGAATCTGAAATTGGCCGTACCACCGACCCGGTGCGCATGTACATGCGTGAAATGGGTACCGTTGAACTGCTGACGCGCGAAGGCGAAATCGACATCGCCAAGCGTATCGAAGACGGTATCAACCAGGTGCAATGCTCTGTCGCCGAATACCCGGAAGCAATCACCTACCTGCTCGATCAGTACGATCGCGTTGAAGCGGGCGAGTCACGCCTGTCTGACCTGATCACCGGTTTCGTCGATCCGAATGCCGAGGAAGATCTGGCACCGACCGCGACCCACGTTGGTTCTGAGCTGTCAGAAGAAGACCGCGACGACGACGAAGAGGAAGACGAAGAGAGCGACGATGACAGCTCCGACGACGATAACTCTATCGATCCGGAACTGGCGCGCGAGAAGTTTAACGACCTGCGTACGCAGTACGAAACTACGCGCAACGTGATCAAAGCCAAAGGCCGCAGCCATGCGGACGCCGTGGCCGAGATCAACAATCTCTCTGAAGTGTTTAAACAGTTCCGCCTGGTACCGAAGCAGTTCGATTACCTGGTGAACAACATGCGTGAAATGATGGAGCGCGTGCGCACGCAAGAGCGCCTGATCATGAAGCTGTGTGTTGAACTGTGCAAAATGCCGAAGAAAAACTTCATCACCCTGTTTACCGGTAATGAAACCAGTGAGAGCTGGTTCAAAGCGGCACTGGCCATGAACAAGCCGTGGTCAGAAAAACTGCAGGAAGTGGAAGAAGACGTCATGCGTTCGCTGCAGAAACTGCTGCAGATCGAAGAAGAGACCGGCCTGACCATTGAGCAGGTGAAAGACATCAACCGTCGTATGTCGATCGGCGAAGCCAAAGCGCGTCGTGCGAAGAAAGAGATGGTTGAGGCTAACCTGCGTCTGGTGATCTCCATCGCCAAGAAGTATACCAACCGTGGCCTGCAGTTCCTCGACCTGATTCAGGAAGGCAACATCGGTCTGATGAAAGCGGTGGATAAGTTTGAATATCGCCGTGGCTATAAGTTCTCAACTTACGCCACCTGGTGGATCCGTCAGGCTATTACCCGTTCCATCGCCGACCAGGCGCGTACCATCCGTATTCCGGTGCATATGATTGAGACCATTAACAAACTCAACCGTATTTCGCGCCAGATGCTGCAGGAGATGGGCCGCGAGCCAACGCCGGAAGAGCTGGCTGAGCGCATGCTGATGCCGGAAGATAAAATCCGTAAGGTGCTGAAAATCGCTAAAGAGCCGATCTCCATGGAGACGCCGATTGGTGATGATGAAGATTCGCATCTGGGCGACTTTATCGAAGACACCACGCTGGAGCTGCCGCTGGATTCCGCGACCTCGGAAAGCCTGCGTTCTGCCACCCACGATGTGCTGGCTGGCCTGACCGCGCGTGAAGCCAAAGTCCTGCGTATGCGTTTCGGTATCGATATGAATACCGACCACACGCTGGAAGAGGTGGGCAAACAGTTTGACGTAACGCGTGAGCGTATCCGTCAGATTGAAGCCAAAGCGCTGCGTAAACTGCGCCATCCGAGCCGCTCGGAAGTGCTGCGTAGCTTCCTCGACGATTAATCGTCCTGGTCAGTAAAAACCCCGGCTAGCCGGGGTTTTTTATTGTCTTCAGTATGGCGTCAGCCCTTTCTCCTGCATCACGCTGCGCGCCTTGTCGCTCTGCAGGTATTTCACGAACTTCGCCGCGGCCTGCTGCTGCTGGCTGCTGCGCGTGATCACCGCACCGTACAGCGTATCCTGCTGTGCCGCCGGCGGAATCAATCCCACAATGGTGATGCCTTTCACCGCCTTCAGCTCGCTGTTCTGCTGGAAGCCCAGCTCAGCTTTGCCCTGCGCGACCGCCTCACCCACCGGCGTGGCCGGAATCACGGTAATTTTCGCCGCCGTTTTCGGGCCCAGCTGCAGCTTATCCAGCATCTTGCTCTGAATATATTTGCCGCTGGCGCTGTCAGACACGGCGATGCTTGAGGCGGAGGTCAGCACCTGTTTGAACTTCGCGACGGTACTGATATCCGGCGGCGTGGTGCCCTGCTTCACCGCCATGGCAATGTACGAGTGCGCCAGCACCTGATGGCTGGCGCTATCCACCCATTTGGCCTGCTCCAGCGGCTTGATGGCGTAATCCACCATCACCAGCACATCGGCGCTTTCATGGCGTTTAAGGCGATTAGGAATCGCCTGCGGCGTGTCACCCATCGACGGCGCCGCTTCCAGCTCAATGCTGTCACCGCTCTGCTGCTGATAATCCTGCTTCAGGCTTTCAATCACCGGGTACATACCGCCGGAACTGAATACCTTCAGCGTTGCGGCCTGGACGCCCGGTTGCGCCGCCAGCAGCAGTGCCGCCAGAACCATGGTGCGTTGCTTCATCTCCCTGCTCCTTTTTTTGCGTGGAGCATCCGGTGTAGCCAGAAACAAAACGATGAACAACGTTATTACCAGATGAAACAGAGCCAGCTCACGCCTTATTCTGTAACCAATCATGAAGCTGGCGATAAGCGGCGACCATCTCCTCCAGCGAAGCGCGGTTTAATCCGCTGGGATTGGGCAGCACCCATAAACGGGTTTCGCCCAGCAACTGCGGCTGCTCGCCCCACGCCACGTTGCGCTGACGAAATGCCTTTTGAAACGCATCCTTACCCAGCACCGCCAGCGCGCGCGGCTGAAAGCGCAGCACCTTTTCCTGCAGACGCGCGCCGCCGTCACGCAGCTCCGCGCCCGCCAGCTCGCTGGCCTGAATGGTGGGGCGCTCTACCAGCATGGTGATGCCGCAGCCGGTCTCCAGCAGCCGCTGTTCCTGCTCCGGCAGCAGCTGTTCGCGGGTGAATCCGGCCTGATGGATCACCTTCCAGAAGCGGTTGCCGGGATGCGCAAAGTGAAAACCGGTATGCGCCGAAGATTTGCCCGGATTGATGCCGCAGAACAGCACCTGCAAATCGGGCGCGATGATGTCGCGGATGTCGTGATCGCTCATGCTGTCACCAGCCCGGCGCGCAGTTTGACTGCCTGACGCGTCACCTCCAGCATCTGGCGCGCTTCCGCCTCGTCAGTACAGGCGCGCGCCAGCGCCAGCGCACCAACCATTTCAGCCTGCATGCTGCTGGCGATACTTTCCGCCTGCGCATGTCCCAGCTGCTGCAGCGCCTGCACCAGCTGCCGCCGCACCGCTTCGCGCTTCGCCGAAAACAGCGCCCGCGCATCCGGCGGTAAATGCGCCACTTCACTGACCAGCGCCGGTATTGGACAGCCCTCGCCCGGCGCGCCACAGTGCTGGTCCGACAGATAGCGATCGATCCACTGGTTCAGCCGTTCAGCCGGATCCTCAATCGCCAGCACGGCGGCAAAACGCTGCGCCGAATCGGCAAACATCTCGTTAATCACCGCTTCGACCAGCGCTTCACGTGAGGCAAAGTGCGCATAAAATCCACCGTGCGTCAGGCCGACGCGCTTCATCAGCGCTGCCACGCCAATGCCTTCAGTGCCGCATTCGCGCATCACCACCGCCGCTTCTTCCAGAATGCGCTGCCGCGTGCGCGCCTTATGGCTTAGCTTTTCCATCGGTTGTTACCCTGCTCATCGTTAATGGCAATCAGTGTAATTATTACGATCGTCATATTCCAGCTTGACGATAGATATGATGGTCGTCATATTATCAGCACACCAATATGACGACCATCATACAGAGGGCTTTTCGCATGTCACATCAACTGGCTTTAATCACCGGCGCTTCCAGCGGTATCGGCGCAACTTACGCTAAACAGCTGGCTGCACGCGGCAACGACCTGATTCTGGTGGCGCGCGATGCTGCGCGTCTGAGCGCACTGGCGCAGTCGCTGCACGAAGCGCACGGCGTTGAAGTCAGCGTGCTGGCCGCGGACCTGACGCGCCATGAGGATCTGGCGCGTATTGATAGCGAGCTACGGGACAATACGCGTATTACCACGCTGATCAACAATGCGGGCATGACGGTGGAAGGCGAGTTTATCGATGCCAGCATCGACCAGACGCAAACCATGCTGGCATTGAACGTGGTGGCGCTGACGCAGCTTTCTCATACGGCCGCGCAGGTTTTCCGCAGCCGCAACGCGGGCACCATCGTGAATGTGGCGTCGGTACTGGCGCTGGTCAATGAGCAGGCAAACGGGGCCTACAATGCGACGAAAGCCTTTGTGCTCTCGCTGACGCGTAACATGCAGCGCGAGCTGGCAGACCATAACGTACGCGTGCAGGCGCTGCTGCCAGGCCTGACGCGCACCGAGATCTTTCAGCGCACCGGGCGCTCGGTGGATGACCTGCCGGCAGAGATGGTGATGGAGGTCGACGACTTAGTCGCCGCCGCGCTGCGCGGTCTGGATGACGGCGAAGCGATCACCATCCCTTCGGTAGAAGATATGGGCCTGTGGCAAAGCTTTGAGCAGGCGCGCGGCGCCATCCTGCCATTTATCTCGCTGAATAAGCCCGCCACGCGCTATCGCTGAGCCAGCGCATCCTGAGACAAGGCGGCAGTATGCCTTGTCTCAAAAACGCGACAGCAGTGGGCGCTTATTGCCCGCTTCTGCCGGGGTTCCGGGATTTTTTGCTGTGAGATCAAGGACTCAGTGATTGCGGGAATTTTCACCAACCGATTGCGCAACGCTGGATCGCCCCACCGAGATACTTTATAATCCCCGCTCCGCTGGCCCCTTAGCTCAGTGGTTAGAGCAGGCGACTCATAATCGCTTGGTCGCTGGTTCAAACCCAGCAGGGGCCACCAAATTTTAGCTTTTAAATCAGCAATTTAAACCACCTTTCATGGTGGTTTTTTTATTTGTTCTATGAGTCGTTGGCAGCAAAATGGCAGCAGAGTTTCCGGCTCATCTCCACATAAAGGTGCGATCATGAAAAGACTTATACTGGCGCTGATTATGTTGCCAGCGCTAAGCGCATTAGCATCTCCAATACCTCACTACGTAGAAAAGACACTCAAAACTTTCCAATATGATAACTACGTTCTGCGAAATGGCATCCTTGTACTCAGCATAACAAAACCCGAAGTTAACAACGAAACAGCCCTTCGTTTTTTCTCGAGCATCTGTGACACCATATTCCTTCATCCGTGGGACGAAAAAACCATAACGTCTATGCGTATCTGGAATTCGAGACAAGATCAGGGTTTTGAGTTCAAAGGAGGGGGGAAGGAATGCAAACAGGTGGGTCAATTGAATTCTGATGAAACTAAAGCATTTATTGAAGCTCGAATTATTAGATTATAGGCCCGGCAATGCGGGCCCATATCTTACAGCCATAAACCGCCCTGCTGATTTCTGTCGGGGTGCGGTGGTACCGGCTTAACCTTGCCGGGACTCATGATAATCTCTGAGACAGTTTCATGGGATTTGAACGTGCAGCTGCAGTTTATGTTCTGGCACTGGTTGTATCGCTCTTTAGTGGTTTTTGAGACCTGGAAACTACTTCTTGTGTGGGCCGCGTTCCCGCACAGAGGACAATTCATCATTTATATACACCTCACACAGCCTCATTTTGGATGAATCATACACTCAAAAACCCATTTGAGATACTTATAATCCCATATCTAATGATTCAATTTTCACTTCCAATTCGATACTGGTCGTATACCCGCTGTCTGTACTCAGGCTATGCGTCAGGGTCGTGATAATCCATTCAGCCGTATCGATAGCCTGCTTAAACCCGCTGACTTTCACCGGCATTTCTGTGTAGAGATCTGCGCGCCCCCGCGCCAGCTGCAGCGAGAAAGACGCCACGCCACGCTGCAGCCGTTCCCATTGCATTTTGGCGGCGCGCTCTGCGTTGCTCCGGTTGGCATAGGTCCGGCTCAGCACCAGCACGTTTTCATCCGTTCCGATCAGATAATCCCCCTGCTTCGCTTCCGGCTCCTTTTTTCTGGCCGTGGCTTTGCGCCGGCGCTTCACCTTCGCTTCCGGCTTTTTTTCCGGCTCGCGGGTGTGCAGCCAGCTGGCGATCACGCCGGTGTAGGCGTCGCGGTCAGCCAGGGTAAAGCGATGGCCATCACCATCTTTGCGCTGAATGGTTATAACCGGCAGCGGCCTGCCACTCGCGGTTTTGCCCTGCCCCTGCCGGATAAACAGCAGGTTTCCATTTTTCACGCACGCAACGGCGCCGCACTGCTTCGCAAGCCGCATCAGAAAGCTGGCGTCTGACTCGTTGGTCTGGTCGATGTGATCGATCGCCATTTTCGCCACATCCTCACCCAGCGCGACCTCCAGCCGGTGCCGGGCGGCGATATCTTTCACCATCTCGCCCACGGTGGTTTTATGCCAGGATTTCTCCCTTTTGATGTTAAGCGTCTGCCGGAAATCGGCGCTGCGGGCGCGCAGCACCAGACGGTCAGGCGTGCCGGTGTGCTCGATTTCGTCCACGGTGTAGCTGCCTTTCGGGAAAAGCACCTCGCCCTGCCAGCCCAGCGCCAGCTCCAGCAAAACGCCACGGCGCGGCAGCTGCAGCTGGCCGTCGGCGTCGTCCAGCTCGATGTCCAGCTGATCGGCCTCAAACCCACGGTTATCTGTCAGCGTCAGGCTCAGCAGTCGTCTTTCAAGCTTCTGTGTGATGTCGGCCCCCTCCAGCGTCAGCCGGAATGCGGGCGCGTTCCCCGCCCCGTTAATCCACTGACCGCCCGTCATGAAAACAGCCCTCCCGCAGCGTTAGCCAGCCTGCCGGCAGTGGCGGAGGCCGCGCTCTGCATGGCAGTGAGCTGATCGCTCAGACTGCCGAACATGTCCGCCAGCGACTCGTCGGCCCGTTTCAGGGTGAGCGTGAACTCAATGCGCCGGCATTCGCCGTTGCTGAAAAACTCCGCTTTGGTCTGGCTCAGGCTCTCGATCACGTACATGCCGTAAATTGTGCCGCTGCCCTCAATCAGCGGCCATGCGCGCCCCAGCTCAGCAATTTGCTCCAGCGCGTATAACGTCAGCCTGCCGCCGGTAATCTCGGGCAGCAGCACGCCGGAAAGCGTCAGCGTGTCGTTATCCGGCCCGAGGAACTGCAGCGAGGGGCGAACGCCCACCCGGCTGTTTGCCGGAAATCGCCAGCTGCGCTGCAGCTGCAGCTCCTGATAAGGGATCGTTTTCAGCATGAAAACGAACATCCCCAGCGTCATCATCATTCGTCAAATCCTCCCCTGTCGCGGTAGCTGCTGCGGGCGCGGGCCTGCGCCTGCCGCTCTTTTGCCTCAAGTCTGCGCATCACTTCATCGACCAGATCCTGCTGGCTTTGCCCTGGCTGCTGCACGATGGTGATCGGCGCGTGAATACTGACAGCAGGGACGGCGCCAGCCGCTGATTTTGTACGGGCCACGTCCTGCCGGTATGCCTGCGCAGGCAGGCTCAGCGGGTGCAGCGGTTTCGCCTCGCCGGTAGCCGCCGCGCCGCCGAGTGCCAGCGCCGCCAGTGCGGCCAGCTGCGCAGTACTCCTGCGGCTGGTGACGTTCGCCGGCCCGCTGACAAGCTCCGGTCCGTTCTCACCGGCCACGCCAAACTGCCCGGACGGGATAAACCCGCCGCTGTCGTACATGCCGGCAAATGCCGGAAACCCGCCTGGCGGCAGCGCTAACCCGCTGCCCGTTTTTACCTGTGGTGCGCGCGGCTTATCTCCGTCAGGCTTCAGGAAATCCGGCAGGTAATCGGCGAGGGATGAAAGCTTGCTTTTCAGCGCGTCCCATTTCTGACTGACGCCTGCCAGCAGCCCGTCGATCATCTGCGCGCCGGCTTCCTGAAACCGTGCCGGCAGCCCCTGCACGTCCGCCACAATCTCGTTCCATTTGGTGCTGATGTAGCTGCGGATTGCGGTCCAGACGCTGCCCACCTTCGTGCTGATGGCGTCCCACATCGCGGAAAATTTTGGCCCGAGCGTGTCCCAGTTCTGCCAGATAAGCAGCGCCCCGGCGGCAATCAGGCCAATCACCGCCAGAATCGGGTTCGCCATCATCAGCCGCCCCAGCCACAGCACCGCGTTGCCGACCATGCCGATCCCGCTTTTCAGCAGCCCGAACGCGCTGAACGCCTTCAGCCCCAGCACGCTGCAGCTCAGCCGCAGCAGCGCCAGCGGACCGAGGATTGCCGCTGCCGCCAGTGAAAGCGCGCCGAGAGCTGTCGCGCCAATGGCAAATGCGGCGCCCATCTTGAACAGCGCCGCCGTCAGCTGCGGGTGCTGCCTGACGAATTCACCGAGTCGGGATGCCAGTTCGCCGAGCCAGTCGGCCAGCAACTTCAGCGCGGGGGCCACCGTTTCACCGATGGCGGCCATTGCGTTAGTAAACGAACCGGTTGCCGCCTCCCATTTATTACCCAGGGTGCTCAGCGAGGCGTCAACGCGTTCACGCAGTGAGGCCTGCGTTTCCAGCTTCTGCGCCGCGTCCCGGTAGCCTGCGATGCCTTTGCTGATCATGATCTGGACGACCTGCGACACTTCCGCGTCATCCCCGAACAGGCTCTTGATCGTGGAAAGTCTTTGCTCGGTGTTCAGCTGGCTGATTTGCGCCAGCTGCTTATACATTTTCTCAAACCCGCCGAACTCGCCTTTGCCGTCGGTGAAGTTGAATTTCACCCCGGTCCCTTTCAGGTCATCATTCACGCCCTGGATGTTTTCACTGTCCATCATGCCCTGAAACACCTTGCGGTAGGCGTTGCCCGCCGACTCGCCGGCCATGCTTGATTGGTCAGCCATCACCAGCAACGGCGCAAACGCTTTTGCTGCATCAATGCCCTGCATCCTGATGATGTTCATTGCGCTGCTGATTTTGGCGTAACCCTGCAGCATGTTGCCGGGGTCAACGCCAGCATAAAATCCCTTCTGAATGATGTCCGTCAGACGCATCATGTCTTTTTCGCTGGTCTGCGTGGCGTCCTGCAGCTTCGCGGCAAACTCCGCCGCGTCCGTCGGTGCCATCTTCAGCTGCACGCCGAGATAGGCCGTTGCCTCACCCAGCCCGCCGAGGATAGCCTTCGCGCTCATGCCCTGCCGGCGGAGCATGGTCATCATGTTCTGAAAGTCGGCCGTGGTGCCGGGCAGCTTATCGCCCAGGCTTACGGCCAGCCGGTTGATTTTCTCAAACTCGGCCGAGACCTTCGCGCCCGGCCCCATCAGTGAGGCGGCGAGCTGCGTTGCTGCGTCCTCTGACTCCACGAAAGCGCGTACCGGTGCCATCAGGGTGACGCCTGTTGTGACGCCTGTTGCTACCATGCCCGCGCCGTTACCGGCCAGGCTGTTACGCAGGTTCATTGTTTTGTCATGGTTCGCCCGGATGGCGGCCAGCTTCTGCTGGCGCTCGCCCAGCTTTCGCAGCTCCGCCTGCTGGCGCTCAATCGCCCCCGTTGCCGC
This sequence comes from Pantoea sp. Cy-640, assembly GCF_011752635.1. Lineage (NCBI taxonomy): Bacteria > Pseudomonadati > Pseudomonadota > Gammaproteobacteria > Enterobacterales > Erwiniaceae > Pantoea > Pantoea sp. Cy-640. The sequence goes on along the minus strand of NZ_VWXB01000007.1, from coordinate 159,749 downwards.
CTGCGCGTCGGTTTTGAGCCGCTGCTGCGCGGCGCTGAGCTGCTTTGTATCAATTCCGGCAGCGCTCAGTGCGGCGCGCTGGCGCTGGACCGACAGGCGCAGCCCGTTATAGGTCTGCTGCAGCTGGCTGGCGCGGTTCTTCGCCTGCTCAAGCACGCGGGCCTGCGCGGCGGTAGGACGGTTGGTCTCACTGAACTGCACGGCAAGGCGCGCCGCTTCCTCGCGGGCGGCCTTGAGATTACTGGCGGTAACGGCCAGCTGAGAGCGCGTCTTGCGGAAACCGTCAATCCGGCCCGCCTGTTCGTTCAGGGATTTCAGGCCGTCTTTGCTGGCCTTCAGCGCGGCGGCCAGCTCTTTTGAGCCTTCGCGCGCATTGCGAAAGGGACGCGTGATTTTATCGACCGCGCTTAATACCACCTGCAGGCGCAGGTTTGTGTCACTCATCGTCGCCGGCTCCGTTTCGCTGAATTGCTTTGTGCCGCCACTCCAGCACGTCCGTCAGCGACTCCGCGTACATGACCGGCGGCGGCCAGTGAAAAACGGTAGCGATGTCCGCTACCAGATCCTCTACCGTCAGGCCGTCGGGAAAGCTGACAGCGCCGACTTCGGCAACAAAAAAGTGACCACCTCGACGGAGAGCGACAGCAGGTCCGCCGGGTCCATTTCGCTGATTTCCTGCGCGGTAAGCGCGGGCGTGGTGACGCGCGGCAATACAACCATCATTGCGTTGACGTCCATATCCATCAGCGCCTGCAGGCGGGTGCCGCGCAGCGCGCCGGACTGCGGCTTGCGGACGGTGATGTGGGTGATTTCGGTTTTGCCGCGCAGCAGCGGGGTATCCAGCTCAATGGCTTTTTCAGTGGTTTTATCAGTCATGATGCGATTCCATTAATAAGGTATTAAGCGGCAGGACGGTGCCTGCCGGGTTGATTACAGGCCGAGAGCGTTCCGGTGCGCTTCCATCAGGTCAGTGCCGCCAACGATTTCGATCATGTTCACCAGATCGCACTCATAGAGCACCTCACCGTTAATGGTCAGCTTGGCGTAGCTGTTGGTGCCTGACACCTTCGTGGTGCTGGATTCGCCGGTCTTCCACTCGCCGGAATCCAGCTCTTTGTAGCGTCCGCGCGTAACCAGCTCGACCGCCTGCACCTCGCCGGTGTCGTCACGCTGGATGGAGCCGGTAAAGCGCAGCTGAATTCCGTCCACGGTGGTAGTGCCCATCTGTTTAAACAGCAGCGACTCGGTGCCGCCGATGGTGAATTCCGTATCCAGCGCGCCGTCGTCCAGGCCCATGTCGATATCCACCGCGCCGGCCATGCCGCCGCCGCGATATTTCTCAAACTTGCGGGTGAATTTGGGCAGCGTCACAGACTCAGCCAGCCCCTGCCAGTTGTTGCCGGCGTTAAACATGTTCAGGTGCTTAAGCTTGCGGGGTAATGCCATGATTCAGTCTCCTTATGCGCCCACGCGGCTGCTGAAATCGACCAGATACTGGTCGGTGATGCGCTGACGCAGCAGCAGGTTCTCCAGCGGGGGCACCGGCGTGTAGTCGTAATCGATCAGCAGCTTGCCCGCCTTCAGCGTCTCTTTGTCGTTGACGCTCGCATCCAGCCAGCAGTCGGCGCCGATCAGGTATCCCTGAGCCACCAGGCTGCGCAGCTTCGCACGGATGCCCTCGATAATGTCGCGGGCCAGCGACGGGTTCAGCGGGCCGTCAACGGACCACATCTGCGCCTCGGCCATGGTGTCCATCAGCACCTGCGCGGTGCGGGTGTAACACTCAAACGCAAACAGCGGGTCGTCGCTCAGACAACGCGAACCCCAGAAGCGGTAGCCGTCTTTGCGGATAAGCGTGGTGACATCGTTCTGGTTCAGCAGGCCCGCGTCGGTAGCCGGGTCCTGTAAATCCCAGAATACGTCCTTAGAAATGCCGGTGACGCCGTTCACGCCAACGTTAGAGAGCGACTTATGCCAGCCGGTCTGCTCGTCGATTTTGGCGCGCAGGCCCAGCGCGCGGGCGGTAGCGTAAGCGGTGGCGTCCTGCTTCAGCACGCTGTCAAAGCTGATGAAGTCAGGCCAGATCAGCATCCCTTCGCGCTGGCTGAAGTTGGCGCGGTAAGCGATCGCCTCCTCCACGCTTTTGCAGCCGTAGGCGGACAGGTAAGCAAACCCGCGCAGGCTCTGCGCAACACTCAGCAGCTCGGTTGCAACGGCCTGCGTATCGTGTCCCGGCGCGCCGAGGATGCGCGGCTTTACGCCGCATACCGACTGTGCGGCCAGCAACGCCTTCATGCCGGTGCGCTGGCCGTCAGTGACGCCACCGATGATGTTGGCGGAGGTTTCCGCCTCGGTCTCACCCTGCGGCACGCGCACCACCACGGTGACAGGTTTGGACTGGTCGGCGATAGCGTCCAGCGATCGGGCCAGCGTGCCGGATTCGCCCGCCTTGCCGCTGGCGGTGAGTACGTCGGTCAGCAGCACCGGTCGGTTAAGCGGGAACGTTGCCGGGTCGGCGTCGTCGCCGGTGCAGACCAGCCCGACGATCGCGGTACTGACGGTGGTAATGGTTCGGGTGCCCTCGTTGATTTCCTCAACGCGCACGCCGTGATGATAATCCTGTGCCATGTGGCGGTTCTCCTGTTAAGGGGTTCCGCTATGGTCGTGCCTCATTGCAGATGGCGCATCTGAGTAGTGTTGTGTGAGGGCTCACACAATTATCCGCGACTCCGGAGTAACTGCCGTACCCGCTGGTACAAATTAAGAATGGACCGATTCAGGGATTATTCCCCCTGAATCCGATTGATAACCCTCTTCAATACTTTAACTATGAGGGAAATGTTAAACGGGAGAATAACGATGAAACTGGCCCCGAAACATTACCGCCTGTTGTCCCTACTGCAGGAAAGAGGCTCGGTTCCTGCGCGTATCAGGCCTGTTATTCGGGAAGAACTGGTGGCAATGGGCCTCGCTGAATATTATCACTGTGAGGAGTGGCTCAGGGAAAAGGAACGCTACAGGCTGACGAAGCAGGGCCGGGAATTACTTGAGAAACACGATAAAGGGATTGAGCAGGAAAAGCAGCGTGCCGCCGGTGAGTCACGGCCATTTCGTCCTGGAAGGCCGCGAAAGGACAGCAACCGCTTCCCTTGACGCTTCCAGACTACAAACTAGCCTTGATAGGGCTTTCTAATAAGATCGACGTTTTCGTTACCCCATTTTATCCGCGCGCTGGCGCGGTTTTTTTCCCCCAGTAAATCAGTTCGACAGTGTTTAGTCTTTTCATATCAACTCGCCCGCAAATCATGCAATGGGGTATTTGTCAGCGAGACATCTCACCTGCCGTAACCCGATATCCTGCTTAGTGTACCCTCTCAAAACATTGCATCACCTTGACGATGCCCTTAAACCGGTTATATTTATCTACCTGAATAAGAAATTGTGTTTTCATTTTAGTTTGCTGCCGCGCCCTCCAGCGCGGTTTTTTTTGCCCCTGAAATAATCACATTACTGACAGTTAAGTTCTTTATCTTCGCGATTCAAACAAATCATTATCCATTTGTGCAGTAATGGTACTCTCTCACAGCGATTTATCCTGTCGCGAATTTCACTTATTTATTTTTCCGCCCGACATACCTGGTCAGGTTGCGGCGTTTTTTTATCTGTAATGCTTTCGTCCTTAAGCTCTCTTAGTCTTGCCGCCGGAACATAGCGGTATAGTGTTTTGACTGACACTTCCAGCACCAGTGAAACCTGCAGCATTGTTGCCCCCTGAACCAGCATCCGCTCAGCCCTGGCTGTCACGTCCGCTGTCATCACCCGCCGGCGGCCCCCAACGCGCCCTTTTTCCCGCGCAGCTGCCAGCCCAGCGCGGGTTCGCTCTACGATCAGCTCGCGTTCCATTTCCGCAAGCGCCCCCATCACGTGAAAGAAAAAGCGCCCCATCGGCGTGCTGGTATCAATGCTGTCGGTCAGGCTGCGGAAATTAACGCCGCGTTCACGCAGTTCTTCCGTCAGCATGACCAGATGACGCATGCTGCGCCCGAGCCTGTCCAGCTTCCAGACAACCAGCGTGTCCCCGGCCTGCAGGCAACGCAGCGCCTTTTTCAGTCCAGGGCGATCACGGGTTTTTCCGCTGATTCTGTCCTCGAAAATCAGCTTACAATCTGCGCTTTGAAGCGCAATCCGCTGTAAATCCGTGTTCTGGTCATTTGTTGACACCCTGATGTAGCCAATCAGCACGCTGCAATCTCCGCAAATGGTCGTGAGTGTGCCAGTCCGGGCCATCACGGGGCCAGGCCATTGATTCGCTTAAACCTCGGTTTAGGCGACGCAGCAAAGAAGACTGTCGGTAACGGCGCTGCTCAGCTGCCTGATATGAGCTTCTTCACCGCTGTGAAATCGGGCAATGGTTATACACGGTTACCAAATGGCCTGATTTTGCAATGGGGGTATGGAACGTTTGTACAAAAAGCAACAACGGCGGTGGTGCTGCCGATTGAGTTCCCGACGGCGGGTGTCACTATTATGGCTTGCAAGGGTTCGTCTTTACCACTATCAGGGGAATATGGCGTGGGCGCGCAATTCCGTAATAAAGCGTCTTTTGATCTCACTAATACAGGCTCTGGCTCAAATAATCAGGGCATTTACTGGCTGGCGCTGGGGTACTGAATGAAAAAATATTCACCATCTGCAAATGCTTTTTACGATCCCAGCATCAATCTTGTTATCCCTGATGATGCCGTAAAAATTACCGATAAAAACTGGACTGATTTACTCGCCGGACAGGCAGAGGGAATGCTGATTGCCTGCGGTGATGACATGCTTCCATGCCTCACTGATAAGCCGCTGCCAACAGCAGAAGAGCTTATCAGCCAGGCAGAAGACAAGCGCAGCAGGCTCAGAGTTGAAGCCGATGCAGCTATTCAACCCTTGCAGGATGCGAGCGATTTGGGGATAGTGACAGATGATGAGGTAAGCCAGCTTCTAGCCTGGAAAAAATACCGCGTCATGCTGATGCGGGTAAATACGGATGACACTGCTAATATAGTATGGCCTGAACAGCCCGCAGAATAAAAGCCTGCGGGCTTTTTTACACTAACTCATAGAATGCAGGAAGAAACTGAGCCAAAATATCAAGTCTCGGTTCGCGATGCATGTGAGTCGAACTGGCTGGTTTCTAAATTAATAGAGAGGTCTTCAATTATCTAATATAGTGCTAAATCTTTTTATTACCATCAGGAACGTTATTACAGTTGTGAAGAAGGCTGCATAAGCTATCAGGCTCAAGATGTAAGCAGGTATTGAGAAGTACAGTCTTTCGAGCGATTTGATATCATCAGGAAAGAAAGAAATAATAACTGACGCTATAACGAGTATAACTGAGGTTAATATTGCATATGCAACATTATGGCAAAGCTGCTCATATACCGTTTTGTTAGTTTCCAATGCAGGAAGGTTAGTGGTTGGTTTATTATTTTCCTTAATGTCACTTATTTTGAAAGCAGTTTTTTGTTTTTGGTCGTAAATCATTATGACTGCGCTCATAAGTAAGGCGGTAGTAATGGCGCCGAAATTAACAAATATTGCGGCAATAGAAGCTTTCATAGTGCCATATAAAACACATATCAAAATGGATATTATTACAGGCATCCAAAAATGGATAAATATGTCTTGACCTAAAGCCACACCCCTTTGGTCGGACATTGTCTTGTAGTGTTTAAGGAGCACTTGCCAAATATTTATTTTATTCATATTGTAACTCCTGAATTTCCACTGTGTATTTCTTGCAGTATGTCATTGGTAACCACTTTCACCGTATCGTGAAGTGCCACTAAATCAGGTATACCCGTAGCTGGTTCAATTTTGATATCAGCATCGTCAAGTTCAACTGAAATACCTTTTTTTAGAATTGAAGCATAGCTAAATACTATTACCCTGTTACCAAGCTGTAAAGAAACCTTAACTTCATCACATTTATCTTCAACTATTTCTATAATGTTACTCAAACGTTTATCTCTTAAGTCACGGAAGCTTCCCATTAGACCTTCATTGTATTTTATAACCAAATCAGTCTTTACATTTGTTCTATTGCTGCCAAAGGAGTTAGCAATATCGGTAGGCGGTTTGTATCCAACTGCTTTTATTTGCTTCACTTCTGAGTCAAGTATATGTTGAGGTATGCTTTTGTGGCATAGGGGGTTAATTCTAGCTTCAAGCTGATACTGAGTATTAAAATAATTAAGGAGGAACTCAGTGAGTGCTGATTTAGCTGATATATTATCACTGCCATGAAATGCAATGATGCCTTCCTGCAGAGAGTTGGGAAGGTAAATTAAAATGTAACGCTCGCGTAAAGTAACATCATCGACTGTTGTAGTGTACTTTGTTTGCGTAAGCTGAGTATCTTTAATTTCATGGCTTTCACCGTACTTTCCGACCTTAATATAACCGTAAGCTAAACATTTACCTTGATCGAGAGTTAACTTAGAATGTTGCTCCAGAGATATTTTTGTCTTGGCTGGCGCATGCTCAATTGGTGTATGCTTATAGATATTTAGAAAGTCCTCTAATATCTCGAATGCTGTTTTGTTATTGCTTAAACCAAGGTTACCTAAATCTTTACTTTGACGACTTCCTTTTTTAGTTAATATCCTAAAAGAATAAAAAGTAACACTGTGCATAGAATCGCCTTGTATATAATATAACAGGAAGTAGAAAATTTTATTGACATGCTACCGCCCGAGCGCATGCACCCAAGCAGAAGACTTCACAAGATTTGAATCATTAGATAGAGCATACATGAAAAACTTTGAACGTAAAGACGATGGTTAAGGTGCTTTGTAGTTCGATATGCAAGTGTATGATTCGTATTGCTATTTGTAGCTTAGTTTAAAAATTCAGCAAAAGATGATCTACTTCGTAATGGTCCAAATGATGCGGTACAAGAAATCGATTTTCGCGATAAAAGAGTTAGCTCTAATTGAGCTAACCCACTCATTTCATCTTGGTCTTACGGGCCATTCGATATTAAGTAACTTACCAATATCAATTCGGCTGAGTGCCACCCGGTAACGCTTCCATTCTGTCAGGCGGGCTATCTCAGCATCTGTTGCAATGCTGATATCGACCGCATCCTGAAGCGGCGCGATTGTCTGGTTTGCCACATCCATTTCAGCGCTAAGCCTGCTGCTGGCAATCAGTACTGCGTTCTCAGCTTCTGTAGCCGGGGCGCTAAACACGCCGTCACTGTAGCGATAATTTACATCGGGCTGTTCGGATAGCGCAGTAATATCCACCCATACCAGTGACGGATGATAGAGTTTTTCAGGCTTCACATTCAGCGAGACGATTTCAGCAACGCACTGATTTCCAATCCGGGCATAAGTTTTCATCAGCTGAACTCCTCAATGTAAATAATCCCGTTTGAACCATAATTGCCAATATATGGTGTTGAGCGAATATTACCGCCGCCGCCTGCACCAAATGTCGCCTGAGCACCTGACGTGGTTCCCTCTGCACTACGCGGGCCGCCTCCCCAATAGCTGACACCACCATCACCCGATCCGCCCCGGTAGGGGTTCGATGAGGCGCTGACCACGCCGGGCGCATCGCTGCCGTCTCCTCCCTGAATATTCAGATCGCCACCCACGGCCAGACCGCCACCACCACCGGCATCACCGGCAGAGTTTCCACCGTTTGCGGCTGTCAGCTGACCGTTGAACGTGCTGCTGGTTGACGATTTTGTTTCATTACTGCCCTGACCAACAACGCCCGCATAGGTTTTAGAATCATCAATGTCCAGCGTTGCGATCACCGTACCGCCAGCGCCACCGCCGCCACCGCGCGCGCGGTAGTTATCGCCCCAGCCCAGAAACCCATAACCGCGCCCGCCGCCACCGGTAACGATGATTCGGGCGCGTTTAGTGCCGGGTGTAGGTTTGTAGCTGATAGCGCCCGGCGTGGTAAAAATCTGGCGGCCAATAAAACGTCCGGAAAACTTTTCTGTTAAACCGAGGTTTTTAAGAACATCAGGCAGCAGCCCCGCATCGGCCATTTCTTTTAACGCGTTGCCGATTAAAGGGTATTGAGTATGCGGATTGGCGCTCTTGACGTGGTTTTCCATCACGCCATCAGCATAAGCCTTCACCTCGATTACGGCATTATCAACATATTGCCGGGTTGCCAGCACCACAGCCGGGTCTACCTTAAGCGTTACCGCGTCGGTGCTGCTGACAATGATCATCATGCGCAGGCGCTGCGTGCGCCCGCTGCCCTCCTGCAGCTGCGGCTTATAGGTTTCCGCCGTGTTGCAAACCGCAATCAGCGTGCCGTCAGCGTCAAACAGGCCCATTTCCCTGATCCAGAATCCGCCTTCCGTCTCCGGGATGACCTGCTCGGCAATAATCTGGCTGCTGTTGTTCTCGTCCACGGTCAGCGAGTTAAGCGCCGCGCGGCGCACCTCATTAACCAGCTTTGTCTGGCTGGCGTTCGGGGCTGGCAGCGTGCCGCCGCCATCACCGACGGCCATCTGCGTGATGTTCAGTTTGGTGCCGAGTGATACGGCGTTGGCAATCTTCGCCGCGCCGAGGTTGGTCACAATTGCATAAAATTTCTGTGTCATGGTCCCACTTCCAGCAGGTCAATTACGTGAACCGCCGCGCCGGCATACGCCGGGCCGCTGACGGAGATAATGTCGGGGGTGTAGGGGTAAACGGTAAGATCGTCGCCGTCGTAGCTGGCCGCGCCCGTATAGAACCGGCCCGCGCTCTGCAGGTTAATGGACATGCCGAGCATATGGCGGCTGCAGGGCTTCGCGTCGCTGATAAGTCGTTCCAGCTCCTGATAGGTTTCTTCCGTAATGCCCTGGTCTTCCACGCCGATATCGAGGCGAAACGTCCCGGGCGCGTCGTCGCTCTGCCACCACTCAATGACGCGGATCAGGAAGCCGAACGGCTCCACCACACGGCGTACCGCGCTGATGGTTCCCTTGTGCTGATGGATGTAAAAAGCATCCTGCACCACCTTGCGCTTGACGCTCTCCGCCCAGCCCTCGTCCCAGCGGTCCACCGAAAACGACCAGGCAAGATAGGGAAGAAAACTCACCCGGCAGGTGAGCGGATTCCACAGTTCGCGCAGCGGCACGTTCAGCCCGGAAAAGTCCGCGCAGGCCTCCGCCAGACGTCCCTCCAGTGTGGCCGAGCCGGGCGGCATCAGACTGCTGTTGCTCATGACGCCACCCCGTCAACGGCCACTGACACGTCGGTGCCGGTGCAGTTGCCGGCCTGAGTGCGGTCCATAATGATGTCCTCTGCCGGCTCGATCATTTCCACCCAGTCCACGCCAGCCACGCGCAGCACCGCGCCGTAAGACTCCCGGCGCACGCTGCGGCCCAGCTTTTTCTGTTCGGTAAGGTAGGCGGCAAGCCTCTCGTTTGCCGCCTCAAGGCACGGTCCGGCGGCCACGCCGTCGAACAGGTGCAGCTTCGCCTTAACGCTGTAATCGTGAATGGTTGCCGCCTGCGTGGTCACGCGGTCCGCCACCGGACGCACGCTTTCGGCGTTCAGCGCGGCGTTCACTGTAGCCAGTAAGTCAGCTGTTGCCGTGCCGTTGTCCTCGCGGCTTAGCACTGTGATCAACACCTCCGCCGGCGCCGGGCTGGTTGCGGACACGTCCAGCACCCGCCCGTCGGCGCTTTTCGCGTGAAACTCATAGGCGCCTGTCGGCCCGGCCACGGATAAACCCTCAAACGCCTCCGGCACGCGCACGCGCAGGGCGTCGTCGGCTTCCATCACTGCATCAACCGGCGGCACCGCGTCAGGGTTGGCCGGCGTCACGGTCAGGCGTTCCACATTATTCAGGGCGGCCAGCTGGTCCAGATCGCTGCCCAGCGCATAGGCCACCATAACCGCCTGCGCCGCCTCGTTAATGCGCTGGCGCAGCAGGATTTCGCGGTACACGCTTTCCTGCAGCATTTTCACCATCGGATCGGACTCCAGCGCCAGAACGCGGCGCACGGCCGCCTGCTGCTCTGCCGGATAAAGCGCGATCAGCGCCGCTTTTCGCTCAGCCAGCAGCGTCTCAAAGTCCGGCACCTCAATAATCTCCGGTGCCGGCAGCTGTGAAAGGTCAATTACTGCCACTGTTGCCCCCTGTCGGTACAGATAAAGCGAGCGGCGATCCGTCGTCGCGCTGGCCAGCCATCTCAACCACCATCGAGCCATCGTAGGCACTGGTAATGTTTAAGGTGCTCAGTCTGATGCGCGGCTCCCACCGGCTCAGCGCGGTGTATACCGCCGCCATTACCTGCAGGCGCGTGGCGTCATTCTGCGGGCGGTCAGTCAGCACCGACAGCAGCGAGCCGTATTCGCGCCGCGCTATCCTGCTGCCCTCCGGCGTCACCAGAATGTCGCGCACGCTCTGGCGGATGTGGTCAATGTCCGTGATCGCCTCGCCGGTGTCGCGGTTCATGCCGAGATACATTGTCATTTCGGACCGTCCGTTCTGCCGCCGCCGCGCTGGACGCCGCCGTGGTCATGGTCGTCTACCACCACACTGTTTGAACTCATTTGCCCCCCGCCCTGCGTCACGTCGCCGTTAATCTTCGCGCCGCCGTTCAGTACCGTGCCGCCATGAATAGCGGTATCTCCGGTGATTACGGTCGGGCTGTTAAGCCGCGTCTGGTCAGCGTTCACGACAAAGTGAGCGGTATTTAGCTCTATTTTGTCCGACGCCTCGATCAGCACGCTTTTGATGTTCCTGATCAGCAGCTGGCCGGATTCAGGCTCATACTGAAACCAGCCGCCGTCCTTAAACACGGTGGTGGCGCCGTCCTCTGAATAGTCAGGTGGCGGGAAAGCCTCGGAATAGATGGCTGGCAGCGCAAACGCGGTTTCCAGATTGCCGCCGAGGCTCAGCAGTACAACCTGCTCCCCCACAGACGGCTTCCACCACGTACGTGTGTTACCGGCGCGCAGGGTCAGCCAGTTGACCCAGTTGGTTTCAAGGTCGCCCGTTTTCACACGGCACAGCCAGTTCACCTTATCCACCTCGGACACAATGCCGGTGCGGATCAGGTTGGTGATGAGGCGCATGATTTCGGTGAGTTGCATATTCATAATGAGACTATGCGACCAGAGCAGCAGAAGTTAGAAGTCAATTCCCTTGTGTAGCGACTGACACAAGGCGATAATGAAAAAAAAAAACGGAGTTCAAAATGGAATATAGTAAAAAAGAAATAATCAGTTCATTGAGACACATGGATGAATTCAAAGTAATTGACGACCCCCTGAATGATAAAGATAGTGATATCTTGGTGGAATGGAAGGGCATCCCATTTTTTCTGTCAATCGATGACAAGCCTGATAACAAAAAGAGTGAATATAAAAAAACGAGGACGCCGTTTGGTGTTTATTTCTTTTATCCATTAGATGAAAAGTATAGCAAAATATCATTACTTGATAAATATCGATTGGCAGGCTATTTAACTAATGAAAACGATGGTATAGCTCATACTATGTATAGGGAGAGCGTAGACTGCATAATTACTTTAGCATCTCACCATCAGGCATTTGAAAGACTGCCTGAGTTCAAATTAATGCCTGCAGAGTTCAAATTTAAAGGTTTCAGGTATATTTTATTGAGTTTAATTACAATGTGCTTGGAGACTGCTAAAGATGTTGAAAGAGAGCTTGATGCAATTTTAGCCAACCCTGAAGAATTTCATAAAAAAATCAAGGTGTATTGATAATGAAAAAAAACCCAGAGATGCGGCTTTTCCTCTTGTCAATGCTAGTGAATATAATCACGTCTTTTTTGATTGGTTACAAATACAAAGATAATCTTATCGCCATATTATCTCCAGCGCTATATTATCAAGTGGTTGTTTTTTTATCCCTCTTACTTCCTCATGTCATCAAATATTTGGACAAAGAATTTAGGTTTTTCTGGTTAAATAGAAAAATAGAAAAACTCAAAAGGGAAATTGATGAATCTAAACAGCACCAGCTTGATGAAAAAACTCGCGAGATGTTTAATAATGTCATTAACAATAATGCAAGAACGAGCCAAGTCATTAAAGATATTCATGATGAGCTGGAGTCGATGACAAAATAGCTTTCAACTTAGGGATTTCCATCCACACGAAGATCTAGTTCGGCCTAGCCTGCCGATATGGCAAATCCCATTCGCCTCTAACAGGATACTGTCACCGGGTTTCAGCCGTAAAGATCTGTCAATATTCGCTACGCCGTCACAGGTTGGCACGTAAAGCGTTTCGGACGGCCGGGATGTAATCAGCATCGCACCACCGGCAGGTCTGAAACTTTTGTGGTATATGCCGGCGAAAGCATCTCGCGCTTCATCGCCCATGTGTTCTGTATACCCTGCCCTGCGAACCATAGATTCCCCTTCCCGCTGAGGTTAAGACCATCCATCACGCGCATCAGCGCCTCGCTGTTGGCCTGTGGTTTGTTTTCATCAAAGAGATTCAGCTGCGACACGCCTTCGCTGTAGAAATCGCCTAGCATCACGCCAGCCTTCATGTAGCGGTGCCCGTCAAGCCAGATGCGATCGAGCGCTTCAATGGCCACCCGGATGATGTCGCGCGTGTCGTTGGTTGGCGTAAGCACCTTGCCGGTCGATTGGTTGCCGTAGAAAACTTCGCCCACGGCGTGAGGGCTGGTCCGGACGAACACGGCTATCTGCGTGCAATACTGACGCTCGCCGCGCAACTTACCCGCGGCACGCGCGGCGAAGGTGCATATTGCTTCGCGCATATCTTCGTATTTGGTGATCCGGGAGCCAAATGAGCGGGAGCAGACAATCTGCTGTTTGGTAGGGGCAAACTCTTCCAACTGCAGGCATGGTTCACCGCGCAGTTCTCTGACGGTTCGCTCCAGCACAACGTTGAAGTGTTTGCGGATGGTGTAAGTGCTTTGTTCTGACAGGTCTCTCGCGGTCATGATGCCCATGGCGTTAAGCTTCCTGCTGATGCGCCGGCCGACGCCCCAGACATCCTCAACCGGGACCAGCGCCATGAGCCTGCGCTGACGGTCGATGTTCGACAGGTCAAGTACGCCGCCGGTCTTCGTCCACTTCTTGGCGGCATGGTTAGCCAGTTTGGCGAGCGTTTTGGTCTGCGCTATCCCTACGCCTACGGTCAGGTGCGTTTCCTGCTTAACGCGCGCCCGGACAGCGCGTCCAAAGTCCTCAAGCGGGTGATTGCGCTGCATGCCGTCCAGGCACATAAACGCTTCGTCGATTGAGTAAATCTCCACGGCCGGAGCCATGCTCTCCAGCGTGCTCATCACGCGGTTGCTCATGTCGGCGTAGAGCGCGTAGTTGGAGCTGAACACCTGCACCTTATGCCGGCGGAATTCATCCTTCAGCTTGAAGTACGGCGCGCCCATGGGGATTTGCAGCGCTTTAGCCTCTGCCGAACGGGCAATGACACATCCGTCATTGTTGCTCAGCACCACTACCGGCTTTCCCCGCAGATCGGGCCTGAACACTGTTTCGCAACTCGCATAGAACGAATTCACATCGACCAGGGCAAACATCACACACCGCCATTCGGATTAAACACCTGAAACAGGCGCTCTTCACCGTCAGTAGTCGTAATATCGCGGAACGTCGTGGTGTGCATCTCGATCCACTTATTGGCCGCACGCAGCGTGTAATGCCAGTTCAGACGGTCAAGCTCCCTGATGAAGTCGAGTGTGCTGATGGTGTAGCGGCCGGCAGCGTCGCGTTTCACCGCCTGCCGGAAAGCAATCATGATTTCGTAGTCGCGTGGCATGGTCATTTACCTCCGTGATAAATACTGTATGGATAAACAGTAATATCAATCGATAGAACTGATCAAGCCGCTGCGGTTGGGGTTTTTGTAAAGCCTTTGGCGGGTAAAGAGATTTAATTTTTAATGATGGAGACGTGGTACTTCTGTTCGCCGCCAAAGGGGCGCACGGCCGGCCGCTCAGGGAAACCATTGCACTCATTAATCCCGGCGTGCATGCGGTCATTTTCGGCGAACAGGGCTGCTTACTCGCTGAGCCAGCGCAGCAGCGTATCGCGCACCTTGCTCTCCACCTCCGCGTTTACGCCCAGCAGCGGACGCTCGGCGTATTGCACAACCGTGCCGCGCCGGTTTACGCGGTCCCGCAGCCCGTAATGGTGGACGCGCGCCAGCTTCTGCACCGCCGGCACAAAACTGATTTCGGCCGCATTGTCGTCTGCCTGTGCCTTCAGATATTTGGCAGTTTTGAGCTTCGCAAACATTTTGCGGCGGATGCGGCCCGGCTTGCTTCGGGCGCTGACGCGGCGCGGTTCCCACGCGGTGCCGTCCGGCGCACGCTGCGCGGTGATATTGGCCTGCTGAATGCGCCGCACGTCGCGCGCGATCTCACGCAGCATCTTTCTGCGCGCCGCCGGTGCCAGCTGCGTCAGCAAAGCATCCAGCCAGGCGTCAACCTCATGCAATTCAGCCATGACTTACCGTCCAGTATTCGTCCGGGGTTTCCGGTTCCGGCACGGCTTCCACCGACATCTTTCCGTCCACCTCGCGGGCGACCACGCGCTCGGTCAGCCGGATATTCATGCTGATGTCGCAGCGGTCATTGCCGAGGATATCGACCTCAAACGCGAACAGCTTTTCCCGCTCCGCGCTGTTCTGCAGCGCGTCCGGCTGGTTCTCCATCAGCCAGAACAGCACCGGCGCCATCAGCAGGTTCTGATCGCCGGTAAAGTCGGTGATCACCACGTTCAGCGTGTAGCGGTATTCCCACGACATCGAGGCGGCGGAGGTGGCGACCAGCTGCCCGGCGTCAACAAACAGGTGCAGCCTGTCGGGGTTTTCCTCCACATAGGGCACCGACTTATTCAGGACGCGACGTAAGGACTGCGGCTTGTTCATCGTCTTTTTCCTGACAGCTGATAATGGTGTCTACCTTGTCGGCGCATGCCGCCCAGGCGGCCTCCGTTTCATCCAGCAGCGCGTTCAGGTCGCCGTTAATGCGCGGCCCTGCCGGGTCGAGCTGGCAGCGGGTGATTTTCGGACAGCCACTGACGGTAAGACTCACCTCCTGCGAGGGCCGGACGCTGGCGCAGCCGGACAACAGGATCAGGCAGAGCGGTGTCAGACCAGCGGCGAAGGTCTTCATTTTCACGTTTCAGTTCCTCAATGGTTCGCTGCCGCTCGCGCAGTAATTTGCCGTTCTGCTCGGCGGCGGCAAACAGCTGTGTCTGCGCGCGGCTGCTGCTCTGCGTCAGGATATTCAGGGCAATCAGCTGGCCGTTTTTCTGTGAAAGATTTTTGCCCTGGCTTTCAATGGTGATCGCCTGCGCATCAATGCGGCTGTGCGCTGTACTGAGCCGCCAAGACTGCACGCCGAGCGCGGCCAGCAACGCGCATACCAGCACCGCAAGCGCGCGCATCATACAGCCGCAGGCTCTGCAAGCTGGCTGCGCAGCAGGTTATAAATCACCACGGCCAGCAGATAACAGACCAGCGTGATCACCCAGCCAGAAAAGGCCAGCGACATCACGATCAGCAGCTTCAGCAGCCAGCCTGCATATTTCGGCGCGGCCTGCGCGCCGCTGCCGGCAAGCACCTTTTGCAGCGCCGCCTTCAGGCGCTGCCGGGTCGCGCCTTCAGAAAACAACACCCCCACGGCGCACCCGGCCAGCGATCCGGTGAAGATATTGATCAGCCAGACAAGGGCGACCACGATATGCATTGCCGCGCCGTTCTGGCTCATCAGCGACATCATCACAAGCGTCAGCAGCACGCCCCACACCACCAGACCCTGATTATGTTTACTCATCTCTCACGCTCCTTTCAGACACCAGGCCAGCTCCCGCTGGCGCCGGTTATCCAGTCCGATATTAAATACGCCCTTCACGTACACCCAGCGCGGCAGCTGATAACACGCCTCGCGCCATTTCCCTTTTTTCAGCAACGTCACCATGGTTGAGCCGCAGGCGTTGCCGGTGCCGACGTTGAACGCCAGCGACACCAGCGCGTCGTAAACCTGCTGCGGCATTGAAACCGCCACGCAGCGCGCCAGTGCCGCCTCGACGCGTAACACGTTGGTGATGAAATTGCCCGCCGCCTGCCGCTCGGTGATCGTCTTGCCGGGAATGACGCCCACCGTGTTACCGATGCCGTCTGTCCACCTGCCCGCATCGCACAGGTACGGCTTGAGCCGGCACCCCTCGTAATCCGCGATAAGCTTCAGTCCCTCCGGCGAGGTGTGCAGCATCTGAAAGCCCGGCAGCATCGCGGCGATGGCCAGCACCGCGCCGACGCTGCAGCGCTTAACGGTTTGCAGATTCATAGTCCTCCCGCGTGATACGCCCGCTTGCCAGCAGCTGATAGGTTTTGTGCTTGTAGTACCAGCTGATCAGCGCCATCAGCAGGCCGATCAGAACACCGGCCACCGTTGACGCGTCTTTCAGGTTCATGCCACCCAGCCATGTCATCACCACCGCGATGCACCAGGTGATAAAAGTGCAGATTCTCTCCCACATAGTTCAGTCCCAAAGCTGGACGGCCTGCACGGTTGCAGCCGTTGTCACGTCCGGCATTTCCACCTCCAGCCCGTGCGGCAGGATTGGGCCGTGCTCCGCCAGCCCCGGATTCGCCTGTAAGACCTGCTCGGTTATGCGCTGCGTGCGCCCGTAGTGGCGCCAGCAGAGCGCGTCCACCGTGTCGTACTGCTGCGCACGCACTTTCATCAGAAAAGCTCGACGGTGCAGTGCGGCAGGTTCTGCACGCGGCTGACCGCCCAGCGCGCGTCCCGCCACAGATCGCCGGTGGCGTCCGCCAGCTCCTCACCGCGCTTCATGCCGGCGGCGGTGGCGTCGAAATCCTGATAGCGCTCGTTGAGCACCGCGCGGGTCCAGCACCACACCGCATTCTGGTAGTGATGCAGGCGGGCACTCTCGCCGGCCAGCTTCTCACCCGGCACATCGGCCAGGCTGTTAAAGCCGCGCAGCTCCTGCTGCTCGCGCCACGGGTAAAGCTCCGCGTTCACTTCGGCCATTGCGGTCAGCACCACCTGCCGCAGGCGCTCCGGCGTCACGGTGCCGTCAACGCGCATTGCGGTTCTGAACTTCGCCAGATCGATGTCCGGCCAGAATGAGTTGTTGGGGATTGTTTCCGGCGTTCCCGCCGCCTTCTGCGGCGCTACAAATTCCATCAATTGCTACTCCTGAAAAGGTTGGGCGGTGGACGGGGTTTTGATAAGGCTCAGCCTGTCGCCACCCCGTGCCGCCCCGCGCGTGGGCACGTCCGGTTATCAGCTGGCGTTGCGGATTTTCCGCGTCAGCTGCTCAATGTCTTTTTTCACGCCGCACTTCTCGTCAAGCTGCAGCGCGCGGGTCAGGTGGTTCAGGGCCGAGGCCGGGCTGCTGTCGGCGAGCATCCAGCCGATGGACTTGTGCAGGCGGGCGCGTGACTGGTCCGGCATATCCAGTTCGCCGATCACGTCCAGTGTCTGCAGCAGCAGCGCCACGTCGAAATCCGTTTTTGCCAGCAGGGCATTTTTTGCCGCGTCGGCCATCTCCTCGGCCAAGACCGTCTGCGTGTTGCGGTTGCCGATGGGCATTGCCCAGCCGCGGCTGACCGCGTGGCGGGCAATCTCCAGCGCGCCGGCATAATCCCCGGCATCAATGCGCCAGAGCATGACGAACATCACCACGTCGTCCTGCTGCTCAGCTTCTGCGGCCAGCACGCCATTCACCCAGGCGGCGTACTTCGGCAGAACCTCGATTTTGATTTCGGCTTTTTTTACGGTGGACTGGATGCCCTTCAGGCGGCGGCGGTCTTCGCCGAGCTGCATCAGCATCAGCTCGTAGCCGCTGGCGTGGCGAACACTGCCGCCCTGTCGGGCGGCCTGTTCAGCCTGAACGCGCTGGCGGTGCTGCCGGGCGGGACTCAGGCTCATGCGTTACGCTCCCGCGCCGGCGTCTTCCGGCACTGAGAAATCACCGATATCGATGTTTTCAACCAGCGCGGCGCAGCGGTAATCCTCGATCACGTACGCTTCGTTAACTGATTCAAAGTTCTCGATGCGGTCGCGTTTCGGGTTATCGATAACCGAGCGGCGGCGGGTTTCCTCCTGCCAGTAAATGGACAGGTTGTCCAGCCGGGTGATCAGCACCGCTTTTGCCGGGAAGAACGGCGCGCGCACCGCCTGCAGGCCACCCATGCGTTTCTGGCTGATAATCAGATCGGCGGCAAGCTTATTAGTGTTGTCCTGCTCATTGTTCACCAGCGGGAAATATTTATCGGACAGCAGCTCGCGTCCGCAAATCACCACCAGACCGTCGTCGTCCTGGAAAATCGGATCGATCAGCTCGTTTACGGCGTCCATCACCAGTGCGTCGAGGTTGAGATACACGCCGCCCTTGCCGACCTTCACCGGCGCGGCGGTTGTTTCGCCGTCCTTCGTGGTGCTGCCCATCACGTTATCCGGTGCGTCTTCGCGCAGCTTCTGCAGCCAGCCTTTGTTAACGTCCTGCAGCATTGGGTTTTCGGTGCGGTTGGAGGTTTTAGCGCGCTTCACGCCGTTAAAGCCGATGGTGATTCGGTCCAGCGCCTGCCGCTTCACGATGGCGTTGCGGATACGGGTCTGGAAGTCCTGAAACTTCGCCCACATATCCAGCTTCGCGTAGTTCAGCGCAGTATCAAAGTTGGTCTGCTCACACTTATATTCCGTGCCGATCATTTCCGTTGGATCGACCGGCTCGCGGTCTTTTGTGCTGGTATCAGTGGTACCGGCAATGGAGCCGCCAACGCCCAGACCCAGCAGCTGGCCGGACTGTTCAGTGACTGGCACCACGTTAATCAGCGTCAGGAAGGCGGCTGACTGCTGAATGGTATCTTCCAGCGTCTGCGCTACGGACGGCTCGACATTGAATTTGCTCGACAGCTCCTCGATCGGCACGCCGTTGAGTTTTGCCAGCTGCGTCAGGTAAGCGTTAAACGCAAAGCGGGTATTCTTTTTCATGGAGGTTGCTGCTCCTTTAGCAGTTGGTCAGGTGTTCGGCTGGCGCAGTACCACCCGGTGTGCGTGGGCGAAAATCTTTGCGCCCGTCTTCGCTTTCCAGCTGCTGCTTCAGCTCGCTGAACGCGTCGCGCTGTGCTTTCAAATCTTCCAGCTGTTCGTTCAGGCTGATTTCCAGCTGGCTCAGACGTTCCGCCTGCTCGCCCAGCGTCTTATCGGTGCGGACGCCATACGCCTGCTGTTCGCTGGCGATCAGTTCCACAGCCTGATGCACGTCGTTAAAGCGCGCGCTGTCGGTCTGCTGCTGCTTGCTGAACATGGCTTTGACGCGGGCAAACAGCGCGGGCTTTTCGTCCGGCGCGTCTTCCAGCTCGATCGCGGTTTCGGTCGCGGCGGTAAAAAGGTTGTCAGGGTGCTGCTTGCGGTTTGCGAGCGGGTTGTGCTCCGCCTTTGCGCTGAACTGCAGCATTTCGGTGCCGAGGCTTGCCGGGTCGTCAGTGGCGGCCAGGCCGACCAGATACGCCTTGCCGGTGTCGGCAAACTTGGTGCTGACCTCCATTGAGGTGAAAAGCTTCTGCCCTTTTTTCACCAGTTCAACCAGAGAGTCCGTCGGCATGATGTCGGCATAGAGCGCCATCTTCCCGGCCAGCTGCCCGGCGCTGATTTCTTCTGCGACCAGCGCGGATACCGTGCCGTAGCGGTTAAAGGTGTTGTCCGGCGAATACGCCTTGATGTGCTCCAGATTGATACTCGCGGTGTATACCGCCGGATCGTAACTGGCGGCCATCTGTACCAGCCATTCACGGGAAATTTCGCGCCCGTCCGTGGTGGCACCTTCCACCCCGATACGAAAACGCTTTGCAGTCACTGTCATGAGCCAGGCTCCGTTGGTTTTAAACGTCTGAGAGCCTTATGTTTGCGGCGGGAGGGGTATCGAAACAACGCGGGGACGTTGTGCGGCTCACCACACAATGAGGGGCAGCGGAAAAGGCACCGGCGGGGCCGTATTTTGAGGCCATGACAACGACACTCGCCCCAGAAGACCTCGATCCCCGCAGGCAGGCTATGCTCCTGTACTTTCAGGGATACCGTATCGCCCGCATTGCTGAAATGCTGGGAGAGAAACCCGCAACCGTTCACAGCTGGAAAAAGCGCGATAAGTGGGGCGACTACGGCCCGCTCGATCAGATGCAGCTGACCACCGCCGCACGCTACTGCCAGCTGGTCATGAAGGAGACGAAAGAAGGGAAAGACTACAAGGAGATTGACCTGCTGGCGCGCCAGTCCGAGCGCCACGCCCGTATCGGCAAGTTTAACAACGGCGGGAATGAAGCGGACCTGAACCCGAAAGTGGCGAACCGCAACAGCGGGCCACGAAAACCGCCGGAAAAGAACCTGTTCAGCGACGAGCAGATCGAGAAGCTGCAGGAGATTTTTCACGGCTCGATGTTCGGCTACCAGCGCCAGTGGTGGGACGCCGGCAACAAGCACCGTATCCGCAACGTGCTGAAGTCGCGCCAGATTGGTGCCACCTTCTACTTTGCCCGCGAGGCGCTGATCGATGCACTGACCACCGGGCGCAACCAGATTTTCCTCTCAGCCAGTAAGGCACAGGCGCACGTATTCAAACAGTACATCATCGAATTCGCTAAAGAGGTGGACGTAGAGCTGAAGGGCGACCCGATGACGCTCGCCAACGGCGCGGGCCTGTACTTCCTCGGCACCAACGCCCGCACCGCGCAGAGCTACCACGGCAACCTGTATCTAGACGAATACTTCTGGATCCCGAAATTTCAGGAGCTGCGCAAGGTGGCGTCCGGCATGGCGCTGCATAAGAAGTGGCGCCAGACCTACTTTTCCACACCGTCCAGCCTGACGCACAGCGCCTATCCGTTCTGGTCCGGCGCGCTGTTTAACCGGGGCCGCGCCAAAGCCGACCGCGTGGACATCGATCTGACCCACGCGAGCCTGTCGCCGGGCCGCTTCTGCGACGATGGCCAGTTCCGCCAGATCGTCACGGTAGAGGACGCCGTGCGCGGCGGCTGTAACCTGTTCGACCTCGACCAGCTGCGGCTGGAATACAGCCCGCCGGAATATCAGAACCTGCTGATGTGTGAATTCGTGGACGACCTGGCGTCCGTGTTCCCGCTGCAGCTGCTGCAGAAATGCATGGTGGACAGCTGGGAGGTGTGGTCCGACTTTGAGGCGCTGGCGCTGCGTCCGTTTGGCTGGCGCGAGGTGTGGATCGGTTACGACCCGGCAAAGGGCACGCAGAACGGTGACAGCGCCGGCTGCGTGGTAATCGCGCCGCCAGCCGTGCCCGGCGGCAAGTTCCGCATTCTGGAGCGCCACCAGTGGCGCGGCATGGACTTCCGCGCGCAGGCGGAGTCCATCAAAAAACTGACGCAGCAGTATAACGTCACCTATATCGGTATCGATTCCACCGGCGTTGGTCTCGGCGTTTACGAAAACGTGAAGATGTTTTTCCCCGCGGTGAAAGAGTTTGTTTATAACCCGAACGTGAAAAACGCTCTGGTACTGAAGGCGTACGACATCATCAGCGGCGGCCGGCTGGAGTTTGACGCCGGCCACCTCGACATCGCGCAGTCATTCATGGCTATCCGCCGCGCCACAACGGCCAGCGGCAACCGCCCCACTTACGAAGCCAGCCGCAGCGAAGAAGCCAGCCACGCAGATTTAGCCTGGGCAACCATGCACGCGCTGGCAAACGAACCGCTGCAGGGCGAATCCGCCAACAGCCGCAACATCATGGAGATTTTTTAGATGAGTAAACGCAGGAACCGCACGCAGCCCGTGCAGCAAAATAATATGTCCGGCGGCGCCACGGCGGAGGCGTTCACCTTTGGCGATCCGGTGCCGGTTCTGGACCGGCGCGAGCTGCTGGATTACGTGGAATGTGTGGTAACCGATCGCTGGTATGAACCGCCGGTGAGCTTCGACGGGCTGGCGCGCACGTTCCGTGCCGCCGTACACCACAGCTCGCCGCTCAACGTGAAGCGCAACATTCTGACCAGCACGTTTATCCCGCACCCGCTATTAAGCGGGCAGGCGTTCAGCCGGTTCATTCAGGACTATCTGGTGTTCGGTAATGCCTATCTGGAAAAGCGCACCAACCGTCTCGGCGGCGTGCTGTCGCTTGAGCCGGCGCTGGCAAAATTCACCCGTCGTGGCACCGACCTGGACACCTACTGGTTTGCGCATTACGGCCTGAACACACAGCCATACCAGTTCGCAGCCGGCAGCGTCTTTCACCTGATGGAGCCGGATCTCAATCAGGAAATCTACGGTCTGCCGGAATACCTGTCCGCTATTCCGTCAACGCTGCTTAACGAGTCTGCGACGCTGTTTCGCCGCAAGTATTACCTCAACGGCAGTCACGCCGGTTTTATCATGTATATGACCGACGCGGCGCAGAATCAGGAGGACGTGGACAATATCCGTAAAGCGATGAAAAGCGCGAAGGGGCCGGGCAACTTCCGCAACCTGTTCATGTACTCGCCGAACGGGAAGAAGGACGGGATCCAGATCATCCCGCTATCAGAGGTGGCGGCCAAAGATGAGTTTCTGAACATCAAGAACGTCAGCCGCGACGACATGATGGCAGCGCACCGAGTACCACCGCAGATGATGGGGATCATGCCGAATAATGTCGGAGGGTTTGGTGATGTTGAAAAGGCCAGCCGCGTTTTTGTTCGAAATGAGCTCATACCTTTACAAAAGCGACTTGAAGAACTCAATGAATGGCTTAACGAAGAAGTGATCTGCTTCAATCCTTATAGTTTTGATTCTGATCAATAGCCAATCAACTGGGGTTGAATTTCAGCCCCAGTTGTTGCATCTAACTAAATTTGCACAAATAATACCCTTTTAAAAAAGGGAATAAAATTTTGTCAAAAATCTCTGAAAGATGGAAGTATGCTCGTATTGAGCAAGGTTACTGTTTAATTTGCGGTGCTCACGGTAAATTAAGTCAAGATCATGTCCCACCGAAATGCGTAGTTCCGCCAGCTGAAGTTGAGCAACGGCTCATTACTGAATTTAGAAACTCGGATATCAGAGGAGTAAAGGCAAATCACGGGAGCGTGTTTAAAACAATCTGTACTGATTGTAACAATGGATTGGGGCCGCATGATGCTGAAATTAAGCGCGTAACCGGTGAGTTAAACGGCAAAATCAAGGATCATTTGGAAAGACCGTTTTCGATTTACAACACAGTATCATCAGACGTCAATGCAATGTCTTACCTGCGCGGGATGGTTGGGCACGTACTTTCGGCTGCTCCTAACAGCTCCTGTCTTGTCCCACGTAATGACGTGCCTTTTTATAAGCAGCTCAGCGATTTCGTATTAGGGTACAATGACCACATAACCGAAACTCACACATTTAAATATTGGTTTTATCCAAACAGAATGAATATAACTGGCGCACTGTTTGGGCTCATAAACACAACCAAAGCCTCCAACTCAACTGAAGAAAGCGTTAGCACTGCGGCCTGTATTTACTTCTATCCCGTTGCCCTACTTATAACCGAACCTAATCGCACGTTTAATGAAATAGCTCCTTTTATGCGAACGTTGACACCACAAGACGATCGAATTGTGCTCGACTTATCCCCACTGTACATCAACCATTCGGCATTTCCATTCTTTAGCTTGCAAGACACCATCCTGGCTATGCATGATTCTTATGTGACTGTTAGCCATGCCCCACAAAGACGTAAATATTAAACCATTCAAAAACGCTCCCAGATGAATTCTGAGGAGCGATCTGCCTCGAGGAACTAAATAATCTATTGACTCGCCCACGCCCTGAAAATGAGCCGTATTTTGCTAGTCAATACCCGTCAGCGCGCGCTCGTACCCCCGCCACGCCTGCCCGCTTTGTGTATTGGTTTTCATGCGCCTGCATGACATATGAAAAAGCCCGCCAGAACTGGCGGGCCGAGGTAAATTTGATCCTTTTGGGATTATGCGAATTCATGCGGCATAGACATGCACTACGCGGCACTGCGGGAGAACCATCAAAGCAGACTGCCTAACGCCTCGCCCGGTTCGTTGTTCAACCCCGGCAGGGCCAAAAAACAAGTTTTTGGCCCTGCCGGGATTATCAATGTTGCCAGCTGTCGTCTTCCCAAACTGACTGAAGTATGTCCATGACATTCTTTTTTTCCGCATCGAGCTTTAGGCCACTCAACTCCACACCGTTAGCGGTGCCCTTTCGAATGCGTATGTTGGTTTTGGGATATACAGGTAACAAGTTCTTGTAGAGTTCGGCCTCAAGGGCGGTAAGGATGCCCTGGCTAATTTTTTGCTCTTTATCGATCATAATCTCGATGCGCATCACTTACCCCATCTCTATTCTGAAGCATGCATCATTTTTGAATAATCATGATTTCTCACCTTTCGCAATAACTCGTCAGTAAGTTCAGAAACCCACTGAATTGCGAGGCGTTTTTCTTCATCAGTACAATCGCTAGCAGCAACAAGTTTTAAAAAGAAATCAATGCGTTGAAGCTTCATTGACTCCGAAAAATAATCCTGCATAATCCCTCCGCACAATCAAACACTGGTTATGCATACAGTATATTATGAAATCTCAAATGTGAAATGGTTTTTTAGGTTCAATCAGTTTAAGTCCTAAAGTATGCCTTTGAACTAACTGCAATTACTCTGCGCCCCTTCGCTTAGATGCCCTGCTCGCCAGCAGCTTAACTCGCTCCAAAATTCCAGCAGAATTAAGGCCACGATGAGGCCTGAGCAAGTCTCCATAAGCGGAGCTGCGGAACATACGCCCGGCAATTTCAGTCTGCGTACCACCAATGAGGCGCACGGCCAGACCGCGGCTGATAGTTTCACCGCTTAAATCTCTCACCTGGCTTATCAGGTTGTCGCAGGCAGCTTCGATTTTGTCTGATCGCCTGAGCTTCTTATGTAGTTTTTGAGGTTGCTGCGCCCTGATTTGCGCCAGCAATCGCCGTCTTTCCTTCCTGCTCATGCCGTCAGGGTCAATTTTGTCGTAACTTTCCGGCGGGCTCGAATCCTCGGATCTCAAACCTCCCGTACAGTTATTGACAGAACTCCGAGAGGACGCGGGCGCGTCCTGAAGGTCAAAAGCAAAATCAACGGCACGCTTCGGAACGATTTTCCACTGCGCCAGCCGGGTTAAAATTGGCGTATCTTCTCCGACTTCAGTAGCAAAAACGCCTTTGATGCGCACGGTTTCCTCGCCGTATTCGTTAACGTCTTCGCTGGCCTGATACCAGGTGCGCACGGCCAGTTCATCGCGGCGCACGAACGGGCCGCCCTGCGCATTAACGTAGCCTGCCCAGTCCCCCGCATCAGCAGCGTCGTGCGCAGCTGCAAACTCAACGCTGAGCCCGTGCGCGGTTTCGCTGTCGGCCATGCGGCGCAGCTCCCGGTAAACAGTCACCGGCGCGCCGCCCACAAACTGGAACTGGCGAATGTGCCAGCGCGCAGCCCAGGCGGAAACGGCCGGCGCAGTCTCTTTCAGCTCTTTGCCGCTTTCGTCGTCAATTTCACCGTCGAGCGCGTAGCCATCAATGTTTTTCGAGATGTACTTAGCCACATATCCGGTGGCGCTGCCTTTTTCCGGGTCAATGGCTTCGGCGTGAAAGCGCGCTTTGCGGGCTTTATCGCTCGTTAGTTCGCGGCTGTCTTCCTGATATGCGTAATCGCGGATGGTCTGGCGCACCTGATCTACATCCTCAGGACGCATGAACATCAACATGTGCCAGTGTGGTGTGCCATCGTGGTGTGGCTCGGCAACGCGAATGCCAAAAATACGGATTGCGTCTCGGTGCAGTTTGGCGCGGATTTTCTGCCAGACGCTGCACAGATAGCGCTGGGTGTCTGCGGGACTGGCGCCGTTCCACTTGCGATTACGATGGCCGGTCTTAATAGTGGCGTGGTAGCGCGACGGGGCTGTAAGCGTGTAAAAATCGCCAACGAAGCCCATCGCGTTGCAGATATTTTCGAAACCGCGAATGCGCGTCATCAACTCGCAGCGGCGGATCGCCGGATTTGCCACGCTGCCGTCATATTTATCGATCAGGCTGATACGGTTGCCGTCTTCGTCTTCCAGCTCCAGCCCTTTCAGAAATTCACGCGTGCGGCGCTTCTGTTCGCGCCATTCTGACACGGTCATATTGCTTGCGTATGAGGTGTGCTTTTTGCTGACGTTCGCCAGGGCGATCTGCAGATGTTCACGCCACGAAGCGGCAACGCGGCGCAGCCGCCCTTTCCACCATTTTTCGGTCTGCATACGCATGATCGCCGGGGTCACTTCTTCCGGGTCGAACAGGCGGGACGTAACCTTTTCCCACAGCGGCGGCGTCTGCCTCAGCTCCCGGGTGATAGTGGCGGCGGTCATGTAAACGCGATGGGTGTATTTGTAATCCGACTCGTCGCTGGCCTGCGCGTGCGCCTGTACCAGCTCGGCGAGGATGAAATTAGCCACATCCCCGGCCAGCAAATCGACGTCAGCGCGCGCCATATCCGGCAGGCGGTTAAAGCGGCGCATCAGCTCCCACAGCGTACCGGCCGCGCTGGCCGCGCCAGCCTGTTGAGCGGCGTTGCCGGCCAGCAGGTTAAACGTGCCGCTGCTCATTTCGCCGAGACGGTACTGATCACTGACGCATTCAGCGCGTGGCAATGTGCGCTCAACAAAGGTTTTTGCTAAGTACGCATTGGCACGGGCAATGCCCTGGGTCTTTTCAAGCTCGCTGACGCGGCGCCTGACGTCGAGCTGGATCAGCATCGGCTGCTTTTCCAGTAGCTCCTGCGCACGTGCTAAAGCCGCAATCATCTTATTGCGGCTGTGCATTTCCTCATAGGTGGGGTATGGGCTGGCGATGGCTTCCCGTGGCGCATTCCACGGGTATGCATACTTCAGGATCATGCTGCATCCTGCTTAATGCGCGGGCTAAGCCACAGGCACTCTGTTTTGACTTTAGTCCCCCTGCCCGCGCTAATTCTGGAAGGTTTGCTGACCATGGTCCAGCCCGCAAGCATGTCCCGATAGAGTTCACAATCGTAACCACTGATCATCACCATTCCGGCAAGAACGCTGGCCACAGATAAAAGCTGCTCGTGCTGGTCGTCGCTCATTTCGTGGTTGTAGCAGCGATTTCCTTTGGCGCGGGTTTCGGTCACATAAGGCGGGTCTACATAGTGCAGAGTGGTTTCGGCATCATGAGCTCGCATGACATCAAGAGCGTCTTTGCTTTCAATGATCACGCCCTGAAGGCGCTCGCAAACAGCGCGCAGGTTTTCAGGGTAACGTTCCCATAAGTGTGCGGCTGTAGCGTATTTGCGCTTACTGTCTCCGCGAAATCCTGAATTACCGCCAATACCAGCAGCGGAGCCGAATCCCATACACGCCCGCACGACCATGCGGCGGGCACGTTCCAGAGGTTCATCGGTAAATTCCCGTGAGGCGTAAAATTCATCACGTGCGTATGGCGTCAGGCGGCACGCATCCTGCAGGCGTTGACAGGACTTCGCATCTCGCAGGACGCGAAACAAATTGACCACTTCACCGTCTAAATCGTTATAAACTTCAGCGTAACTGCGTGGCTTCTGAATCAGCACGCCGGCTGCACCGCCGAAAGGTTCGACGTAGCATGTATGCTCAGGCATAAAGCTGATCACCCATGGAGCCAGGCGAAACTTACCGCCGTGGTAACGGATTACCGGATGCTTAATTTTGTCGGTAGTCATGCCAGTGCCTCGCATTTAACTGGCATACGCACAGCGATAATTTCAGCAGCCCGCTTTTTCTCACCGGCAGCAACGCCAACCGATCGTGCCACATTGATTTTTGTCAGCTCAAAATCCCGCAGGATGCTGCGGGTAAACAGGGTGTCGCTGTTTGACAGGACAACTGGATTGCGATCAGCAATGCCCAGCAGGTAGCAGACCAGCGAGCACTGGTCATCGTCGTCAAAACCGGCGGTGTGATAGTCGGCAAACGTGCCGTGATACGGCGGATCGCAATACACCACGTCACCGCCTTTAATCATGGTCAGGGTTTCCTGATAACCGGCACAGATGAACGTCGCGCGCTGAGCCTTCACGGCAAACGCCTCGATTTCAGCCAGGGGGAAATAAGGCTCCGCGTAATTCCCGTAAGGAACGTTGAATCCGCCGCGGCGGTTATAGCGACAAATCCCGCGGTATCCGTGGCGGTTCAGATAGAGAAAGTGCGCCGCGCGCTCAAGCAGTGGCATTGAGGCGCTATTGTTGAATTCATCGCGCAGCCGGTAATAGCTTTCCTCGCTCGTGTTCTGATTAAAAAGCGACGCTGCGAGCACGATAAACGGTCGCGCGTGCTCTTTTACCTGCTGGTACAGGTTGATTAAATCGGGGTTAATGTCAGCGACCAGATATTCCGGGTAATCAGTATTCATCATTACTGCGCAGGAACCGGCGAACGGCTCGACCAGACGATCGCCGGCTGGCAGGTGAGCCGCCAGCTCAGCCATGACGCCGGCTTTGCTGCCCGGCCACTTCAGGATGGTTTTCATAGTGCGGCCCCTTTGTAATGAGCGCTTTTCAGCTCACCAACTTCCTTACAGGTCACGCACTCAGAAACGCCCGGCAGCGCACGGCGGCGCGCCTCCGGGATTTCATCACCGCATGAAAGGCAGAAAAACTCACTCGCCCCGACCGGGCGATGAGTTGCGTTTGCCAGATTGCGCGCCAGTTCCTCCTGCACGCGCTGCTGTACCAAATCCATTGAATCGGCCATCAGTGCAGCTCCCTCGCCTGGTTCTCGTAACGCTCGGCCTCTTTGTCCAGCAGCTCGATAATTTCTGCTGCTGACATTTCCTTTTTGCGGGCATGAATTGCCAGCGCGGCAATGTGGATAGATACGGCCAGAGCATCATCTGAGCGCTGCTCGCTTTTCGCTTTACTCAGCAGAGCAGCAAGTGCGTCGTCATCACTTTTAAACTGACGGGTTTCAATATTTCGCATTTTTATTTCTCCTGAATTTGGGCAAACGAATGCCCGGCGGGTTTACGCCATTTAATTTTTCTGGGTTAATTAATTAGGCAGAGCTAATCTTTTAGGAAATAAACTCACGACTGCTTTTAAATGATTCATTGCACGAATAAGCGCCGTTTTTTCATCAGTAGTCAGTTCACTAAAATCAACATCGTGTCTGTCTTTACCGATGTTCGCTAAAAAAAGAACCGCACTTAAAGCCCGTTTATTTTCCTGATAATTGCTGTCCCGCACATCGCGCATATCAGCAAAGAACCGGGATAACTCTTTTTCACAGTTGCCGCCAAATTGAGAGCGAATCACAGCAAGATGATTTAAAGCTGAAACACGCTGTCCTGCTGTCAGTTCACCCAGCATGGCATTACCTTCGATAGCCATGATTTACCTCTTTGCTTTACTTCTTTTTCCTGGCTGCTTAATACCGGATGCCACGGCTTGCCGTTCTCACCCATTATCCAGCCGTTACCATATGACATTGACGGATTCTGCCGCTTGAGGCGTGCTGCTAAAGAGATCATCGCAGCGGCCTCAACTCATACCGATCGATGCGCTCAAACCGCTGATTGCATCTACGGTTGAAGCCAGCGTCGGGTTTGAATGAATGCGGTTCTGAACCGCCAATGCTGCCAGCATCATGCAACGTATGCCGGTGTTTGCTGCCTCAACAATACCGCGACGGCATGAGGCTGATATGTTGCCCTGATTAGCTGCGCTGGCTGCCAGCGTTCCAACCTGAGCAGAAGCATTCAGAACATAGGCCGGAAATTTTTCGGCAACATGTTCGTTAATAGGAACGCATGGCAGGCATTGCAGCTGCGCCAGGGCTCCGTCGATAAGCGTTGCATCTTCTGTAAGGTCGGTCAGTTGCAGCATTTCCTCGACCGTCAGCTTATGGGCCTGGTCGGGATTAAGTTTGTTGCGCAGCGTCTGCTCTTTCATGCCTGCGCGATTTGCCAGCTCGCGCATGTTATGCGTCAGAGCGAACTTGCGGCAGGCATCATCAAAGCGTTGTTGGGTGGAAACCTTAAAATCAAACATGTTAAGTCCCTTTTAATATCCCAATATGGGTTTATCAGGCCTGCATGGTGATGTGGTAATCACCGGCCGCCTCAATGATGAGAGCAAGCATGTTCACTTCTACCAATCCCTTAGCACCTTCTTTCTTTCTGATTGGTAGACGGTTTTCCTGGTACATCTTGCGGGCAGTACGCTTACAAATACCTGTACGGCGGCAGTATTCATCCAACGATACAAACGGCTCTGAGATAACGAAGTTGAGATTTGGACGCATTGAAAAATCACTTTTCATGATGCAAGATTCCTCTTTGGTTGGTTGATGTCATTAAATGTCACCATATGGCAAACATCACAATTGCGATGATAGGATCACAAAAACAACATGTCAAACACTATTAAAACCCCAAATGACGAAACAACACACCTATACCCATCGCAAGGGGGAGGTAAGGAAGCCATAGCCCGCATCATGGAGGCCTATAAATTTTCTACCCGGCAGGCACTTTGTAATCACCTCGGGGTATCTCAGAGCACCATGGCAAACCGCTGGATGCGCGATACCTTCCCACATGACTGGCTCATTGCATGTCACCTGGATACCGGTGTCTCTTTGCTTTGGCTAGCCACAGGTCAAGGTGAGCTGATGGATAGTGCTTCGCCCTCTTCAGAATCCAGAATGAGATACACAAAAATCTCAAATGGGCAATTTATTGAGGAAATTCTCGTCGCTTATGATTCACGACTGCTGCCGCCAGCAATCTCAAATCCGCTGTTAGTTGAGTTTGATGGCACCACTTATCTAATTGAAGAATCCAAAATCGAGGTTAGTGATGGATTGTGGCTGATCGATATTGATGGCTCAGTAAGCATCAAAGAACTTTACCGACTTCCGGGAAGGAAATTGCGGGTTGAAAACGGCCCAGCATCATTTGAGTGCTCAACAGAGGACATAATCTTATTAGGTAAGGTTGCATTAAAAACGGAGCGTATTTAAAGCTAATGACCGTAAGCAAACTATCTAATGGTAAATGGCAAGCCCAGCTATTCCCTAATGGACGCGAAGGCAAAAGAATTCGTCGACAATTCGCTACTAAGGGTGAGGCTCTTTCTTTTGAAAAACACATCCGTGATCAGTTTCAAGAAAAGCCCTGGCTGGGTGAAAAAACCGATAAACGCACCGTTTTTGACCTTGTAAAAACATGGTACAATGCGCACGGCATAACGTTATCAGACGGCGTCAAACGAAAAGATGCAATGGAGTTTGCATGCAAAGCTATGGGTAATCCACTCGCCACGGAATTTAATGCACGTATTTTTTCTTCATACCGCGAACAACGCCTTTCTGGAAAAATCACGAGGTCTAATCGTGTCAAAACCGTATCACCAAGAACTGTAAATTTAGAACTCGCATATTTTCGTGCTGTTTTTAATGAACTTCGGCGACTTGATGAGTGGCAGGCACCAAACCCGCTTGATAATGTCAGGGAATATAAGATCGCTGAATCTGAAATGGCCTACCTAACAAATGATGAGATCAGAGCTTTATTGCAGGAATGCAGGGCCAGTAGCTCTAAGGACTTATTGTCTGTTGTTAAAATATGCCTTGCGACAGGAGCGCGCTGGGGGGAGGCTGAATCTCTAAAAGGTAATCAGATTAGGGGGGGAAAGGTCATATTCACCAAAACCAAAGGCAAAAAGAATCGAGCCATACCTCTCAGTGATTCTTTGCTAGCTGAATTACCAAATAGTAGAAAGGCTAAGCCGCTTTTTGAGTCATGCTATGCGGCCTTCCGCTCCGCTCTCAAAAGGGCAGAAATTGAAACGCCACCAGGTCAACTTACCCATGTTTTGCGCCACACCTTTGCATCTCACTTTATGATGAATGGTGGCAACATTTTGGTGCTGCAGCGCATCCTAGGGCACACAGATATCAAAGTCACCATGCGGTATGCTCACTTTGCTCCTGATCACCTTTTTGAGGCGATCAACCTTAACCCGCTGGAGAGGTTGTAATCTAGATTTTTGGCAGCAAAATGGCAGCAGAGGGTGTCATTACTTGCTAATATGTGGCAGTATATGCCATATTTATTTCTTTAAAAACAGCAAGTTACTGATTTTAATGGAATCACTTTCGGACTCATAATCGCTTGGTCGCTGGTTCAAACCCAGCAGGGGCCACCAAATTTAGTCATAAAAAACATATAGTTAAGCCGCTCATCGAAGCGGTTTTTTTGTATCTGGTTTTTTGAGTGGCGGTAAAGTGGCGGTGCATTTTTTACCACGTACAAAGCCAGCGTCTTGCTAAGCTACCGCGCTGTGTGCTGCAGCATTGTGGTGGGCTATCTGGATTGATAACATCTGTCTGGGTTACTAAACATTGATTTAGTATCTTCCATCGAATTAACTGCAAAATTTCCATCAATTATAAAAGGATTTTTAATTGCGTAGCTATCAGGAAATTGCAAGGCGTATAGCCAAAATTATTCTATCCCCCGAGTCGGCTTTAGGCTTCATTGATGGCGTGCTATCTGTTCCTAAAGATATTGGTTACCTGGCATTTGGGTTTATTGATACCGATAACCGTTATCAGCGTGAGTCCGAAAAAATCAGGATGCTGACAGCCATTAAGTATGGCCTTCTTGAGAATCATAATTTCATCAAGACGATAGAGACGGTTCTGGACATCTTTAACAAAACTGTTCCTGAAGATAAGCAGAATGCCATTTACGGTAAAACAATGGCGTCGGTAGCTGGCCGCACAATCACTAATTCCCTGATAGCAGGTAAGCTTGCGACAATCATTGCACAACGAAGCTCATTCCTCATAACCTTACGCGGCGGCCTTATTGGTAACACACTATTGATTGGTGGCATGGTTGAGAGATGTATTTATACTTCAGAACGCCTTCAGCAATATAATCCCGAGATTTATAATCGCCTGCGTACCCGGGATTTAGATTTGCTTTACTTTCTTGTTGAGCCTGCTTTAAATCCATTCGTTGATGCTTTGAAGATAAGGAACACGCAAGGGCAGGTAGCCTTTGAAAGACTTCTTTCCATGGTTGAGAATGAAATCAATGCGAAATGATAAACCTCACAAATTAAGTATCGGTAAGCGGATTCTGTTTACCCTCATCGAAGCATCTGGTGCTGTTATAGGGGGCTTCTTAGTCCTGCTTTGCAGTTACTGGTTTTTCCATTATGACACATGGCATGAGCGGCTGATCGCAATCGGCCTGACCATTGCGGTTGTCTATTTCATAGGGAAAATGCTGCCAGAACGACCAGACCAGTAGACCCGACCGGTTGTATTATTTTCAGTTTCGTAATCTCCCTGCGCTCGTTAAGCCTTGCCAGTACTGGCCTGGCTGCGCTTATGGCAAATCCCCGAACGCACAGCGCGCGATCCTCTGCCCTCACGTAAAATCCAGTTTTCCATTATATTTCAGGGAATTGAATTTTTCTTGCATCCTTTTTAGATCCTCAAAACTGAAAAAATCTGAAATTCTTTTCACTGATTTCGGTTGGCGAACTCCGGCACAAAGCCAGCAGCAGCGTAGCCCGGCGTGGCGGTTTGTAGAAAAATAAAACTGAAAAGTTTTCCTGATGCAAAACCCGCAGGCGGGTGCGGTGTGGCGCCGATTTAGTCTGCGAAGCATTTATTTAGCCGGGGCTGTGGCGCAGCCAGCGCCACGCTGTGCTTACGATCTCTTTGCGGTATGGCAGTGCGTATGGCTTGCCAGCTAATTAGCAAGCTGCTCAACAAGCGCCACAGTATCGAGCATCAGCTGGGCTACGTTAATGTGTGCGTACCCAAGCCACACCCGCGGTGCAGCAGACTCCTGCCGACTTCGTGCCAGTTAATGATGAGAAACATCTAACCATATGCAAGGTGAAGGGAAACCCACTCGCACCCGAATTTAATGAGCTACGCGGATTAATTGAGTGACCCTCATCAAACCTGTTAGAGAACGTGAGAGCGTTTAAAATCAGTGAATCGGAGATGGCGTATCTCACCATTGAGGAAATCAGAAGCCTTCTAGCCTAATGTGAGAACAGCCGGTCAAAGATCTGACGACCATTGTGAAAATCTGCCCGGTAACTGGCGCACAATGGAGTGAGGCCGAAGGCTTGAAGGGAAACCAAATCCGCGCTGGTCAGATCATATATGTGAAAACTAAAGGCAAGAAAAGCCGCGCGGTGCCGATAACTAAAAAATTACAGGCTGAACTGCCATCAAGCAGGAAAGCGCAGGTGCTCTTTAAACCGTGCTATTCAGCCTTCAGAAAGGCCATGC
Source organism: Pantoea sp. Cy-640 (assembly GCF_011752635.1). NCBI lineage: Bacteria > Pseudomonadati > Pseudomonadota > Gammaproteobacteria > Enterobacterales > Erwiniaceae > Pantoea > Pantoea sp. Cy-640. Next base: position 125,382 of record NZ_VWXB01000007.1, on the reverse strand, counting down.
AACGCGCCGGTATCGAGACACCTGCTGGACAGCTTACGCATGTTTTGCGCCACACCTTCGCGTCTCATTTCATGATGAACTGTGGCAACATTCTTGTGCTTCAGCGGATATTAGGGCATACAGATATCAAGGTAACAATGAGGTAGGCACACTTTGTACCGGATCTCTTGTCTGAGGCTTTGAGACTTAATCCACTAAGTATAATGGACTAAAGAAGATGTTAATGGAAAACATAAAGTACAAATACAGTTTGCATGAAATTCTTTGTCTAAGGACTTATGCCGAAGCATTCGAAGCTTACCGAGTTGATGACTATGACAAAGAGATTACAGAATGGGCTGAGAGAGAAATAATAGAGGGGAACACATCACAAACCATGTTGATTCTCGCCTCTCTTAATTTAGACAAAAAACCTGACCCTTATGAGGTAAAACATTACCTTTCAAATTACATGCGCCAAGAGGGCATTTTCATGCCCAATCTTAGTGAAAGTTCTGTTGTGTGGTTAAGAATTAAAACTTGGTTTTTATTACATATAGAATCTCCCGAAGAAATCGAACTCAGATTGCACCAAATCCCTGCGTACCCGCTGGGCCCAGATTCTCTTTTATCTAGCAAAATCACTTGGCGATACTACCATTTACACGAAGAATTATTTGAAGATTGGGGACCAGACCATCCCTCTAAAGCATCTAAAATGAGTGAGTTAGAAATACTTAACTATGTCAGAGACAGATTAAAACCGTTTTATCGAATCCTTACCAATCAGGATTGGGTCGACTTTTTATCTGGCAAGTATCGCAATTCCTTTAAAAATACAGAAACAGGAAATAATATTGATGGGCGTTGAATTTCATATAACAAGAGCAGAGTACTGGGCTGAAAACGATGATGACCAAATCAGTTCTGAAGAATGGCTAAAAATAATAAGCAGCGATCCCGAACTTAGCCTTAATCCAAGAAGCGGAGAGTTTCACGCCATATGGAATGGGGATGGATCGGATGGAGAAGACTGGCTTGATTGGTCTGGAGGTAATATTTATACTAAATGGCCACCAACTCCCCTCTACCGAAAAATGCTCCTAATATCTCAAAAGCTAAACGCGAAAGTAATGGACGACGATGGCACGATATATGAAACTTCAGACGCCTGGCAATACAATCCAAAAAGCTGTGTAGTCACGACTTCAGTTGATACTACAAATGGGAGAAAAATGGCAGAAGAGCGTAACGCTATTCAATGCTTCCTATCGCTGTTCGGCCTAAAGAAAAGATAAAAATAAGTAAGTTACTGATTTAACACGCTTCAAAATGGAACTCATAACCACCTGTTCGGTGGTTAAAAAAATTAGCGAAGGCCGCAAAATTACTCAATCACATCATTGACTTAAGCCACACTTTAGACAGTTAATATTTATTTAATTTTCAACAATAGCGATGAAGAGGCAGCGCATTTTCCCGTTACTATTAAAACTTCACTGTCCTCCTGCTCGCTTAAACCTAAAACTACAAGCCTGCAAGACTCATGCTTTCCAATCCTGTTATTGTGTTAACAACAGTCTATTACAGACAACGACGCCAGAATCTACCTCGCTAAACTTTCATGCAGCCTCAACTCAGAACCACACATATTGCGCACCAGGCACAACACCTCCCAGTAACTACCAACTGCTTGCCTGCTAAAATACCCATTCAAAAAGCTATTCACCTATCTATTCATAAAGTGATTCAACACTATGTCCACGCATGCTGAAACCGTACGTCAGCTTCTCTATAGCGGGCCGATGGCAGGAAGGCAACTCACTGAAAAAATGGGTATAAGCCAGCCTACGCTTTCCCGTGCGATTAGAGAACTGGGTGATGACATCGTCAAAATCGGGGCGGGTCCATCTATTCAATATGCCCTGCGGGATACGTTTCGCGGATTCCGCTCGGCCCCGATTTACCGTGTTACCGATGAAGGGCAAATCAAACCTCTCGGCGAGCTGATTCCGGTTCGTCCTGAGGGGTTTGTGATGGTGCAGGCTGACCACAAAAGCTTTCACAGTGACGGGCTGCCGTGGTGGCTGTTTGACATGCGACCGCAGGGCTATCTCGGCAGAGCGTATGCCTCGACTTATGCCAGCGGGCTCGGTCTGCCGGCGAATCCCGAACAATGGGCGGACGCAGATGTGGTCAGAGCGCTGCTGGCGCAAGGTCATGATGCGATCGGCAACCTGCTGATCGGCGAGCAGGCGCGCAGCCGTTTCCTGGAAATGCCCGAACCGACTCCCGTGGAGCGCGCGACGGCGTATCCCGAACTGGCACGGGCTGCGGGCGCTGGTGAGGTGCCGGGCTCATCAGCGGGTGGTAAGCAGCCCAAATTCTGCGCCTATACCGAACGCGGTCATTTGCTGGTGAAATTCACCGCAGCAGATGACAACCCAGTCAGCGAACGCTGGCGCGATCTGCTGATGGCTGAGCATCTGGCCCTGAAAGTACTGGGTGTTGAAACCGACGTGTTTGATATTGCAGGGCAGCGCTTCCTCGAAATCCCCCGCTTTGATCGGGTGGGCAAAATGGGCCGTATCGGCGTGTTTTCGCTGCGGGCGCTTGATGCGGAGTTTGTCGGCAATGCCAGCGCAAGCTGGCCGGTCCTCGTCAAGCAGCTTGTAGCGGAAAAGTGTGTCCATTCTGAGGCCGCTAATAGCACGGCCCGGCTTTGGGCATTCGGCATGCTGATCGGCAATACCGACATGCACGCCGGTAACCTGTCATTCATCAGTCGCCATGGCCGTCCTTATCACCTCGCGCCGGCTTACGACATTCTGCCGATGGGCTTTGCGCCCAGAGCGGGCGGCGCCATCGTGAATAAGCTGCGGCCTGCGTCACTGCCGGAAGTGGTCAGCAGCGATATATGGAGAGAAGCACTGGCTTTGGCGGAGGAATTTCTGTCGCTGACGAACAGTTGCGATGGCTTCTCAGCGCGTTTTGCGCCGTGCCTCGCCGCGTTACAACAGCATCTGGATGAGGCCCGAGCGCGCATCGCCCGACTCGGCTAAGCGCGTTTCCTGATTGATAATTCCTTCAAAGCTGCATCCTCGAAACAGGCGGTGATTAACCGCCTCGCACCCGATTTTTGCCCCCGCAACTTTGCAAAAGTAAAACGATCGGTTTACTTTTTAAGGTATGCGTAAAAAACAACACATCCTGAACGCTGCCGAGCGGCTGTTCTACAGCAACGGTTTTCATGCCACCAGCACCGATTACATTTGCCGTGAGGCGAAGGTCTCCACGCGTACGCTCTATCAGCACTTTCCGTCGCGCGAGCGGTTAACTGCCGCGGTGATGACCGCGCGCCGGCAGCGCTTTGCCGATTTATTGTCACAGCCAGACGATCCGGCGGCCATCAGCCAGCTGTTTTCGGTGCTGGAACAGTGGATGCGGGCGGAAGGAACGCTGGGTTGCTTTTTTGCCAAAGCGTACGGCGAGTATGCGGAACAGGATGCTGAGCTGGCGGCGCAGGCGCTGGATTATCGCTACTGGCAGCGCGGCTACATCCGTGCCTGCCTGGCGCACTCGCACAGGAATTCGCCGTCAGCGCTGGCCGATGCCATCTGGATATTGTTTGAAGGGGCGATTATGGCCGGGTTGATTGACGGCCCGCAGGCCGCGGTCACTGCACGTCTGGCGGCTGAGCAACTGATGGCAAATGCGCCATGAAAGCCTCACTCCGCCTGACGCTGAGCGGCTTTGTGCTGATTGCCGTGACCTACGGACTGGCGCGTTTTGCGTGGGGAATGATGATGCCGCAGGTGGCGCAACAGATCAGCTTCAGCCCGCGCGCATCGGGCATGCTGGCCGCCTGCAGCTATCTGGCTTACTGCCTGGCCACGCCCGGCGCCACGCTGCTGCTGGCGCGCTGGGGCGTGCGCAGCACCGCCATGCTGGCAGCGCTGACGGCCATGCTCGGCTTACTGCTGCTGGCCGCTGCCAGCAGCACATGGCTGATTGCCGGTGGGCTGTTTATCGCCGGTCTCGGTGCCGGACTGACTTCCCCGGCGCTCGCCAGTGCCGTGAGCCGGCAAATTGACGCGTCGCGGCAAACCGCCGCTAACACGCTCATCAACGCCGGCACCGGCGCGGGCATCATTGTGTCAGTGCCCATTTTCATGCTGGTGCCCGGCGGCTGGCGCGCAGCCTGCTGCTGTTTTGCCGTGCTGGCGTTAATCAGCCTGCTGCTGGCACGCTATTGCCTGCCCGCCGGGCGTGCCGATCCACAGAGATCGCCGGTTGGCTGGCGCGATCGGCTGCACAATCGTGCGCTACAGCGGGTAATCATCATCGCTTTTCTTAGCGGTGTCGCCAGCGCGGCGTGGTGGTGTTTTGGACCGGATGTGTTACGCCAGCACAGCCACCTGAACGAACGCCAGGCCAGTATGCTGTGGCTGGTTAGCGGCGCGGCCGGCATTCTCGGCGCGCTGACCGGCCCGCTGGCACGCTGCATCGGTATGCGTCAGGTGTACTGGCTGGCGCAGCTGGCGATGGCCGCACCACTGCTGTTGCTGGCGGCGCTCACCCACTTTATCTACTGGCTGGTACCGGCGGCGGCGCTGTGCGGCGCGGGATACGTCACGCTGTCGGGTATTCTGCTGGTTGCGGGTGCCGCCGCCACGCCACAGAATGCGGCCTCTGGCGTGGCGGCGGCGTTTCTGACGCTGGCGATTGGGCAAATTGGCGGGGCGATACTCTTTGCGCAGCTCTACAACAGCAGCGCCGCTGCGGCACTGCTGCTGTTCGCTGCCATCCCGGTTGCGCTGCTATTTCTGGTACCGGCTAACCCGCCGCAGCGCGCTGACGCTTAACGTCCGGTGGTAAGCCAGCGGCTGAGGATGCCGGCACTGGAGTAGCCGCGAATGATCGCCGCGTAGCTGTCAAAGCGATTGCTCACTTCGCTTACCTGGTTGTTATACAGATCGCTTTCGGCGCTCAGGACATCGAGCAGCGAGCGGCGTCCGAGGTGATACCACTGATCGAAAAAGTCTTTGCGGATGCGGTCAGACTCGACAATCAGACTCTTGTACAGCGCGGCGCGATCGGCCATGGAGTGCGCATCCTGGCTGGCGGCGCGCACGCGATTCTCCAGATCGCGCCGCTGCTCCTGCACCTGCTGACGACTGGCTTCGGCGCGTTTAATCGCCGCAATCTCCTGCGCGTTGGTTGAACCGCCGCGGAACAGGCCCCAGCTAACGTTGATGCCGGTTTGCCACGCCTGCTGACGACCGAGCTGATCCTCACGCGTGCTTTTGCTTACCGTCCAGTTGAGTTTTGGCAGGCCAGAAGCTTTGATCGCTTCCGCTTCTTTAAACGCCGCTCGCGTTTCTGCGCTGGCGCGCTGGATCAGCGGATGATAATCCAGGCTGGCCAGCTGGCGGTTGAGATCGCCAAAATTCATCGCCCAGCGATCGCTGGCTGGCAGCGTCACGCGGCTGTTGCCCATCAGGCGGTTCAGCGTGATTTCGACATCGCGTGCGCGCGACTCAGCATTCTCCAGATAGCTCTGCGCCTGCAGCAGCCGGCCTTTGGCCTGCGTCAGTTCGCTGCGACGGCCAGTATCCGACTGCACAATGCCGCTCAGCATGGTGGTCAGTTCGGTCATGCGCGCCACGTACTGCTGGCTGATGGCAATGACCCGCTGCTGCTTGTTCCACTCAATCAGCGCGTTGCTGACCTGCATCGCCAGCTCTTCTCGCTGCGCCTGCGACGCCTGCTGCGCCGAGGTCACGCGCTCTTCGCGGCTCTCGATAGTGCGACTGGTCTGACCGAAATCAATCAGGTTGGTCGCCATCGATACGCCGAGCGCCGGCACGTTGCTCTGACCATCATAGCTTTTTACCCCGCCACCAAACTCTTTGGTCGCCGAACTGGCGCTGACATCCAGCTGCGGCCAGCGTTGCCCTTTCGCCTCATCCACGCTGGCTGCGGCGGCATCGGTCTGTGCCACGGACGATTTCAGCGCCGGGCTGATGCGCCAGGTGATACGTGCGGCCGAGAGGAATTTCTGCCGCAGCTCGGATTCAGCCACGGTTTCATCCACCGCGCCGCTCAGGCTGACCGGGGAACGCGCCACGGCGGCATCGGCGGCGGTGGTTCGGGTTTCCGCTACCGGCGGACTGACATAGCTGAACTCGCTCTGTGCTTTTACTTCTGCTTCATTCACCGGCACCGGCGCAGGCTGCTGTGGGTTGAAAGTGCGTACCGATTTCAGCAGCGGATTCGTCTGCCTGGGTTCCGGCTGGCGCTGCTCCTCCGTCAGAAAACCGCCGCCCTGTACCGGCTGCACCGGCGGTGGGGCAATCGGCGCTGCTGGAGCTGGTGCCGGTGAAGATGCTGGTGCTGGTACCGGCTGAGCGCGTGGCGCGGCGACCGGTGGCGCAACCGGCGCGACCTGAGGTTGCGTAAACATCGCTTGCGGTGCCGGCGCGGTTGCAAAGCGCTGGGCTGGCGCAACGGGCACGCGCTGTACCGGCGCGCTGCGTACCGGTGCCGCGACGGGGGCGGCCGGGCGATGTCCGCTCATCTCGGCAAACATCATCAGTTCACTGGTCGAATCGGCCATTACGCTGATGGCCGGAGCCATCATGACCGTAATGCAACCGGCAAGCAAAGAGAGGCGCCGCGCCGCTGCGCGACGGTGCATATTATTATTTTTCATGGTTATTAACGCTCGCGGAAGGCTTCTTTCGCCTTAAGTACCGGCTTCAGCAGGTAATCAAGGATGGTTTTCTCGCCGGTGCGGATTTCCACCGTGGCCACCATGCCGGGAATGATCGGCAGATCTTTATTGCCTGCGTGCAGCGTGCTTTTATCGGTGAGGATCAACACGCGGTAATAGGTGTCATCCGGTCGGCCGGAAGCGGCTTTCTGATCGTCTTTCAGCGTATCCGGACTGATGTATTCCACATGGCCATCCAGTCCACCGTAGATGGCGAAGTCGTAGGCGGTGATTTTCACTTTGGCCGGCAGCCCCGGACGCAGGAAGGCGACATCAGAAGGACGGATTTTTCCCTCCACCAGCAGTTGCTCTTCCAGCGGCACGATTTCCAGGATGTGCTCACCGGGCTGAATGACGCCGCCGATGGTGTTAACGCGCACGTTTTTCACCGTGCCGCGTACCGGTGCGGTAATGGTGGTGCGCTCGACCACGTCCGCGCGGCCAATCAGGTTTTCGCTTACCTGGCTGAGTTCCAGCTCCAGTCGTGCCAGTTCGGTGTTGGCATCAGACTGGTAACGGTTACGCCGCTCGACAATCTGCGCCTGGATGTCGTTCGCCTGGCGCTGCATGCGCAGCAACTCGACCTCAGACAGCAATCCTTTCGCCGCCAGCGGCTCCGCCAGACGAATTTCACGCATCGACAGGGCATAGCTGCGCTGCAGTGAGTTAATACTGTCGTTCAGCGCGCGCTTGCGTGATTCATAGGCTTTGGTCTCCTGCGCCACCACGGCAGGATCGCTCTTCACCTGCTCGTCAAACGTCAGCGGCTGTGCGTAGGCTTCGGCACGCAGACGCGCAATGCTGCCCTTCAGGCCAATCACCTTGCTCAGCGCCTCACGATAGCTTGATTGCGCACGCGTCGGATCGATTTTCAGCAGGACGTCGCCCCGGTTGACCACCGTGCCTTCACGCACATTCATTTCGGCGAGAATGCCGCCTTCCAGACTCTGAATCACCTGCTCGCGGCTGCGGGAAATCACTTTTCCGTCGCCTTTGGTGATCTCCTCCACCCGCGCATAGTTTGCCCAGGTGAGACCGATGCCAATCACCGCGATGATGATCCACATCACCAGTTTCGATCCCGGCGTGGTTTGCGACAGCAGGGACGCCTGCACGTCATTCATGAATTCGGCATCCGCAGCGGAGAGATTTTTGCTGCGGCTGCGCCATGGCATTAACTTGATCATACTGCGGCCTCCTCTGCCGCGGCGACGACGGGCTCTGACGTTGCCGAAGCATCGTTAGCCGGCGCGGGTGCGCGCGCCGCCTGCTCTACCGCCTGACGCGGCGGCTGGCGGGTTTTACCTTTACCTTCCAGCGCGGCCAGCACCTGCTCTTTCGGGCCATCCGCAACAATTTTTCCTTCCTCAACCACGATGATGCGGTCGACCAGCGCCAGAATTGACGGACGATGCGTCACGACGATCAGCGTGTGGCCTTCGCTGGCGCGACGCAGATGCGCGAGGAACTGGCTTTCGGTCATGCTGTCCATGGCGCTGGTTGGTTCATCCATCAGCAGCACTTTGGGCCGCGTCAGCAGGGTTCGCGCCAGCGACACTAACTGACGCTGACCGCCCGACAGCCCTTCACCGCCCTCGCCGACCGACAGGTTGATGCCGCTCGGATGGCGCGCCGCCACGTGATCAAGACCGGTCAAATTCAGCACACGCAGCAGTTCATTCGCGGTGGCATCCGGCCGGCCAATCATCACGTTCTCGCGCAGCGTGCCATAGAACAGGCGCGCATCCTGGCTGACGAAGCCCACTGCTTTGCGCCAGTCGGCCGGATCGATCTGGTTAACATCGAGTCCGTCAGCGGAAATCTGCCCTTTCACCGGCTGATACAGACGCGCCATCACGCGTAACAGCGTCGATTTACCGCTACCGATGCGGCCAAGAATCGCCACGCGCTCACCGGCCTTGATGGTCAGCGAGATGTCTTTGAGGATTTCCGGATTGGGCTTCATCGGCGGTGCCGGATAGGAGAAGCTGACATTGCTCAGCGAGATCTCGCCGGTCAGCGGCGGATCGGTCAGGTCGGTTTTGCTGCTGTCGCGATCGACCGGCATCTCCATCAGCTTATTCAGCGAGGTCAGCGCCGCTTTGGCCTGCTGATAACGCACCGCCAGACCAATCACCTGACCCAGCGGGCCGGTGGCGCGGCTGGCCAGCATCACGGTGGCGATCATCGCACCCATGGTGAAAGTGCCGGCGTTGATCAGATAAACCCCGGCCACCACCAGCATCACGGTCTGAAACTGCTGCAGAAAGGTCACCACGCCGGTTGCCAGCGTCGAATAGCGTTTTGACTTCATTGAGTTAGCCGACTGCAGCGCGCTGAAGTTCTCCCAGCGGCGCTGCATATGCGCTTCACCGCCCACAGCTTTCAGCGTTTCCATGCCTTCAACCGACTCGATCAGCACGCCCTGTTTCAGCGACGCATCGCGCAGGTTCTCTTTCATGATGCGCGCCAGCGGCCACTGGATCGCGGCGCTGACGATGATGATCAGCGGGATCATCATCAACGGAATAATCGCCAGCGGACCGCTGATAAAGAAGATCACGCCGACGAACATCAGGATAAACGGCAGATCCGAAATCGCCGCCAGCGTCGCCGAAGCAACAAAATCGCGCACCGATTCGTATTCACGGATCTGGTTGGCGAAAGTGCCTGATGAGGCCGGTTTGTGCTCCATCTGGATCGACAGCGCCTGACGGAACAGCATGCTGCCCAGCACCAGGTCGGCCTTTTTGCCCGCCATGTCCAGCAGATGTGCCCGCACAAAGCGGGTAATGGCTTCAAAGATCATGGCGATGGTGACGCCAATCGCCAGCGACCACAGCGTAACAAACGCCTGGTTCGGCACCACGCGATCGTAGACGTTCATGGTGAAGAAGATGCTGGAGAGTGCCAGCACGTTGATCAGCACGGCGGCAATGGCGGCGCTGCGGTAGTAACGGCGGTAGCGCCACAGGGTGCTGAATAGCCAGTGACCTTTGACCTCCGGCAGCATTTCGCTGGCGCGCTCATCCAGTACCGCCGCCGGTTTCGCCATCACCGCAAAGCCGGCGTAAATCTCGTTGAGCTCCGCCAGGCTCATCTCCACCGCTTTATCACTCACCTCCGGCATGATCAGCTGGAAGCGCAGCTCGCGCTGATTCTCCTCATTGGTGTGAATGCGCCGCGACAGCACAATGCAGCCGCCGCCGTTCTGCCGCAGCAGAATCATCGGCATCAGCTGCTCCGGCAGATCCTGCAGGCGGCGTTCAACCATGCCGCCGGTAATACCAGCGTTCTCCAGAGCGGTCATGGCCTGCGACGGCGACAGCAGCGTCGCTTTTGGCAGGCCGGCGACCAGCGCCTCTTCACTCTTCTCGCGTTTGTAGTGTTTGCAAATCCACGCCACGCTTTTTAACAGCGTGTCATCCACGGTGGTTTCGATACGAGCAACAGAACGCGCATCCTGCTCCACGGCATTCTGCTTCTGGTCCATCATTTCCCGACTCCTGTAAACCTGACAAAAAACGGTGGACGCATCGTCCACCGCAGACTTTTCTTTGAATTGGGAAAATTCTGACAGAAGGCAGCTTTCAGGCCGTCCAAGACTTGTCTCAAACGGTGGAGAATATTTATGAATAAAGCGGAGAAAGCCCGATTGAATGCGGTCTGGCGACCGATCGATTGCAGAATAATCGCGGCGCTGTTGAGCGCTGTCCTGGGCGTGTTATCTTAGCTGCTCGCTTTACTGCAACCGGACAAAGAGCAATGGCAAAACAGCGGGTAGGTATCGTATTTGGCGGCAAGTCGGCCGAACATGAAGTGTCGTTACAGTCGGCCAAAAATATTCTTGAGGCGATCGATAAAAACAAATACGACGTGGTGCTGCTGGGGATCGACAAACAGGGCGAGTGGCATCTCAATGACGCTTCAGGCTTTCTGCTCAACGCCGACAATCCGGCGCTGATTGCCCTGAACCGCTCCGGTGAAAACGTGGCGCTGGTGCCCGGCAGCCGCGCGGAACAGCTGATTACGCGGCAGCAGGCGCAGCCGCTGTCGCAGCTGGATGTCATCTTCCCGATTGTGCACGGCACGCTGGGCGAAGATGGCTCGCTGCAGGGGCTGCTGCGCATGGCCAATCTGCCGTTTGTCGGGTCGGATGTGCTGGGTTCCGCGGTCAGCATGGACAAAGATTTCACTAAACGCCTGCTGCGCGATGCCGGCCTGAAAGTGGCACCGTGGCTGAGCGTCACCCAGGCACAGCGCGCAGCGCTGGATGTGCAGGCGGTGATCGCACGCTTTGGCCTGCCGCTGTTTATCAAGCCAGCCAATCAGGGTTCATCCGTTGGGGTGAGCAAAGTGACGCAGCCGGACGAATTCGACGCGGCGCTGGATCTGGCGTTCCGCTTTGACCGCAAAGTGCTGATTGAACAGGGCATCAGCGGCCGTGAAATTGAATGCGCGGTGCTGGGTAACGAGGCGCCAGAAGCCAGCCCGTGCGGTGAAATTGTGGTGCACGACGCCTTCTACTCATATGACACCAAATATATCAGCGAGAGTGGCGCGCAGGTGGTGGTACCGGCTGACATCAGTGCGGAAGCCAGCGAGGCCATTCGGGCAGTAGCGATTACCGCGTTCCAGGCGCTGGAGTGCTTTGGCATGGCGCGCGTCGATGTGTTCCTCACCGAAACCGGCGACATTATTGTCAACGAAGTGAATACTTTACCCGGCTTCACCAACATCAGCATGTATCCCAAACTGTGGCAGGCGGCCGGCCTGAGCTACAGCGAACTGATTACCCGCCTGATTGAGCTGGCGCAGCAGCGGCATCAGCAATCCAGCCAGCTGAAAAGCAGCGTGTAACCTGCGATGGCGTGGCTCAGGCCACGTCATGCGCCATGCTGCGCGGCGCGATTGCCGGTGAGGTCTGATTGCGGCCGTTGCGCTTGGCAACGTAAAGGTGTTTATCGGCCGCCGACACCAGCCGGTTGATTACCCCCGGCCATTCACGTTCGTTAACCGCACCGCCGCGCGCCAGGCCGAGGCTGACCGTCACGGTCACGGTGTTGCCCTGAATCCAGAACTTCTCTTTCACCATTGCCTGACGAATCACTTCGGCCAGCTGAAACAGCTGGCTGTGGGTGTAATCAAACACCACCACCACGAACTCTTCGCCGCCAAAGCGGCACACCAGACCGCGACTGCCAACCACGTGCTGAATACGGCGCGCAATTTCCTCCAGCACGCCATCGCCGGCATCATGGCCGAAATTATCATTAATGGCTTTGAAGTAGTCGACATCCAGCATAATCACGCCGGCTTCACGCTGCAGGGAAAACGGCTGCTGGCGCAGGTTTTCATACAGGCCGGAGCGCGACAGTAGCTGGGTGAGGAAATCGTGATTGGCGCGCAATGCCAGGCGATGGTTAAGCTGGCGAATGGCGTCCATGCTCACCGCCACCAGCAGCGGGCTGAGCGCTACGGTGGCCACGCCGAGCCGTGCGGAAGTGAGATGGCTGATGGGCAGCAGCGAATCATCGCCCTGAATATTCATCACGCCGTGCGAGACCAGCACGATCTCGGTGATGCCGGTGAACAGAATCACCAGGCTGGTGATCGGAATCGGCAGCACAATGGCACACCAGATCAGCGCCGGTACCGGGAAGGTCAGACTGCCCGCGCCACCAATCAGCGCCCCCACCGTGAGCGACAGCGCCACGGCGAGCAGCGGCAGCAGCCTGGCCGGATGAATCAGCGTCCGCAGCGGCACGCTGCGCAGCGGACGCGTCAGCATCACCGGCAGCAGCATCAGCGAGGTGGAGAACTGCTCGCTGAACCAGTCGGCCCACGCCACCACAAAGCGCGCGTTGAAGTCGATATCCTGCGCCCACGCACCCCAGGTGGCACACGCTGCCGCGCCGAGCAGGCACGCCGGAAAAATGCGCATGGCGTTGAACACCTGGCTGTTTGCGGTTGGCGATTGCAGATGCTTAATCAGCATGCTGACTGACACCAGAATAAACAGGATATTGGCAAAATTAATCGTCACCGCTGGCAGTGCCCAGCCGGAAAAAACCGTATCGTTGAAAATCATGGCGGCAAAACACACCAGATAACTGGAGGTGGTGTGCAAAAACGGGTTGCGCACCATCAACCCGGCGATGAGGGCATTCACCGGCCAGAACAGGGAAAACTCTTCGGGAATACGCAGGTGGCTGCCAACAAAGCAGAAGAACAGCGTAATAAGACACAGCGAAAGAGCATTCTTTTTAACATTATTCTCTTCAAACAGCTTAACGCGCATACGTCTGAACCCTGTAACCTGAAATCGCTGCCATCCGTCGCTGGCATCAGCAATCATTTAACCTGAAAAATCCGTGCGATAATTCGCTAATTAACCCGGTATTCGTCGCCCTGCTCTGCGACTGAGCGGCGCTCACTCTGCCATGAAAGCCAGAGACGAGCTACCGGCCCCGCTAAAAGGGAGTGAAACAGGCAGGCGCTGTGAGCGGCAATTATGCCGTATAAATAAAAAAATCGGATATCCGGGATATCCGATTCTGGCGAAAAAAACTGCATGATTGTGCGCGGAAACGTTATTTCACCGCCACCGGCCACTGGCTCAGCCGGATGCCGCGCTCACCGGCGCTATCCCCGAAATCCTGCAGCACCGCTTTCACGTCCGGATCCATATACTCGGCGTTATCGTGATCGACAATCACCACGCTATTTTCCGGAATCTCCGCCAGCAGCCCCTGCAATTTCGGGTTGTGCATAAAGGTCAGGTTTTGCTGAAAGCGCAGCACGTAATGGTCGTCATAGCGGGTAAGCTGCAGCGCGTTGCGGTGGCTTTGGTAGATGCTGCACAGAATCTGCGTCGCGATACCGATGCCAATCCCGGCCAGCATGCCAAACACAATGATACCGCCGATGGTGGCGAGAAACGGCACGTACTGCTGCGCGCCCATGCGAATCTGTTCGACGAACAGGCGCGGCGTTGCCAGCTTATAGCCGGTATACAGCAGCACCGCCGCCAGGCTGGCGAGCGGAATCGCGTTAAGCAGAGCGCTGAACCACAAGCCACAAATCAGCAGCAGCACGCCGTGCAGCAGAATCGACAGTTTGGTTTGGGCACCCACGCTGACGTTGACCGAACTGCGCACAATCACCGCAGTAATTGGCATCGCGCCGAGCAAGCCAGCGGTCAGGTTACCGATGCCCTGCGCGAACATCTCTTTATTCGGTGACGGCGCCGGATGCTGCGGACGCAGTTTTTTCAGCGCCTCCTGGCTGAGCAGCGTTTCAAGGCTGGCCACCAGCGCCAGCGTAATCGCTACCACCCACACCGACGGATTCTGCCACGCCAGCCAGTCAGGGGTTTCCAGCTCCGCCACCAGCGCCGACATACTGTCGAACGCCGGCAGTACGATACGCGGCAGGCCTTCGCCGACGCTGGGAAACAGGCGATCGCCCAACACCGTGGCGAGGCAGCCAAACAGCACCGCCACCAGCGGGCCGGGCATCCAGCTCAGCGCTTTAACCGCTTTGATCGCGGGCGTGGTCCACAGCCACAGAATCAGCAGCCCGCTAACGGCCACCAGCATCGCGCTGAGCGAAAACGAAAACTCCCCGCTGACCAGCGACAGCAGGCCGGCATCGCTCGCTGCGCCCAGCGCCACCGGAATCTGCTGCATAATCAACAGCAGGCCAATGGCCGCCAGCATCCCTTTGATAACGCTACCTGGCACCAGTGAGATAAAACGACCGGCGCGCAGCAGGCCGAGCATGCACTGCAGCACGCCAGCCAGAATCAGCGCGGTGAGAAACGCGGAAAAGCTGCCGAGCGTCTGGATTGACGCCACAACAATAGTCACCAGCCCCGCCGCCGGGCCGCTCACGGCAAAGCGCGAGGGACTGAGCGCGGTAACCAGCAGACCGCCGATCACCCCGGTGAGCAGACCGGCAAAGGGCGGCAGACCGCTGGCCTGCGCGATGCCCAGACACAGTGGCAGCGCCACCAGAAACACCACCAGACCAGCAGGAATATCCTGACGAAGCGTTTGCAGATTCATGATGAGGGTTCCTCTGACGATTGCTGGATTAACTCTTTCAGATGGCCGGACTGCAGGTCATACACGCAGCCAAATACATCCAGTTGCTGTCCGGCCTGCCAGGCCTGTTGCACCGGCTCGCAGCGCACCAGCTGGCTAAACTGGGCGATGACATTGGCTTCAACCAGCCGGTTAAGCTTGCTGCTCTCCTCTTCCTGCGCGGAACTGG
Organism: Pantoea sp. Cy-640; assembly: GCF_011752635.1. NCBI lineage: Bacteria > Pseudomonadati > Pseudomonadota > Gammaproteobacteria > Enterobacterales > Erwiniaceae > Pantoea > Pantoea sp. Cy-640. The sequence continues at coordinate 110,351 of NZ_VWXB01000007.1, read as the reverse complement.
CGTGATAGGCCACCAGCCCGTGCTGCAACGCGCGGCGCAGCGCGGCAATGCGCCTGGCAAGCGCCGAATCCTCCTGCGCTAACGGGCTGGCAGGCAGACCCAGCGCCGCCTGCACGCCGCCGCAGCCGTAGTGACCGCACAGCACAATGCGCTCGACGCCGAGATAAAAAATCGCGTACTGCAGCACGCTGAGAAAGTTGTCATCATCGGGTAGTACCATATTGGCGATATTGCGGTGCACAAATAGCTCGCCCGGATGCGAGCCGGTCAGCACTTCTGCCGGTACGCGACTGTCGGAACAGCCAATCCACAGGGAGTGGGGTTTCTGCTGATGCAGATATTGTTCAAAGTAATCTGGATTACGCTCGCGGCGCTGGAGTGCCCAACTGCGATTTTTCGCTAACAAGGGTTTAAGGGTCGTCACAATTATCTTCTCTCTGTATCCGCAAATAGCGCTTCCGGGCAAATAAATGCATGGCGCAGCACGGTTTTAGCGTTCTGTGGCAGGTGAATACGGCGCTTTCTCACAGAAATTGGTTATAGACGCTTATGAATTGATTTGCACCAGGAATATTTCAGCCCGGCAGAAGAAGCGACCTTATGTAAAATAAGTGTCAGCAAATGTCATGGCAAAGTAAGTTAATGCAAGTGACGCAATCATGGAGCACTCCATTAAAAGTCAATACAATCAGATTATTAAAATTAATTTTTAAAACGCATTTCGGATGCACTGACAAATATATACACGTAAAACTTTTGCGCCTTTATGCTGGTATGGTGGATTACGCTTTGCTCGCTGAGAAAAATCCTAATTACTAAATTTATGAATAGTGTTATCAGCTGGTTTTAACGTTATTTGCGATGATATTTCACTGAAGGCGGCGGAAGGATTAAGTAAGAGATCGGGAAAATGATAAGCAGAATAATAATTACAAAGAAACGTAAATATCACTGGCGCTGACCGCATGCGATAAGCGCCCGCCAGGGCAGGCGCTATTTCGCTTGACGAATTATTTACCGTTCCAGGCTTTCATGCGGGATTCACGCACCTGCAACTGCTGTTCCGGGGTTAACTTATTGTAGTTTTCAGCCATGCCGCTCTCCCAGTCGCCGTACAGTGGATTTGGCAGCACAATGAACTGGGTGCCAAAACGCTGATGGTTGAGCGTGACAAACTGCTGGCGCTGCGCGTTGCCCTGATGCCAGGTGGCACCGCCGAAGTCATTCAGGTTATCGCCGATATACAGCACCACGTTGTAGCCGGCATTTTTAATCGCGTCGAAACGCGCCTGTTTATTGGAGTTACCGGTGCTGAGACGCACGGTTTTGTCGCTTACACCGCTGAAGCCCAGCTTGTTGAGGTTATCGACCGTGGCCGCGTAGTCTTTCTGATCGCGGTTCGAGACGTAGAACATGGTGCCGCCGTGGCTATTCACGTAGTTGGCAAATTCGACGGCACCGGGCACCGCGGTCGCCTGACGCGCCTGCGTCCACGCTGACCAGGTTTTACCGGAGAACGGCTGGCCATTTTTTGCCTGCCACGCGCTGTAGGCGCTGTTATCGATCATGGTTTCATCCAGATCAACAATCACCGCTTTGGGTTTGCCGGTAAGCGAAGGAGCGTTATCAAACGCCATGCGTGCCGTGTTGAACGCCTGCCAGCTCAGCGCCTGATACTCGCCAGACTGCTGGAACCAGTTGACTGCCAGCACCGACTGCTGACCGAGTTGCTGCTGAGCCTGCTGTTTTTGCGGTTGGGCACAGCCGGTGAGCGTCAGGGCAATCAGGCCCGCCGCGGCCAGCCAGGTGGTGTTTTTCATCATGTCGTCCTTAAGTGATTATGGTCATTTTTTGTAAAGCTTTAAAAATGTAGCAGTTAACGTAAGCTGTGGGCAGAGGAAAACCGGGGTCAGGTCACAGGAGACACTTATGGATAATCGCGGGCCGCGCTCAGCGCTGCTGGAGAGTCAACGCTGGCTGGAGTATGCCTTTCAGCCTGCCGGTCAGCCGGCACCGGCCGCTGCGGCCTACGGACAGCAGCGGCACAGCGCAAAAGTGGTGCTGGCCGGGCAAAACCGGCCGCCGAAAAGTTGTGAATCCGATGGGGTAATCAGTGACGATCATCAGCCGGTTGCGGTTTACACCGCTGACTGTCTGCCGGTGCTGTTTGCCGATGTGAAAACGCATCAGGTGGCGGCGGTGCATGCTGGCTTGCAGGGTACGCTCGGCGGCGTGCTGAGCAGTGCCCTCGATCAACTGCTGGCGGGTGGCGCGACGCCGGCATCCCTGCTGGTGGCGATCGGTCCGGCGATCGGCCCGTGCTGCTATGAGCTGGGCGTTGATCGCATCGCACAGATGCAGCAGCGCCCGGACCTGCCAGCGCTAAGCTGGTCACAGCAACAGCCGCATAATCCGCAGGCAATCCGACCTCAGGCACAGGCGCATCATCAGGGAGTATGGTTTGATTTGCCTCAGCTGGCGCAGGACCTGCTGTTACAGCGCGGCATCCCGGCGGCGCAGATTGATCGCGTGGCGGTGTGTACTTATTGCATGGCAGAGGCGGGTTCGAGCTATCGCTATAACACCCATTTTGACAGCGGCTATCAGTCACGTTTCTCGTGGATTCGCCGCCGCGCGTAAGCACGCTTCACCTCCCTGTGAAGCGCGGGCCTTAGTGAATGATGGCGTTGAGCGCCAGTACACCGGCGAGGCCGAGGATGGAGATCAGCGTTTCCATTACCGTCCAGGTTTTCAGGGTTTCCACCACGCTCAGGTTGAAATAGCCTTTGAACAGCCAGAAACCCGGATCGTTCACGTGCGAGGCGATCACGCTGCCTGAACCGACCGCCAGCACCATCAGCGCCGGATCGGTATGGGTAGCGGCAATGATCGGCGTCACGATGCCGGCGGTGGTGATCGCCGCGACGGTGGCCGATCCCAGCGCGATGCGCAGCATTGCCGCCACCGTCCAGCACATCAGCAGCGGTGACAGCGACGATCCTTTCATCAGATCGGCGATGTAATTACCGACACCGCTATCCACCAGCACCTGCTTAAAGGCGCCGCCGCCGGCAATGATAAAGACGATCATGGCGATGGCGGCAATCGAATCGCCACACATATCCATCACCTGCTCCATTTTGCGCCCGTTGCGCAGACCGAGGGTAAACACCGCAATTACCACGGCGATAAACAGCGCCACCGCCGGGTTGCCGATAAATTCAAAGAACTGGCGCAGCGCATTCTCTTTCGGCATCGTCAGTTCGCAGACTGCCGCAATCGCCATCAGTACCACCGGAATCACCGCGGCAAAGATGCTGATAAAGAAGCCCGGCATCTCCTCTTCAGTGAAAATTTTAGGGTTATACAGCCCTTCCGGCGGCGACTTTTCGAAGCTTTTGAGGAATTTTGAGAAGATCGGGCCGGCAATGATCACCGTCGGGATGGTAATGATTAAGCCGTACAGCAGCGTGGTGCCGAGATTGGCACCAAAGATGGTGGCAATGGCGGTTGGACCGGGATGCGGTGGCAGGAAGCAGTGCGTCACCGACAGCGCTGCCACCATCGGCACGCCGACGTACAGCAGCGGCAGTCCGGCTGCCGCAACGATGGTGAACACCAGCGGCAGCAATAGCACAAAACCGACTTCATAGAACATCGCCAGACCGACAATCAGTCCGGTGACCACCAGCGCCCACTGCAGCCGCTGTTTACCGAACGCGGCAATCAGCGTGGTGGCCACCCGCTGGGCAGCGCCGGTATCGGACACCAGCCGCCCAAGCATGGCACCAAAGCCGAGGATCATCGCCAGACCGCCAAGCGTGGAACCAATACCTTTCTGAATCGAGGCCATCACATTGAGCGGCGTCATGCCTTCGGCGATACCTACCACCGCCGAGACAAACACCAACGCAATGAAGCCGTTGACCTTGAAGACAATCATCAGAACCAGCAGCAGTATCACACCCAGCACAATTATGGTTATTGGCATTTTTTATTATCCTTAGGAAGACAGAGGGGTGTTTAAGGTTTAGGCGCGCGCCGGCAATTACGCCAGCCGCGCCACGGCATTACACGGCGACGCGCATACCGCCATCAACAAACAGCAGATGGCCATTGACGAAATCAGATGCGCCCGACGCCAGGAACACCGCCGCGCCAATCAGCTCTTCCGGCTTGCCCCAGCGTGCGGCCGGTGTACGTTTGGTCAGCCAGCCGGTGAAGGCCGGATCGTCAGCCAGCGTCTGGGTCATCTCGGTGACGAAATAGCCCGGCGCAATGGCGTTAACCTGAATATTGTGGCGCGCCAGCTCCACGCACATGCCGCGCGTCAGCATGGTGACCGCGCCTTTGGAGGCGGCATACGGCGTGATGGTGTCGCGGCCCAGTTCGCTTTGCATCGAGCCGATATTGATGATTTTTCCGCGCTGACGCTGCACCATTCTTTTCGCCACGGTTTGTGACACCAGAAACACCGCTGTCTGGTTGACGGCAATCACGTCGTTCCAGTCCTGCTCGGGAAACTCGAGAAACGGTCGGCGGCGCTGAATGCCGGCATTGTTCACCAGGATATCAATCGCGCCCCACTGACTTTCAATCTCCTCCACCGCCTGCTGAACCTGCGCCGACTGCGTGACGTCAAAAGCCTTCGCCCGCGCTTGATATCCCAGCTCGCGCAGTTTCGCCGCGCCCTGCTCTGCGCCGCCCTCGGTGGTGGCGTTGATGATCACTTCCGCGCCCGCCTCCGCCAGACCGCGCGCCAGCAGAAAACCGATGCCGCGCGCCGAACCGGTGAGCAGCACACGCTTGCCCGCCAGGGAAAATAGCTGACTCATACTGACTCCTTAAAACGTTAACTGGACTTTCGCCGCCCGGGTTTTATCACCGGCAAACTGCAGCGCCGCGTCGATATCCTGTAAGTCATACTCGCCGCTGAACAGCGGCAGCGGATTGACCACGCCGCGTGCCAGCCAGTCAACCGCCGTGTTGAATTCGTGGGTGAAACGGAAAGAACCGACCAGATTGATCTCTTTGGCGATCAGCGTCATCAGCGGAAAATCCGGAATGGTGCCGCCCATGCCAACCTGTACCAGCGTGCCTTTGGCGCATACCACGTCGAGACAACGCTGCAGCGAGGACGGATGGCCGGAAGCCTCGAAAGCGACATCGAAGAAGCCTTTATCTGCAAGGTAGGGCGTGAAATCACCGTCAGCCGCGTGGATCACCCCGGTCGCGCCCATCTGCTGCGCCAGGCTGAGCGAGCGTTCGCTGATATCGCTGCAAATAATCTCCGCAGCTCCGCGGGCTTTGGCAGCGGCGGCAATCAGACAGCCAATCGGCCCGACGCCGGAAATGAACACGGTTTTGCCGCTCAGTTCGCCCGCCTGCTGCGTGGCGTGGATGCACACGGCCAGCGGTTCAGCAAACACCATTACGCTGTCATCGGCCTCCTGCGGGAACGGCACGCACTGCGCGCTATCGACCACTTTGTATTGCGTAAAGCCGCCATCCACGTGCGGCAGATACATGGCGCTGCCGAAAAAGCGCATTGAGGTGCACTGATTTTGCTGCTCGCGCAGGCAGTATTTACAGCTGCCGCACGGCTTTGAGGGATTGACCGCCACTTTTTGATTAGGCTGGAGCTGCGGATCGTCGCTCTCCACCACGTAGCCGATCACTTCATGGCCGAGGATCATCGGCATCTTCACTTCAAAGCTGCCGACTTTACCTTCCTGATAGTAGTGCAGATCGGACCCGCAGATGCCGCCGCGCGTGATGCGCACCAGCGTGCCGGTGCCGTCCCACTGCACCTGCTGCTGTGCGACGCTGACCTGTTTTTTGCCGGTAATGACGCAGGATTGCGTTTCAATGTTCATCGTAGCCCCTTCAGTGCTGTAGCAATGGGGGCTATCACAGCGGGATACGGCCGGCGAAACTGTGACGGACATCACTCAAAGCGATGTTACAAAACGGCTGTTACCGGGAACGTGATGCAGAGAGGCGGAAAAGCAGACGGCGGCCATCCCTGACCGCCTTAAAGAAGGATTAGCTACCCGACATCAGGTCGTGGCTGTATTTGAACAATTCCGAATCCGAGCGCAGGCCGAGCTTTTTCAGCGCCGACTGCTTTTGTCCGCTCACGGTTTTGCGGCTGCGTTTAAACTTCACGGCAATTTGCGACACGCTGAGCCCATCGAGAAAACAGCGCACCACTTCTACTTCGCGCGGACTGAGGGTTTTGACCTTCTCATACATATTGCCTTTGCTGGAGAGATCGAGGTTTTCGTTGATGGCGTCTTCATTCATCACGTAGAGGTTTTCCACCTCGTACGCCACTTCCTGCGACAGGAATAGCCGCCCCTGCGCCACCTGACGAATCGCCTGGACGATCTCCTGCATATTGTGGCTTTTTCCAATAAAGCCCTTAACGCCGGCGCTCAGCACCATTTTGACAATCGCCGGACTCTCCATGGACGATGAGATCAAAATCTTTTGCTGCGGATAGTGATTTCGCAACTGTTTCACCAGGGCCAGGCCATCCAGTTCCCGCTCGCCCAGCAAAAAGTCCAGCACCAGCACATCCACCGTGGTGCTGCGCAGCTGACTAAACAGTTCATTACTTGAAGACCAGGTCGCGACCAGATGAATATCGGGTTCGTGTTTCAGGCATAACTCGAAAACGGTACGAACCATCGGGTGATCATCAAGGACAGCGACACGCACCTGTTTATTATGTGCATATACCATTCTTTTATTCCTTTATTACAGTCTCAATTTTGTCCAGTACTGATAACCACACCAGTGAAAATGACCTGAAAGTATGCGCTGACCGCTGCAGAGAAAATCGCCTGCAACGGTTTAAACCAAACGTCACCAGGTTAACAAAAATTAGAATTTTGCTTACGCGTTTAACTTATTACCGCTATTTAAAAGGTAGTTTTACCGGATGAATGGACAGCAGCGTTTAGCGGCCCCGGAAAAACTGCGAAAATTCTGACGTAACTCTGCGAAAGGACCACATAAGAATTGTCTTGAAAGGTCATTTTATGGATAAATCGTTGAAATTTTTGAAATCAAAGCAAAAGCAATATCTAAAAAAAGCCGCGAATGTTAATAATAAGTTAAACATTCGAGAATGGTCGCAAAATATCCTTAATGCGGCATTAGATCAGGCAGGCGGGAAAAATCTCTTTATACTCCTTTTCCCTTATCGGCATTAATGACTTTATTTTCTTCAGGAACGCACGGTGTTTAATCCTGTTAATTTCATCCGTCTGGCGGGCGTGGTCCTGTTTATTTTTTTTTGCGGCGCGCTGCAGGCGCAGGTCAAACCGTTGCAGCTTTTAGCGCGTTACGATACCGCACAGCCCGCGCTGCAGCTGGCGGAGCCCATCTCGTCTGCCTTTCGAAATAAAGTGATTAAAGTCGCGGTGGCCGGTAAAGCACAGCCACCGATATATATGGATACCGATACGCGCCGCTTCGAAGGCCTGAGCGCCGACTACCTGTCGCTGATTCAAAGTATGCTGGAGACCAGCATTGAGCTTTATCACTTCCCCAGTCATAGCGCCGCGCAGCAGGCGGTGCTGAAAGGCGAAATGCATATGCTGGCGATTTACGTCGCCCAGCCGTCGTCACAGTCGCAGCCGCTGCTGGCCAGCGCCCCGTGGATGCTGGATTACAGCGTGATGGGGCTGAAGACCGACAGCGACCTTTTTCTCAATAACGGCATGCCCGAGCAAATCGCCTGGTCAGGCACGCCGCTGCAGCGCCAGTACCTGGAAGAGACATACGAAAACGCGCAGCTGGTGCGTTTCCCGGGCTACTATGATGCCGTCGCTGCCACCGTTTATGGTCAGACGGCGCGCGTCTGGGGAAACGCGGCAACGCTGACGCACCTTAATCGCTATCTGTTTGCCAACGCGCTCACTATTCTGGCCGACGAGCATACAATTCCGCTCAACGTCGGTTTCGGCATCAGTCCGCTATATCCTGCGTTAGCTGACGCCATCAACCAGGCGCTGCCGCAGATTCCGCTGTCTATTCGCATGCAAATCGCCAAACGCTGGCAGCTCGATCCCCATCATGTACTGCAACGCAATCCGCTGGCGCTGACCGCCGACGAAGAGCAGTGGCTGCAAAACAACATTCACATCGAGACCACCTTGCCGCTGGCACAGGCACCGCTCAGTAGCCGGACGCCGGCAGAGCAGTTTCGCGGCATGGCGCCGGACGTGCTGGAGCTGATCACCAGCCAGACCGGCCTGAATTTTGTGGCGCACGCCAGCCATGAACACCCCGGTGGACGTCCTTTGCCAAAGCTGTTTCCGCTGGAAATTCTGGAACCACAGTTCGAAGCACAACCGGCTCTGATTACGCGTCCGTGGCTGGTTTCGCATTGGGTGATCATCCGCAATCAGCAGCCGGGAAACATCATGGCACGTGATACCTTTCCGTTTGGTTCGGCGCTGATGCTAAAAAATTCGCTAATGAAAAGCTGGCTGCAGGAGCACTATCCGCACCTGTCGGTCAGCGATACCGATCGTCCGCTGGATGCGCTGCGCCAGCTGCTGGCGCGCAAGGTCGATGCGGTGATCGTGCCGAAAATTTTTGCTGACTACCTTCTGCGCAACCATTTTGGCAGCGGGCTGATCGTCGAGGGTACGCTGGGCGCCGATCCCGCGCGCTTTGTGATGCGCGTAGAGCCAGGCAATGAGACGCTGGTCAGCATTCTCGATAAAGCGCTGCTGGCCATCCCGCCGGAAACGCTGTTTAAGCTGATGGCGCAGTGGCGTCAGGCGGAACCGCCGTTTCTCAGCGGCTCGTGGCAGAACTATAAGCAAACGATTCTGCTGATTGTTTCGGTATCGCTGGGATTGATTCTGCTGATCCTGCTGTGGAACCACCATCTGCGCAAAGTGATTCAGCAGCGTATGCAGGCTGAGAATGCGTTGAAAAATCAGCTCAATTTTACCCACACACTGTTTAATGACTCGCCGGTGGCAATGTACATCCGCGATAAGCAAACGCGGCTGGTGGACTGTAACAATGCCTATCTGCGCTTTTTGCACATCAAACGCGATGAGGTAATCGGCAAACGACTGTCGGATGTGTTCAACACCAATAACGCCAGCATTCACACCATCGAAGATGGTTATCAGCAGACACTGCTGGATGGTGAAGCGGTAATGCGAGACGTGCAGCTGATGTTTGGCCAGCAGGCCTTCCATCTGTATCACTGGACGCTGCCGTTTCGCGATCGGCTGGGGGAAGTTGCCGGGGTGATCGGCGGCTGGGTCGATGTCACCGAACGTAACGCGCTGTTGCAGGAGCTGCAGCTGGCCAAGGACACCGCAGACAAAGCCAATCGCTCCAAAAGTGAGTTTCTCGCCAGCATGAGCCATGAGATCCGCACGCCGCTGCACGCCATCATTGGTTTGCTGGAGCTGGAAACCCGCTCGCAGCCGTGTGAGACGCTGTCAGAGAATATTCGCGTCGCCTACAGCTCGGCGCGCGCGCTGCTGTCGCTGATCGGCGATATCCTCGATCTGTCGAAGATCGAATCTGGCCAGTATCAACCCACACCGGAAACCGTCTATCTGCCGGATGTGATCGATCAGGCGGTGACGCTGTTCCGCAACAAAGCCGAAAGCAAAGGGATCGATCTGCGCGTAGAGATGGACATCGCGGCCTACTGGGTACAGACCGATCCGCTGATGATCAACCAGATCCTGTCTAACCTGTTGAGTAACGCCATTAAATTCACCGATCGCGGCAGCGTAACCGTGGTGCTGATGCAGGGGATTGGCCAGGAAGAGGAAGGTTGTGAGTTCGTCATAGAAGTGAGCGATGACGGCTGCGGCATGACCGAGGAGCAGCAGCAGGCGATCTTTGAGCCATTTGTCCAGGTCGGTGAACGTCAGCAGCAGCAGATTGGCACCGGTCTTGGCCTGAGCATCTGCCGTAATCTGGCAGAGCTGCTGGATGGCGAACTGATTGTGGAGAGTACGCCAGGTGAAGGATCGGTGTTCTCCTTCTACTTCCGCGCGCCGGCCGGCGAACCGCGCGATCAAACCCAACCGCATCTGTCACAGCCGCTGGTCACCGACAAGCTGTCGGTGCTGGTGATTGATGATCATGCGCCTAATCGCCTGCTGCTGGGTAAACAGCTGGAGCTGGCGGGCCATCAGGTGGTGGTGAGCGAAAGCGCCGTCGAAGCGCTGAAGCTGTGGCAGCAGGATCCGCTGCGCTTTGACCTGATCATTACCGACTGCAATATGCCCGGCATGAACGGATTTGAATTTGCCCAGGCGCTGCGCCAGCATGAACGCCACCATCATCTGCCGCCGATCACGCTATACGGCCTGACCGCCTCCGCCGAGCAGCACATCATGCAGCGCTGCCTGCAGGCTGGCATGAACGACTGTCTGTTCAAGCCGCTGAATCTGGATACGTTGCTGGCGCAAATCACCCACTGTCCGCGCCGCACGCCAAACGCGCCTGACAGCGAGGCTGCAGCCGGCGTGACCGGGCAACCTGCTGCTGACATCCCCGCTGCCGCGCTGCCGGCCCCTGTCGCGGTTCCGACTTTTGCGCCGCTGCTGATGCAACTGGCTGAGCGCGATCCTGCCAGCTGCATCACCCTGCTGGAAAGTATTCGCACCAGCCACGATGAATTGCTGGCGGCGCTGCAGCAAACCACTGATGCTCACGCGCTGTCACAGCTTGGCCATAAGCTGAAAGGCGGTGCCAGCATTCTTAATGCCAGCGCGCTGATGGAGCTGGGGCGCAAGCTGGAGAAACACCAGCAGGAAGGGCACGATGTCGCGCAACTGATTGCCGCCATCGCGTGCGAGATAAACACCGTCAATGAAACATTAATTATCTTTGAACAATATCGGCTGAAAAATCAGCAGGTTTTATAAAAACATAATCTTATCAAGACATTTCTCGGTTCGCCGGGATAAGCCGCCAGACATAATGTCCGCCAGCGCCATCATATCGGTGTCGTAAAAGGGAGATCTATGTTTAATGCAAAAATTCTCATCGTTGATGAGCATCGCCTTGTTGCGGCTGGGGTGCAGGCTTTATTATTAATGAATGGCTTTAATTGTGTCACTACAGCAAACACAATTAATGATGGTATTGACGATGTTATTCATCAGCACATCGACATCCTGATTTTAGATCCTGATTTCAAAGAGAAAAATGGCATCGCCTTTTTACGCGATATCGTAAAATCTAAAACCTGGATGAAAGTCATTCTGCTCAGTCAGAGCAGTAACAATCACCTGCTTATACAATCGCTTAGTCAGGGCGCTAACGGTTTCGTGTCGAAATACGATCCGATTCAGACGCTGATCGCCGCCATTGGCTGCGTATTTAACAATGTAAATTATCTGCCCGGCGATATTCTTGACCGGCGCCAGCGCTATGTTAATGAACAGGATATGCTGTCGCGCCTGACCGAGCGGGAAACGCTTATTTTACGTCAGCTGGCGCAGGGAAAATCCAATAAAATCATTGCCTGTGAATTAGGATTAAATAACAAAACCATCAGTACTTATAAAACTAAAATTTTTCAAAAGCTCGAATCAAAGAATCTGGTCGATATTATCGAACTGGCACGGCGAAACGGTGCCTGCTGAAGCCAAAATCAAGACCAGTCTTGCGGATTAATTCGACTGAGGCATGGCATCATCACCTCGTCCTCACCCGGGATTGTTATAGAGATTGAGTCATACAGGAATTTATAACCACAGAGCTAATTTATTAGCCCAATCTTCATGCCATTACAGGGCGCGCAGGTTTCTTCCCGTGCCTGGCGAAAGTGGTCCGATACTTTCGTCTGCGACTTGCCGCCCTGCTTTTTTTTGATGTTTCTCACAGGCTGAACGCCGCAAATTTCCAGCCCGCACTTTTCCCGCTACAGTTCACTCATCCGACCACTCACTGAGTAAGTGATCATGACTGAGCGTTATCCGCATCTGTTTGCCCCGCTGGATCTGGGCTTTACGCAACTGAAAAACCGTTTCCTGATGGGCTCAATGCACACCGGTCTGGAAGAGCATGCCGATGGCGCTCAGCGCCTCGCTGCCTTCTACGCCGAGCGCGCCCGGGAAGGCGTTGCGCTGATTGTGACCGGCGGCATCGCGCCCAATGCGCAGGGCGTGGTGGCGCAGGGCGGAGCCATGCTCACAGACGAAACCCAGTGCGGCTGGCACCGCCAGATAACCGATGCGGTACATGCTCAGGGGGGAAAAATTGCGCTGCAGATCCTGCACGCCGGGCGCTACAGCTATCAGCGCGATCTGGTGGCGCCCTCGGCGCTACAGGCGCCCATCAACCCGTTTACACCGCAGGCACTGAGTGAAGAGCAGATTGAACAAACCATCGCGGATTTTGCACGCTGCGCCCGGCTGGCGCAGCAGGCCGGTTACGACGGCGTCGAAATCATGGGTTCGGAAGGCTACCTGATTAATCAGTTCCTGGTCGTCCATACCAATCAGCGCGACGACGGCTGGGGCGGTGATGTGGCGCGGCGGCAGCGCTTTGCACTGGAAGTGACGCAGGCGGTGCGCGCCGCCGTCGGTGATGCCTTTATTATTATTTTTCGCCTGTCGATGCTCGACCTGGTGAATAACGGCAGCTCGCTGCAGGAGACGCTGCAGCTTGCCACGGCGCTGGAGCAGCGCGGCGTGACGCTGTTCAACAGCGGCATTGGCTGGCATGAAGCCCGCATTCCCACCATTGCCACCTGCGTGCCGCGTGCCGGTTTCGCCTGGGTCACGCAGCATCTGCGCCAGCACGTCAGCGTACCGGTTATCGCTACCAACCGTATAAATCATCCCCAGGTGGCGGAAGAGATTGTGCGCGACGGTATTGCCGACATGGTGTCGATGGCGCGGCCATTTCTTGCCGATGCCGCGTTTGTCAGCAAAGCGCAGGCGGGCCAGCCCGACGCCATCAATACCTGCATCGCCTGTAATCAGGCCTGTCTCGATCAAATCTTTGCCGGCAAGGTCACTTCCTGCCTGGTCAATCCGCGCGCCTGTCATGAAACGCTGATGCCGGTCATCGCCGCCGCGCAGCCAAAACGCCTGGCGGTGGTAGGTGCCGGTCCGGCCGGTATGGCGTTCGCGCTGCAGGCGGCGCAGCGCGGCCATCACGTCACCCTGTATGAAGCCGATGCGCAGATTGGCGGCCAGTTCAATATTGCCCGCCAGATCCCCGGCAAGGCGGAGTTCAGCGAAACGCTGCGCTATTTCCGCCATCAGCTGGCAGCCGCAGGCGTTGAGCTGTGCCTGAATCATCGCGTCAGCGCCGACGAACTGGAACAGGCGGATGAAGTTATCATCGCGAGCGGCATCACACCGCGCCAGCTGGCGATTCCGGGCATCGATCACCCCAGCGTGCTGAGCTATCTCGAGGTGATACGCGACAAAAAACCGGTTGGCCAGCGCGTGGCGATTATCGGTGCCGGCGGCATTGGTTTCGACACCGCGGAGTTTCTGCTGCAGCACGCCGATCGCGAGGAAGACTTCTACCAAAGCTGGGGTATCGATCGCAGCCTGCAGGCGCGCGGCGGTTTAGTGCGTCCACAGCCGGCTCCTGCCGACCGCCAGATCTGGCTGCTGCAGCGTAAATCCGGCAAGCCGGGCGCCGGGCTGGCGAAAACCACCGGCTGGATCCATCGCGCCAGCCTGCAGGCGCACGGCGTGCAGATGTGGGGCGATGTCGAGTATCTGAAGATTGATGATGACGGGCTGCACCTGCGCCATCAGGGGGAAGCGCTGACGCTGGCGGTAGATAACGTCGTGATTTGCGCCGGTCAGGAACCGCTGCGTACGCTGGCGCAGGCGCTGGCCGCACGCGGCAAAGCAGTGCGGCTGATCGGCGGTGCCGACGTCGCGCAGGAGCTGGATGCACGGCGCGCCATTGCTCAGGCCACCGAACTGGCGCTCAGCCTGTGATTAACGCAGCTTGACCGAACGCAGCACCACAAATTTGGCGTTAGAGGCCACCAGCTCGCAGTTGCCAAACAGCTTCTTCATTTTCTGATGATAGCCAAGGTGGCGGTTGCCGACGATGCGCAGCTCGCCGCCATACTGCAGGCAGCGTTTGGCGTCACGCAGCATCTGCCACGCCAGGTGGTCGGTCACCGCGTGCTGCTGATGGAACGGCGGATTACACAGCACCGCATGCAGCCGGTCCGACGGAAAACCGCTCAGCACGTTGTTAACCCGAAACTGGCAGCGCGCCAGATCCTGCGGTCGGTTCAGCTCAACGTTGAGCTGGCTGGAGGCCACCGCCATCCAGGATTCATCGACGAACAGCACCTCGGCCTGCGGATTCTGTTCCAGCGCCTGCAGGCCGATCACGCCGTTACCGCAGCCGAGATCGACGATTTCGCCCTCAATATCGTGCGGCAGATGTTGCAGAAAGAAGCGCGCGCCAATATCCAGCGCGGCGCGGGCGAACACATTGGCGTGATTGTGGATGTGATACGGCGTCTCGTCGAGCGGCCACACGGTGGTCGCCGGCACGTCCGCCAGCGCCGGGGCGCTGAAATGGCTGTAAATCAGACGCGCTTTTTTCCACGCCAGCGAGGTTTTGCTCTCACCAAGAATGCGTTCAAACAGCTGCAGCGTGGAATTATGGATATCTTTGGCTTTACCGGCCGCCAGAATCAGAGTATCCGGCGTGACGACCGTCCGCAGCGCGCGCAGCTGGTGCTCAAGCAGCGCCAGCGCTTTGGGCAGCTTAATCAGTACCGCCGCCGGAGCAGCCGGCAACGGCGCCAGGCTATCAAGAAAGTGTACCGACGCTTCATCCAGACCGTTGAGACGCAGATTCTGCCGGGCCGCCTGCTGGCTGAGCCACGAGTCGCTGACGTGCCAGATTTCCCGATCGTTCAGCCCGCAGGTCAGCGCGCCAAAGCTGTCATTGAATACCAGCACCGGGCCTGCCGGCAGCGCCTGCTGCAGCAAATATTCATCTGCGGCGTCCCACGCCTGTAGCGGGCTCTCTTCGCGCATCGGCGGGAAGCGCTGAAGCGTCAGCGTGCGATCGGTCAGTTCAAGTTGGCTCATGGAATCTCCGGCATGGTACACTTTGCGCGATTTTCGCCCTGAAAAGGGGGCGCAGTATACTGTCTTTCGTCGGGAATCCCAATGTCATTAATCTATCTGCAGGGTTACCCTGAAAACATCCTCGAACAGGTGCAAGTGCTGATTGATAATCAGCGATTAGCCGCCTTTTTGCAGCAGCGCTATCCCGATACGCACGACGTCGTCAGCGACCGCGCGCTTTATGACTACACGCAGGCGCTGAAAAACCGCTATATGCGCAGCGCACCGCCGGTCAGCAAGGTCATCTGGGATAATAAAATCAAAGTGATGAAGCATGCACTTGGCCTGCATACCGCCATTTCCCGCGTACAGGGCGGTAACCTGAAAGCCAAGGCTGAGATTCGCATCTCGACCTTTTTCCGTCTCGCGCCGGAACCCTTTCTGCGCATGATCGTGGTACACGAACTGGCGCACCTGAAAGAGAAAGATCACAGCAAAGCCTTTTATCAGCTGTGCTGCCACATGGAACCGGACTACCACCAGCTGGAGTTCGACGCGCGCCTGTGGATGACCGAACAGGCGCTGCGCGGCAACGCAGCCTAAAGAAACTCCTGCGCTTTCTGAATCAGACTGGTTTTGGTCAATGCGCCAAGGAAGCGACGCTCCTGCGCATTATTCAGCACCGGTAAACGCTCCAGCGTCACGCGCGCAAACGCCTCCCAGCCTTCACGCATGCTCTGGTGCTGGTAAATGCAGGGGAAATTATCATCCATCACGCTGCTGACCGGCGAATCCAGCGTGATCTCCTGTGCCAGCACTTTGCGCGAAATGTCATGAATTGATACTACGCCAAGAAACTGACCGGCCTGATTAATGACGTAGACGTAGCGCTCGCGCTTGAGCGAACTCACCGCCAGCGCCTGCCCGACCGATTCCGCCGGCTGCAGCGCCGCGCCGGGGATGATCAGCTGATCAACCCGCATATTATCAAAATCATATTTCGCTTCTGAACGATTCAGGTGATGGCTTACCACCGGATAGGTGCTGGCGGACTGCAGCCGGTAGACCAGCATTGACGCCAGTACCGAGGCGATCATCAGAGGGAACAGCAGGCTGCTGTTGAGCGTCATCTCCAGTACCATCAGCATCGCCATCAGCGGCGCCTGACTGACCGCCGCCAGCACCGCCGCCATGCCCACCGCCGCATACAGTAGCGTATTGCCCACCGGCAGATGCAGCAGCACGCCAGTCTGCGCCAGCGCCACGCCGAGCAGCGCACCAATCAATAATGAGGGCGTGAACAGGCCGCCTACCGCGTTGGAGCCGACCGAGAGCGTGGTCGCCAGCATTTTCAGCACCAGCAGGCCGAGCAGACCCGCCAGCAGATAGTTGCCTTCAATGATTTTCACGATCACTTCATAGCCGTTACCGAGGATATCGGTGGAGATCAGCGCCAGTAAGCCAACCGCAAAGCCGCCTGCGCCCAGCCTGAGCGGCAGCGAGCGCACGCGGCTGAACAACGCTTTGCTGCGCGCAATCAGCTTGATCAATAGCCAGCCCGCCACGCCCGCAGCAAAACCAATGATTACCGTCATCAGCAGGCTGGTGAGATCCATTTGAAACAGCGTGTCGGAGAGCGGATAGAGCGCGCTGCGAAAGCCCAGTGACCACATGGTCATCACCGCCACTGCCGAGGCAACAATCAGCGGAATCAGCCGCTGTAGCGCAGAGATACCAAACGCAATTTCCGCGACAAAAATCGCCGACGCCAGCGGGGCGTGATACACCGACGACAGACCGGCTGCGGCCGCCATCGCGACGATGTCGCTGTTGCGCATATTGAGGGATGCTGGCAGCCAGCGCCCCAGCAGGCTGCCGCTCAGCGCCGACAACTGCACCATCGGCCCCTCTTTACCAATCGACGCCCCGCTGCCGATACTGGCAATCGACGACAGCGCGCGAAACAGCGAGGTTTTGGTGGGCACCGCATCCAGCCGCGCGTTAATCACTTCAAGGTAATCGGTTTTCACCGTCTCCTGCTGCTCAATCGCCACCGCGTAGCGCAGGAACCAGCCGGCCAGCAGCCCGCCCGCCCCCACCAGCAGCGGCCAGAAGATCCACGGCCAGACGTGCATCGCGACCGTGATTTCGCTGTCGCTGTGAAACAGCAAATGATTGATGAGATCGATGATGCCGCGAAACGCCAGCGTGACCAGCGAGGCCACCAGGCCCACCGGAATGGCGATCAGCAGTGTGGTCCAGTTCAGTGCGTGTTTGCTTCCGCTCACCCGGCGTCCCCGCATGTCGGTTAAAAAGGGTTTGGCATCATCATATTGGAATGCGGATCGCAGGATCAAATTTCGCCTGCCTGCGCCGCCAGGGAACATGCTACTCTGCCGCTTTCAGAGTGCAGGAGAACCAGCCGTGATACGTTTTGCCATTGTGGGAACCAACTGGATCACCCGCCAGTTTATCGACGCCGCGCACGAGAGCGGCAAAATGAAACTGAGCGCCGTCTATTCACGCAGCCAGCAGCAGGCCGACGCCTTTGTCGCGGATTATCCCTGTCCGCTGACCTTTACCTCACTGGAGGCGCTGGCGGCAAGTGCGGAAATCGACGCGGTGTATATCGCCAGCCCCAATGCGCTGCACTGTGAGCAGGCGCTACTGTTCATGTCGCACGGCAAACACGTCATCTGCGAAAAACCGCTGGCCTCTAACCTGCGTGAAGCTGAGGCGATGATTGCCTGTGCGCGTCAGCATCAGGTGGTGCTGTTTGAGGCGTTCAAAACCGCCAGTCTGCCGACATTCCTGCGCCTGCAACAGGCGCTGCCGCAGTTAGGCACGCTGCGCAAAGCGCTGTTCAACTACTGTCAGTATTCGTCACGCTATCAGCGCTATCTCGACGGTGAGAACCCGAATACCTTTAACCCGCGCTGGTCCAACGGTTCGATCATGGATATTGGCTACTACTGCCTCGCGGCTGCCGTTACCCTGTGGGGTGCGCCGCAGCAGGTGAAAGCTGAGGCCTCGCTGCTGGCAAGCGGCGTCGATGCGCACGGCGTGGTAGTGCTGGACTACGGCGATTTCGACGTCACGCTGCTGCACTCAAAAGTCAGTGATTCCCTGATTCCCAGCGAAATCCAGGGCGAAGCCGGCTCGCTGGTGATAGAGAAAATTTCCGAGTGCCAGCAGCTGCGCCTGATTCCGCGCGGCGGCGAGAGCCAGAACCTGACGCAGCCACAGCACATCAATACTATGCTGTATGAAGCAGAGACCTTTGCCCGGCTGGTGGAAACGCGCCAGGTGGAGCACCCTGCGCTGGAGGTTTCACGCATTACCGCCCGGTTGCTGACAGAGATTCGTCGCCAGACCGGCGTGGTGTTTCCGGCGGATCGGAAAGAAGTGTAAATATTGCAAAATATTACAGCTCCCCCATTGAATCTGCTCGCGCTTGCACGTATGTTGGCGGCAGCAAAGGGGAGTAACTTGTAAGCTGACCGATCGTCATTACGATGCGTAGCGCATCCGGTCGTCAGGCAACCCGGAATTGATTCTGTGTTGTAAGTGAGACCTTGCCGGAAGGCGAGGTTTGCTTGCAGCTCAATAAAGCGGCTGACGTCTTCTGACTCAGCCGTTTTTTCATTTTCAGGACAGGATACGACTATGCACTCTGTAGGCACACCGTTACTCTGGGGCAGCTTCGCTGTCGTCGTGCTCATCATGCTGGCGATCGATCTCTTCTTACAGGGACGACGCGGCGCACAAACCATGTCATTCAAACAGGCTGCCGTCTGGTCGCTGGTGTGGATCTCCGTTTCTCTGCTGTTTGCCGCCGCATTCTGGTGGTATCTCGACGGCAGCGCCGGGCGCGAAGTCGCAACCGCGCAAACCCTGGCTTTCCTGACGGGTTACGTACTGGAAAAAGCGCTGGCGGTCGATAACGTCTTCGTCTGGCTGATGCTGTTCAGCTACTTCGCCATTCCGTCTAATCTTCAGCGCCGTGTGCTGATTTACGGCGTGCTCGGCGCGATTGTGCTGCGTACCATCATGATCTTTGCCGGTAGCTGGCTGGTCACACAGTTCAGCTGGATCCTTTACATCTTCGGCGCTTTCCTGCTGTTTACCGGCATCAAAATGGCCTTCGCTAAAGAGGGCGATGACGCTGCCGTCGGCGATAAGCCGGTGGTGCGCTGGCTGCGTAAGCATCTGCGCATGACCGATGAACTGCACGGCGAAAAGTTCTTCACCCGCAAAAACGGCGTGCTGTTTGCCACACCGCTGCTGCTGGTGCTGATTATGGTGGAGCTGAGCGATGTTATTTTCGCTGTCGACAGTATTCCGGCTATTTTTGCCGTCACTACCGACCCGTTCATCGTGCTGACCTCTAACCTGTTCGCCATCCTTGGCCTGCGCGCTATGTACTTCCTGCTGGCCAACGTGGCAGAGCGCTTCTCGATGCTGAAGTACGGTCTGGCGATCGTACTGGTGTTTATCGGTATCAAGATGCTGATCGTCGAGTTCTACCACATTCCGGTGGCGATATCGCTGACGGTGGTCGGCGTGATTCTCGGCGGTACGTTGCTGATTAACGCCTGGGTAAACCACAGAAACGACCAGAAAGGCATCTCACGATAATCTTCTGCAGGGGCGCTAATCGCCCCTGCTTTGTTTCGCCAGCGCCACCCTTCGCGTTTCATATCTCTGTCACACTTCCTGTCATCAGCAGATCAAAAAACCGATCTGGCGCGCACCGGCAGAATTATCTCTTTTCTCGTCAGCTCTTTTCCTTATACTCCGCCGGGCAAACCGTTTGGCGCGGAGCAACCGCGCACAACACTCATACCGCGATAAAAAGACCGTAATATGCTAAATAATCTTCTTCGACCGCTGGGTGCGCTGTTCTCAGGAAGCCTGGTAAAACAAATCATGATCGGCCTGATTGCCGGCGTGGCGCTGGCGTGGCTTTCACGCGATGCCGCGCTGGCCGTCGGCCTGCTGGGTGAACTGTTCGTGCGCGCGCTGAAAGCCGTGGCACCGCTGCTGGTGCTGGTGCTGGTGATCTCTTCGATTGCCAACCATCAGCAGGGGCAAAAAACCAATATTCGCCCGATCATCATGCTGTACCTGCTCAGTACCTTCTTCGCGGCGGTGGTCGCGGTGATTTTCAGCCATCTGTTCCCGCAGACGCTGTCGATGGACGTCGGCGCGACCGAAATTACCCCGCCGTCCGGCATCACCGAAGTGCTGCACGGCCTGCTGATGAGCATGGTCGCCAATCCGATTGAAGCGCTGATGAACGCTAACTACATTGGCATTCTGGTGTGGGCGATTGGTCTTGGCCTGGCGTTTCGTCATGCCAGCCCGAGCAGCAAAGCCTTCCTGAATGACGCGTCGAATGCCGCGACCTGGGTGGTGCGCTGTGTGATTCGCTGCGCGCCGCTGGGTATTTTTGGCCTGGTGGCATCGATTCTGGCCTCAACCGGCTTCGGCGCGCTGTGGCAATATGCCCACCTGCTGACGCTGCTGATTGGCTGCATGCTGATAATGGCGCTGGTGGTTAACCCGATGCTGGTGTTTCAGAAAATCCGTCGCAATCCTTATCCGCTGGTGTTTACCTGCCTGCGCGAAAGCGGCGTAACGGCGTTCTTTACCCGCAGCTCGGCGGCGAATATTCCGGTCAACATGGCGCTGGCCAAACGCCTGAATCTGGATGAAGACACTTATTCGGTATCGATTCCGCTGGGCGCGACCATCAGCATGGCGGGTGCGTCAATCACCATTACCGTACTGACGCTGGCTGCGGTGCACACGCTGGGCATTGCCGTGGACGTGCCCACCGCTATACTGCTGAGCCTTGTCGCCTCGCTGTGTGCCTGTGGCGCGTCCGGCGTGGCGGGCGGTTCACTGCTGCTGATTCCGGTTGCCTGCAACATGTTTGGCATTCCTAACGATCTGGCGATGCAGGTGGTTGCGGTCGGTTTTATCATCGGCGTACTGCAGGATTCTGCTGAAACCGCACTCAACTCCTCAACCGACATTCTGTTTACCGCCGCCGTATGTCAGGCGGAAGCGGAACGTCAGCCGCGTACCGCCGGTTAACCCGCGTCGCGGCACCCACCGGTGCCGCGCTTTAACCGCTGCCGCTTTAAAGCGTCACGCCACTCTTGAAGATCGCCAGCTCGCGGAAATCATTAGCTTCATTGCGCGCCAGCTGGCCGTTCGCAATCGCCACAATAGTCTCAACAAACTCCGCCAGCAGCGTCTCCATGCTGGTGCCCTCCAGCAGTCGTCCGGCATTGAAATCAATCCAGTGCGGCTTTTTCTCCGCCAGCGGCGTGTTAGTGGCGATTTTCACGGTGGGCACAAAGCCGCCATACGGCGTGCCGCGTCCGGTGGTAAACAGCACCATATGGCAGCCGGCTCCGGCCAGCGCGCTGGTGGCGACCGCATCGTTACCGGGCGCGCTGAGTAAATTGAGTCCCGGCGTGCGCAGCCGCTCACCGTATTTCAGCACATCCACCACCTGACTCTGTCCGGCTTTTTGCGTACAGCCCAGCGACTTCTCCTCCAGCGTGGTGATGCCGCCCGCCTTGTTGCCCGGCGATGGATTTTCATAAATCGGCTGCTGATGATCGATAAAGTAGCGCTTGAAATCGTTAATCATCGCCACCGTTTTGTCGAAAATCGCCGCATCACGGCAGCGGCTCATCAGGATGCGCTCGGCACCAAACATCTCCGGCACTTCGGTCAGCACCGTGGTGCCGCCATTGGCGATCATCTGGTCAGAGAAACAGCCGAGCAGCGGATTGGCGGTGATGCCGGAAAAGCCGTCCGAGCCACCGCATTCGAGACCAAACTTCAGCTCGCTCAGTTTGCCCGGCTGGCGGCGGTCGTGACGCATCACGTTGTACAGCGCATGCAACCGCTGCAGGCCGGCTTCCACTTCATCATCCTGCTGCTGACACTCCATAAACTGCACACGTTCGCTGTCAAAGCCGCCCAGCGTGTCGCGAAAGATATCGACCTGATTGTTTTCGCAGCCGAGTCCAATCACCAGCACCGCGCCGGCATTGGGATGACGCACCATATTTTGCAGCATGGTGCGGGTATTTTCGTGATCCTGCCCCAGCTGTGAACAGCCGAAGGGATGGCTGAACAGGTGCACGCCATCGATGCCGGCCGCGTCGTCACTCTCCCGGAGAAAGCGTGACACAATCTGCCGGGCGATGCCGTTCACGCAGCCGACGGTCGGCAAAATCCACAGCTCGTTACGAATGCCAACCTCGCCCGTGGCGCGACGATAGATCTGTACCTCACGATCCGCCGCCTGCGGTGGCAGCGTGAGGTGTTCCGGCTGATAGTGATAGTCATCGACATCGCTCAGATTGGTGCGCACGTTGCTGGAGTGAATCAGCTCGCCGACGGCGATCGGCTGAGTGGCATGGGCAATCGGCAACCCATACTTAACCACCTGCTCGCCACTGTTGAGCGGTTGCAGCGCAAACTTGTGGCCGCGCCCGATATCCTGCTGCAGCGTAATCCGCTGTTCTGCGACGATAACCTGGGTGCCGGCCGCCAGATCCTGCAGCGCGACGGCGACGTTGTCGCGTGAATGTATTTTGATTGCCTGTTGCATCGCGTTATCTCAGTTGGCTAAGGGCCGTCCGCATGCCGTGGACGAGAATGTTGTGTAGCTGCTGGCTGACCGCGGGGACCAGGCCGGGCCGCTGGGTTAAATCTTCGCCCCAGTGCTGCGCGTCGCTCAGTACGTCGCTCACCAGCTGCTGCGGGGTGAGTTGATCGGTGAGGACCGCAGGCCACAGCCGGGCAAAACGCTGCAGCCAGTGCGCGTCATCCTGCAGCGGCCACTGCCGGTCATCCTGCTGGCCGCGATAAAACGCCAGCAGCGCGGCAAAGGCAAAGATGAGGCGCGGCGGCCAGTCGCCACACTGCTGCTGCGCCTGCAACAGCGCCGGCAGCAGGCGCGTGCGGAATTTGGTCATGCCGTTGAGCGCAATCGCCAGCAGCGCATGGTGAATAAACGGATTGCGAAAGCGGCGCTGCACCGCATCGGCAAAGGCGTGCAGCTCGGCGCGAGGCAAATCCAGCGTCGGGATCACCTCTTCGCGCAGCAGGGCATCGACAAAAGCGGCCAGCTGCGCATCGTTCATTGCCTCGCCCACGCTCGCCAGCCCGGCCTGAAACGCCACCGGCACCAGCGCTATGTGCGCCCCGTTGAGGATCGCCACCTTCTGCGCTTTGTACGGTGTGATGTCATCCACCCGCCTGACGGCTGGCGCCAGCGCCGTCAGCTGCAGTTCGTGCATCAGCGCATCTGGTCCCTGAAGCACCAGCTGGTAGTCGCGCTCCCCGGCCACCAGATAGCGGTCGTCATAGCCCAGTTGGGCTGCAATCTGTGCGCCATCCGGCGGATAGCCGCTGACAATGCGATCCACCAGCGTGTTGTAAAAGGCGCAGTGCTGCGTCACCCATTGCATAAAGGCCGCGGGCAGCTGCCACTGCTGGCAATAACGCAGCACTAACGCGCGTAGCGTGTCGCCGTTATGGTCGATCAGCTCACACGGCACGATCAGCCAGCCTTTATCGGCGGCACCGGCAAAGTGCTGATAACGCGCCCACAGCAGCTGCGTCAGTTTGCCGGGAAACGACGACGCGGGTTGATCCTCCAGCCGATCCTGTTCGGCATACGCGATGCCGGCCTCGGTGGTGTTGGAGAACACAAAACGCATCTGCGGCGCGCGTGCCAGAGCCAGGAATTCTTCGAACTGCTGATAAGGCTGGATTTCACGATTGAGGCTGCGGATCAGCCGGGTTTCGCTGAGCGGTTCCCCGGCGTCATTCAGCCCGCGCAGCAGCGTGGTGTAGAGGCCATCCTGCTGATTGAGCGTCTCCGTCTGCATCCGGTTGCGCGGTCGCACCACCACCACGCCGGCATCGGTGCCCTGATGTTCATTGAGCCAGTCGAGCTGCCAGTCGATAAAGGCACGTAAAAAGTTGCCTTCGCCGAACTGGATCACGCATTCGCTATAGCGTGCGCCGGGGAAATCGCGGCGGTTGAGTCGCAACATGTCGCTTCCTTGAAGATGAAATCGGTCAGCTAATGCGCAAAAGTTATCATACCAATTTCAGCGAAAGGGAGATTTGTTTGCCAACTGCGTCACATTATCCATCATTGCCATACGGCGAAAGCCGGCGCGCCTGTTATCTACATCAAGTTAAGTATATGTATATTCAATTAATTAAAGATAAAACCTGAGCAGGCGCGCAGGTTCTTAACTTGCCAGATGGTATAACAGCTTCAGTGCTTTGCGACATCGCAGGGTAAGTGGTATAACAACTTACTGTCTTTCACAGAACCGAAAAATCATGGACCTGAACGAATCCCGCCGCCTCTACCAGCAACTCGCCAGCGAACTCAAGCAGCGCATCGAAGCGGGCAGTTATGCCGTGGGAGCAAAGTTACCGGCAGAGCGGATGATTGCGGAATCGCACCAGGTGAGCCGTACCGTGGTAAGGGAAGCGATCATCATGCTGGAGGTGGAAGGCTACGTCGAGGTGCGCAAAGGGTCGGGCATTCATGTGATCAGCGACCAGCCACAACCGCGCGACAGCGCCACCGATCAGCTGGAGTTTGCCAGCTATGGCCCCTTTGAACTGCTGCAGGCGCGCCAGCTGATTGAGAGCAATGTCGCCGAATTTGCCGCCACGCAGATCCGTCCACAGGACATCGTGGCGCTGCTGGCAATTCAGAAAAAAGCCCGGCAGGAAGATCACGCGCGCGATTCGACATGGGATATGGAGTTTCACGTGCGCATTGCCCAGGCCACCCAAAACAGCGCGCTGGCCGCCATCGTAGAGAAAATGTGGCGGCACCGGCTGCATAATCCTTACTGGCTCAAACTGCACGAGCACATTGACGCACGCCATATCACCAGCTGGTGCGACGATCACGATCAGATTTTAAAAGCGCTGATGCGCAAAGATCCCGCCGCCAGCAAACTGGCGATGTGGCAGCATCTGGAAAATACTAAACAGATGCTGTTCGACGCCACCGCCGATGATTTCGAGTTCAACGTTGACCGCTACATGTTCGCAGAAAATCCGGTGATCCTGCCCTGAAGCCGCAATGGCAGAAACGCTGCATTTTCAGGCTAAAAAGTCAGTTAATCTGCAATAGTGTCAGCTCGTGTAAAGCTCCTTTTGACCATCTGCGTCAAAAGGTAAAACTCCTGTGCGACCGCGACTTTACACTGTCTGAATCCCGCGATTTTTGTTACAGTTATCGCCCTTTTCTTACCCTTTGCGACAGGGCTATAAAAAGTCGCTGATTTAACAATCAATTCTGGATGGATCCGGAAATCCTGCTCAGGTGGCATACCTAAAATGTATAACTTAACCCGCCTGCGCCTAAGCCCCTCACGGGCACGTTTAACAATGATGTTCAGGAATGATTGATGGATATTTTGCAAGCATTGCTGCATGCCCTGTGGCAGCAGGATTACGAAATGCTCTCCGACCCCACGCTGGTGTGGGCGATTTATGGCGTGTTGTTCATGATTCTGTTTCTCGAAAATGGCCTGCTGCCCGCCGCGTTTCTGCCCGGTGATAGTCTGCTGATTCTGGTCGGCGTGCTGATCGCGAAAGGCACCATGAGCTTCCCGCTGACCCTGCTGGTGCTGACCACCGGTGCCAGCCTCGGCTGCTGGGTCAGTTACATTCAGGGCCGCTGGCTTGGCAATACGCCGACGGTGCAGAAATGGCTCTCCCATCTGCCCGCGCAGTATCATCAGCGCGCCCACAGTCTGTTCCACCGCCACGGCTTGTCTGCGCTGCTGATTGGCCGCTTTATCGCCTTTGTCCGTACCCTGCTGCCGACCATTGCCGGCCTCTCTGGCCTGAGCAATGCCCGCTTCCAGTTCTTTAACTGGATGAGCGGCTTCCTGTGGGTGCTGATTCTTACCGTGCTCGGCTTTGCGCTGGGGAAAACCCCCATTTTCCGCCGCTATGAAGATGAGCTGATGTTCTGCCTGATGCTGCTGCCGCTGGTGCTGCTGGTCATCGGTCTGGTGGGTTCACTGGTAGTGCTGTGGCGTAAACGTCAGGCGGGTCAGAACGGGAAGTCACAGTAATGACAGGGTTGCGTAATTTCCCCAGGCGTTTACTCCCCTGGCTGTGCGCTGGCGTGCTGGCGCTGCTGGCTATCGGCATTGTGCCCAAACTGATGCAGCATGAAACGGTGGTGAAGATCCGCGTGGCACACAGCGGCACCAATCTGCCGGACGGCTTTTATCTCTATCAGCAACTTTCGGCGCAGGGCGTGCGGATTAAAAGTATTACCTCGGCAGGCGATGCGCTGGTCATTCATTTTGAGAATGAAGAGCAGAGCCTGGCCGCGCAGAAAGTACTGCGCCGCCTGCTGCCACAGGGCTTTGTCGTGGCGGCGGGTCCGCAGGCGTCACAGCAGGTGGTGGACGCTAATCGCCCCACCTATAGCTGATCACCGCCGTCGGGTTCATCGCCCGGCGGCACCTCAATCCTCGCTATCCCCGCGTGTTTTTTGAATTTTTTCGTCTGCTGTCTATTCTTAAGTAAGCGCGAGCAGACGACAAGCTGGGATGCCCCTCCTGTCCGGTTTGCGACAGGTCGTCAACAATGGAAGGTAAAAACCTGATGAAACAACAACTACTGCTGGGTGCGATTCTTTTCTCTCTCTCGGGTTCACTGCTGGCAGCGGAATCGCTGTGTCAGCAAAAACAGCAGGATATTCAGCGCGAAATTGAGATGGCGAAACAGCACGACAACCAGCGCCGGGTCACCGGACTGGAACGCGCGCTGACCGAAGTCCGCGCTAACTGCACTGACGAGAAACTGAAATCCGCCCACGCTGAACGCATTGAAGCCCAGCAGCATAAAGTGGCTGAGCGCGAGCGCGAACTGCAGCAGGAGCGCCAGGAAGGCAAAGACCAGGAGAAGATCGGTAAGCGCGAACGGAAGCTGGAAGAGGCACGCCAGGAGCTGAAAAAGCTGCAGGCCGAGCCTTATTAATCGGACTTAAATAAATGATGTAATGGAGAACACCATGGCTAAAGACACCACATCTGAACATCTGCGTGCGGAACTGAAAAACCTTGCCGACACCCTGGAAGAAGTGCTGAGCAGCTCGGCTGATAAGTCGAAAAGCGAGCTGGATAAACTGCGTCACAAAGCACGCGGTGCCATTGAGAGTTCACGCGAGCGGCTGGGCGAATCCGGCGAACGCATCGCGCAGACCACGCGTGAAGCGGCGGAAAAAGCGGATGTCTACGTGCGTGAAAATCCGTGGCACGGCGTGGGTATCGGCGCAGCAGTTGGCGTGCTGATCGGCATCCTGATTTCACGTCGTTGATATGAGCGAGAATCAGAGCCACGGCCCAGGCAAAGGGGTCTTCAATGTAGGTCAGCGCGTGGTGACAACGCTGGTTGGCATGGTCGAGACACGCGTGCGGCTGGCCGTTGCCGAGCTGGAAGAGGAAAAGGCCAATCTGATCCAGATGCTGATCATGATAGGCCTGACCATGCTGTTTACCGCCTTCGGATTAATGAGCCTGATGGTGCTGATTATCTGGGCGGTGGATGCGCAGTACCGGCTGATGGCGATTGCCATCACCACCGGCGTGCTATTCGCGCTGGCGCTGATTTTTGGTTTATGGACGTTGCGTAAATCCCGGCAGTCCACGCTGTTGCGCCATACGCGCAAAGAGCTGGACACCGATCGCACCTTACTCGAGGAGCATCGCTCATGAGTCAGCGTGAACGTGAAGCACGCATTCATGAATTGCTTAATCAGGTACAGCAGCAGCGGCTGGATCTCAGCGCTGCTCGCCGTGACTGGCTGGAAAGCACCGCGCAGTACGATCGCGGCTGGCTGACGTTTCTCAACCTGCGCCGCTATCTGGCGATTGGCAGCAGCGCGCTGGCTATCTGGTCGATCCGCAGCCCCAACCGCATCATGCGCTGGGCCAAACGCGGACTCGGTCTGTGGAGCACCTGGCGCATGATCAAATCGGCGTTGCCGCCACGCTAACTTCCCCACCTTAAACCGGATCGAAAAGGTTCGGTTTTCCTCCTTCAGAATTCCTGAATAACATCGACAGTTTATCTCGCTTACAACTATTGCTGCGCGCGACTATCATCTCCCTCCATCAGCCCGACGAACTGTTTAACGCGGTTTAGCGGGAAAATAACCCGGCAGGCCAACAACCTGCGCCAAAAACCTTGTTGGAGTAAATGATGAAAAAATTCGAAGACTCAGGCCTGCTGCTGGCACGCGTATTAATGACCATCCTGTTTATTACTGCCGGCTGGGGCAAAATCACCGCCTATGCAGGTACCGCACAGTACATGCAGGCGATGGGCGTGCCCGGCTTCCTGCTGCCGCTGGTGATTCTGCTGGAACTGGGCGGCGGCCTGGCGATTCTGTTCGGCTTCCTGACGCGCTTCACCGCGCTGTTCACCGCCGGCTTCACGCTGCTGACCGCGTTCCTGTTCCACAGCAACTTTGCGGAAGGCGTTAACCAGCTGATGTTCATGAAAAACCTGTCCATCGCCGGTGGTTTCCTGGTGCTGGGTCTGGTAGGTCCGGGCGCCTACAGCATTGACCGCCTGATTCGTCAGCGCTTTATGCCAGCAACCGCACGCTAAGCACGCAAGCCGTGCAACAGCACATATTTTGAATAGCAGGGGCGGGGATTTTCCTCGCCCCGTTTTTTTTATGGAGGGCTTATGGGACAACTGATTGACGGTGTCTGGCATGACACCTGGTACGATACGAAGTCAACCGGTGGCCGCTTCAAACGCACAGAAGCAGTCTGGCGTAACTGGATCACGGCAGACGGCAGCGCCGGGCCAACCGGGAAAGCCGGCTTTGCCGCCGAGCGCGATCGTTATCATTTATACGTTTCGCTGGCCTGCCCGTGGGCGCATCGCACCCTGCTGATGCGTCAGCTGAAGGGGTTAGAAGAGATGATTTCGGTGTCAGTGGTGCATCCGCTGATGCTGGAGAACGGCTGGACCTTCGACGATGACTTCCCCGCCGCGACCGGCGATTCGCTGTATCAGAACGAATTCCTCTATCAGCTCTATCTGCATGCCGATCCGCAGTACAGCGGGCGCGTGACCGTGCCGGTGTTGTGGGATAAAAAGCAGCACACGATTGTCAGTAATGAATCCGCCGATATCATCCGTATGTTCAACAGCGCCTTCGACGCGCAGGGCGCTCGCGCCGGCGATTACTACCCGCCCGAGCTGCGTGACAAGATCGACGAACTCAACGGCTGGATTTATGACACCGTCAACAATGGCGTCTACAAAAGCGGATTTGCCACGTCACAGTCGGCCTATGATGAAGCCGTAACCGCGCTGTTCCATGCGCTGGCACGGCTGGAGCAGATTCTCGGTCAGCATCGCTATCTGACCGGCGATCGCCTCACCGAAGCCGATCTGCGCCTGTGGACCACGCTGGTGCGCTTTGACCCGGTCTACGTGACCCACTTTAAGTGCGACCGTCATCGCATCAGTGATTACCGTAACCTGAACGGCTTCCTGCGCGATATTTATCAGATGCCGGGCATTGCCGATACGGTAAACCTGCCGCACATCCGCCATCACTACTACTGCAGCCACAAGACCATCAATCCGAACGGCGTTATTTCGCTGGGACCGGCTTTTGACTGGGATGAGCCGCACGGCCGCGGTTAACGGTTGGCTTACGCATGCCTGCCCTTCTCTCCCGCCATTGGGAAAGGAAGGCAGGCAGTATCGCGCTGCCTCAGGCAAATTTGATCAACACCATCCCGGCCAGCAGCAGTGCCACGCCCAGCCAGCCGCGGGTGTTCAGGCGTTGTCCGAACAGGATCCAGCCTGCCGCTACGGTAGCCACCAGACCGAAACCGCCCCACAAGGCGTAGGCCACCGAGAGATCGATCCCCTTCACTGCCTGCGACAGGGCACTGAATGCCGCCAGGACAGCCACCAGCGATACCACGCCATACAGCGGACGACGGAAGCCGTTGGCGTATTTCAGCGCGATGTTCGCCACAATTTCCAGCACGATGGCCAGCGCCAGCCAGGCCAGATGCACGACGTTAAGCGTGGTCATGATGCAGCTCCTTACGGCTGAATGTCCCTGCTTTGATCAGCGCGATACCCGTGATCAGCGTGATCAAACCCGCCGCCTTCATCACTGACAGCGCCTCGTCAAACAGCATCACGCTGAACAGGGTGATAAACAGAATACCGACGCCTTCCCACATGGCATAAGCCACGCCAAGGGCAATACGTTTAACGGCAAAGGTGAGGAAGATGTATGACAGGGCGATCATCAACAGCATAAAAATATAGCCGGCGCTGCCGCCATTAACGCTGGCCCATTTCATTGACACGGTGCCCGTAATTTCGGCAGCAATCGCTAACGCTAATAAAATCCAGTACAGCATGATTTCTCTCCTGTGAGAAATAAACGCCATCCACGCGCAAACAGCAGCGTGATAGCTGAAAAAGATAAAAAGCCGAGAAGGAGAGAAAAAACTACAGCGCGAAGCGCCAGTGCCGATCGCTCAGTGAGCAGGAGAAAACGCAGGTGGGTGAAGAGGTTAATACGTAAAGTGTAACGAAATGGTTATCCATAATTTTACAACTTATCCACGTTGTTGCTTTTCCCGGTGTGGATGAAAAATTGTCCTCAGTAGTTGAACACCCGCCTATTCTGGCACAGGAAAAAGAACATTTTTGCGGATTTGCGTTTCTTTACGCAGAGAAATGGGGGTTTTGTGCGGTTTTATCTGGCTACGTGCGGTTTTCTGCCCTCACCCTAACCCTCTCCCACGGGGAGAGGGAATAGTCTGCTGCGGTTTTCTGACCTCGTGCCACATGGGGGGAATAGTTAAGTGCGGTCTGGCAGGGCGAGTACTCAACTTGCCACACGCACAATCGGTCCCTTCTCCCGCTTGCGGGAGAAGGTTAGGATGAGGGACAGCACGCACCTTACCCAAAAACAAAACGCCCGCAGATTCTCACCTGCGGGCGCTCATTAAAAAAGTCGAAACTGACCGATAAGCCGGGTTCTGTCGTGGACAGTCATTCATCTAGGCCAGCAATCGCTCACTGGCTCAAGCAGCCTACCCGGGTTCAGTACGGGCCGTACCATGTGAACCCCTATTTGGCCTTGCTCCGGGTGGAGTTTACCGTGCCACGGACTGTTGCCAGCCGCGCGGTGCGCTCTTACCGCACCCTTTCACCCTTACCTGATCCCATTACTGGGCCATCGGCGGTTTGCTCTCTGTTGCACTGGTCGTAGGCTTGCGCCCCCCAGGCGTTACCTGGCACCCTGCCCTATGGAGCCCGGACTTTCCTCCCCTCTGCCCGTCTCCCCCGAAAGGGACGACGACAAAGCGGCGACTGTCTGGTCAGCTTCGGCGCGGGATAATAGGCGATCCGCCCGCGTTTGTCACGCCTCTTGCTGCTCCAGCGCATACTTGTACAGGGCGTTTTTCTTAACTCCATGAATTTCCGCCGTCAGCGCCGCCGCCTTTTTCAGCGGCAGCTCAGCCTGCAGCAGCGCCAGCGTGCGCAGCGCCTCTGCCGGCAGCGTCTCTTCATCCGCTTTATGGCCTTCGACAATCAGTACCATCTCGCCCTTGCGGCGATTCTCGTCCGCCTGCACCCACGCCAGCAATTCACCCACCGGCGCACCGTACAATGACTCCCAGGTTTTGGTCAGCTCTCGTGCCAGCACCACGTAGCGCGCCGCGCCCCATACGCTGACCATATCCTGTAGCGTATCCAGCACGCGATGGGTCGATTCGTAGAAAATCAGCGTGCGCGGCTCATCACTCAGGGCACGCAGCGCATCGCAACGCCCTTTACTTTTGGCCGGCAGAAACCCTTCGTAACAGAAACGATCGGACGGTAATCCCGCCGCACTCAATGCTGTGATCGCCGCGCAGGCACCGGGCAACGGCACCACACGCACCCCGGCCTCGCGGCAACGACGCACCAGATGGTAGCCCGGATCGTTGATTAACGGCGTGCCCGCATCGGAAACCAGCGCAATGCTCTGGCCCTCCTGCAGCTTCGCTAACAGCACGTCGGCCTTCTGCTGTTCGTTATGGTCGTGAAGTGCGAACAGTCGCGCATTGATGGCGAAATGTTGTAGCAACAGCCCGGTATGACGTGTATCTTCCGCAGCGACCAGATCGACGCTCGCAAGCACCGTCAGCGCACGCTGCGTGATATCACCCAGGTTACCGATCGGGGTAGGAACGATATAGAGCGTGCTGGCAGAAATCTCTGCCCGATCGAGTTGTTTCATTGTTTCATCCGAATTGCCGATTTAATATTGAGCATCTTGAAAAAAACATCACTGGATACAGTATGCTTCCTTCGAAAGTCGTACGTCATAAAGCAGGACGCCTGGTCCCTGTTTTGCTCGCGGGCCTGATTCTGGCCGCCTGTAGCGGCCAGGGACCGCAGCAAACCTCAAGCGTAAACGTGCAGGGTCCTGCCACGGGCCGCTCTGACTATTATCTGCAGCAGGTGCAGCAAAGCAGCGATGATAGCAAGACCGACTGGCAATTACTTGCCATCCGTGCCCTGCTGAAGGAAGGAAAGTATCCGCAGGCGCAAAACCAGCTCGGTCAGCTGCCACAGCAGCTCTCTGATGTACAACAGCAGGAACAGCTGCTGCTGCGCGCCCAACTGCAAATTGCCCAGCAGGATTTCAACGGTGCTCAGCAGCTGCTGGGACAGATAAAAGCCGCTGACCTGTCGCAGGATCAGCAGGTGCGCTACTACGCGCTGCAGATTGCCGCTGCGCAAAATCGTCCGTCGCTCGCGCTGCTGCGCGCCTATATTGCTCAGGAACCGCTGCTGAAAGGCGCCGATCACCAGAGCAATATTGACGCCACCTGGCAGGCGCTGACCCAGCTTACCCAGGATCAGCTCAACAGCGTGGTGATCAACGCCGACGAAAATACGCTGCAGGGCTGGCTCGACCTGCTGAATACCTGGCACGCCAACAGCCAGGATGCCCAGATGCTGAAAGCCGCCATTAGCGACTGGCAGACGCGCTATCCGCAAAACCCCGGCGCGAAAACCCTGCCGACCCAGCTCAGCCAGGTGCAGAACTTCACTAAAGCCTCGACCAGCACTATCGCGCTGCTGCTGCCGCTTAATGGTCAGGCGCAGGTGTTCGCCAGTGCCATCCAGAAAGGCTTTAACGATGCGAAAAACGGTGTGCTGACTGCGCCGGCAGCCCCTGCCGCACCGGCCAGCAGCGATGCCAGCGCCTCCACGCAACAGCCCGCCAGCGCGGCAACGCCAGCCAATGGCGATGCCAACACAGTAGTCAGTCCGGCGGCCGCGGCCATCACGCCGTCAGACAGCGCACAGCCGCAGCAGCCCGCCGCACAGCCAGCCGTCGCGCAGCCTGCCAGCAGCGCCCAGGTGAAAGTGTATGACACCAGCAGCCAGCCGATTGCTCAGGTGATGCAGCAGGCGCAGCAGGATGGTGCCACCCTGGTGGTTGGTCCGCTGCTGAAAAATAACGTGGAACAGGTCGCCAACAGCCAGACACCGCTGAACGTGCTGGCGCTCAACGAGCCAGAGCAGATCCAGAACCATCCGAATATTTGCTATTTTGCGCTTTCTCCTGAAGACGAAGCGCGCGATGCCGCGCACCATATCTGGGATCAGGGCAAACGCCAGCCGTTGCTGCTGATGCCGCGCAGCAGCTATGGCGACCGCGTGGGCAAAGCGTTTGCGCAGGAGTGGCAGAAGCTGGGCGGCGCAACCGTGCTGCAGCAGCGTTTCGGCGGCGTGGGTGAGCTGAAACAGGGCATCAACAGCGGTGCCGGTATTGCACTGAGCGGCACGCCGCTGACGGTCCAGCCGGACCAGCCGCAGGGCGTGGCGGTCGCCGGTCTGACGATTCCGGCACCGCAGACCAGCGCTCCTGCACCTGAGAGCGCCAGCAGCAGCGGCAGCGTTGATGCGGTTTACATTATTGCCACTCAGGACGAACTGCAGCTGATCAAGCCGATGATTGCCATGCGCACCAGCAGCCGCAATAACATCGCCCTGTATGCCAGCTCGCGCAGTGCGCAGGCCGGTGCCGGTCCGGACTTCCGGCTGGAGATGGATGGCCTGCAGTTCAGCGATATTCCGCTGCTGTCCGGTGCCAATCCGGGCCTGATGCAGCAGGCGGCGCGCAGTTTCAACAACGACTATTCGCTGGTACGCCTCTATGCGATGGGCATTGATGCCTGGACGCTGGCGAACCAGTTTAACCAGATGCGTCAGGTACCGGGCTTCGCCATTGATGGCAACACCGGCAAGCTGAGCGCCGACACGGATTGCGTGATCAACAGGAAGTTGGCATGGAACCAGTATCGTCAGGGACAAATCGTTCCGGTGCAGTAAACCGCCAGCGCCTCGGCGCTGAGCAGGAGCAGCAGGCGCGTCGCTACCTTGAGCGCGCCGGACTGCAGTGGGAAGCCAGCAATGTGCGCTGCCGCAGCGGGGAAATCGACCTGATTATGCGCGACGCGGATTGCTGGGTGTTTGTTGAAGTGCGCTATCGGCGCGATGCACGTTTTGGCGGCGCGGCTGCCAGCGTGACGCGCCAGAAACAACAAAAGCTGCTGCGTACCGCTGCGCTGTGGTTGCTGGCACGCGGCGGCAGTTTTGATACGGTGAATTGCCGTTTTGACATCATCGCCATCACCGGGCGCGAACTGGTGTGGCTGGCCGATGCCTTTCGTGCGGATGGATAGAACCAGGTGGTCTTGTGCAGGACAGAATTAAAGCGTGTTTTACCGAAAGTATTCAGACGCAAATCGCCGCAGCCGAAGCGCTGCCAGATGCGATTTCCCGCGCCGCGATGACGCTGGTGCAGTCACTGCTGAACGGCAACAAAATCCTCAGCTGCGGTAACGGCGCCTCGGCGGCTAACGCCCAGCATTTTGCCGCCAGCATGATTAACCGTTTTGAGACCGAGCGTCCCAGCCTGCCGGCGCTGGCGCTGAGTGCGGACAATGTGATGCTGACGGCAATCGGTAACGACCGTCTGCACGACGAAATTTATGCCAAGCAGGTTCGTGCGCTTGGACAGGCCGGCGACGTTCTGCTGGCCATCTCCACCCGTGGCAACACCCGCGATATTGTTAAAGCGGTGGAAGCTGCGGTTACCCGCGATATGACTATCGTCGCGCTGACCGGCCATGACGGCGGTGAGCTGGCGGGCCTGCTCGGTCCGCACGATGTGGAAATTCGCATTCCGTCACATCGCAGCGCACGCATTCAGGAGATGCATATGCTGACGCTGAACTGCCTGTGCGATTTGATTGATAACACCTTGTTCCCACACCAGGAATGACTGAAGGAGCTCAAATGAAAGCATTGAACGCTATCGCCATTCTGTTAACCGCCATGCTGCTGCAGGGCTGCGTGGCGGTTGTCGCCGGCGGCGCTGCGGTCGCCACCAAAACCGCCACCGACCCACGTACCGTGGGCACGCAGGTTGATGACGGCACGCTGGAGCTGCGCGTCACTAACGCGCTGGCAAAAGATGAGCAGATCAAAAATCAGGCGCGCGTGGTCGTGACCGCGTATCAGGGCAAAGTACTGCTGACCGGTCAGGCACCGTCAGCCGATCTCGCCAGTCGGGCAAAACAGATCGCCATGGGCGTTGATGGCGCAACAGAGGTGTATAACGAGATTCGCACCGGGCAGAAAGTGAGCCTCGGCACGTCTTCATCGGATACGTGGATCACCACCAAAATCCGCTCGCAGCTGCTGGGCAGCGATCAGGTGAAATCGTCCAACGTGAAAGTCACCACTGAGAACGGAGAAGTGTTCCTGCTGGGTCTGGTGACGCAGGAAGAAGCGAAGGCAGCAGCAGATATCGCCAGCCGTGTCAGCGGCGTGAAGCACGTCACTACCGCCTTTACCATTCTGAAATAATGCCACAGGCGGCCAGCAGGGCCGCCTTTTTTATACCGGAATATCAATCACCAGCGCGCGCAGCGGCGTTTCCGCCTGCAGCGTAATCTGCGCCTCTTCACTGACAAACGCCCCATCGCCACAGCGCAGCTGCTCCTGATGCGCACTGCTGGCCCGTACCTCAAGCGCACCGTGAATCGACTGTAAATAGGCGCGCGGTCCGTGCAGCGCCAGGCTGTACTGCTCGCCCGGTGCCAGCGTGACCTGATGTACCCAAACCTGCTGGCGCAGCTGCAAACTGCCGTCCGCGCCATCCGGTGATGCAATCAGTACATGGGTTTGCTGCGGCAGCGCGCGTTTTTGCAGCAGCGGATTTTCCCGTTCCGGACAGGCGGCCAGCCACAGCTGCATGCGCGTCAGTGGGCGATCCTTGCTGATATTGTGTTCGCTGTAATTGACGCCCTGGCGAGCCGACAGCAGCATCGCTTCGCCCTCGCGCGCCACCAGGTGATTGCCTTCGCTGTCGCGGTATTCGGCTTCACCCTGCAGCACCAGGTTGAGCACATCCACCTGCGGATAGGTGCGCGGCTGAAATGCCGCACCGGGTGCCAGCACTTCCTGATTTAGCACGCGCAGCGAGGCGTAGCCCATCAGCTGGGGATCAAAATAGTGGCCAAATGAGAAGCTATAGCGCGCCTGCAACCAACCGAAATCGGCCTGGCCACATGCGGACGCGCAGCGGGTTGTCATCATGCTTTACCTCCGACGCACTGCGGTGAGAATCCACCACAGGCTTTATACGTCAATGGTAAAAGGCTGGACGCCGGATTGTTAGCCAGTTAATCTGCCTGGCATATTCAAATTTACTGACAGAGAGTCGGCATGGCTAAAGAGCGCGCGTTAACCCTGGAAGCTTTACGTGTGATGGATGCTATTGACCGTCGCGGCAGCTTCGCCGCGGCGGCCGACGAGCTGGGACGCGTGCCATCGGCGCTGAGCTACACCATGCAGAAGCTGGAAGAGGAGCTGGATGTGGTGCTGTTTGACCGCTCCGGCCATCGCACCAAATTCACCAACGTCGGGCGAATGCTGCTGGAACGCGGCCGCGTGCTGCTGGAAGCCGCCGATAAACTCACCACCGATGCCGAAGCGCTGGCGCGCGGCTGGGAAACCCATCTGACCATCGTGGCCGAAGCGCTGATTCCGACCGAACTGCTGTTCCCGCTGGTAGAGAAGCTGGCCGAGAAAGCCAATACGCAGATTTCGCTGGTCACCGAAGTGCTGGCGGGCGCGTGGGAGCGACTGGAACAGGGGCGCGCCGACATCGTGATCGCGCCGGATTTGCATTTTCGCGCCTCCACCGAAATCAATACGCGCAAGCTGTACAGCATTATGAGCGTGTATGTTGCCAGTCCGGATCACCCGATTCATCAGGAAGCCGAGCCGCTGTCCGAGGTCACGCGCGTTAAGTATCGCGGCATCGCCGTGGCGGACACCGCGCGCGAACGTCCGGTATTGACGGTGCAGCTGCTGGACAAACAGCAGCGCCTGACGGTAAGCAGCATGGATGATAAACGCCGCGCGCTGCTGGCCGGTCTCGGCGTAGCGACCATGCCCTATCCGATGGTGGAGAAAGATATCGCCGAAGGCCGCCTGCGCGTCGTCAGCGCCGAGTATACCCGTGAGGTGGATATTATTATGGCGTGGCGCCGCGATAGCATGGGTGAAGCCAAAGCCTGGTGCCTGCGTGAGATTCCGAAACTGCTGGCGAAACGCGGCTGATTGCGGGTGCTGTAGGCATTTCGCCCTCACCCCAGCCCTCTCCCGCACGCGGGAGAGGGAGCCGCCCGAACGTGGTTTTAAGAGGGAATCTAAGAAGGAGTCGTCCGGGCGTGGTTTGAGGGCCAGAATTCAGTCAATCCACCGGGCGCTGAGGATCAGCACCTGAACTCACACGCCGCTGGATCGGTCCCCTCTCCCGCTTGCGGGAGAGGGTTAGGGTGAGGGACAAACCGCACCCATCCCCCTCACAACCGGCTCAGACAATCCATCGCCACCGCTTTAAAGCTGACGAAATCAGCGCAGTCGCGCAGTCTTGTCACCGCCCTTTCGCGCAGGAAGGTGACAAACAGATCGTAAATCGCCATCGCCTCCTCGTATTCGCTCTTACTGATCGCCAGCAGAAAAATCACCGAAGCCGTCTCATCGCCCCAGCTCACGCCGTGCGGTGCCAGCACGGTGTAAACCACGGTTTTTTTAGCCAGTAATCCCAGCGAGTGTGGCAGCGCAATCCCTTCGCCCAGCATGGTACTGACAATCGCTTCACGCTCTTCGACCGAAGGATAAAAATCAGCATCGACATAGCCCTCCACCTCGAGCCGATCGCACAGCAGGCGGAACAGCGCCGACTGGCTCATTGGCCGGTCGAGCACCATGAAATGCTGCGCGTCGAAGTACTTCTCCAGCATGTAAGGCCGGGTGCGGTCCACCAGCACCAGCTTGCCGAGCTGTTCCAGCTGAAACTCCGTAGGGAATGGCGACATCATCACTACCGGCTTGTTCTTCTCGCTGAGCCGCGCGGTTGAAATAACAAAATCTTCATCAATGTGCGCACGCACTTCGTAGTCGCGCTGCGACAGCCGCGCCGTCACCACCAGCTGCGGGTATTTGCGCAGCAGCAGCGCCTCGATCATGCGCAGCGTGGAGTTGCCGCTGTCGCAAACCAGCAACACTTGTGGGTGTCGCTGATAGCCGACATCGTAATGTCGCTCCAGCCCGACGCCGATGTGCAGCACCAGAAAGCCAATCTCGTTTTCGCTAATGGTATACGGCGTGTATTTGCCCCAGCTGGTGACGGCCGCCAGCGTCACATCGTAGGCCATCGGGTAGTGCTGTTTGATGTTACTCAGCAGCGGATTGGGGATGTGGATCTGATAGCGCACGCGGGTGATCATGGTTTTGATGTGCGTGAGCAGATCGGCGCGCAGCTGCTCATCCTGCTGCAGCCGGTAGTTGTAATGGGTGTTGATGTAGTTAAGCAGGTAATCTACCAGCGCATCCGCGTCATCGGCGTTGATGGTGCTGGGGGCCAGCGCCTGAATCTGCCGCGCCGCAATATTGACACGCAGCCAGTTCTCTTCCGCCTGCGAGATGCCTTTACCCACCAGCGGGCGCATCAGATTAACCAGATCGTGCGCCGCCTCGCGTATCTCCTCGCCGACATCCTCCGCGCCGGGATCGCTGAGCGGGAAGCCTTCGCTGATGCGGCGCACCGCCACCGCGCAGTAAATCAGCAGATAGCGCTCGCCTTCATCGCTCAGCCGGATGGCATGCTGCGTGAAACACTGCGCCAGCAGCGGCTGCAGCTGCGCCAGCATGCCGCTGTGCAGCGCCTCGACCGTCAGCAGCGGGCTGTCCGGCGTCTGCTGGTCGATTTGCCACAGCAGATCGGTCAGGCAGGTGCGAATCGCCGCCTCGCTGCCAAACAGTTTCATACCGTAGCGCGGCTTGGTTTCGATGTTAAGATGATAGCGGCCCAGCCACTCGCGCACTTCCGCCATATCACTCTGCAGCGTGGCGCGGCTGACGAACCACTCTTCCGACAGATCTTCCAGCTTGAGCGAATACGCGGCGGTGAGAAAGCGGCTCAGCAAATAGCGCACCCGATCCTGCGAGGTGCGCGGCACCCGCAGCGGTGCCGCACTCTCCTGCTGCAGGCGGCCGAAGCGCACCGCGTCGTCGATTTTTAGCTGATAGCCCGCGCCGCGCGCCAGCACGAACTGAGCGCCGTGCTGTTCCAGCAGCGCATTGAGCGCGGTGATGTCGGTGCGCACCGTGCGCGTTGAAACGGAAAAACGCCGCGCCAGCTCATCCTGTGGCAGCGTTTCGCTTTGCAGCGCCGCGAAGAGTTGAGCTAAACGCTGATTGGGAAATCTCACGGAGCCTCACCTGTTACTCATTTGTTACAGCAGTTTCTTGCACGTTGCCAGAAGCTGACGCACATCGTCAATGCGCGTGTCGCCGCTGGCGCTATCAATAATCGAGCTGTAAACGTGCGGGATGACTTTACTGACTCCGGCCTCCAGAGCAATCCGCACGATCTCTTCGAAATTACTGAGATCGATACCGCCGGTCGGCTCCAGCCAGAAATCATGGCGCGCACAGGCGTCCGCCACCGCGCGATACTCCTCCACCGCGTTCAGGCCGCCCATCGGGAAATACTTTACCGAACTGCCGCCCATATCCTGCAGCATGGCGATCGCCGTGGCGATCGGCACAATGCCGTCCGCCGCCTGCGAACTGCGCGGACCGGTGGAGATTTTCACCTTGCCCGGCGTGCCGGTTGGTGAAACCAGACCGTTCACGATAGTGTGTGGCTGTCCGAGCAGCGCGCGGCTGGTGGCCACGCCGGTGAAGACCTGATTAACGTGCTGCGGCTGCAGTTCCGCCGAGATTTCACTGACCATCGCCGACTGATTCGGGTCGCCCGCACCCAGCCCGACCGACAGCGCATTATCAATCAGCGCCGCGTACTCGCGCATATCGGCAATCGCGGCCTCATTCGAGGCGTAGTTTTTCGACAAAACGCCGACCAGCACATGCCCTTCTGCCGCCTGCCAGATCGCCTGCGCATTCTGCTTTGAACCGGCCAGCACGTTGAGGCACAGACGGCCCTGATAGAAATTGGCGTTAAGATTCATGCGCGTTTTCCTCCGCTGAGCAGCGCCTGGATGCGGCTAAAGATGATGTGCAGCTGTTCCGCGCTGACGCTGCGCACATCCGCTTCGATAATGCCTTCGTTGGCTTTATAGCCGCGGAAATAGATGGCGATGTCGCCGTTTTTCAGCGCCTGCACCAGCTCGCCGGTCGGCCAGCCCGTCACCGCTTCATCAAATTTGATTTCAGCGCGGGCGATGTCACGACCGGCCGCATCCCACACCACGCGCGCGCTGACGCCGTTCAGCGTGTTGAGGTTATCGATA
Source organism: Pantoea sp. Cy-640 (assembly GCF_011752635.1). NCBI lineage: Bacteria > Pseudomonadati > Pseudomonadota > Gammaproteobacteria > Enterobacterales > Erwiniaceae > Pantoea > Pantoea sp. Cy-640. The sequence continues at coordinate 69,298 of NZ_VWXB01000007.1, read as the reverse complement.
AAGGGCGTCATCTTCGCCACCATGTCAGCGCCGCTGGTTTTGCTCTGCAGCAGGTAGTTTTCAATCGCCTGAGTCAGACCGAGAATGCCCTCTTTGCCGACTTTCATCGCGCGGCCAATGCCGTTGCTCTGGCGTTTCACCCACTCGACGTACTGGCTGCGGCCAATCACCAGGCCGCTGGTTGGCCCTTCGATGGCTTTGGCACCGCTGTAGATCACCAGGTCGGCCCCCGTCTGGTAATAGCACTGCAAATCCTCTTCGGCCGCCGCATCGACAATCAGCGGAATACCGTGTTTGCGCGCGACCACCGCCGCCTGTTCGACGCTGAGATGGCTTTTCTGCACACAGTGATGCGACTTGACGTACAGCAGCGCCGCGGTGGTCGGCGTGATGGCCGCCGCCAGCTGTTCTGGCGAGCACTCATTACTGTAGCCGGCCTCAATCAGGCGTCCGCCGCCCAGCGCCACCATGCTGCCCACTGGCGCGCCGTAGTTCACGTTATGGCCTTTCGGCACCACGATGTCGTGCGGCACGCTGAGCGGCGCGGCGTGCAGGTTATCCAGCAGCCAGTCGTTATCTTTGACGATCACCGCCGCTACGCACTGGGCAATACCGGCCGAGGCGCAGGACACCACCACCGCGTTTTCGACTTCCAGCAGGCGCGCGATGTAAGCACCGGTTTTGTTGACCAGATCTTTGATCTCAAAGTAGTGATTGAGGCCGTAGCTGACGGTATCCACCACGTCGGCGGACGGCGTCGACACGCCGAGAATGGTCATACGGCCGGAGGCGTTGATCACCTGTTTCAGGTCATATTTCTCATAAATCGAAGACATGATGCGCTTTCCCTTCCTCAGTCAGATGCCACTGGCCCGCGATCACCACGGCCAGCGGCAGCAAATGTTGCTCACCCGTGACCCGTTCGCCTTCAGCATCGACGAACGGGCGGGCTTCCTCTTTGACGGTAAAAATGGTCAGATCGGCGTCATAACCGGCGGTCAGATGACCTTTACAGGCCAGACGCAGATCCGCTGCGGCATTAACGGTGACGCAGGCGATCACCTGCGGCAGCGTCATGCCGATGGAGAAAAATTTCGACATCACGTGCGCCAGGCTGTGCACCGGGCCGTTGATGCGGTTGCGACAATAGATATCGGAGCTGATGGTGTCCGGCAGAATGCCCTGGGCAATCGCCTCGCGCGCCACCGCAAAACTGAAGCTGGCGCTGCCGTGGCCGATATCCAGCTTCACGCCGCGCGCGATCGCCTGCTTAACCGCCGCTTTCAGCTCGCCCTGCGGTGACAGAATGCGGTTCGGCTTGCCGTTGAAGCAGTGAGTGATAATGTCGCCGGAAGTGAGCAGCGCGGCGATCTCTTCCAGCACCGGCGGGTTGTTACCGATGTGCACCATCAGCGGCAGATTGCCCGCCGCCTGCTGAATGGCTTTGGCACGCACCAGCGGCTGAATGCCGTTGTCGCCGACCACGCTGCTGCTCATGCGTGCCTTCAGGCCGACAATAAAGTCCGGGCGACGCTGTACCGCCTGCACCACCGCTTCGCCATCAATCTGCGCCATGTCGGCCAGTTCGTTCTGCGTGACGATGCCGGTGCGCGAGATGTTGATCAGCGCGCGCACTTCGGTCTTCGCGCTGCGCGTCAGCTGATAAAAGTCGTCGATGTGATCGGCACCGGTGCTGCCCGCATCCACCACGGTGGTGACCCCCTGCGCCACGCCAATCGCGTCGGCTTCGTCGTGGTAAATCGGTGATTTGGGATAGCAGTGTACGTGGCTGTCAATCCAGCCGGCGCTGACGTAGTAGCGGCCGCCGAGATCGCGCTCCTGTTGCGCTGCGCCGTCCACCTTACCGACCGCCGCGATTTTGCCGGCGCGAATCGCGATATCCACCAGCTGTTCATCACACAGACGCGCGCGGCGCAGAATCAGATCAAACATAAAACCCCCATTTACAGAGCGCACATGCCGTAGCGGCGCAATTTATTGCGCGATAAATCGCGCCGCTACGGGATTGTGCAGCCATTTCGCGCTTACAGTGAAACCGGGAAGATAGCGCCGAGCACCATGGCACCGAGAATCGCGCCGCCGGTAATCGGCTTGTTCCACAGGTAAAACAGCAGCGCACCGACCAGCGAACCGAGGCCGATCGGAATCGACGCCGCCATGGCAGACAGAATAATCAGTGGACCAAGGAAGCGACCCGAGGCATTACCGGCGCCCATCATTACGTCCGCGCCGTAGGTGGAATCGCTCTGGTTGATGGTGAATTTGCGCGCGAGGATAATCACGTAGCCAATCGCCACGCCAATCACCAGCCCGGTTGCCAGCGAGGCGGCAAAGTTCGCCACCGGAAACACGATACCGGCTCCCAGCAGCAGCGCTGGCACACCGAGGCCGACGCCGGTCTGAATCGCGCCGCCGATATCCAGAATCCCTACCAGCGAGCCTTCAATAATGCGCGCAAACAGGAAGCTGGCACCAAACGCCGCCACCGCGCCGTATACGCCGGTTTCCATGCCGGAGCGCAGCATCGAAACGAATGCCACTTCGTTAAAAGCACCGATGCCGTACAGGTAGTACATGTGCGTCCCGGCGAATACGCCGGAGGAGAGCAGGCCGACAAACAGCGGGAAAGACCAGTCGGCGTACCAGAACCCTTTGTTTTCGTTCTCGTTCATGCTGAAGGCTCCTTATTTGCCGCTCAGGCTGTTGTGGATCATGTCGAGCCAGCCAGGGATGCCGAGCTGGAAGGATTGCAGCAGTTTCACATCGAAGCCACGGAAGAAGCCGCTCAGCACAAACAGCAGGACAATCGCAGCCATCATCACTTTGGTGACTTTGTTCCAGCCGCTCTCTTCCACGCCTTTACCGATCAGAATGCCCAGCACCAGACCCGGCACGGCGTTACCCATGATCAACTGCGCCAGACCACCAAAAATGGTTGCCCAGAAGCCCGATTTCTTACCGGCATCAATTGCCGCCAGCCAGAAGATCACCGGCATCACCGTGTTCACCAGCAGATTCGCCGCCGGCACCAGCACTTTTACCGCGGTAACCTGCAGCGCAGCCGGTACGGCGGAAGCGGTACTGTTCAGGAAGGCCACCACGATCATGCCGATAATGCCGCAGGCTATCGCCATGCGTTTCGGGTTATGCAGCGTTTCCGCGACGTTGCGGTTCTTTACCATCAGTGCGGCCGCGCCCCAGTTCGGCAGAATGCGGTGATCCACATCCTGCGTGAAGGAGCCCGCAGCAACGGAGGATGCCCAGGCGTTAAAGAAGAAGCCGAGACCAAAGGAGAAGTGCGAAGCCGGATCGCCCTCGCAGGAGTTGAGCTCGCCCAGCGTACGGAAGGCACCCATCCCCTGCGTGACAGGCGCGTGGAACATGCGCGCCGCGCCCGCTCCAACGCCCACGCCGACTAATCCACCTATGATCAACGACTTAAACAAAATGATTAAAAACATATTGTTACCCTTGTTGTCGTTATTCTTACGTTGCTGTGAAGGTCACGCTCTCGGTGTCGATCACAGTGACGCTGACGGTAATTTCCAGCTCCACGCTGTAATTCCGCCGTTCACGCGCGAGGAAAAAGAACAGAAATTTCTCCTTCCGCACGCTCTCCTGCGCGCGTAGCACCCGCACATCGAGCGGTTCAATGCGCAACAGAATTTTCTGGCTGGTGCGCAGCACCTGCTGCTGCACCTTGCTGAGCGCATCGGCGAAGGCTTTTGCTTTGCTGTCGCCTTTGCCCTGCACCGTGACCTGCGTCTCATACTGTTGTTTCATGCTTAGCTGCCGTGTTTTTTATTCCAGGCCTGAACCAGACGCTCACCCAGCTCTTCTTTATCCATGAAGCCAAAACCGAGCACGGTGGCACCTTCGTTGATGGCGGTTACCCCTTCGTCCACCGAACGCATACCGTGTTTGGCTTTGTAGCCGTACTTGTTCTGCGCGGTGATGGCACCGGCGCCGCCGCTGCCGCAGAAGGAGATGCCGAAATCAGCGTTTTCCGCTTTCATCACGTCGCCCAGTTTCATATCCGCCGCCACGCCCGGCACCACTACAGCCCGACCGCCGGCTTTTTCGACGCCAGCTGCCACTTTCTGCCCTTTACCCAGACGATCGCCAATCACTACCGTTACCATATTCTGTTCCTCTCTCAATTCATGCTTCGTTCGATTTCGCCACTTCGATATGCACCGACAGCAGCCAGGCTTCTTCGACAGGCAAATTGCCAAACAGATCCACCACCTGCTGCGCCAGCGCCATGGTCTCAGGCGAGATGTCCTCAAACAGTTCGGCTTCGACGTCCGGCAGCGCCTCTCCGGTGAGAGAACGTGCCGCCATGGCGCGGACATGTGAGGCCAGCATTTGCTGTTGCACCGCATTGGCTGCAATGTGGTGCGCGGCATACAGCGCCGCGATTTGATTCATCACCTTATCCGCCAGCGCCTGGATTGCCTCCGGCGTGCTCGGTTTCAGCGGGACAGCATCACTCCTCACCTTGTTACTCCTGTTTACAGCGGACAATGTCAGATAATTCGCGTTGAGAAGAAATTACGCTGTCCGCCTGGCGGTGTGGAGACGCAACATTTCCACCTCAAAGTGGAAATCCCACGGGCGACTGTGCGCCAGATCGCACGATGCACGAACTATGCGAGATCGCTCACGAAATGCGTGAAATGAGGTAAAAAGCGGGATAAAAACGGTGGAATGACGCGAAGCCGCGGCAGGAATAAGGCCAGCCTGCAGGCTGGCCCGGTTTATCAGCGGAATTTCTTATGGTTGGCGTTACGGATATCTTCCAGTTTCTTCGCTTCGGTTTTCGCCTCGTCCAGCTTGTTAGCCTGCGCCAGCTGGTCGACAACGTCGATCTGGGCAATCAGTGAGTCCAGACCGGCGTGGTAATCCTTGATCTGTGCGCTGTCAGCGCCCTGACCTTCCAGTTTTTCCGGCGTGGATTTTTTTGCATCCTGCGCAGCCGCACGCATCTTGCCCAGTGCAGCGTGCATTTCCTGGGCGTCAGAGGTTTTCTTGACGACACTCAGCCCGTCTTTCAGGGTATCCATATCCTGCTCCAGGTCAGCCGCGAACAGGCTGGCTGAAGAGAACAGCAACGACAAAGACAACATAGCAATCACATGCTTACGCATAACGTTTTCCTTTAATTATTATCAGGCGAAAAAAAAGCAGCCGCTGAGGGCTGCTTTCATCAAGCGATGTCTTTATTGTCCGGCGATTTTCATCTCCGGCAGCAGCACCGATCCGCATTGTATATTGCTGCGCGTTTCAATGTCGTTACCGACCGTTACCATATTGAGCCACATATCTTTGAGGTTGCCCGCAATTGTGATCTCGCTCACAGGGTATTGAATTTCCCCGTTTTCAACCCAGAAGCCAGCCGCACCGCGCGAGTAGTCGCCGGTCATGGCGCTGACGCTGGAACCCATCATCTCGGTAACGATCAAACCGCGTCCCATCTGCTTCACCAGATCGTCAAAGCTGTGGCCCTGACCGGCGATGCGCCAGTTATGAATGCCGCCCGCGTGGCCGGTGCTTTGCAGGCCGAGCTTACGCGCCGAATAGCTGGTCAGCAGCCAGTTCTGCAGCACGCCATCTTTCACGATTTCGCGCGCTTCGGTGCGTACGCCTTCGCTGTCGAACGGCGTCGAGGCCAGCCCTTTCAGCAGGTGCGGCTTCTCTTCAATCGTCAGCCACGACGGCAGAATCTGCTGGCCCAGCGCGTCGAGCAGGAAGGTGGATTTGCGGTAAACGCTGCTGCCGCTGATCATGCCCACCAGATGGCCGAACAGGCCGGTGGCCACTTCCGGCGCAAACAGCACCGGCGCTTTCATGGTCGGCAGCTTACGTGGCGAAAGACGTGCCAGCACGCGGCGCGCGCACTCCGCGCCCACCCAGTCGGCGCTTTGCAGATCGCCCATCGCGCGGCCAATGGTGTAGGCGTAGTCGCGCTCCATGTCACCGTTGTGCTCGGCAATGACGCAGCTCGACAGCGAATGCCGGCTCGAGCAGTAGCTCTGCAGCATGCCGTGGCTGTTACCAAAGACTTTGATGCCGACGTGGCTGTTAAAGCTGCCCCCTTCGGTATTGGTGATGCGCTTATCAGCCTGCAGCGCGGCCTGCTCGGCCTGCGCGGCCAGCTCAATGGCGCGATCGGCGTCGATCTCCCACGGGTGATAGAGATCGAGATCCGGCGCCTCGAACGCCAGCAGATCGCGCTCGGCCGGCGCAGCACAGGGATCGGGCGAGGTGTAGCGTGCGATATCGATCGCCGCCTGCACGGTGCGTTTAATCGCGTCCGGGCTGAGATCGGTCGAGGAAGCACTGCCTTTGCGGTTTTGGTGATAGACGGTGATGCCAAGCGCGCCATCGCTGTTGAATTCGACGTTTTCCACTTCGCCGTAGCGGGTACTGACACCGATTCCGGTGGTTTTGGTGACCGCCACTTCTGCTCCGTCGGTGCTGGCTTGCGCCAGTTCCAGCGCCTGCGCGACAGCCTGTTCCAACACTTTACGTTGTTCTGCAACCTGAGTAGATACGTTCATCGACCTGCCGTCTAATCTTAAGTATGAATTTATTGAGTCTATCAGACTCAGAGAACAATTTCGCAGTCGCCCGATAAACTGGTAGGATTAGCCTCTTTTTTTAGGGAGCCAACAGATGACGAAGCAGCCCGAAGACTGGCTCGACGATGTGCCGGATAATCAGGAAGAAGAAGACGAAGAGATTATCTGGGTCAGTAAAAGTGAAATTAAACGCGACGCCGAGGAGCTGAAACGCCTGGGCGCCGAGTTAGTGGATTTAGGGAAAAACTCCCTGGATAAGATCCCGCTTGATGAACAGCTGCGTGACGCCATTGAACTGGCGCAGCGCATTAAGAAGGAAGGCCGCCGCCGCCAGCTACAGCTGATTGGTAAAATGCTGCGTCAGCGCGACGAAGAGCCAATCCGCCTGGCGCTGGATAAGCTGAAGAACCGCCACAACCAGCAGGTTGCGCTGTTCCATAAGCTGGAGCAGCTGCGCGATCGGCTGATCGAACAGGGTGATGATGCGGTGGCGGAAGTGCTGAATCTCTATCCGCACGCCGACCGTCAGCAACTGCGCAGTATGATCCGCAACGCGCAGAAAGAGAAAGCCGCCAGTAAGCCGCCCAAAGCCGCCCGCCAGATTTTCCAGTACCTGCGCGAGCTGGCTGAAGCGTAAGTCCGCTGCGGACGGTTGCCCTGCCCTCACCCTAACCCTCTCCCGCAGGCGGGAGAGGGGATATAAAGTATAGTGCCGGGTTAGAAGCAGAGTGCTGAAGTAGCTGAGGACCAGCGCTGAATGTGACGTCCGCACCGGGCGGCCCCTTCTCCCGCTTGCGGGAGAAGGCTGGGATGAGGGCAGATCGCCTCTCGGCCCTGAACCGGCCACGCATTACTTACCTAACCGCTCCAGCAGTTTCTGATGAATCCCGCCAAAGCCGCCGTTGCTCATCACCAGAATCGAATCACCCGGCTGCGCCGCTTTAGCCACCATCTCCACCAGCGTATCAATGTCCGCGCTCCAGTGCGCCGGCTGAATGCAGGCGTCCGCAACGTCCGCAACCTGCCACGGAATGTGGTGCGGCTGGAACAGGAACACCTCATCGGCACGCCCTAACGAAGGGGCCAGTTCGTTCTTACTCACGCCCATCTTCATGGTATTAGAGCGCGGCTCAAGCACCGCCAGAATGCGTGCGGTACCGCCGACTTTACTGCGCAGCGCCGCCAGCGTAGCGAGAATCGCCGTTGGGTGATGGGCAAAATCGTCATACACCTTAATCGCGTTCACTTCGCCGCGTAGCTCGAGGCGACGACGCGCGTTAATGAAGCTGTTCAGCGCCTCTCCGGCATCGCACGGCTTCACGCCAACGTGACGTGCGGCGGCAATCGCCATCAGGCCGTTGTGCATGTTGTGTTCGCCGACCAGCGCCCAGTTCACTTCCGCCACTTTCTCGCCGTCGAGCCAGGCTTCCCAGCGCGAGGCATCCGCCACCAGCTTCTTCGCCTGCCAGCGACCATTGTCGCCCACGCTCTCCTGCTCGCTCCAGCAGCCCATCGCCATCACCTGCTTAATGTTGTGATCGTGTTCCGGCAGCAGGATCTTGCCCTGACCCGGCACGATGCGCACCAGATGGTGGAACTGCTTCTGGATCGCCCGCAGATCGTCGAAGATGTCGGCATGATCGAACTCAAGATTGTTGAGGATCAGGGTGCGTGGGCAGTAATGCACAAACTTGGAACGCTTGTCGAAAAACGCGCAGTCGTACTCATCCGCCTCGATGACGAAGAATGGACTTTTTCCTAATTTTGCCGATACGTCGAAGTTACCCGGCACCCCACCAATAATAAAGCCCGGTTCCAGGCCGCAGGCCTCGAGAATCCACGCTACCATGCCGGCGGTGGTGGTTTTACCATGGGTACCGGCCACCGCCAGCACCCAGCGATCGCGCAGCACGAAATCGTGCAGCCATTGCGGTCCGGAGAGGTAAGGAATGTTGCGTTCCAGCACCGCTTCCACGCACGGGTTGCCGCGCGTCATGGCGTTGCCGATGATTACCAGGTCCGGTGCCGGGTCCAGCTGCGAGGCATCGTAACCTTCTGTTAATTCAATGCCTTGCTGTTGCAGCAGCGTGCTCATCGGCGGATAGACATTGGCATCTGAACCGGTCACTTCGTGTCCGAGCGAGCGGGCCAGCATCGCCAGTCCGCCCATAAAAGTGCCACAAATCCCAAGGATGTGAATGCGCATAAAAAGATCCATTACTCAAAAGTTCGGCGCACAGTGTAACGCCGAGTCCGGAGGGAAGAAACGGATTAGGACTATGGTTTTTGAAGTTCAATCGGCTAAACTGCGTACGCATACGTTGGTAGCTTGTTACAGCTGCTGCCACTCCATCGTAGATTCAGGGAATGTGTTATGAAAACGTTAGGCGAATTCATCGTCGAGAAGCAACACGACTTTCCTCACGCCACAGGTGAACTGACGGCGCTGATTTCCTCCATCAAGCTGGGCGCAAAAATCATCCACCGCGACATCAACAAAGCGGGTCTGGTGGATATTCTTGGTGCCAGCGGCGTAGAGAACGTGCAGGGTGAGCAGCAGATGAAGCTGGATCTGTTCGCTAACGAAAAGCTGAAAGCGGCACTGAAGGCGCGCGGTGTGGTCGCGGGGATTGCTTCCGAAGAAGAAGATGAGTTTGTCATCTTTGAAGGTTCGGAGAACGGTAAGTATGTAGTATTGATGGACCCGCTGGATGGTTCTTCGAACATCGACGTTAACGTTTCCGTCGGCACCATTTTCTCGATTTATCATCGTATTAGCGAGCCAGGCACGCCGATCACTGAAGCCGATTTCATGCAACCGGGCCACAAGCAGGTTGCCGCAGGTTACGTGGTGTACGGTTCCTCAACCATGATGGTGTACACCACCGGCGTGGGCGTTCATGCCTTCACTTACGATCCGTCGCTCGGCGTGTTCTGCCTGAGCCACGAACGCATGACCTTCCCGGAAAAAGGCTACACCTACTCGATCAACGAAGGGAATTACATCCGCTTCCCGCAGGGCGTGAAAAAGTACCTGAAGTTCTGCCAGGAAGAAGATGTATCAACGAAGCGCCCTTACACCTCGCGCTACATCGGTTCGCTGGTGGCGGATTTCCACCGCAACCTGCTGAAGGGCGGCATTTATCTCTATCCCAGCACCGCCAGCCACCCGAAAGGCAAGCTGCGCCTGCTGTATGAGTGCAACCCGATGGCCTTCCTCGCCGAACAGGCGGGCGGTAAAGCCAGCGACGGTAAAAACCGTATCCTCGATATTCAGCCGGAAACGCTGCACCAGCGCTGCCCGTTCTTCTGCGGTAATGATGCGATGGTCGACGACGTGGAACGCTTCATGCGTGAGTTCCCGGACGAACATCAGGCGTAAGTAAGCGGGCATTTAAAATGCCTGCGTGTGAAGCCTGTCAGTAAATGATTTTCGGTCGCCATTAATGGCGACCCTACAGGTCGATGGCACGAATTATGTTGGGTGCGCATTTATGCGCACCGGCATATAGAGATTAATTGCAATTTAATCGGCACTACGCCGTTGCCCAGGCTTACTTATTTTTTATTTCTGATTCTTGCCTGACGATTAATTAATTCACCATTCTCCGCATAATAACGACTCGGCCAGATCTCAGCCGGCGAAATACCAATTGCTTCGGCAATAATTAATTCCCCTTTCGGCCACGGACGCGCCAGCGCGTTGGCTAACGTGGTGGAACATAATCCCGCCTGTCGGGATAACGCCGCCATTGAGGTTCCCTTTTTACGCAGCGCCGCAATGATATCGGCCGGATGCCAGTCTGACTTCGCATTATTCACGCAACTCTCCTTAGTTCGCTTATCCATTCCCGTAACGATACTACGTTACTCGTAGTATCTGACAAGCGCTAAATCTACGATTCTCGTAGTCATGAAACCGACCTCCTCGCTGCAAGACACTTTTTGTCGACGCCTGAAACAAGCGCGTCTGGCGAAAGGTTTGTCGCAGAAAGGATTGGGTATTGCCGCAGGGATTGAAGAGTTTTCTGCCAGCGCGCGTATTAATCGCTATGAACTGGGCGTGCATAAACCGGATTTATTAACGCTGCAATTACTGGCGCAGGTGCTGGAAGTGCCGGCAGCCTATTTTCTGGCGGAAGATGATCGGCTTGCCGCCATGATTCTGGCATTTCCCGCCGGTCTGAACAGCGGTGCACCATAAGGCGCACCGCGTAAATTACCGCTTTACCTTCTCCCGCGTCGCCATCCATCAGGGCGAACGCAGGCAACGTTACCGGTCATCCCTGACCCCACCCTGATTATGCTGTCGCCACGCGGAACTGTGCCATGGATGCCTGCAACTGCTGCGACTGCGCTTCCAGCGACTGCGTAGCGGCGCTGGCCTGCTCCACCAGCGCGGCGTTTTGCTGCGCGGCTTCATCCATCTGCGTCACCGCCTGGTTAACCTGTTCAATACCGCGGCTCTGCTCTTCCGAGGCGATGGAGATCTCCTTCATCAGCGCGGTGACCCGCATCACTTCGCTGGAGATCTCATCCATGGTTTCGCCGGCGCGCGTGGCCATGTCGCTGCCCTCTTTGACCCGCGTCTGTGATTCGCTGATCAACTCACGAATCTCTTTGGCGGCGCTGGCGCTGCGCCCGGCCAGGGTGCGCACTTCGTTGGCGACCACGGCAAAACCGCGCCCCTGCTCACCGGCACGCGCCGCTTCCACCGAGGCGTTGAGCGCCAGGATGTTGGTCTGGAACGCAATGCCGTCGATCACGCTGAGAATATCGGCGATCCGATCGGAGCTGTGGGTGATCTCACGCATCTTCTCCATTACGTAGCACACCACTTCCGCGCCGCGGTCGGCGGTATCGGACACGCTACTGGCCAGCTGATTGGCCTGCTGCGCGTTGCTGGCGTTAAGCCGGACGGTAGCCGTGAGCTGCTCCATGCTGGCGGCAGTCTGCTCGAGCGAGGCCGCCGACTCTTCCGTGCGCTGCGACAGATGCACCGTGCCCGCGGACAGCTCGCGGCTGCCGACGTCAATCTGCAGGCTGGCTTCACGCACCTGGCTGACCGAGTTGCGCAGCGCCAGCTGCATTCCCGTCAGCGCCTGGTTCAGGCGGCCGATTTCATTATTGGCCGCTGCCGGCAGCGGCTGCGACAGATCGCCGGCTGCAATCTGCTCCAGATGCTGGATCGCCCCGTCCAGCGGACGCAGCAGCGCGCGACGCAGCAGCAGCCAGGCCAGTGCAATCAGCAACAGGGTCAGCGCGACGGCGACGCCAATCATGATCTTCATCTGCAGTTCATTGTGCGCCGCTGCCGCCAGGCGTGCGGCAGAGACCTCGTCGGCATACAGGCTGAAGTCGTTCACTGCCCTGGAATAGTTAGCCGCCAGCTGTGACAGGTTGCCTTCCAGCACCTGGTAATACTCATCGGTATACTGCTTTTGCAGCGCATCCATCATGGGTGCCATGGCACCTTTTTGATACGCGCTGAACGCGGCCGCGACCGCATCGGCGAGGCTTTTGCCCTGCGCGGTAACGGTACCGGCATCAATAAACGCGGTGAGATGGCGTTGCGAGCTGGCGACATCCGCCTGCGCCTGTTTGGTGACGGTCGCGCCCTCGTCCAGCAGGCCGATTTCGATTTTGCGCACCGCCAGCGCGGCGCTGGCGCGGGCACGCATCAGATCGGCGTTGCTCTGATACAGGCTGTTGAGTTCAATGCCCTGAATACGGTTGATGGCGTCAAGTGACTGGTTGCCGGAATTGATGGCGTAGATGCCCATACCGCTCACTGCCAGCAGCAGCAGCGTCATAAAGGCCAGAAGAGAGAGTAAAGCCGTGCGTATAGATAGCTGTGTGATCATGATAATTCCCGTGCGCTTTAAAAAAGGGAGAATCCAGTAGCCCTAAAACGGAGAGATTATCGGCAGTGACCGGGGGAAACTTTATCCTTCATTGATGGTCAACCTGATTACGATCATCTACGCTTCAGATTTCCTGAAGTTCGTAGCGCTAAAAGCAAGGAATGTAACGATGAAAAAATGGCTTCCGCTCGCCTGTCTGTTCGCGTCCAGCGTGGCAATGGCACAGCAAAACCCTATCGATCAGCAGCTCAATCAATGCCTGAATAAAGAGTCCAGCACCGCCGGCATGTCGCAGTGCTACAGCACGGCCAATAAGGCGTGGGACAAAGAGATGAATGCGCAATATAGCCAGCTGATGAAGAAATTAAACGGTGAGCCCAAAGACAAACTGCGCAATGCGCAGCGCGCCTGGCTGGCCTACCGTGATAGCTGGACCGATGCCAGCCGCAGCTATTTCCTCAGCAGTCAGGGCTCCATGGCGGCGCTGTCAGTGGGCGCGCAGGGCGTCAGTCTGGTGCGCAACCAGGCACTGATGCTGCAATCAATCAATAAAGGCAGTTGCGCCAATCCCGATGATTGTTGATAAATGGGGGCGTTAAACACGCTTAGCGCTGGCCACGGTCAGCGCGCCCATTATTCACGGAGAAACCATGGCTGCCTACGCCTCGACCCTCATTCTTATCTGCCTCGCCATCCTGAGCTACTTCGTCCACAACAGCGCCGTCACCATTTCGATTCTCATCCTGCTGGTGATTAAGCTCACGCCGCTGGCACAGTTCTTTCCCTACGTCGAAAAGCAGGGCATCCAGATTGGTATCATCATTCTCACCGTGGCCGTCATGGCACCGCTGGCAAGCGGCACGCTGCCGGCCTCGTCGCTGCTGAAATCCTTTGCTAACTGGCAATCAATCGTGGCGATTATCGTTGGCGTATTTGTTGCCTGGCTCGGCGGTCGCGGCGTCAGTTTAATGAGCGTGCAGCCGTCGGTGATTGGCGGGTTGCTGATTGGCACGGTGATTGGTGTGGCGTTCTTTCGCGGCGTGCCGGTCGGGCCGCTAATCGCGGCAGGGATTGTGTCGCTGTTTGTCACCACGAAGTAGCCTGCTGGACCATTCCGAAACGCCAAAAAGGGGGCATACTTTCAGAGTCAGTTGGCTATAATAGCCGTCACTCAACTTACGACTAATGAAGGAAAGCCAGATGAGTTTGAACCAGGTGCCTGCAGGTAAAGATCTGCCAGAAGATATCTATGTCGTCATCGAGATCCCGGCCAACGCCGATCCGATCAAATATGAAGTGGACAAAGAGTCTGGCGCCCTGTTTGTAGACCGTTTCATGTCTACCGCCATGTTCTATCCGTGCAACTACGGTTACATCAACCACACGCTGTCTCTGGATGGTGACCCGGTTGACGTACTGGTGCCAACCCCGTATCCGCTGCAGCCAGGTTCAGTGATCCGCTGCCGTCCGGTGGGCGTGCTGAAGATGACCGACGAATCAGGTGAAGATGCCAAACTGGTAGCGGTTCCGCACACCAAGCTGAGCAAAGAGTACGATCATATTAAAGATGTGAACGACCTGCCAGAACTGCTGAAAGCGCAGATCACCCACTTCTTCGAGCACTACAAAGATCTGGAAAAAGGCAAATGGGTGAAGGTTGACGGCTGGGACAACGCGGAAGCGGCTAAAGCTGAAATCATCTCCTCTTTCGAGCGCGCACAGAAGAAGTAAGTTTTCTGTCAGCGCTGTCGCATCGCTATGTATGGCGATCGGCAGATAAAAAAACACCGCCCACTGGGCGGTGTTTTTATTTACGCTTCTGCGGCGTCATCGCGCCGTAACCAGTCGCCACTCGCGATGCGGGTGCGACCGGCAATCGAACGCTGATACACGTACAGCCAGGCGCTGCCGTAGGGCGTCTGGATCAGCTGGCGCTTATACTCGCCGTTCTTGCTGCGCAAGGCATCCAGCTCGCCGAGGGTGCTGGCGTCGATGCGATACACTTCGCAGTACACCGTGCCATCCCCCTCAACCACGCCCGGATAGTGACCGAGATTGTAGAGCGCAAACCCTTCAATCTGATGGTCGCCGAGCCATTGCGCATTGGTCATCCAATGACTATTTCCCTGTTTGCGCCGTAAACTGCCGTAGACAATTATTCGCATTGCTAAAACTCAAACTGATAGAGCAAATCCAGTGCCTGATCGAGACCCGACACGGCTTCCAAATAGAGTTTGGGCATCAGGCGATAACGCAAAGTGAGCGTCGCCAGTGAATCAAATATGCCAACACCGTATTTTACCTGCAGACCCGGCAGCACATAACCACTCACCTGCACCTGCTGGCTGTCGCCGACACCGGTGGTATCAAGCGCAAGGTTACTGACGCCGAAGGTCTCGCCGATTTTACCCATAACCTGACCACTTTGTGCAACCCCCAGTCCAACCAGCGCCGAGGTTAAGGCGTTGCTGTCGCCATCGCTGCTGAGTCCCTGACCGCGTAACAGGTAAGACAGCGCCTCCTGCTGCGACATTGCCGGGTCGGAGAAGACCTCCACCTTCGGCTCGTCGGCCAGCCCGGTGACGCGCAGACCGGCTGTCACATCATCCTCGGTGGCTTCCGGGTTACGAATTGCCTCCAGGTTGACGTACGGCTGATCCGGCGGACCGGCGAACTGCAGCTCGCCTTTACGCACAATCAGATCCTGACCATACGCGTGGAAACGGCCGGAAGGAATATTGATTTGTCCGTTTAAGCCCAGGCCGGTTTTATCCTGCACCAGTTTGAGATCGCCGTTGAGGCGCGCTTTCAGGCCAAAGGCCGAGAGGCGCACATCGTTGCCGACGTGGATCACCAGATTGCTGTTGATCGGGATCGCGGCGGTTTTAGGCTGAATCGGCTTGAGGTTCTCATCCAGCATCACCTCATCCGACGACACGCCGGTAGCGCTCTCCGGCACTTCCTGCACCGTGATGCGCGCCCACGGAATATCAACCTTGCCGTCAAGGTTGAACGCCGCCGGTGTGGCTTCAAACGCCAGGTCCGGCGAAACGTCCATTCGTACCATCGGCGGAACGGTAACACGAATACGGCTGCCCTGCGCAGTAACGCGCGCGCGCCAGTTATCCAGCTGGCTCCAGTCCGCGTTGCCGCCCAGATTGAGATTACCCTGCTGCGTCTGGATCAGGCCGTTGAGCGTGGAACTCATGCCGTTAAACACCAGGTTGAGATTGGCCGAGGTGAGATCAACCGGCATAAAGCTGCCGTCCACATCAACATCGCTCAGCCCCAGCTGACCAAAGATCTGCGGCTGCTGCAGCGTGCCGCCGAGACGCAGATTGCTGTTGAGGTTGCCTTTGATCTTCTCGCCCTGCATCAGCGCCGGGTTGAGCATCGCCAGTGAAATGTTGCTGATGCCGATGTTGCCTGACAGCTGGCGGCGATTCTCCGGATCGGCGATTTGCACGTTGCCGCTCAGCTGACCGTTATTCACGATGTGAATCAGCCAGTCGAGCTGCGCGCGTCCATTACGCAGCGCCGCATTCAGGTTGAGCGTGTCGAAGGCGATCGGCAGGTTATTCCCCTGCACATCCTGCACCACTTTTACGCCGTTTCCTTTAAGCGACACCGTGCCGGTCGGCAGCGCGCCGTCGGCGGTCCAGTTAACGCGCGCATCACCGCTGAACACGCCGTTCAGCTGGGTGGCACCGGTGAGGAACGGCTTGATCATCGCCAGATCAAAGCGGTTCAGCACCACGTGCGCATGGCCGCTGGCTCCGGCCTCGATCGGCTCCGGCACGCACAGCTGCGCGTTGGGGTTTTGCCAGCAGTGCGGCCCGATGGTGGCGCTCTGTTTGCTGTTCAGGTAGTCAATCGTCATCGCGCGCGTCAGGCGCCATTCGCCCACCGGCGTGTCAAAACGCGTATTGTTGAGATTGCCCTGCCAGCGCTGCGTCTGGCGGTCAAAGCTGCCGTTGAGCGCCAGCTGGCCGGAGACCGGCTCGCCCTGCACGTTGAGTTTCAGCTGGTGCTGCTTCTCGTTACCGTCGGCGTTGAGCGTCAGCAGGCTGATCTTAAGCGCGTCCTGCTGTAGCTGCTCCACGCGCAGCTGCAGTTTACCGGCGACCTGATCGCTGGATTTCACATCGCTCTGCAGCGTGACGCGGCGGATCTGCAGCTGCTGCCAGCGCAGGCCGCTGGCGGTAAGATCGGCCAGCAGCTGGGGCGCCTGCAGCGTACCGCGCGCCTTGATGGTGCCTTTAGCTACGCCGCCGAGGCCCGGCAGCGCGTTATCCAGATGCGGCGCATCGACACTGGCATCGAGATTTAGCGCGTCGCCCAGTTCGCCCTTCACGTCGAGATGGTTGCGCCCCAGCGCGATGTCAATGCCGGGGATTTTCCACTGATTGTAACTGTTGCCGGTCAGCGAGCCTTCGGCGCTCACCGCGTTCTGTTTCACATTGCCCTTCAGCGCCAGCTGCGGCACGCTAAGCTGCCAGCTACCGCCGTACAGGCTACCTCGCGTGGTGATTTTACCGTCGAGCTTTGCCGGCCAGTCAGGATACTGTTTAGCGGTATTGATGCCCGCCAGCGTCAGCTCGCTGCGCCAGCTGATGGCTTTGCTCCAGTCCACCAGCGCGCTAAGGTCAATGTTGCCCTGCAGCGCCGCCACGCGCAGTTTATCCAGGCTGAACTGCTGCACGTTGCCTTTACCGTCCAGCGTAATGGTGGCCGGCGGCACCGCTTCGCCCTTCACTGCGGTGCGCAGCGACATCACGTAGTCGGTGGCTTTGCCGCTGAACTGGTAGTCGAGATTATCCGCCTGATACTGCACCGGACCGGTCAGCGGCCAGCGCAGCTGCGGGCTGGTGAGTTTGAGCGACAGCGGCAGACCGGCGACCGCCGGCTGCGCGGCGGCGTCCAGCTGGGCACGCACCGGCCCCGAGAGGTTCAGGCCCAGCTTCAGCTCGTCACGCATCGCCCCGGCGAGGTTCAGTTTGATCTTCTCGCCTTTAATCGGATCGAGATTCAGCGAGCCGTTGAGCACAAAATTGACCGGCCAGTTATCCGCCAGCCGGGCATCGCCGCTGGCGTTGATCTGCCCCTGCGGCGAGTCGACGTCAAAGGTCTCCAGCTGCACATGCCGGTCGGTAGTTTTGGCCTTCAGCAGCAGACGCGTAATCGCCACGTCCGTATCGCCAGTGATGCGCAACTGCTCACCTAACAGCTGCTGCACGTCGATGTCGAGCGGCAGCTGGAAATCCGGCAGTGCCGGCAGCAGCGGCTCGGCAAACATCGCCTGTAGCGTTTCGCCCAGCGGTTTCTCATCCGGCTGCGGCTGCTGCACTTTAGGCTGCACCACCTGTTCGTCCGCCACTTTCGCCGCCTTCGGCAGCGCGATCAGCAGGCTCTGGATATGGGTGGGATTGAGCGTCAGCGCGCGATCCTGCCACTGCAGGCCACTGGTGAAGTCGAGCAGCGAAATGGCGGTGTCATCGACTTTGACGTTGATGTTATGCAGGCTGACCCGGCTCAGGGTAATCGGGTATGGCGTGCTGAGATTGCTGCTGCCGCTCTCCTCTTCCGGCGGCGGCGCACTGGCGGGCGTCATTTTTTTGCTGTCGACCACCACGCTGACGTCCTGCAGCGCGATATCGTTCACGCACACCGAGGAGTGCAGCAGGCAGTTGAGGTTGAGCGCCAGATGGAAGCGCCCGGCATCCACGCTGACGCCCGGCATCTGGTACTTCACGCCGCTCAGCGTCAGATCGCGCCAGCCGCCTTCCACCTTGTTAATCGACAGGCCCGGCACCCAGCGATCGGCACCTTTAAACAACAGATGCAATCCGGGCGTGGTGCCCACCAGAAACGCCACGCTGGCCAACAGCACCAGCAGGAAAATACCGATACCGATCAGGACCTTTTTCCACAGCTTCATAGTTCAGGCCCCAGTCCTACATAAAATTGCAATCCATGCTCCTTGTCGTCACCAATCGGGCGCGCGATATCAAACTTGATCGGCCCTACCGGAGAAGACCAGCGCACGCCGAAGCCTGCACCGGTTTTAACGTTACTCTGCTTGATGTCGTTGACCGCTTCGCCGGAGTCGACGAATACCGCGCCCCACCATTTGCCGGAGACGTTGTACTGATACTCGAGCGAGCCGGTGGCCAGCTTTGAGGCACCGGTGAGTTTGCCTTCGTCATCGCGCGGCGAGATATCTTTGTATTTGTAGCCGCGAATGCTGCGGTCACCGCCGGCGAAGAAGCGCAGATCGGGCGGCACTTTTTCAAAGTCGTTGGTTTCAATCCAGCCAAGGTTACCGCGCGCCACAAAGCGATGCTTCTCGCCCAGCGTGCGAATCCATACGTTCTGCGCCTGCAGGATCAGGAAGTCGACGTCCGAGCCCCAGGTGGTGTCCGACACGTCTACCGAGTAGCGCTGTGAATCGCCCCAGGTCGGCATCAGGCCGCCGCGCGAACGGGTGCGGTTCAGGCTGACGCCCGGATAGAGCAGCATGGTGGTATTGGTGACGCTGCCCTGAGTAAAGTGGTCGAGGCTCCAGCGCAGGTTAACCGCGCGCTGCCAGCCGGAGCTGCTGTCCCAGTTACGCGACATCGCCAGCGTGGTGGTGTCCGATTTGGTGTCGTTGAGATCGGTGCGTTTCAGGCCGCCGGAGAAGGTGTAGTACTGCTCCAGCGGACTTTTCAGCAGCGGCACTTTATAGCTGAGATCAAGCTGCTGCTCCGGCGCGGAGATATAGGCGCTGGAGGTCAGGCTGTGGCCGCTGTCGTTGATCCACGGCTTTTTCCACGTGCCTTTCAGCCGCGGTCCGACGTCCGTCGAGTAACCGACACCGGCTTCGATGGTGTTCTCCACGCGCGGCGACACGGCGGCGCTGAGCGGCAGCACTTTGGTCTGGCGCCCTTTATCGAACTCGGGTGCCACGACGACAGAATTAAACCAGCCGGTGGCGGAGAGGCGACGATTGAGTTCGGCCAAATCGCGTGAGCTATAGGGATCGCCCTTTTTGAACGGCACCAGATTGCGCAGATAGGCTTCATTGATTTGCGAGCCCTCAAAGCTGACATCGCCGAAGCGATAGCGCGGGCCGCTGTCGTAGTCGATATCCCAGAACGCTAAGCGCCGTTCTACCGAGACACCAAGCTGGCTCTGCTTAAAGTCACCGTCGAAGTAACCATTACGCAGCGCCAGGCTGGAGAAGCCGTTTTTGAATTTATCGTAGTCGCCGTGATTGAGCTGGCTGCCGACTTTCGGCCGGCCCTGCTTCACCCACGCCTGATAATCAGGATCGTCTTTTGCGGCACCTTCCACCACAATGGTGCTGCCGCCAATCTTCACCGGCTCACCGGCGGTGACGCGGGCAATCAGCACTGGACGGCCACCCTGCGGCGGTGCCGGGCGTGATTCAAAGTCGATCTGCGGCTCGTAATAGCCGAGCGCGCGCAGGCCTTCTTTGATCGCGGCAGCCACGCGCGCCTGGAAACGGCCGTCGTTCGACACCTCGTCACTGCCGATAGTGGACAAGCGCGCCCTGACGTTTTTCTGTAACTCCCCGGTCAGGCCTTCCAGCTGCAGTCGCACTTTGGCTGCCTCAACAGCAGGTGCGGCAAGCAGCAGGCTGGCCAAGCAATAAGCATGAAATCGCGGCACGCGTACTCCTGTTAATAATGCCTGCCCCTATTCCGCAGGGGCGTTAACTCTGGTGGAAAGGGTATCACCACACCTTGCATACCCATCAGCATAGCCGCTCTTTTTTGCGAGCGGCTGCGTAAAAACGGCCGCTAAGCCAAATCGACTGCTATTGTCGGTAAATGTGCGTACCGATACAACAACGAAGCCGCGCTTCTGCGCACCGCCAGCCGCCACTCGGATTAATCCGAGTCGGCCAATCACGCCGCTGGCGGCAGCAATAGCGCTGCTGCTATAATCAGCGACCAGCAGGCCTCGCCTGCACGCATTTCTGCCCCGACGTTAACGTGACTTTGTCGAACTGGCGCAGACATTTTTGGCACGGATAGCCCTGTTTGACGGGTAAGTACCGGATGTACGCCTCTTCGCGCTGCCCAGGCCAAAAATGACAAGTGATTAACCCAACGGATCTTTTATGCTTGATAGCCTGCTTGTCATTCTTTTACTGATCGTAATCAGTTCATTTTTTTCTCTGTCGGAGATCTCGCTGGCGGCTGCCCGCAAGATCAAACTGAAACTGCTGGCCGATGAAGGCAACATCAACGCGCAGCGCGTGCTGAAGATGCAGGAACAGCCTGGCATGTTCTTCACCGTGGTACAGATTGGCCTCAACGCCGTCGCGATTCTCGGCGGTATCGTCGGCGATGCGGCGTTTTCGCCCGCCTTCAGCAGCCTGTTCAACCGCTTTATGGAGCCGGAACTGGCGGATCAGCTCAGCTTTATCTGCTCCTTCACCATCGTCACCAGCCTGTTCATTCTGTTTGCCGACCTGACGCCAAAACGCGTCGGCATGATCGCGCCGGAAGCCATCGCGCTGCGCATCATCAATCCGATGCGCTTCTGCCTGCTGGTTTTCCGCCCGCTGGTATGGCTGTTCAATGGCCTGGCCAACGTGTTCTTTCGCATCTTTAAGCTGCCGATGGTGCGTAAAGATGACATCACCTCGGATGACATTTACGCGGTGGTAGAAGCGGGCGCGCTGGCCGGCGTGCTGCGCAAGCAGGAGCACGAGCTGATCGAGAACGTGTTTGAACTGGAATCACGCACCGTGCCTTCGTCCATGACCTCGCGTGAAAATATCGTGTGGTTCGATCTGCACGAAGACGAAACCAGCCTGAAAACCAAAATCGCGCAACACCCGCATTCGAAGTTTCTGGTGTGCGACGGCGATATCGACCATATCGTTGGTTACGTTGATTCCAAAGAGCTGCTGCTGCGCGTGCTGGGCAACCAGAGCATGACGCTCAACAGCGGCGTGCAGATTCGTTCGGCGCTGATTGTGCCGGATACGCTGACGCTGTCAGAGGCGCTGGAGAGCTTTAAAACCGCCGGCGAAGACTTCGCGGTGATCATGAACGAATATGCGCTGGTGGTCGGGATTATCACGCTTAACGACGTGATGACCACGCTGATGGGCGATCTGGTCGGTCAGGGGCTGGAAGAGCAGATTGTGGCGCGCGACGAGAATTCCTGGCTGGTGGAAGGCGGTACGCCGATTGATGACGTCATGCGCGTGCTGGATATCGACGAGTTCCCGCAGTCCGGCAACTACGAGACCATCGGCGGCTTCATGATGTATATGCTGCGTAAGATCCCCAAACGCACCGATTTCGTCAAATTCTCCGGCTACAAATTTGAGGTGGTGGATATCGACAGCTACCGCATCGACCAGCTGCTGGTGACGCGCATTGACGATCGCCCGCCGGTGCTGAATGTGTCGAAGAGTACGCTGGATGAGTCTGAAGGGCCTGCCGCGTAGCAGTGATTGTGCGGTTACAGAAAGATTCAGGGCGCCAGCGGCGCCCTTTCTTTTGCTTAGTTGTACTCGGCTTGCAGCCGCAGCACCTGGCGGTTGATTTCTGACATCACGCTAAGGTGCTGTTTATCCTTGACGCGCGGCAACATGACTTTGCCTTTGTCGAACTCAAACGCGCCAACATCCTTGATGTACAACCTTCCTTTAAATAGCGTCTTTACATATTTCGCAATTTGCAGCGGATTATAGCGCTGGAAGATCTTCATGCTGTTTAACTCCTGAACAGATGTAATACGCTTCGCCGTTGCCAAATTCGGTACGAGCCCTTGAAGCGCAAATGAGGCATAACTATAGAACATGATTCCTTGCCGATGTTCCGAAAAAATGGATTTTTTACTGAATTGACACATCATTACAGAGAACTCTGTCATGACGATCACAAAATCCAGTATAAACCTTCATTGGTTAAGGAATTGTGGCATGGGTTACAAAGCTGCTATCTCATCGCGACAGGCGCATCATCCACGCCTAATATTGCAAAAACATGAATAACTGGTCGGATCACTAAGGAGCATTACCATGCGTTTGGCACATTCCGTGATAGCCCTGGCGCTGCTGCTGCCCAGCCTTGCCTCAGCCCACGCGTTTAAGGTTGGCGAGCGCGTACCGGCAGTCGGCGTTAACGACAAAGGAGAACTGCTGTATCAGCAGGAGAAGTTTCGCTACCAGCCATGGAACAGCGCCCAGCTGAGTGGCAAAGTGCGGGTCATCCTGCATATTGCCGGACGCTCGTCAGCCAAAGAACAGAACGCCGCGCTGATTGAAGCCATCAAAGCCGCCCAGCTGCCGCACGACCGCTATCAGACCACCACGGTGGTGAATACCGATGATGCCATTCCCGGCACCGGGATGTTTGTGCGCAGCAGCATTGAGAGCAATAAACAGCAGTATCCGTGGTCGCAGTTCATTGTCGACAGCAACGGCAACGCGCGCAAGGCGTGGCAGCTGGAGAAAGGCGGTTCGGCGATTGTGATTCTGGACAAGACCGGCCATGTGCGTTACGCCAAAGACGGTCCGCTGACGCAGGATGAAGTGCAGCAGGCGATGAAACTGATCCATCAGCTGCTGCAGGCGTGATCGCGCCACAGCGGGTGGCGCGCATAGCGTATCAGAACAGCGAGACGCGGAAGCCCGGATTCAGGAATGACTCGCGCGGGGCGTAGTCGAGGGTTTTGCCCTGCCAGTCATGCACGTGCGCGCCAGCGGCAATGGCTACCGCATGGCCGGCACCGGTATCCCAGATATTGGTCGGCCCGAAGCGCGGATAGAGCTGCGCCTTGCCCTCTGCCACCAGGCAGAACTTGAGCGAGGAGCCGATAGCGGTGGTCTGATGCTCGCCCAGCTGGGTCAGATACTCTTTCAGCTCTTCGTCTTTATCGGCGTGCGAACGGCTCACCACCACCAGCAGCGGTCGCGCTTCACGCACGTGAATCTGCGTGGTGTGGCCGCCCTCTTCTTTCCACGCCTTGCCTTCGGCCGCAGAATACATCACCCTCAGCGCCGGCGCGTACACCACGCCCAGCACCGGTTTGCCGTGCTCAATCAGCGCGATATTGACCGTGAACTCGCCGTTACGCTTGATGAACTCTTTGGTGCCGTCGAGCGGATCGACCAGCCAGTATTGCTGCCAGTGCTGACGCACATCCCAGCCGGGTGGATCCTCTTCCGACAGCACCGGCACGTCAGGCGTCAGCGCCGCTAAGCCCTGCACGATAACCTGATGTGCCGCCAGATCGGCCGCCGTGACCGGTGAATCATCCGATTTACGCGTCACGTCCAGCGGTTGTGCGCCATCGTAGATCTGCATAATGGCATCGCCCGCGCTGCGCGCCAGCTGGCAAATTTTATCTAACATTGTTCACCTCATTTCGGCTGATGCTGCCGCTGAACCCCGGCAGCCCGTCTCCAGATATTTTAGCAGGTGCGCTGTCACAGCCGCAGCTAAGCTTATTCGCTTTGATTATCAATATCATAGTTCGGTCGTGGCGGCTATGGCGCAATGCTGAATGGCAGGCACTTCGACAGCTTGCGCAGAAAAGAGGCAAAATCCCGAGCCCCATCACAAATTGAAATGATAATTCGTCATGGTTTTACATTATTTTGAGAGGCCCATTAAAGCGAACAAGGAGCAAGCCATGTTCAAAGCGAGCATGTCGTTACTGGCACTGTGCGTTGCAGCCGCCACGGTACAGGCTGCCACGGTGGATTTACGCATTCTGGAAACCACCGATCTGCACAGCAACATGATGGATTTCGATTACTACAAAGACACGCCGACCGAAAAGTTTGGTCTGGTGCGCACCGCCACGCTCATCCAGCAGGCGCGCGGTGAAGTAGCAAACAGCGTGCTGGTGGATAACGGCGACATTATTCAGGGCAGCCCGCTGGGCGATTACATGGCGGCCAAAGGCCTGCAGCCGGGTGAAATCCATCCGGTGTATAAAGCCCTTAATACGCTGGATTACGCGGTAGGCAATCTGGGTAACCACGAATTTAACTACGGCCTGCCCTATCTGCAGCAGGCGATTGCCGGGGCACGTTTTCCCTACATCAATGCCAACGTTATCGATGAAACCAGTGGTAAGCCGCTGTTTACTCCCTATTTAATTAAAGAAACCACGGTAAAAGACCGCGACGGCAAGCCGCATACGCTGAAAATCGGCTATATCGGCTTCGTACCACCGCAGATTATGGTGTGGGATCGCAACAATCTGCAGGGTAAAGTGCGCGTTGATGACATCACCGAGACAGCGAAGCGCTATGTGCCGGAAATGCGCGCAAAAGGTGCTGAAATAATCATCGCTATTCCGCACTCCGGTCTGAGCAGTGAGCCGTACCATGCCATGGCGGAAAACTCGGTGTATTACCTCAGTCAGGTGCCAGGTATCAATGCCATCATGTTCGGCCATGCGCACGCGGTGTTTCCCGGCAAAGAGTTTGCGGCGATTAAAGGCGCGGATATCGCTCAGGGCACGCTTAACGGCGTACCGGCGGTGATGCCCGGCATGTGGGGCGATCATCTCGGCGTGGTTGACCTGGTGCTGAAAAATGACGGCGGCAACTGGCAGGTGACCCAGGGTAAAGCCGAAGCACGGCCAGTTTACGATGCGGTGGCGAAAAAATCGCTGGCGGCGGAAGATGCCGATCTGGTGAAAGTACTGGCCGACGATCATCGCGCTACGCGTGAATTTGTGGCAAAACCGATCGGCAAGTCGGCGGATGTGATGTACAGCTACCTGTCGCTGGTGCAGGACAATCCCACCGTGCAGATCGTCAATAATGCGCAGCGTGCTTACGTCGAACGCTTTATTCAGGGCGATCCCGATCTGGGCCGCTTACCGGTGCTCTCGGCAGCGGCACCGTTTAAAGCCGGCGGCCGTAAGAACGATCCGGCCAGCTACGTTGAAGTGGAAAAAGGCGATCTCACCTTCCGTAATGCCGCCGATCTCTATCTCTACCCGAATACGCTGGTGGTGATGAAAATCAGCGGCGCACAGGTGAAAGAGTGGCTGGAGTGCTCGGCAGCGCAGTTTAATCAGATCGACGTGCATCGTCGTCAGCCGCAGTCGCTGATCAACTGGGATTTCCGCACCTACAATTTTGATGTGATCGACGGCGTGCAGTATCAGATCGATGTGACGCAACCGGCGCGCTACGACGCCGAGTGCCAGCTGATTAACCCGGCGGCATCACGCATCCAGGATCTGCGCTGGCAGGGCAAACCGATCGACCCCAAAGCGACCTTCCTCGTTGCCACCAATAATTACCGTGCCTGGGGCGGCAAATTTGCCGGTACCGGTGAGCAGTATGTCGCGTTTGCCTCGCCGGATGAGAATCGCTCAGTGGTGGCCGCCTACATCAGCAGCGAAACCCGCACCCACGGCGCGGTGCAGCCACAGGCCGATCACAACTGGCGGCTGGCACCGATCGCCAGCGCAACGCCGCTGGATATTCGCTTTGAGACCGCGCCGGGCGCAAAAGCCACGCAGTTTATTGAGAAGTATGCTGATTATCCGATGAAAGCCGTCGGCAGTGATGAAACGGGCTTTGCAATCTGGCAGGTAGATCTACAGAAGCAGGCAGAGAAGAAGTAGTGACCGCGGGCGCCAGATATGGCGCCCGCTGTTTATTACAGGATTTCCAGCAGCTCGACTTCGAAAATCAGGGTGCTGAATGGCGGGATAGAGGCACCCGCGCCGCGCTCGCCGTAAGCGAGATTGTGCGGAATGGCCAGCTCCCACTTCGAGCCTACCGGCATCAGGGTCAGCGCTTCAATCCAGCCGGCAATCACGCCGCTGACCGGGAATTCAGCCGGTTCGCCACGGGCAACAGAGCTATCAAACACGGTGCCGTCAATCAGCTTACCGGTGTAGTGCACGCGTACGCGATCCTGACGTGATGGGATCGGACCATCGCCCTGGGTGATGACGCTGAACTGCAGGCCGGATTCGGTGCTGCTCACGCCTTCACGCTGTGCATTCTGCTCGAGGAACTGCTGACCTTCGGCCGCCATGGCTTCGACGCGCTCACGACGTACGCCTTCGGCACGCTCGTGGACTTCACGCAGCGCACGGTGTACCACGTCAACCGGAACTGCCGGTGAGTTCCCTTCCAGCGCGTCGCGCAGGCCCGCAAGCAGCGCTTCTGGCTGCAGACCCTGCAGTCCAGACTCTTGTAGCTGCTGACCAACCTGTAAACCGATACCGTAACTTGCTTGTGATTCGACGCTGTCAAATGAAGGGGTCGTCATCTTGTTTCCTTAATCCCGGAGAAAATAGAACCGGCAGCATAACAGCGCAGGCGGCTGGCGTAAAATCTCGCGCGCCGCGGATGACATTTCCCGGGGAAAGAGAAACAATATGCAGGTCAAATTTTTCAATGCTGGCAGGCACTTCGCGCCCGCTTTGCCCATACTATAGAACAAGAGAGCATCCATGGGCCAAATCGCCCCACGACGTCGCAGGACGCGCGCACCGCGTACCTTATTTTCCCGGTTGCAACGCTGGCTGCCTGACAGGCGCGTCACGACCGCCAGCGAGGAGGAGGAAAGAATGGCTTCTGAAACCCCGTCGCGTATACCCGCTGTGCTGCAGCGCATCTGGCATCTGCTGGATAACGTACACTGGATGGATCCGCTGCCGCCGCTGCACCGACGCGGTATCGTTATTGCCCTGCTGGTGATGCTGCTGGCGTTTCTCTGGCCTGCCAGTACGCCGCAGTATCCGGTGGAACGTCCGGCAGAGAGCAGCGGCAAAGAGGTGCCGATGCAGGCGGAAATCTACGATAACAATACGCAGCCGCCGCAGAATACGACGCCGAAAAGTGATGCCCAGGGCGAATGGCACAGCTATACCGTGGCCTCGGGCCAGACGCTGGCACAGCTGTTCCGTGACAACAATCTGCCGGTCAATGATGTGTTTGCCATGGCGCGGGTGGAAGGCGATGGGCAGCCGCTGAGCGCGCTGCAGAGTGGTCAGCAGGTGAAGATTCGTCAGAACGCGCAGGGCGTGGTGACCGGCTTAACGGTCGAGAGCAGTAACGGACCGGTGCTGTTTATCCGCCAGCCGGACGGCAGTTTTATCCGCGCACAGTAAGCGACAGAAACAAAAACGCCGGCACAAGGCCGGCGCTTTCAAACTAAGTAAAAAATTACTCAGCTACTACATTCACAACCAGTTTCGCGAATACTTCGCTGTGAACCTGGAAGTCAACTTCGTGCTCACCGGTGGTGCGCAGAACGCCGTTTGGCAGGCGAACTTCGCTCTTCGCCACTTCAACGCCAGCTGCAGTAACTGCATCAGCGATGTCGCGGGTACCGATGGAACCGAACAGTTTACCTTCGTCGCCTGCTTTAGACGCGAGAGTAACGGTGCCCAGTGCATTGATTTTCTCTGCACGTGCGTTAGCAGCAGCCAGAACGTCAGCCAGTTTGGCTTCCAGTTCAGCGCGACGCGCTTCGAAGAACTCAACGTTTTTCCTGGTAGCAGGAACAGCTTTACCCTGTGGAACCAGGAAGTTACGAGCGTAGCCCGCTTTAACGTTAACCTGATCACCCAGGCTGCCCAGGTTTGCTACTTTATCAAGCAGAATAACTTGCATTACCTTATCCTCTTAAAGTCGTTAATGGACAGTTGCCGATTACTGATGACGATCAGTGTACGGCAGCAGAGACAGGTAACGCGCGCGCTTGATAGCACGAGCCAGCTGACGCTGGTATTTTGCACGAGTACCGGTGATACGGCTTGGAACAATCTTGCCGCTTTCAGTGATGTAGTTTTTCAGCGTTGCGATATCTTTATAATCGATCTCTTGAACGCCTTCCGCGGTGAAACGGCAGAACTTGCGACGACGGAAATAACGTGCCATTTGGCTAGTCTCCAGAATCTATCAATTCAATCTGCTCGGCATGTAACACAAGTTTGCTCTGGCCATTGCGTGCCTGATGGCAGCTAATAAAACCTTCGAGTGTGAGTTGCGTGCCGACCGTTATATGTTGAGTAATCGCCTGATGGGCGCTGCCGCTGATAATCACCGGCATCTGACACCAGGCTTGCCGGTGAAACCCGGCTTCCTCCTGCACAGAACGATGCTCAAGCACGAACTGGCAGTGAGGAATCCCTGACGGACTGACTTTTCGAACTGGCGTCTTGCACACGGTGCCAGACAGGCGCAGCCGATTGGCCGTCATCGTGGATTACTCTTCAGAATCCCCAGCATCTGAGTCTTCTGCCGATTCGTTAGCGAAGTCTTCGCGGCGCTCACGACGCTCGTCTTTCGCTTTAACCATCGGAGAAGCTTCAGTTACCGCGTGCTTAACGCGCATAACCATGCTGCGGATAACGGCGTCGTTGAAGCGGAAGTTAGTTTCCAGCTCGTCGATCACTTCCTGCGGTGCTTCTACGTTCAGCAGAACGTAGTGTGCTTTGTGCAGTTTGTTGATCGGGTAAGCCAGCTGACGGCGACCCCAGTCTTCCAGACGGTGGATCGTGCCCTGTGCACCAGTGATAGCACCAGTGTAACGCTCGATCATGCCCGGAACCTGCTCGCTCTGGTCAGGATGGACCATAAATACGATTTCGTAATGACGCATCGATAGCTCCTTACGGATTATTCAGCCTCCTGTCAGGGTCAGCTGCGGCCCACGGAAGCAAGGAACGTTATAGGTTGCGAATCACCCAAAAGATGAAACACACCTCTGAATGCAGCTGAAAAATTGACGCGTAATCATACTGACCTCGCTAGGGAAACTCAAGCGCACAATTCATCAAATTGTCGCTGTCGTGCCAGGCGGGGACACCTTTTGTGCTAAGGATTGAGATTCAGCAGGTTAGTCAGAGATTGTTCAAAATCCCTGAACGAGGCGTTCAGCACGACGATCTGGCGTCGTACTGGTGAAGAACTAAACTCTTTACAGGCGCAACGGTTTGGCTTAATCAGCGCGCCTGAGAGTGAAATCCCTGGAGTGAGGAGTCGATTATGAAAGCTGTCATTATCGCTACTTTACTGGGTCTCTTCCTGTCTACCCCCGCTCTTGCCAGCTCCGCTGACCAGGCGCTGCAGATGAGAAGTAACAGCAGCAAAGCGGCTTCAGGCTATGTCTACGTTAACCGGCTGGATGCGCCAGGCGGTAACCCGGTCAGCGCGAACACCAGCGCCGCCGACCGCTTGTCGTCACAACTGTAGTCCGGCCTGTTATCCCGGGCTGGCGTACTCCGCACCGCCAGCCCGTTCCGTTTACAAATGATGTTTAAAGAAACTGACCAGCGCGGTGAGCGCTGGCGGCGTGATTTTGTGCCCGATCTGCTTTTCCGCCAGAAAGGTGAGCCGGCTGTCGAGCTGCGCCTCGCGCAACGCCTTCTCCAGCCGTACCGTTTCGGCAAACGGTACGACTTCATCCGCTTCACCGTGCCATAACAGCAGCGGACGGTTAGCCAGCTGCGCCAGCTGCTGACAGGGATCGTAGGCCGCCAGCGGGGCCAGCAGCGCCTGTAACGCCGCTTTTTGCTCTGGCGTGTGCGCCACCAGTGGCGGGAACAGCGTCTGACTGAGCTGCATGAAGTAGCCGGAGCCCATCAGACAGGCAACGCTGTGCAGGTGTGGATAGCGCGCCATCGCGCCCAGCGCGGTCATCCCACCCATTGAGGCGCCGGCAATGGCGAAACGCTCATCCGCCACCCAATCGTTGTCGCGCAGCGCCGCTTCCAGCAGCGGCACTTCATCGATGTTCTGGCGCAAAATCTCCCAGAAGTGCGTCATGCGCGCGTCGGTATCACCGTTGTAGCGCGCGCCGTGCATCTCTGCATCCGGCATCACCACGCGGAAACCGGCCTGCGCCAGCGCCACGGCAAAGTAGCTGTACACCTCTTTCGACGAGGTAAATCCGTGATAAAACAGGATGGTGGGTAAGCGCGCCAGCCGCTGTCCGGCCGGTGCCGCGTGAATACACTCAATGCCCGCCAGGTTCTCCGTTGCCAACTCAATCATACCGTCTCCGTTGAGAATGATTATCACTGGTCTCAGTGTACGTGCTGCCGGCCAAAACGCGAGCCACATCACATTTATTTCGATTAATTTCTGCCCTAAACATTTGCCGCATTTTGCCGTTGATCCTGTACCCCTCCAGTTATTTATTAAAGGTACTTTATGAAGCGTCTCTCTCTCAGCGCCATGAGTCTCGGAATTAAGCTGTCTGTATTGACGTCTTTCAGTGTGGCAATCGTGCTGTTTGCCCTGACGTTAACGCTCAGCCATAACGCCGCGCGCCAGCTGGAGCAGCTGGCTGTCGACGATATGCAAAACCAGGTGCTCGGCATTAATGAAATGGCCACGATGTTTAACGCGACCTTATCGGAAGAAGTGGCGAACTATACCCGGCTGTTTCAGAGCTTTTTACCTAAGCGATTCAGCCGTGACGACAGTTCACGCATTCAGGTGGGATCGTTCAGCACGCCGACGCTGCGTGCCGGGCTGAAAACCCTCAACCTCGATCAGATCGCCGTGGACGATTTTCTCGATCGTACCGGTGCAGTCTCCACCATTTTTGTGCGCGACGGCGAGGATTACATTCGCATCGCGACGTCACTGAAGAAAGAGGATGGCAGCCGCGCGGTGGGCACCCAGCTTGATCGCAGCAGCGCGGCGTGGCGCAGCGTGAATAAGGGCGAAGTGTATCGCGGCCTGGCGACGCTGTTCGGCCATCGCTACATCACCCAATACCAGCCGGTGCAGGACGACAGCGGCGCAGTCATCGCCATTCTGTTTGTTGGCGTACAGATTGATAAACAGTACGCGCTGATGCGGGAGAAAGTGCTGGCGCGACGTCTCGGCGACAGCGGTAGCTTCTTCGTGCTGAACGGCACGCCAGGCAGCACACAGGGCCAGTATCTGTTTGCCCGTCAGTCAGAAGGCAAGCTGCCGGACTGGGATCGCAGCGTACAGCAGCAGATCCTGACGCAGCCGCACGGCCTGCTGGAGATCGCGCATCAGGGCGAAACCCGCCTGCTGGCATGGCAGCAACTGCCGGGCTGGAACTGGATTATCGCCGGTGAAGTCAGCCGCGCCAGCCTGCTGGCACCGATCACCCACAGCCGCAATCTGTTCATGCTGATTGGCCTGGCGCTGGTGCTCGCCTTTGCCATTGGCTTTGTGCTGTATAGCCGGCGCGCCATTACCCGGCCGCTGCAGCAGGTGATCCATCTCGCCGAGCAGTACGCGGCGGGTAATCTGCAGGCGCACCTCGACTCAGCGCGCCGCGACGAGATCGGCCAGCTGGTGAGCGCGATTAACGGCATTGGCGACGGCCTGGAGAAAGTGGTAGGCCAGGTACGCGCCGCCGCGCGTGAGATCAGCGACGGCACCGACACCATTGCGGCCAGCAGTTCCAGCATCAGCGAGCAGATTGGCCGCCAGGCGAGCAGCGTCGAAGAGACCTCCGCCAGCATGGAGCAGTTTGGCGCAACCGTGGCGCAAACCGCCGCTAACGTGCGTCAGGCGATGGCGCTGGTCGGTGAAGCCGCCAGCACCGTCAGCCAGGGCGGCAGCACCGTGGCGCGCTCGGTAGAGACCATGGCGGAGATTCGCATTGCCTCTCAGAGCATCGCCGACATTACCCACGTGATCGAGTCGATTGCCTTCCAGACCAATATTCTGGCGCTCAACGCTGCGGTTGAGGCGGCGCGCGCCGGTGAGCACGGCAAAGGCTTCGCGGTCGTCGCTGCGGAAGTACGTGCACTGGCGCAGCGCAGCGCCAATGCGGCGAAGGAGATTGATGGGCTGATTGCCAGTTCGATCGACAAAGTGGCCGCCGGCCATGCGCTCTCGGAACAAACGCGTGACGCCATGAGCCATATTGTCAGCCATATCGAACAGGTGAAAACCCTGATGGGGGAAATCAATATCGCTGCCCAGGAGCAGGCTGCGGGCATTGGTCAGGTCAATCTGGCGATGAACCACATCAGCCATGCGACCCATCAGAGCAGCGACATGATTAACCAGTCCGAGCACACGGCGCAGCACCTGAGTCAGAAAGGCCATCATCTGACCCAGCTGGTGAGTATTTTCCGCCTCAACGACTGATGAGCCGGGGCAGATGGCTTACACTTGAGTCATCTGCCTGTTTTCCGGAGCCACCATGCGTACGCTTATTCTGCTGCTGGGCCTGCTGCTGAGCGGCTGTGCCGCACTGCACACCACGCCACAACCCCCGCCAGCGCCCACCGCTCAGGCGCAGGAGATCACTCGCGCGCAAAGCTATGGCCTGCCGAAGCTTGGCACCGTCAGCGCTCATTCACGCGGCTCGCCGGATGATGTGCAGCGCGCGATCGCTGCACGCGCCAATCAGAGCGGTGCGGTTTACTATCAGATCCTGATGGTCGATGAGACCACCATGCCTGGCTTCTGGTATGCCACCGCCATTCTGTACGGCGCGCCCTCAGGCGGCAGTAGCACGCTGCAGTAAGCGTGCGCTCAGATCATCACTCAGCGCCGGTGCCGGGCGCGATGAGAGATAACGCGCGCACCAGCTGTCCGCCAGCGGCGGTTCTGCCGCTTTCAGCAGCACCGCGGCACTCGCCAGCCGAATCAGCATGTCGCTGACCTGCCGTCCCTGCTCTTCGCGCAGGTTGCCGAGCTGTAGCCGCAGCTGACGCCAGCAGCGATCAAAGTGACGATTGCTGCCCTTCACCGCATCAAACTCATCCTGCAACATGCTAAGCACCTCTGCATGCCGCCCCAGTACACGCAGCACATCCAGGCACATCACGTTACCCGAGCCCTCCCAGATGCTGTTCACCGGCATCTCGCGATACAGGCGCGGCAGTTCACTCTCTTCGCAGTAGCCAATGCCGCCCAGCACCTCCATGGCTTCAGCCACAAACGGCATACCGGTTTTGCAGATCACGAACTTGGCCGCCGGGGTGAACAGGCGTGCATACAGCCGTTCATGCGCGCTGGCCGGCGTTGACCAGGCGCGCGCCAGACGCAGCAGCAGCGCGGTTTGCCCTTCCAGCTGCAGTGCCTGCTGCGCCAGCACCATGCGCATCAGCGGCTGATCGCTAAGGCTTTTGCCCATCACCTGACGCTGACCGGCGTGATGCAGCGCAATCGCCAGCGCGCGTCGCATCTGGCCATGGCTGCCGAGCGCGCAGTCAAAGCGCGTCATACCGCCCATTTTCAGGATCAGCCGCACGCCATCGCCCTCCTCACCCAGCAACCAGCCGAAGGCATCCTGAAACTCCACTTCGGCACTGGCATTGGCGCGGTTGCCCAGCTTGTCTTTCAGACGTTCAAGACGAATGGCGTTGCGCGTGCCGTCCGGCAGCAGGCGCGGCAGAAAGAAGCAGCTCAGCCCGGCGGCGGTCTGCGCCAGAATCAGGTGCGCGTCGCTTTGCGGCACCGAGAAGAACCATTTGTGGCCGGTGATGCGCCAGGGTTCGCCCGGCGCACGCGTGCCAGGCGGTTCGGCGCGTGTGGTGTTGCTCAGCACATCGGTGCCGCCCTGCTTCTCCGTCATGCCCATGCCAATCAGCAGGCCGCGCTTCTGGCTGCCGGGCAGATGATGCGCATCATACCGATCGCTCAGCAGCCGATCGGGCCAGTCGGCGTAGGGAGCGGGCAGATGGGTTTGCAGCAGGGGGATCGCGGCGTGAGTCATGGTTACCGGGCAGAGCGAACCGGCTTCCACCTGCGCATGCAGAATGAAACGCGCCGCGCGCGCCACCATGGCGCTGCCCTGCACGTCAGGCTGCCAGCTCAGGTTATGCAACCGGCTGGCGCACACGCCCTGCATCAGCAGATGCCAGGCAGGATGAAAGCGCACCTCGTCGAGTCGCTCACCGCGCGCGTCGTAACGCAGCAGCTCCGGCGGCTGTGCATTGGCCAGGCGACCTAATTCCAGTGACTCCGCGCTGCCGAGCTGCAGGCCGACGGACGCCAGCCATTCGCAGTCCCAGCCGGCCCCTTCACGCACCACCGCCTCGCACAGCGCGCTATCGCCGGTGAAGAGATTGCTGTTGCTGAGCGGAGATGGTTGATTGAATACGCTGTGAGTGGTCCAGGCCATGGCACTCTCCTCTCCTGTTGCCCGTACTGATGTGGCTATAAGTATGGAGAGGATGTGCAGTTATGCCTGGTACAGCTGAGGTTTTGCGGCGGCGATCACGCCTGGCGCTGACGCACCGCTTCGAACAGACAAACGCCGGTGGCCACCGAAACGTTGAGGGAAGAGACGCTGCCGGCCATCGGGATGCTGATCAGCTCATCGCAGTGTTCGCGCGTCAGGCGGCGCATGCCTTCTCCTTCCGCACCCATCACCAGCGCCATCGCGCCGGTCATTTTGCTCTGATACAGCGTGTGGTCTGCTTCACCGGCCGTGCCGACGATCCAGACGTTGTACTCCTGCAGCAGACGCATGGTGCGCGCCAGATTGGTGACGCGAATCAGCGGCACGTTTTCCGCCGCCCCGCTGGCGACTTTTTTCGCCGTGGCGTTAAGCGGTGCCGAACGGTCTTTCGGCACGATCACCGCATGCACACCCGCCGCATCGGCGCTGCGCAGGCAGGCACCCAGGTTATGCGGATCGGTGACGCCATCCAGAATCAGCAGGAACGGCTGATCCAGTGAAGCCAGCAGATCCGGCAGATCGCCTTCCTGATAGTTTTTACCCGGCTTAACGCGCGCCACGATGCCCTGGTGCACGCCGCCTTCGACTTGGCCGTCGAGCCACTGGCGGTTGGCCAGCTGAATCACAATTCCCTGAGCTTCCAGTGCGGCGATCAGCGGCTGCAGGCGGCGGTCATCGCGGCCTTTAAGGATAAAGACTTCCTGAAAACGCTGGGGATCACGCTCCAGCAGCGCCTGCACGGCGTGAATGCCAAAAATTATTTCACTCATTACTTTGCTCAAGGTTGGATGTATATCGTTGAATACAGAACATTAATCAGGCTGCGCGTTGGGGCGCAGCCTGCGAAACAGGGTTGAGCAAGGTGCGTCAGCGCTGACGCACCTGGCCGCTGGCGGGTGAAGAGGCCATCAGGCTTCGCTGGCCTTCTTCTTCACTGCGCGCTTCGCCTTGGTTGCGGCGGCGATTTTACGGGTTTTTTCGGAGACTTTTTTGCTTTTTTTCTCGCTCTTATTCGCCGCAGGCGGCTGCTTCTCACCGCGGAAAGCGGCGTCCGGCTCAAAGTTGCCCTTGCGACCCGCGTCGCGACGCCGCTTCGCCGGTGGCTTGCCGCCACGCTTCTCACGCTCGCGCGCGGTTTTCCCTTCACCGCGCGGTACGCGTTTGCTGGAGATCAGCGCGAAATCGATCTTGCGCTCATCCATGTGCACCGCGTCAACGCGCACTTCCACCGCATCACCCAGACGGTAAGTGCGACCGCCGGATTCGCCAATCAGACGCTGGCCCACCGGATCGAAGCGGTAGTAATCATTGTCCAGCGTGGAGACGTGCACCAGACCATCAATGAACAGATCGTTGAGACGAACAAAGAAGCCAAAGCCGGTCACGCTGGAGATCACGCCGTTGAATACGTTACCCACCTGATCCTGCATAAAGTCGCACTTCAGCCAGTCGGCCACATCGCGCGTCGCTTCGTCGGCACGGCGTTCGGTCATCGAACAGTGCTGACCCAGCTGCAGCATCTGCTGCATATCGTAGTGATAACCACCGGTTGGCGTGGTGTTGCCTTTTACCGTGCCCTGCTCTTTGGCCAGCAGATACTTAATGGCACGGTGCAGCAGCAGATCCGGATAGCGACGGATCGGCGAGGTAAAGTGCGCATACGACGCCAGCGCCAGGCCAAAGTGACCGCGGTTTTCCGGATCGTACACCGCCTGCTTCATCGAACGCAGCAGCATGGTTTGCAGCATTTCAGCATCCGGACGGTCGGCAATCTGCGTCAGCAGATCGGCATAATCGATCGGCTGCGGTTTCGACCCACCCGGCAGGCTGAGACCCAGCTCGCCCAGCACGGTACGGAAGCTGGTGATGCTGTCTTCGCTCGGGCGATCGTGATCGCGGAACAGCGCCGGCTCCTGATGTTTCTCAACGAAACGCGCGGAGGCGATGTTGGCCAGAATCATGCACTCTTCAATCAGCTTGTGCGCATCGTTACGTACGGTGCGCTCCACGCGCTCAATGCGACGCTCAGCGTTGAAGATGAATTTGGCTTCGTCGGTTTCAAACGAGATGCCACCGCGCTGTTCACGGGCGGTTTCCAGCACCTCATACATGCGGTGCAGCTCTTCGAGGTGCTTCACCTGCGCCGCATACTGTTCACGCAGCTCCGGGTTGCCCTGCAGAATGCTCCACACTTTGTTGTAGGTCAGACGCGCATGTGAGTTCATCACCGCTTCGTAATGTTTGAAGCCGGTGAGTTTACCGCTGGCCGAGATGGTCATCTCGCACACCATGCACAGGCGATCCACCTGCGGATTGAGCGAGCACAGGCCGTTCGAGAGGATCTCCGGCAGCATCGGTATCACCTGCGACGGGAAGTAGACCGAGGTGCCACGCTGCTGCGCTTCGTTATCCAGCGCGGTGCCGGGACGCACGTAATAGCTGACGTCGGCAATTGCCACCCACAGGCGCCAGCCGCCGCCGCGTTTTTTCTCGCAGTAAACGGCGTCATCGAAGTCACGCGCGTCTTCACCGTCGATGGTCACCAGCGGCAGTTCACGCAGGTCGACGCGGCCTTTTTTCGCCGATTCCGGTACCTGCTCTTTCAGTCTGGAAATCTCTTTCTCAACTTCTTCCGGCCATGAGTGGGGAATTTCATGGGTGCGCAGCGCCATATCCACGGCCAGACCGGTGCCCATGTTGTCGCCGAGAATTTCTGTAATTTTGCCGATAGCTTTGCTGCGGCGCGTCGCGCGCTGCACGATTTCCACCACAACCACCGATCCCATGCGCGCATTCAGCGTCTCTTCCGCCGGGATCAGAATGTCAAAGCTCAGACGGCTGTCGTCCGGTACCACAAAGCCGGTGCCGGCATCGGTGAAGTAGCGGCCAACAATCTGGCTGTTGCGCGGTTCCAGCACGCGGACCACGCGCGCTTCACGCCGCCCTTTGCGGTCGGAGCCGCCCGGCTGGGCGAGGATGACATCACCGTGCAGGCAGAACTTCATCTGCTCCGCCGAGAGGTAGAAGTCATCTTTCTGACCATCAACGCGCAGGAAGCCGTAGCCATCGCGATGGCCAATCACTTTGCCGCGCAGTAAATCCAGACGCTCCGGCAGGGCGTAGCACTGGCGACGGGTGAACACCAGCTGGCCGTCACGCTCCATGGCGCGCAGGCGGCGACGCAGCGCTTCAAGCTGATCTTCGCTGGTGATGTTTAACTCTTCGGCGATCTCTTCGCGGCTCGCCGGCTTTTCACGCTTTTCTAATAGCGCGAGGATAAATTCCCGACTGGGAATAGGATTTTCGTACTTTTCAGCTTCTCTATCCTGAAAGGGATCTTTTGACATTACGGTTCCTCCGATGTCATTTATGTGGAATTGCCACCGGCGGTTCGGACAATAAGATGTGGTAAAGCGAATCGTTGTTTTGCACCAGGTCGGCGAGCGTATATTTATCCAGCTCCTGCAGGAACAGCTGGACCGCATTATTCAGCGCGCTACGCAGGCGACAGGCGGGATTTATCGCACACTCTTTACAGTTTACCAGCTGCAAAGGCTCCATTTTTCTCACGACATCGCCAATGACGATTTTTTCCGGGTCCATGCCTAAACGAATTCCGCCGTTTTTACCGCGTGTCGCGGCAACAAAGCCGGCCCGGCTCAGTTGATTGATGATTTTAACCATATGGTTACGCGATACCCCGTAGGTATCGGTGACTTCGGTAATGTTGGTCTGCTGACCTTGCGGCAATGTCGCCATGTAAATCAGGGCGCGCAGACCGAAATCGGTAAAACTTGTTAGCTGCACATGTACCTCAGTGAATCATCGATATTGTTGTTATAACGCCCGTGAGCGCTTCGATTAACATTGATGATAAACCAGTGTGGAAAACCCGGAGCGCTTTTTTCCTGCAACTCCCGAAACCAGCAGGAAAAAATGAAGTGAGCGGAGTCAAAGAGCAGATAAACGAAGGCCGGACAGTGTCCGGCCTGCAAAACGTGATTAAGCGTCGAACGGATCGCGCAGAATCATGGTCTCACTACGGTCGGGACCGGTTGAAATAATATCAATCGGCACGCCAGTCACTTCT
This sequence comes from Pantoea sp. Cy-640, assembly GCF_011752635.1. Classification (NCBI taxonomy): domain Bacteria; kingdom Pseudomonadati; phylum Pseudomonadota; class Gammaproteobacteria; order Enterobacterales; family Erwiniaceae; genus Pantoea; species Pantoea sp. Cy-640. Next base: position 30,591 of record NZ_VWXB01000007.1, on the reverse strand, counting down.
TCAACACGTTTGATGTAATCACGTGCTGCCTGCGGCAGGCCTTCCAGTGTTTTAACACCAAAGGTGTTTTCACTCCAGCCCGGCAGAGTTTCATAAATCGGCTCGATGCCTTCCCAGCCTTCTGCCGCCAGCGGCGTGGTGGTCATCTCGCGGCCATCCGGCATACGGTAACCAACGCAGATTTTCACCTCTTTCAGGCCATCCAGCACGTCCAGTTTGGTCATGCAGAAGCCGGACAGGGAGTTGATCTGCACCGCGCGGCGCACTGCAACCGCATCCAGCCAGCCGGTACGACGACGACGGCCGGTGGTGGCACCGAACTCATTACCTTTCTCACACAGGAACTCGCCGGTTTCATCAAACAGTTCGGTCGGGAATGGACCGGCACCGACGCGGGTGGAGTAAGCTTTGACGATGCCCAGCACGTAATCCACGTAACGTGGACCGATACCTGAACCGGTCGCCACGCCACCAGCAGTGGTGTTGGACGAAGTCACGTACGGATACGTACCGTGGTCGATATCCAGCAGCGTACCCTGTGCGCCTTCAAACATGATCAGGTCGCCACGCTTACGCGCGCCGTCCAGCAGTTCAGACACGTCAACGACCATGCCGGTCAGGATGTCGGCCACCGCCAGCACATCGCTCAGCACTTTATCGTAGTCTACTGCATCTTCTTTGTAGTAATTCACCAGCTGGAAGTTGTAGAAATCAACGATCTCTTTCAGCTTCACGGCAAAGGTTTCTTTGTTGAACAGGTCGCTGACGCGCAGGCCGCGACGGGCAACTTTATCTTCGTAGGCTGGGCCGATACCACGACCGGTGGTACCGATAGCTTTGGCACCGCGCGCTTTTTCACGCGCCAGGTCCATCGCCACATGGTATTGCAGAATCAGCGGACAAGCTTCAGAGATCAGCAGACGTTCACGTACCGGCACACCGCGCGCTTCCAGACCGTTCATCTCTTTCATCAGGGCTTCAGGTGACAACACAACACCATTACCAATGATGCTGGTGACGTTTTCACGCAGGATGCCAGAGGGAATTAAGTGGAGGACGGTTTTCTCACCGTTGATGACAAGTGTATGGCCTGCATTGTGGCCACCCTGGTAACGCACAACATATTTCGCGCGTTCAGTCAGAAGGTCTACGATCTTACCTTTACCTTCATCACCCCATTGGGTGCCCAGTACGACGACGTTCTTACCCATTTTCTAAAATCACCGATTGCTTAAAAATGGATTCTACCATCGGATTTTCACTCTTTCAGCACTTTTAGCATACGATTGCGCTGTTTTTTGCCTGAGTTTTGATCACTACAACATGTTGGGGGCAATGCTCTGCAGCAGACACAATTTAGCCGTGCGGCAGCGCGCAGATTTTTGCTCAGCCATTCGCGTGCGTGCTCAGCATGGCGTAAATCACCACGCCCGCCACCACCAGCCCGCCGCCAAAACGGTGCAGTATACGGTCCGGTAACTGCGTCATCGCCAGAATCATGCGACGCCACAAGCGCGGCAGCAGCATCGGTCCTAATCCCTCCAGCACCAGCACCAAAGCCAGCGCCATCCAGACGGTTGTGTTCATTCTGTTTTCCCAAAAAAAAGGCCGACATCAGTGTCGGCCTCAAGGTTATAACAGTTATTAACGCGAGACGTTAGTTGGCGCCTTCATATAGCGGAAGAAATCGCTATCCGGGCTCAGCACCATCACGTCCTGATTGTCCGCGAAGCTGTTCTCATAGGCACGCAGGCTGCGGATAAAGGCGTAGAAATCAGGATCCTGGCTGAAGGCGTCAGCGAACAGCTTGGCCGCTTCACCATCCCCTTCACCACGGCTGATCAACGCCTGACGCTGCGCTTCTGCCAGCGTACGGGTTACCTGATAATCGGCCTGAGCGCGCAGTTTTTCCGCCTCTTCCTGACCCTGTGAACGCTGGCTACGTGCTACTGCTTCACGCTCGGCGCGCATACGGTTGTAGATCGCGTCCGAAACTTCGGTCGGCAGGTTGATCTGCTTGATGCGCACGTCGACCACCTGAATACCCAGCGCCGCCATACTGTTCGGGTTTGGCGCCGGCTCATTGCTGTTGGTCTCGCGCTCAACGCGGGCAGCCGCGCTGGCAATCGCATCGTCAGCGGCTGGCGTCTGCACTTCGTCGTCATTGCCGGCACTGCCGGTGTTCAGCGCATCGCGTACGTCGGTAGTCAGACGGCCACGCGAGTCGGTGACGATATCTTTCACATCAAGACGGCCCATTTCTGAACGCAGACGGTCGCTGAACTTACGTTTCAGCAGTACTTCCGCCTGAGATACATCGCCACCGCCGGTCGCGAGGTAGTAACGGCTGAAATCGCTGATGCGCCACTTGATGTAAGAGTCCACAATCAGGTCTTTCTTCTCTTTGGTGACGAAACGATCGGCCTGGTTATCCATGGTCTGGATGCGCGCATCCAGCGACTTCACGGTTTCGATAAACGGAATCTTGAAGTGCAGACCCGGTGCGTACACCTGCGGCTTGTTCTCATCATCACGCAGTACTTTACCAAAGCGCAGCACGATACCGCGCTGGCCTTCCTGCACCACGAACAGTGAGGCGTACAGCACCACCAGAACAACAATAATTACGGCGATGATTGGCTTACGCATCGATTACTCCCTCCCTTCGCGCTGGGTATCGTTACGCAGCGCATTGGCGCGACGCTGATCCATGATGCTGTCCGGACTATAGGATGAAGTGTCGCCGCGGCCGGCATTGCTGCCCGGTGACGACGGTAACTTCATCAGATTGGCATTGTTCTGACCGCTCTGGCCGCCTGCCTGGCCGCCACGCATCAGCTGATCCAGCGGCAGCACCATCAGGCTGTTGCCACGGTCGTTAACCAGCACTTTGCGGGTATGGCTGAGCACGCGCTCCATGCTTTCAATGTAGAGACGTTCTTTGGTGATCTGCGGTGCGGCTTTGTACTCCGGCAGCAGACGCGCGAACCGCGCCACTTCACCCTGCGCTTCCAGCACAGTACGCTCTTTATAGGCGCGCGCCTCTTCAAGAATACGCTGCGCCTGGCCGTTAGCACGCGGCTGCACTTCGTTGGCGTACGCTTCAGCTTCACGCACGTACTGCTCGCGGTTTTCGCGGGCGGCAATCGCATCGTCAAACGCGGCTTTGACCTCTTCCGGTGGACGCGCCGCCTGGAAGTTGACGTCAAGCAGCGTAATACCCATGTTGTAAGGACGAATGGTTTCGTCGATTTCACGCTGGGTATCGCTACGCACGACGGTACGGCCTTCGGTGAGGATACGGTCCATGGTCGAGCGGCCAATCACGCCGCGCAGCGCGCTGTCAGTAGCCTGACGCAGGCTGTCATCGGCACTGGTCACCGCATACAGGTAGCGCTCCGGATCAGTCACGCGGTACTGCACGTTCATCTCCACGCGCACCACGTTCTCGTCCGAAGTCAGCATCACGCCAGATGCCGCCAGCTCACGCACCGCTTCGACGTTGACGGCCCGCACCTGATCGATAAAGGTCGGTTTCCAGTTGAGGCCAGGCTCAACCAGATGGCTGAATTTGCCGAAACGCGTCACTACCCCGCGTTCCGCTTCTTTAATGGTGTAGAAACCACTGGCTGCCCAGATGACCACTGCCGCCACGGCGACAATGCCAACCAGTTTGCCACCGCTGCCGCCGCTGCGCTGGCCGTTATCGCTCTGTTTGCCACCGCCCAGTCCGCCGAGTTTTTTACTCAGCTTACGGAAGATATCATCCAGATCAGGAGGTCCCTGATCGCGACCTCCTTTATTTCCCCCAGAGTTGCCGCCTTGGTTATTGCTGCTTCCCCACGGGTCGCGGTCCTGTCCGTTATTTCCGGGCTGATTCCACGCCATGTCTCTACTCCATTTATTGTATATAAGTTTACCCTGCCACGTGCCGGGCACGTCTTGGGGTAAATGAGTTGGGCAACGGTCAAACAATATAACTGGCGAGCTGCGGTTCCTGCTTGCACAAGCGGCGCCAGTCAACAATCGGCATTCGCACCTGCAAACCTACGCAGCCATCTTCTTCATTCCACTCTTTTTCAATCGCCTGCAGCTGATAGAAGCGGCTGCGCAGGCGGCCCGCTTCCGGCGGCAGACGTAAATCATACTGCGCCACTTCACCGGCTAAGCGCTCGGACAGCGCCTGCCACAGCAGCGGCAAACCGGCACCGCTCTGCGCCGACAGCCACACGCGCGTCGGCCGGTTCTCTTCGTCACGATCGATACGCGGCTCAAAGCCATCCAGCATATCGATCTTGTTCATCACCAGCAGCACCGGAATCTCATCGGCTTCAATCTCTGCCAGCACTTCGTTTACGGCGTCGATGTTGTCATTGACGCGCAAATCCGCGGCGTCAATCACGTGCAGCAGCAGCGACGCCTGACGGGTTTCCTGCAGGGTGGCTTTAAATGCCGCCACTAAGTCATGCGGCAGGTGACGGATAAAGCCTACCGTATCCGCCAGCACCACTTCGCCGACATCGGCCACATTCAGGCGGCGTAGCGTCGGGTCCAGCGTGGCGAACAGCTGGTCGGCAGCATACACGTTGGCTGAAGTGATGGCGTTGAACAGGGTGGATTTACCGGCGTTGGTGTAGCCCACCAGGGAGACGGTCGGCACATCGGCTTTCGCACGCGCCTGACGTCCCTGCTCACGCTGTTTTTCCACGCGTTCAAGGCGGGACAGAATCTGGCTGATACGGCCGCGCAGTAAGCGACGGTCGGTTTCCAGCTGGGTTTCACCCGGTCCACGCAGGCCGATACCGCCTTTCTGCCGCTCAAGGTGAGTCCATCCGCGCACCAGACGGGTGGCAAGATGGCGTAACTGTGCCAGCTCGACCTGCAATTTCCCTTCATGGGTGCGGGCGCGCTGGGCAAAAATATCGAGAATTAAGCCGGTGCGATCGATTACGCGACATTCGCACAGCCGCTCAAGATTACGTTCCTGAGCAGGGGATAAGGCATGATCGAATAAAACGACCGATGCTCCACTCGCTTTCACCGCATCGGCAATTTCAACTGCCTTTCCTTCACCGACAAAATATTTGGGATGTGGCGCTTTACGGCTGCCGGTAATCACTTGCAGCGCATCGACGCCCGCAGAAGAGACAAGAGTTTCAAACTCCTGCAAATCTTCCAGCTCTTTGTCTTGGGAGAACCAGATGTGTACCAGTACGGCCTGCTCACCGGCATCATAACGGTCAAACAAGCTATAACCTCGCTAAAATAAAATAACCAGGACGGGAAAACGCACTCGCTCCCCAGCCCTGGCTTTACGGCCGTGCAGAATTACTCTGCGTTATCGCCGTCTTGTTGTGGCTGCGACTGAGCGCCCTGGTTGCTTCCGCCATGGTGGTAGTTACTGCCACCGCTGCCGCCCGCGTTGTTGCTATGGTGCGAAACCGGACGAGAAGGAACCACTGTAGAGATGGCGTGCTTATACACCATCTGGCTTACCGTGTTTTTCAACAGAATGACGAACTGATCAAAGGATTCAATTTGTCCCTGCAGCTTAATACCATTCACCAAATAGATCGAAACCGGTACACGTTCACGACGCAATGCGTTCAAAAACGGGTCTTGTAATGATTGCCCCTTAGCCATTCTATCTTTTCCTTATATGCTTGTTGTTTGTTACTTTGTGAACCGTGGTTCAGAAAAACTGCGTAAAAATTTGCGCACGATAACGGACCAATTGTACACAATCATCCCTGCTACGCACTAACAACCTGAAGTACCGCATTACGCGCTAATTCTGGCGCGTCACTGTCTAACCAGTGGACGTCGGGCCAGCCACGTAACCAGGTCATCTGGCGTTTAGCGAGCTGCCGGGTAGCGCAAATTCCCCGATAAACCATTTCGTCGTAATCGATTTCGCCAGACAGATAAGACCACATCTGACGGTAACCAACACAGCGAATGGAAGGCATGTCCGTATGCAAATCACCTCGTGCAAACAGTGCCCGAGCCTCCGCTTCAAAACCTGACGCTAACATCTGGTCGTAACGCAACGCGATGCGCTGGTGTAACAGTTCACGGCTCGCCGGAGCGATAGCAAACTGGTACACATCGTAGGGTAACGCTTCACCGGCCGTTTTTGTCAGTTCCGTTAAAGTTTTACCCGAAATAAAAAAAACTTCCAGTGCTCGCGAAAGTCTCTGCGGATCATTCGGATGAATACGACTACCGGCGACCGGATCGATTTCACACAGCTGGCGGTGCAGGGCTTCCCAGCCTTTTTCCGCCGCCATTTGCTCTATTCGCTGACGCACTTCCGGATCGGCCGAGGGCAGCGGCGACAATCCTTCCAGCAACGCTTTGAAGTAAAGCATGGTTCCACCAACAAGCAGCGGAATCTTACCTTTTTGGGTAATCTCCGCCATTTCTGCCAGCGCATCGCGACGAAACTCAGCAGCGGAATAGCTCTCCGCCGGGTCGCGAATGTCCAGCAAGCGATGGGGTGCCTGCGCCAACTCCTGTGCCGACGGTTTCGCCGTGCCAATATCCATCCCGCGATAGATTAAGGCAGAGTCAACGCTAATAAGTTCCACCGGAAGTTGCTGACGCAGCGCAATGGCTAATGCCGTCTTACCGGAGGCGGTCGGCCCCATCAAAAAAATTGCCTTTGGCCGGCTAGCCTGGTTCAGTTCACTCATGCTTCAACGCGTTTAGCGCGCTCTCAATCTCAAGGGTCTGTAACAGACCTGAAGGCGGCGATTTCAGCAGATGCGGGCAGAGCCGTTCGAGCTCTGCCAGCAGCGTGATCGCCTGCGAGTGATTCCAGTGAGGTTCTGCCGCATCGTCGCGTCGCGCCAGCCACTGGGCCAGTGCGGAAGCAGAAACTTCTTGCTGCCGGGCGAGATAGCCTAACAGGTCTGGAATCAAGATTTGTAAATTTTGTGTTCGTAACGGTAAAGTGACAGCGCGCAGCGTCACATGCTGTCCTTCCCGTTGTAAATCAATGCCCATCTGGCTTAACAGCGCCGCCTGGGCATCAATCACGCTTAACTCTTCATGAGCGATTTTCAGCCGTACCGGGATCAGCAGCGGCTGCGGTTTGAGCCCCTCATCGCCGGGTTGCAGCTGGGCCTGTTTGAGCCAGCGCGCCGCCACGCTTAATGACAGCAGCTGCAACGTCTCCCCGCGCTCCAGCAGCGCATAGCGCTCGCGCACCACGCTGAGCACCCGGCCAAAACTTTGCGTGTGGGCGGCCAGCGGCGCTTCACGCGCGGGTGCCGGGCGTGGCGCGGGCGCGGGTTCAGCGGCCGGTGCGCGTGGCGTCTCCGCCGCCGGTGTTTTTATCAGCTGCTGATAAACCGCCCCTTCACGCGCGCGATAGCCCGGCTCTTTCGGCTGCCACTGGCCGCCCGTGCCGCCGGATGCCGCGCTGCCACCGCTGCGCGCACCGGTTGCCGGCTGGGCAAAGTGATTCGCCCCGGCGGCCTGGCGGTTCTCTGGCTGCCACTGCGGCGGCGGCTCTTCGGCATGGGCCAGCGGCAATTCGGCGCTGCGACTGGCCTGCAGCACGCTCATCACGCCCTGCCAGATAAAGTCATGCACCAGACGCGACTGATGAAAACGCACCTCATGCTTCGCGGGATGCACGTTGACATCCACCTGGTGCGGGTCAATCTCCAGATACAGCACATAGGCTGGCTGCTGATCTTCACCGAGCTGGGTTTGATAGGCCTGACGGATGGCGTGATTAATCAGCTTGTCGCGCATCATGCGACCGTTAACGTAGCAGTACTGCAGGTCGGAAACCTGACGCGACCCCGCCGGATCGGCCACCCAGCCGCGCAGCGCCAGATCGTCGTGCTGCCAGTCAATGCGCAGCGCGTGCTGCATGAAAGGCGTCCCGCAGATGGCACCCAGACGCCGCTCGCGCTGCGCCTCCTGCGTCACGCCGCGATACTGACGCACCAGCTTGCCGTTGTGCGTCAGCGAAATGGCAACGTCGAAACGCGCCAGCGCAATGCGGCGAATCACCTCATCAATATGGGTGAACTCGGTCTTTTCTGTGCGCATGAATTTACGGCGGGCAGGCGTGTTGTAGAACAAATCGAGCACTTCCAGCGAGGTTCCCACCGGGTGGGCGGCGGGTTTGACCGTCACCGCCATATCGCGCCCTTCGGCATAGGCCTGCCAGGCTTCCTGCTGATCGGCGGTGCGCGACGTTAGCGTCAGGCGCGACACCGAGCTGATACTCGCCAGCGCTTCGCCGCGAAAGCCGAGGCTGACAATCGCCTCCAGATCATCCAGCGAGGCGATTTTGCTGGTGGCGTGGCGGGCCAGCGCCATCGCCAGTTCATCTCTGGCGATGCCGCAGCCGTTGTCGCGGATGCGGATCAGCTTTGCACCGCCTTTCTCAATATCGACCTCAATGCGCGTCGCTCCGGCATCAAGGCTGTTTTCCACCAGCTCTTTTACGACCGAGGCCGGGCGCTCAACCACTTCGCCAGCGGCAATCTGGTTCGCCAGCTGAGGCGGTAAAATCTGTATTGGCATGGTGGTGATCCTTATCAGGTATGGGCTGCGCGCAGCCCCTCATCAGGATTGTGGAATCTTTAAATTTTGCCCCAGCATCACGTTGCTCGACTTCATGTTATTCGCCTGCATGATGGCTTTCGGGCTGACGCCGTACTTCGCGGCAATCGCCGTCAGCGAATCACCGCGCACCACTTTGTGCCGCGCCGGACGGCTGGCCGCGGTGCTGACGCCGGAACCGGCCGGCACTTTCAGCCGCTGGCCGGCCCACACCACATCGCGCTTCAGGTTATTCAGCTCGCGCAGCGTCGCCATGCTGACCCCGTATCGCGCGGCAATGCCGGACAGCGTCTCGCCGCGCGTAACGGTATGGCGCTGGGTAGCACCGGTGTACTGCACGGTGCCGGTCGCCGGGTTGCTGGCGACGCTAACCGCTGGTGCGCGATCCAGCGGCCGGTTTTCCTCCTTTGGGACCGATTGCAGCGGATGCGCGAGGAAATAGTTACGCAGTCCTTTGTAAATCGACTGGGCAATCTTTTCCTGATACGCGCTGCTGCCTAGCAGCCGCTCCTCCCCGGCGTTACTGATAAAGCCGGTTTCAACCAGTAAAGAAGGGATGTCCGGCGAACGCAGCACGCCGAGGCTGGCATGTTCCGGCAGACGCTTGTGCAACGGCGTCACGCCGCGCAGCTGCTGCAGCACTTTAACCGCCACGTCATAGCCGACGCGCTGTGAATGGCCAAACTGCAGATCCAGCACCGCCTGGCTCAGGTAGGGATCGGCCTGGCTGTTCGCCAGCAGATCGCCCGCACCGCCCAGCAGCTCAGACTGTTTCTCTTTCTGCTCCAGCCAGTTAGCCATTTCGCTGTTGGCGCGACGGTTGGACAGCACCCAAACCGAAGCCCCGGTGGCAGAGTGATTCGGTGCGGCGTCGGCGTGAATCGATACCAGCAGGTTAGCGTTCTCTTTACGCGCCACCTCGGAACGGCCCATCACCGAAATAAAGTAGTCGCCGTTACGCGTCAGCACCGGTTTAAACATCGGGTCCTGATCCATCAGCGCCTTGAGCTTCCGCGCGATGGCGATGGTGACATTCTTTTCATGTAAGCCGTGCTGGCCCGACGCGCCAGGATCCTGACCGCCGTGTCCGGCATCAATCGCCACGATCACCGCATCATTACGGCTGACAGCACCGCCCGGACGCACCGTGGTGTTGCTGCTGGTCACCGCCGTCACCGGATTGGCGTTGAACGGATTGCCCTGGCTGGTTGTGGCGCTGTCGCTCTGGCGCGCACGCGTCACCGGTGCCGCCGCGGTGCTGCGTCTGGCCGGCTGGGTGCCGCTGATGGTGAAGACCACGCGGTACTGATTGCCGTCGCGCTGCGTACTGGCGCGCGTTTTTGCCGCCTGGGTCAGCTCAAACACCAGCCGGATGCTTTGCTTATCCTTCGGCTGGCTATTACGAATCCGTTTAACGATGTTTTCGCCGCTAAAGTTGAGCGGCAGCCCCTGAATATTGCCGCTCTGGCGAATATCCAGCACCACCCGGTTCGGGTTGTGCAGCGGAAAGAAGCCATACACCGGCTGGCCGTTGAAGCTCAGGGTCACCGTCGCCTGGCTGTCGCCGTTATCGACTTTGATATCCGATAGTGTCGCGGCCAGCGCCGACGAGGAGAACAGACACAGCAGGGCGAGCATCATCCCGGTAACGCGTGACATCATGCCGGTTCCCTGCCCTGCTGAAACTGCTGCAGCAGCGTGTCGCCCAGCGGCGAATGCGCGCGGATTTCCGCTGCGCGCGCGCTGGCGACGTAGCTTAGCGTCAGAGCCAGATCCGGCTCTGGCAGCACACCTGCGCCCTGCTGCGGCCACTCAACCAGGCACAGCGCGTCGCCGCTGAAGTAGTCACGGATGCCCATAAACTCCAGCTCTTCCGGGTCGGCGAGGCGATAGAGATCGAAATGGTACAGGCTGCGGTCGCCCAGCTGATAGGGCTCAACCAGCGTATAGGTTGGACTTTTGACGTTGCCCTGATGGCCAAGCGCCTGCAAAAAGCCGCGGCTGAAGGTGGTTTTACCGGCACCCAGATCGCCATACAGATAGATCACCACCGCGCTGCTGCAAACGCGGGCCAGTTGCGCACCCAGATTCAGGGTTGCCGCCTCATCGGGCAAAGGAATAACACAGGTCTTCATGCTTTATTGTTGGATCATCTCTGGATTAACAAACTGCCACAGCAGTGCGAACAAATCAGTGGCTAACATGCCGCGCGTCCCGCGCAGTCGCGCTACCGCATCCGCCGCGGCACCGTGCGCGACACAGCCCGCACAGGCGGCGTCAAACAGCGTGGCCTGCTGGCCCAGCAGGGCGGCGATCATACCGCTCAGCACATCGCCCATACCGCCGGACGCCATGCCTGCATTGCCGACATCCGCAATCGCCATATCGCCCGCCGCGCTGGCAATTACCGTACCGGCACCTTTCAGCACCACCACACCGCCGTAGCGGTTTGCCAGGGTCTGTGCGGCGTGTAAGCGGTCACTCTCAATCTCTGCGGTTTTCACCCCGAGCAGGCGTGCTGCCTCGCCGGGATGCGGCGTAATGATGCGATTCTGACGGTTATCTGCATTGATTGCCAGCAGGTTAAGCGCATCAGCATCCCAAAGCATCGGCTTTTCACTCAGTGCCACCTTTTTCAGTGCCTTCTGAGCCCATTCACGCTGGCCAAGACCGGGGCCGATGGCGATGACATCCGCCCACGCCAGCGCGTCGTCCAGCCGCGCGTCGCTCAGGGCATCCACCATCAGCTCCGGTCGTGCGCTGAGAATCGGACCAATATTATCTTCATGCGTTAACACCCGCACAAGCCCGGCACCGCTGCGCAGCGCCGCTTCGCCGGTCATGCGGATCGCGCCGGCAGTGCCGCTGTCGCCGCCGACCACCAGCAAACGGCCGTGATCGCCCTTATGCGAGGTGGCTTTGCGCGGCTTCAGCCAGCGCGGTAAATCCGCTGCAGCGTAGCGATGAATCGGCGCCGGCTCGCCAGCGAGAAACGCGTCCAGGCCAAGCGTCGCGCAATGCAGCACGCCGATGTGGTCACGCGCTTTGCCGGTGAGCTGACCGGGCTTCAGCGCAATCATACTGAGCGTGCAGTCCGCCACGACCGCCGCCCCTGGCGTGGTGCCGGTCGCGGCCACCAGCCCGGAAGGGATATCGACGGCAAACACCGGCGCGGCGTGCGCATTGATCTGTTCGATCAGCGACTGATAAGGTGCGGCAGGCGCGCGATTCAGCCCGGTGCCCAGCAGCGCATCAACAATCACGTCGATGTGTTCCGGCCAGGCAGCGTCGGCGGCATGAATCACGCCGCCCGCCGCCAGCCAGCCGTCGCGCGCCTGCTGTGCTTCTTCCGGCAGCGGACGTTCGCTGTCACAGGCCAGCAGCGTCACGCTCAGCCCGGCGGCCTGCGCCAGCCGCGCCACCACGTAGCCATCGCCGCCGTTATTACCGTGGCCGCATAAAATCAGCCAGTGCTGCGCCTGCGGCCACTGCTGGCGAATCCGTTCATAGCTGGCCTGCCCGGCGCGCTGCATCAGTTCATACAGCGTCAGTCCCAGGCTATCGGCGGCGTCGCACTCCAGTTGCGGCATGGCCTGCGCAGGCCAGACAGAGTGTGGTAAACTGCGTGCGTTTGCTTCAATTGCCTGGTCTCTCATGTCATACCCTCTCGATCTTCAACAGCTCGCTCAACAGATTAAACAGTGGGGGCGCGAACTCGGCTTTCAGCAGGTGGGTATTTGCGATACCGACCTGAGCGCCGAAGAGCCGAAACTGCAGCAGTGGCTGGAGAAACAGTATCACGGCGAGATGGACTGGATGGCGCGTCACGGCATGATGCGCGCCCGCCCGCATGAACTGCTGCCCGGCACGCTGCGCGTGATCAGCGTGCGCATGAACTATCTTCCGGCCAAAGCCGCGTTTGCCAGCACGCTAAAAAACCCGCAGCTGGGTTATGTCAGCCGCTACGCGCTGGGCCGCGATTACCACAAAGTATTGCGCAATCGACTGAAAAAGCTCGGAGAAAAAATCCAGGCCCACTGCGGCGAACTCAATTTTCGTCCGTTTGTCGACTCCGCGCCCATTCTGGAGCGGCCGATTGCCGTCAAAGCCGGACTCGGCTGGACCGGCAAACATTCGCTGGTGCTGAATCGCGAAGCCGGCTCGTGGTTTTTCCTCGGCGAACTGCTGATTGATCTACCGCTGCCGGTGGATGAGCCGCAGCAAGAGCAGTGCGGCCGCTGCGTCGCCTGCATGACCATCTGCCCGACCGGCGCCATCGTCGAACCTTATGTCGTCGATGCGCGCCGCTGCATCTCCTATCTCACCATTGAACTGGAAGGCGCCATTCCCGAAGCGCTGCGCCCGCTGATCGGCAACCGCATTTACGGCTGTGACGACTGCCAGCTGATCTGTCCGTGGAACCGCTATGGTCAGCTGACCGATGAAGAGGATTTTTCGCCGCGCGCGGTGCTGCACGCGCCGCAGCTGGTCGAACTGTTCGGCTGGGATGAAGCCCGTTTTCTGCGCGTCACGGAAGGCTCTGCCATTCGCCGCATCGGCCATCTGCGCTGGCTGCGTAATGTAGCGGTGGCGCTGGGTAATGCGCCCTGGGCACCCGAAAATCTCACGGCATTAGAACAGCGGCGCGGTGAACATCCGCTGCTGGATGAGCACATTGACTGGGCGATAGCGCAGCAGCGGCAAAAGCGCGCGGCGCAGGAGGTAGAGGTGCAATCAGCACAGCAGCAGCGGCTGGTGCGCGCCGTCGAGAAAGGGTTACCGCGTGATGCATGATTGAGCAATCGCGCAGGATATTATGCTTTTCCACATGCTGTGAATAAAATTATTTCCCCGAATAGTGACGTGGATCGTTATTTCGTCTAAAAGGGGCATTCACAGTCTGAAATATCATTTACCCAATAAAAAACATAGAGTTAGATAATTACTGTAAACATTTACGTCGGGTTTTGTGCGCAGGGGCTTGTCCAGAGCTTGTGGATAACTCTGTTCAAAACGGTTTTGCAGATAGGGTAAAACGCCGTCAGCACGTTGCGGGCGCATTGTGGATAACCTGTAAGATTACTGCAACAGACGCAGACATCCAGGGCACTCACGCGGCGTGCAAAATTTCCAGATAACAAACGGAACCGCACAGGTAAAACGACTGCAGCAGTTGTATGTCTGATTGTGCCCGGGGGCAAATAACTTTAGTGAATATGAAAATCTGGAGCGGGAAACGAGACTCGAACTCGCGACCCCGACCTTGGCAAGGTCGTGCTCTACCAACTGAGCTATTCCCGCATAATCTTCGTATTTTAGTCTGCCACGGCGTTGGCTGCCTTCGCTCACCCAGGTCACTTACTCGTGTAAGCTCCCAGGGATTCGCTCAGTTGCCGCCTTGTTGCAAACTCAAATACTCGATTATGTACCGGCATTCTTAAGTCACAACAACCGCAAAAAGACTAAATCCGTGATTTGGATGGCGTACTGCAACAGAGACTGGAGCGGGAAACGAGACTCGAACTCGCGACCCCGACCTTGGCAAGGTCGTGCTCTACCAACTGAGCTATTCCCGCATAATCGTCGTCTTTCATTGCGCTGCGGCGTTAACGGCCTGGACGCGGCTGAAATCCTTGATTCTGATGCATTACTTTTTACTGCACGTTCTGGAGCGGGAAACGAGACTCGAACTCGCGACCCCGACCTTGGCAAGGTCGTGCTCTACCAACTGAGCTATTCCCGCATCATTGTCTTTCAATCTGCTGCGGCGTTGACCGCCTTAGCGCAACTGAACTACCTGATTCAGAACATTTGTTACTTTTACTGCTCCGTACCTGTTGTAAATTCTTCACCGGTACGGGGTGCGCATTATACGAGAAATCCTTCCCGCCGCAAGCGTTGCAAAGCAAAATTTTGCGCTTTGCGCGCGTTTGCTGTTTTAATCGGCAAACTGCTGCTTTCCTGCGCACCCGCGTTGATTTACAGCTGCAGGAAGTGCTCGCGGTAGTAGGCCAGCTCGGCAATGGACTCGCGAATGTCGTCCAGCGCCTGATGCGTACCGGCCTTTTTAAAGCCTGGCAGAATCTCTGGCTTCCAGCGGCGCGCCAGCTCTTTCAGCGTGCTGACATCCAGATAGCGGTAGTGGAAATAGGCTTCCAGCTCCGGCATGTACTTAAACAGGAAGCGGCGATCCTGGCCAATGCTGTTGCCGCAAATCGGTGAGGTGTTGGCCGGAACCCACTGCTGCAGAAACGCAATCGTCGCCTGCTCCGCTGCACGATCGTCATGCTGGCTGGCCTTCACGCGCGCAACCAGCCCGCTATTGGTGTGGGTGCGTACATTCCAGTCATCCATCAGCGCCAGCTGCGCATCGGACTGATGCACCGCCAGTACCGGACCTTCGGCCAGAATGTTGAGGTTGGCGTCCGTTACAATGGTGGCGATCTCAATAATGCGATCGCGCTCCGGATCCAGTCCGGTCATTTCCAGGTCGATCCAAATCAGATTGTTTTCATTTCCCGCTGTCATGCATTTCCCGCCTGTTGCCAAAGTCGTCATTAGCCTGAATTAAGGTGTATCATAGACGTTTTGCCCAGCGGGGCGAAGCCTGGCGAAAGCGTGAGAGGATGCGTGAGCAAAAATAAATTGTCGAAGGGTCAACAACGTCGCGTCAGCGCCAACCATCAGCGTCGTCTGCAGCAACGGAACGAAAAGCCGGAACCGGACGACAGCCTGTTTGGTGAAGCCTCTGAGGGCGTAGTGATCAGCCGCTTTGGCATGCACGCGGATGTGGAAGACAGCGCCGGCGAGGTGCATCGCTGTAATATCCGCCGCACCATTCGCTCGCTGGTCACCGGTGACCGCGTGGTGTGGCGCGCCGCCGGCGAAAACGGTGGCAAAGGAATTGTTGAAGCCGTGCACCCGCGCCAGACGGTGCTGACGCGCCCGGACTTCTATGACGGCGTGAAACCGATCGCCGCTAACATTGATCAGATCATTATTGTGTCGGCGATCCTGCCAGAGCTGTCGCTGAACATTATCGATCGCTATCTGGTGGCCAGCGAAACGCTCGGCGTGGAGCCGCTGCTGGTACTGAATAAAACCGATCTGCTGGATGACGACGCGCGGGCGTTTGTCGATGAGCAGATGGATATCTATCGCCACATTGGCTATCGCGTACTGATGGTGTCGAGCCGCGCCAAAGATGGACTGAAGGATCTGGAAGCGGCGCTCACCGGCCGGGTCAGCATTTTTGCCGGCCAGTCTGGCGTGGGTAAATCCAGCCTGCTGAACAACCTGCTCGGCCTCGACCTGGCAGGCGATGAGATCCTGACCAATGATGTGTCGGACGTGTCCGGCCTCGGCCAGCACACCACCACCGCCTCACGGCTGTATCACTTCCCGCACGGCGGCGATGTCATCGATTCGCCTGGCGTGCGCGAGTTCGGTTTGTGGCATCTGGAGCCGGAACAAATTACCCAGGGATTTGTCGAATTTCGTGAATTTCTCGGCGGTTGCAAGTTCCGTGACTGCAAGCACGACAACGACCCTGGCTGCGCCATCCGCGAAGCGGTGGAGAACGGGATCATCGACATTTCACGCTTCGATAACTACCACCGTATTCTGGAGAGCATGGCGCAGGTAAAAACGCGTAAAAACTTTTCCGCCAGCGAAGATTAACGGGTACAACGGCACATTCGCCAACTGACCGGGGCGCTGCTACAATCCGCCCCCTTTTGTGTAAACCAAACGTTATTAAGCCAGGAGGCAACGGTGTTTGATCGTTTTAAACTCGGCCTGAATCACATTCTGCCTAAAAAAGCGCTGACCGAACTCGCCGGTTGGGGCGCCAGCCGCCGCGCTGGCTGGCTGACCAAAGCGGTCATCGACATTTTTGTCTGGTTCTACAAAGTGGACATGGCGGAAGCCAGCAAGCCGCACACCGGCAGCTACCGCACCTTTAATGACTTCTTTGTACGCCCGTTAAAAGAGGGTGCGCGCCCTATCGATCCGGACGCTTCGTTGCTGGCCTTGCCAGCGGATGGCGCCATCAGCCAGCTGGGCCGTATTGCTGGCGATCAGATCTTCCAGGCCAAAGGCCACACCTACTCGCTGCAGGCGCTGCTGGCCGGCAATGACGATCTGGCGGAAAAATTTGTCGACGGTGAGTTTGTTACCACTTACCTCGCGCCGCGCGACTACCACCGCGTGCACATGCCGTGTAACGGCATCCTGCGCGAAATGATCTACGTGCCGGGCGATCTCTACTCGGTTAACCCGCTGACCGCGCGCAACATCCCGAACCTGTTTGCCCGTAACGAACGCGTGATCTGCGTATTCGATACCGATCACGGCCCGATGGTGCAGATCCTCGTGGGCGCCACCATCGTCGGCAGCATCGAAACCGTCTGGGCCGGCACCGTGACGCCGCCGCGCGAAGGGGTGATCAAACGCTGGCGCTACCCATCGGCCGATCATGATGGCGCGGTCGTGCTGCTGAAAGGTCAGGAGATGGGCCGCTTTAAGCTGGGCTCGACGGTGATCAACCTGTTTGCGCCGAACCGCGTTAAGCTGGCTGAAAGCCTTGAAGCCGAAAGCAAAACCCGCCTGGGTCAGCCGCTGGCTATCGCCCTGCCGCAGCCCGGCGACAGCGCTCCGCTCATCGACTAATTCCGGGAAACACCGCCGTGCGCGCCTCTCTTTTTCTGCTGCTGAGCCTGGTGCTCAGCAGCACCGTCTTTGCCGCCACCGTTCCACCCGCCAGCCAGCTGAAACAGGATCTGGAAACGGCGAAATCCGCGAAAAGCTCGCCCAGCCAGACCGAACAGGTGCAGGCGCTGGAAGCAGCAATTAACTTCCTGTCCGAACGCGACGACTCGCTGGAACGGGCGAAACAGTATCAGCAGGTAATCGATGATTTCCCGCGGCTGGCGCGCGAGCTGCGTCAGCAAATCGCCACGCTGACTGACAGCAGCAAGCCAGTGCGCAGCAACATGAGCAATGCCGAGCTGGATCAGGAGATCCTGCAGGTTAGCAGCCAGCTGCTGGAGGAGAGCCGCCAGGCGCAGCAGGAGCAGGATCGCGCCCGCGAAATCAGCGATTCTCTGTCGCAGCTGCCGCAGCAGCAGACCGATGCGCGGCGCGCCATGACCGAAAGCGAACGGCGCGCACAGGGCGTGGCGGCTGCCGCTACCCCGCTGGCACAGGCGCAGATTTATGCGCGTCAGACCGAGAGCGCTGCCAGTAAAGCGCGGGTAGATGAGCTGGAGCTGGCGCAGCTGTCCGCCAATAACCGTCAGGAGCTGGCGCGCATGCGCGCGGAAGTGCATCAGCGCAAAGCCACCCAGCTGGATAACTATCTGCAGGCGCTGCGCAATCAGCTTAACAACCAGCGCCAGCGCGAAGCCGAACTGGCGCTGGAGCGCACCGAACAGCTGGCGGAAAACAGCGGCGACCTGCCGGCCTCCATCAGCGATCAGTTCCGCGTTAACCGCGAGCTCTCCGCCGATCTGAATCAGCAGGCGCAGCGTATGGATCTGGTGGCCTCGCAGCAGCGTCTCGCCACTAATCAGACATTGCAGGTGCGCCAGGCGCTGAGCACGCTGCGCGAGCAGTCACAGTGGCTGGGCGTGTCGAATCTGCTGGGTGAAGCGCTGCGCGCGCAGGTGGCGCGCCTGCCGGAGATGCCCAAATCCCAGCAGATCGACAGTGAAATGGGCCAGCTGCGCGTGCAGCGGCTGCATTATGAAGACCTGCTGGAGCGCCAGCAGGCGCTGCGCAAAGAGAAACAGGCGGACGGCACGCCGTTCACCAGTGAACAGACGCGCATTCTGGATGCCCAGCTGAAAACCCAGCGCGAACTGCTGAACTCGCTGATTTCCGGCTGCGACACGCTGATTCTGGAAATCACCAAGCTGAAGGTTTCCAATACGCAGCTGCAGGACGCGCTGAGTGAAGTTAAAGAGGCGACGCACCGCTATCTGTTCTGGACAGCCGACGTCAGCCCGGTTGGCCTGAAATATCCGCTGGACGTGGCCACCGACCTGACGCGCCTGCTGTCGCTGGACACGCTGGGCCAGCTGGGCAAAGCGCTGGCGATGATGTTCACTAACCGCGAAACGGTGCTGCCGATTATTGGCGCCATTCTGCTGGTGGGCTTTAGCATCAGCACGCGTCGTCACTACAACGCCTTTATGGCGCGCGCGGCCAGCCGCGTGGGGAAAGTGACCCAGGACCGCTTCAGCCTGACGCTACGCACCGTCTTCTGGTCGATTCTGGTCGCGGTGCCGCTGCCGGTGCTGTGGGCCGCGCTCGGCTTTGGCCTGCAGCACGCCTGGCCTTACCCGTTTGCCGTGGCGATTGGCGATGGCATCACTGCCACCCTGCCGCTGCTGTGGGCATTCATGATCAGCGCGGCTTTTGCCCGTCCTGACGGCCTGTTTGTCGTGCACTTTCGCTGGCCGCAGGCGCGGGTCGCGCGCGCCATGCGTTATTACTCGCTGACGGTCGGCCTGATCGTACCGCTGATTATGCTGCTGATTGCTTTCGCCAACCTCGACGATCCGCAGTTCTCCGCCACGCTGGGGCGCCTGTGCTTTATTCTGATCTGCGGGGCGCTGAGCATTGTCACCGTCAGCCTGAAACGCGCCGGTATCCCACTCTATTTAGATAAAGAGGGCGACGGCGACAACTTCGTTAACCGGATTCTGTGGAACCTGATGATCGCCATTCCGCTGGTGGCGGCGCTGGCCTCCTGCATTGGCTATCTGGCCACCGCGCAGGCGCTGCTGGCGCGTCTGGAAACCTCGGTCGGCATCTGGTTCTTCCTGCTGGTGATTTACCACATCATTCGCCGCTGGATGCTGATTCAGCGCCGCCGCATCGCCTTTGACCGCGCGCGCCAGCGTCGTGCCGATATGCTGGCCAACCGCGCGCGCAGCGAAGAGGAAAAAGAGCAGCAGTCTGCCGTCAGCACCGATACCGTGGAAGTCGAAGAGCCGATTATCGATCTGGATGCGATCAGCGCGCAGTCGCTGCGGCTGGTCCGCTCGATTCTGACGCTGATTGCGCTGGTGTCGGTGATTGTGCTGTGGTCTGAGATCCACTCCGCGTTCAGTTTCCTCGACAACATTCCGCTGTGGGATGCCAGCACCACGGTGCAGGGCGTCGAGAGCGTACAGCCCATTACGCTGGGTGCCGTGCTGATCGCCATCCTGATCTTTATCATTACCACCCAGCTGGTACGCAATATGCCGGCGCTGCTGGAGCTGGCGCTGCTGCAACACCTCAGCCTGTCGCCCGGCACCGGTTACGCCATTACCACCCTGACCAAATACGCGCTGATGCTGGTCGGCGGTCTGATTGGCTTCTCGATTATTGGCGTGGAGTGGTCAAAACTGCAGTGGCTGGTAGCGGCGCTGGGTCTGGGGCTGGGCTTTGGGATGCAGGAGATCTTTGCCAACTTTATCTCCGGCCTGATCATCCTGTTTGAGAAACCGATTCGTATCGGCGATACCGTGACCATTCGCGATTTGACCGGCAGCATCACCCGCATCAATACGCGCGCCACCACCATTACCGACTGGGACCGCAAAGAGATTATTGTGCCGAACAAGGCCTTTATCACCGAGCAGTTCGTCAACTGGTCGCTGTCGGATTCGGTGACGCGCGTGGTGCTGACCATTCCGGCACCGGCCCACGTTAACAGCGAAGAGGTGACGACCATCCTGAAGCAGGCGGCCGATCGCTGTACCTACGTGCTGGATATGCCAGCGCCGGATGTGTTCCTTGTGGATCTGCAGCAGGGCATTCAGCTGTTTGAGCTGCGCGTGCACGCGGCGGAGATGGGTCATCGCATGCCGCTGCGCCATGAGCTGCATCAGCTGATTCTGCGCGGCTTTGAAGAGCATGGCATTGAGATGCCGTTCCCGCCGTTCCAGGTACGGATGGAAACGCTGGGGCGCAAAACGCCGGCCAGCAACGGTTCGACTGCCAGCCGGACCTTCAAATCCGGTGGCCTGTAAAACAAAACGCCCGGCATGCGCCGGGCGTTTTTTCTTTACGCGCGAGTTACTTCACAAACTCTTCGCCCTGCGCGATATCTTTTTTCAGCGTCTCCAGCATGCCGTTAAGCGCCTGCTGTTCGAAATCACTGAGCGGCCCGAGCGGACGGCGTTCGGCGATACCGTTTTTGCCCAGCAGCAGCGGCTGCGAGAAGAAGCGCGCGTACTCGCCGTCGCCTTCCACATAGGCGCACTCTACGACATTGGCTTCGCCCTGCAGTGCACGAATCAGCGACAGACCAAAGCGCGCCGCCGCCTGGCCCATCGACAGCGTCGCCGAGCCGCCACCGGCTTTGGCTTCCACCACTTCGGTACCGGCATTCTGAATACGTTTCGTCAGGTCGGCGATCTCCTGCTCGCTGAAGCTGACGCCTTTAACCTGCGACAGCAGCGGCAGAATGGTCACGCCTGAATGCCCGCCGACCACCGGCACTTCAATCTCCGTAGGCTGTTTGCCCTTCAGGGCTGCGACAAAGGTGTTGGCGCGAATCACATCCAGCGTTGAGACGCCAAACAGCCGGTTTTTATCGTACACGCCGGCTTTTTTCAGCACTTCGGCGGCAATCGCCACCGTGGTATTTACCGGGTTAGTGATGACGCCAATCAGCGCTTTTGGCGCGGTGGTCGCCACCTGTTCAATCAGGTTACGCACGATACCGGCGTTGACGTTAAACAGATCGGCGCGGTCCATGCCAGGTTTGCGTGCCACACCGGCCGAAATCAGCACCACATCAGCGCCATGCAGAGCCGGCGTGGCATCTTCGCCACTGAACCCTTCGACTTTCACAGCAGTAGGAATGTGGCTGAGATCAACCGCGACGCCTGGCGTCACCGGGGCAATGTCATACAGTGAGAGGGCTGAACCTGCGGGTAATTGGGTCTTGAGCAGCAGAGCGAGTGCCTGGCCAATACCACCAGCTGCACCGAGAACGGCAACTTTCATCCTGAACTCCTTATTAAGGTGGGGCAGAGATATGCCGGAAATCCATCAGGTTACGAGTTTAATCAACTTCTCAGGCGATAGCGACACACCTGTCGCGCAATAACATTACGCCGCAATCGGCTCCCGAGACATCTCCACTTCAGAAGTCGCCTGAATGATCCAGTCGCAGCCAGAAGACTATGGACGGCAATGATCATCGTTTTGTTGTTACCACTTCAATAATATAACAACTTTGCAACCTTCGCTTTGCGCGCCAGCGCGCGATTTTGGTGCAGGATAAAACTCTGTTATCATGCCCGCCCCACACGCGCATGCCGTGAATTCACGCATCCGCTTATTGCATAAAAATTCATCTAAATGCATAATAATTTATCTGAGACGGGCCTGTTGCCTGCTGCAACCCTCTTTTATTGGTAGCTTATGCGAAACCCATCTAAACAAGACGATCTGATAAAGGCGTTCAAAGCCTTACTGAAAGAAGAAAAGTTCAGCTCTCAGGGCGAAATTGTCCAGGCGCTGCAGGAAGACGGCTTCGGCAACATCAACCAGTCAAAAGTTTCTCGTATGCTGACCAAGTTTGGCGCGGTGCGCACGCGTAACGCCAAAATGGAGATGGTGTACTGCCTGCCTGCCGAACTGGGCGTGCCTACCACCACCAGCCCGCTGAAGAATCTGGTGCTGGATATCGACTATAACGATGCGCTGGTAGTGATTCATACCAGCCCGGGCGCGGCCCAGCTGATCGCCCGCCTGCTCGACTCCCTCGGCAAAGCCGAAGGCATTCTCGGCACCATCGCCGGTGACGACACTATCTTTATTACGCCAGCGCGCGCCTTTACGGTGAAGCAGCTGTATGACGCCGTGCTGGTGTTATTCGAACAGGAACTATAAAACCCTGTCTGTTACCGGCGGTTCACCTGCCGGTAACCTTGCCTGCCCGCCCGCGTTTCTCCCGCTGTTTTATCGCCAATACCTTACAAAATAACCGCTTAGCCATATTCCGCCGGGTTCTCAATGCGGGGAACTATTGGTACGACCTTTTCGCCTGCTTAACCCTTTGCGCTATTTTACGCTGCTTTACAATTAGTGCTTAGCGGTTATCTCTTGCTTTTAGCGCACAGCCAGCTTGATCAACCACATTGTTTCGCACAAAAAGATAATTTGATGCAGATCATTGTTTTTGCATGGAAATACACCCTCCTGGTTAAGATCCAGGCGGTTTTAATAACTTTGCGTTATAAAAATGTGCCATAAGGATAAAGAATTACAACCAATCATTATTAGCGGGATATTAATTTCATGGGTGATTAGATCTATACTTCTTTTCGTGATGCAAATCACACGAAATCAAAAAGAGAAAAACAGAAGACGAGGAAAAATACCATGAACGTTAAAACTACTATCGCCACCCTGAGTGTTCTATCTGCCCTGTCATTTGGTGCTTTCGCCGCAGATTCTATCAATGCCGAACAGGCAGCGAACCTGCAGCCGGTCGGCACCATTAGCGTCAGCGGCATTGGCGGCTCACCGATGGATATCCATCAGCAGCTGAACGCCAAAGCTGAAGCGCAAGGTGCTAAAGCCTATCGCGTTGTTGAGGCTTATAACGACAACAGCTACCACGCAACCGCGGAACTTTATAAATAAGTTTGCCGGAACAAGATGCAGTGTGAACGGCGACCCGTTTGAGAGGCGTTTGCCTCTCAGGTTGCCCACCCCATTTCAGGAGAGTGAATCATGAAAACCAAATTATCTATTGCTGTACTGAGTCTGGCTTCCGTTCTGTCTTTTGGCGCCAGTGCTGCTACCCTGGTAACCAACACCCAGGCAGAAAATCTGCAGCCGCTGAATCAGACCATTAGCGTGAGCGGCGTCGATGGCGACCAGACCAATATCCGTCAGGAACTGTCCCAGAAAGCCGATGCTCAGGGCGCCAGCCATTACCGCATCATTGAGAACAATCAGGACAACACCTTCCACGTGACGGCTGAACTGTACAAATAAACTTTAACTATCGATCCGGCGTTATGCAGTCGCCGGGAGAAGATCGACGACCCGCTTACCCTCTTCGTGCCGCAGGTTGTTGATTCTAATGAGGAGACGAATTATGAAAATCAAAACAACCATCGCAACCGCTACGCTGCTTTCTCTGTTCGCTTTTGGCGCTTCGGCTGCCCAACTGGTAACGGATGAATCCGCGCAGAATCTGCAATCTACCGGCCAGACTATTACCGTTAGCGGAACAGGCGGCTCACCTATGGATTACCGCGCTCAGCTTTCTCAGAAAGCCGATGAGCAGGGTGCCAGCGCGTATAAAGTGATTGAAGCGCGCACCGGTGACAGCTATCACCTGACTGCAGAGCTGTACAAATAATTCCTCGTCAATTCTGACGAACCCTTTGGCCCCGCCTGCCGGGGCCCTTTTTGGTTGTGCTACTGAACATTAAAGCGGAGCTGGCCTTCCAGCTCCTCTTCTGCCTCATCGAATAGCAATATCAGCGCACCATAGCGGCGTTTCTGCCCTTTCCCCAGATTGATAAACGCAATTTCCAGCGGCAACGGGATCTGCTCGCCGGTGATCATTTCCCACAGATCGTCCAGATCGTGAATGGTGCGATCCGCCAGCGCGAAACGTTCGCAAAACTGACGGTAGAAATGAGCCTGATCGACGATTTCATTGAAGTCGAAACGCTCGGTTCTCATGGTGACATCCTCTCGCTACGCCAGACCGCCGAGGTGCAGCGCTTTGACTTCCAGATACTCTTCCATGCCCAGCACCGATCCTTCGCGTCCCAGCCCGGACTCTTTCACGCCGCCAAACGGCGCCAGCTCGGTCGAGACCGCGCACTCGTTGATCCCAATCATGCCGGCTTCCAGCGCCGCCGAAACGCGGAACACGCGCTGCAGATTCTGCGTATAGAAGTAAGCCGCCAGACCGTATTCGGTGTTGTTGGCGCGCGCGATTACCTCAGCTTCATCGTCAAAGCGGAAGCAGGCAGCCACCGGACCGAAGGTCTCTTCCTGCGCCAGCTGCATCTCTTCATGCGCATCGGCAATCACCGTCGGCTGCCAGAAGTTGCCGCCCAGCGGATGGCGCTCGCCGCCCACCAGCAGTTTCCCGCCTTTGCTCAGCGCATCTTTGACATGCTCTTCCACTTTCTCCACCGCGGACGCCTCAATCAGCGGCCCGACCACCACGCCCGGCTCCACGCCGTTGCCCACTTTCAGTTTGCCCACCGCCTCAGCCAGCTGATGCACAAAGCGGTCGTATATTGCGTTGTGGATATAGAAGCGGTTAACGCTGACGCATACCTGTCCGGCGTTGCGGAATTTGTTGGCGATAGCCCCCTGCACCGCCGCGTCGATATCGGCATCGTCAAACACGATATAGGGCGCGTTGCCGCCCAGCTCCATCGAGACTTTCTTCATGGTTTCGGCCGCGTTCCGCATCAGCGTTTTCCCCACTGCGGTGGAACCGGTAAAGGAGATTTTACGCACCGCGCGGGAAGCCATAATGGCGTCGCTGATGGCGTGCGTGTCGCCAGCTACCGCGTTCAGCACGCCGTCCGGCACACCCGCTTTTTGTGCCAGCGCCACCAGCGCAAAGGCGCTGAGCGGGGTATTATTGGCCGGCTTGATGATGCCGGTGCAGCCGGCCGCCAGCGCCGGGCCGAGTTTGCGCGTCAGCATCGCCATCGGGAAATTCCACGGCGTGATGGCAGCGACCACGCCAATCGGCTCGCGCGTCGCCAGAATGCGTGAACCGGCTTTGGCCGGCGGGATAATTTCGCCGTTGGCGCGCTTCGCCTGCTCGGCAAACCATTGAATAAAGCTGGCGGCGTATTCTACTTCACCCTCGGCTTCCTGCAGCGGTTTGCCCTGCTCGGCGGTCATCAGCTGGCCCAGCCAGCTTTTGTGCTCAATGATCAGCTGGTACCAGCGATAAAGGATTTCGCTGCGCTGTTTGGCGGTTTTGTCGCGCCAAGCCGGAAAGGCACGCTGCGCGGCGGCAATCGCCTGTTCGGTTTCAGCCTTACCGGCTTTTGCCACCTGCGCCAGTACCTCGCCGGTGGCCGGATTGGTGACATCAAAGGTGCTGCTGGCGGTGTGCCACTGGCCGTCCGCGAAGTAGCCAGTGTTGAACAGTTCGTGTTGTTGCAGGGAAGTGGACATCGTTATTCTCCTGTCAGTAAGCATCCTGTCAGGAAAGTATAGATGGCAATAATCGGGCAATGAGGGTCAGCGTGGCATCAGGCCAGCCGCTGCGCCAGGCAGCGGCCAGTTTCAGATTTGGATGAGGGTGTTCTGGTACTTATCCAGCATCATCGACAGCCGTTTCACCGGTTCCGTCACGCTGGCCGGGGCGGCATAGTGCTGCAGCTTCTGCTGATAAACGTCCAGCTCCTGCAGCAGGCGCTCAAAGTAGTAGCGCCGTTTATCATCGCTGCTGGCCGCAATAATGCGGTCGGCGGTGGCGCGCAGCTGGCGGTGATACGCCGACAGGTCGGCATTGACCGGCACCTCCGCGTTGCGCAGGCGCTGATGACCAATAATCAGCGTGAGCGCAATCCGGTATTTGTCGATATCGCCCGGGAACAGATTAAGCAGCAGGAACAGCTGCTGATAAAGCGCCGGTAAATGGTTCTCACGCCGGCGCGCCTGGTTGGTGGTCAGCGCTGCCACCGCAGCATACATAAAGCGATTCAGCAGCTTGCGTCCGGTGCGGGCTTTGGATTTGTCACGAATCAGCAAAATCACCATCATCGCTACAAAGCTGCCAATCCACTGGCCGAGCGCGTTGTCGAGAAACACGTTGAACTCAAACTTCATCGGGTTATCCAGCACCAGCACGTTGATGGTGCCGATCAGCGCGCCCAGCGTACCAATCTGCCGCCGCTGTACAAAGATGCCGCCGATAAAGCCGAGTGCGCCAATCGCGATACACAACAGCAAGGCACTTTGCTGGGTGCCCGGCAATACCCAGATGAAGTAGAGCATGCCCAGCGGCACCGCAAAGGCCATGCCGTAGAAGAAGTCTTTCGCCATCATCAGCGGATTCGGCATACGCATCGCCAGCGCGGTAATCACCGCCAGCATCACCATGCAGCCGCTGCCGGAAGTCCAGCCGGTATATAGCCAGAACAGCGAACCGAGCGCGGTGGCGACAAAGGTGCGCACGCCATTGATCATCGCATGATGCGTCTCCGCTGAACGCGCCTGGATCACCACTTCACGCTGCAGAATGCTCTCCTCCAGCGTGGTGATACGGCTGTTACTTTTGACGCCATTGATCAGCAGCAGATATTCGGTTGCTGCGCCGACCCAGCTGGCCAGGGTAAACGGCACGCTTTTACTGCTGACGCCAATAACGCGGCGCATCAGCTTCATGCGCTTATGTACGTCACCGACGCTGGTTACCTCTTTTTCAATCAGCAGGCGATACTGCGGCGGGATGTAATCCGGGCGCGAATTCTGAATCAGGAAGGTCTCGGCTGCCTGAGTGATCAGCGTCAGCGATAGCGTGTTGAGCATTTGCAACCGGCGGCTGGTGTTGCTCCAGCGCGACGACTCCATCAGCAGCTGGCTGCGCATACCGTTGAGCGCGGTCGTGCGGCGCACCAGTGCGCTCCAGGCTTTGTCGACTTCCTCTTTATCCTCGTGCGCCACGCACAGCTGCAGCAGGCGGTAGTGCGCTACCAGCAGCGCATCCACTTCCGCATCAATCACTTTCTTGATCGAGCGCGGAGAGAACAGCATGTCGGCGAGAATGGCGCACAGAATACCGAGCACAATTTCGCTGCAGCGCTCCACGGCGAACTGCGGCGCCAGCGTCAGGCCGCCGCTGGCATCCGCGGTCACCACGATGATCAGCGCGGTGTAGCCGGCGAGGCCCAGCGCGTAGGAGTTTTCGACTTTAATCAGCGATGAGAGCCAGACGCACATGCCGGCCCACAGGCAGCACAGCAGCAGCATCACCACCGGCGCGCGCACCGTCGCAATCATGATGGTGAGTGCAGCGATACAGCCGATAAAGGTGCCGATAATACGCAGAACGCCACGGTAGCGCAGCGCGCCAGAGTAGGGATCGCCGCCCGCGGCAAAGGCGGTGCCGCCGGCCACGATGCCGGCGGTCATCACCGCCCAGCGCGGCGTTTCCAGATTGAAGTGAAAGCCAATCATCAGCGCCGCCACCAGCGCGAAGGTCAGCTTTACCGGGAAACGCAAAAACTCAATCATATCGCCCCCGCTTAACCAAACTCACGCAGGCGGTTGAACAGCTGCGCCATCGGCGACACTTTGGTCTGGCGGTCTTTGTCACCGGTGATCACCACGGTGGCGGTGGTCCCCGCCGGGAAGCGGTTGCCGGGCTGATCGTCGAGGCGAATACGCACCGGCACGCGCTGCGCCAGACGCACCCACTCGAGGTTGGAGTCCACGGTGGCCATGCCTTTACTGTCAACGCTGCTGCTGCTGTTGGTCACGCCAGCCGCGATGCTGTCAACCGTGCCGCGCAGCACCGTGTTGCTGCCCAGCGGAGTAATTTCCGCGCGGAAGCCGGGACGCACGCCATCCAGCTTGGTCTCTTCCATGTAGGCCAGCACGTAGAACGAGTGCTGCTGCACCAGCGCCACGGCCACCGAGCCGCGCGTGATGAATTCACCCTGATAGACGTTGAGGTTGGTGACCCAGCCGTCGGACGGCGCTTTGATGGTGGTGCGATCGAGGTCGATCACCGCCAGATCGCGCGTCGCCACCGCTTTGGCCAGCTGATGTTCGCTGGTCTGCAGGTCGCTGTTCGACTGCTCAATGGCTTCACGCGACATCGCGCTGGTACCGAGCTGGTTACGGCGCGCCGCTTCACGGCGTTTTTCGCTGACCAGCGCCTGGTAATATTCGACATCCGCCTGCGCCTCATCCAGCGCTTTCTGGTAGCGCGGACGGTCAACGATAAACAGCGTATCGCCTTTTTTCACCAGCTGGTTGTCGTGTACCGGGACGTCAGTGATCAGTCCGGTCACGTCCGGGGAGATCGCCACCACATCGGCGGAGAATTTGGCGTCACGCGTCCACGGCGACTCGGTATAGAACACCCAGGCGCGGAAGATGATAACAACAGCGATGATAACCAGCAGGAGCGTAATGGCGTAACGCGCGATTTTTCTTATTAGCGCTTTCACTTAAAACCTCAGACGAATAGACGGGATACAAGGTAAAACACACAGCAATACAGCGCTGTGTTAAAAAGTGCCGGGTGCCACACCAGATCGTAAATCCCGCTGGGCGTCAGCACGCGTTTCACCAGCCAGAACAGCGCCAGCGAAACCAGTAGTTCAATGAAGATGGGCGGAAAAGACAGCCCGAATACGACAAATACCGGAAGCACACTCATTTCGGTTCCTTAGTTCGACCTTGCCGGATTGCACCGATACCTGCCCTCATGCCCTCTGGCACGTCGGGTTGATGATAGTGGGATGACGGATAATCTGATGACAACATTCAGGCCGCGTTGAGCTAATCATAGCGTATCATCGGGTAAACACTGCCGTGTTCAGGTGCGGTGAAGAGCCCCAGCGTGCGTATAGTAACGCGCTTGACTATACGTTTTCTACATATTGTGAGCTAAATCACTTTTTAGCCAGAGTAAACAATGGAACGACTCAAAGGCATGTCCATTTTCGCCAAAGTGGTTGAATTGGGCTCATTTACCGCCGCCGCACGCCAGCTGCAGCTCAGCGTCTCGTCAATCAGCCAGATTGTTGCCAGACTGGAAGATGAGCTGCAGGTGAAACTGCTTAACCGCAGCACCCGCAGTCTGGGCCTGACCGAAGCCGGTAAGATTTATTATCAGGGCTGCCGCCGCATGCTGGCAGAGGCCTCGCAGGTGCACGAACAGCTGTACGCCTTCAACAACACGCCGATCGGGATTTTACGCATCGGCTGCTCTACCACCATGGCGCAAAATGTCCTCTCCGCCATGACCAGCGAGATGCTGCACGAATACCCGGGACTGAGCGTCAACCTGATGACCGGCATACCGGCGCCGGACCTGATTGCTAACGGACTGGATGTGGTGATACGCGTCGGTGAGCTGCAGGATTCCAACCTGTTCTCGCGCCGGCTGGGCGCCATGCCGATGGTGGTATGCGCGGCGAAGAGCTACCTGGCCCAGCACGGCACGCCGGAAAAGCCGGCTGAAATCGACAACTTTTCCTGGCTGGAGTACAGCGTGCGCCCGGATAACACCTTCGAGCTGGTGGCGCCGGAAGGCCTGGTGACGCGCCTGACGCCGCAGGGGCGTTTTGTCACCAATGATTCTCAGACGCTGATTCGCTGGCTGAAAGCGGGCTGCGGTATCGCCTATGTGCCGCTGATGTGGGTGATTGATGAGATCAACGCCGGTGAGATCGATATTTTGTTTCCGCAGTATCACTCGGAGCCGCGCCCGGTGTATGCCGTCTATACCGAGAAGGATAAGCTGCCGCTCAAGGTGCAGGTGTGTATCAATTATCTGACCGAGTATTTCAGGCAGGTGGCGAGGCAGTATCAGCAGCACCGCAAAAGTTAGCCGCCGTCTGGCGCTGGTGTGGTCGGCCTGAAGGGTGCATACGGGAAAATGCGGGGCAGTTATGCATGCCAGGTCACCCTGAAAGGTGACCTGGCAAAACAATTGCGTAATGCCGATCAGTTAAGTACCAAATTCAATTACCGCAGATTTCGTAGCGGCGCGATTAATCGCGCGTACTACTGGCAGCACCGTTCCCATCCATGCTTCGCGCAATAAATTGCGCCGCTACCAAAGTGTGCGTGCTGTTTACTCATAACTGACAAGCATTGTACAAACCCATTGCGCGGTTTTGACAGGGTGCGCACTGAGGTACGACCGGGCACATGGGTAACAGATCAGACCGGGCACACAGGTAACACTTTTTGTGGTCAGTCGATCCGGATAATACGCTTTTCTGCCCGGTCATAATACGCAAGGATGAGCCTGTCGAAGAG